>CAMAWD010000047.1 GCA_945861785.1 Rhodoferax sp. OV413 | reverse complement strand
GGGCGATTTCTGGGGCGCCGAGGAGCGCAGCCCGAGGGTCGGTGCGCGCAGCGCACTTCGTCATCATTTTGGCCGCGGTTGTCCGAACGAAGCGCCCGCAGGGCGCGTAGTGAGTTCTGCGGCCCGACCCTCGGGCGAGCACCACAGGGCAGTCGGCGCGTTCAGCGCCCGACCGCTCCAGTATGAGCCCACGCCGGGCTGCGCCTGCCGCGACGCGCGCCAACGCCAACGCCAACCCAGACCAGGCAACGAATGACCGCAATGGGCCGAAAGCAGACAATCCCGATTCGTCCAGGCGCCCTGGCCTGCAACCCGACCCCGCCCTCGGCGGGCGCCTGACATGACCATCCCCCGGATCGCCCTGTTTGACCTCGATCACACCCTGTTGCCGATCGATTCGGACTACGCGTGGGGCGTGTTCACCACCTCCATTGGCTGGACCGACCCGGTCGAGTTCGCCCAGCGCAACGACGGGTTCTATGCGCAATACCAGGCCGGGACACTCGATATCCACGACTACGTGCGTTTTGCCACCGATGCCGTTCGGCGCCAGGGGCGCGAGGCCGCGTTGGCAGCCCGGGCGGATTTCATGCGGACGGTGGTGGCGCCGGCGATCAGGCCTGCGGCGCTGGACCTTGTACGTTCGCACCAGCAGGCGGGGGACCAGGTCGCTATCATCACGGCCACCAACGAATTCGTGACACGGCCGATTGCCGAGGTTTTCGGGGTCAGTGACCTGATGGCAGTCGAACTGGAGCACGACGATGCCCCGGGCGGCACCGGCTGGCTCACCGGAGAAATTCGCGGGGTGGCTTCTGCGCGCGAGGGCAAAGTGGTGCGCGTCAGCCAGTGGCTGGCCGGACGCGCACTCGACTGGGACCGCGTGCACATCACCTTCTACTCCGACTCAACCAACGATCTGCCGCTGCTGGAGCGCTCCAACGCGCCGGTGGCGACCAACCCCGACGACCGCCTGCGCGCGATCGCCGGCTCGCGCGGATGGCGCATACTGGACCTGTTTCCCAGAAATTAGCTACGACCAACATGCTGCGCCGATACAGGTCGGCGCGCAAACCCTGTATTCATGATCAAGAACTTCATCGACAAGCTGCTCGGAAAAACTTCCGCCCGCAGCCCCAAATCTCCCTTCGGCAAACGCGTGGAGGTGCCGGTTGCCGAGCACGGCATCGACCCCAAACTGGTGGACGAACGCGCCGCAAACGTGGTGCACACGCTCAAGCAGGCCGGTTTCGAGGCCTACATCGTGGGTGGTGCGGTGCGAGACCTGCTGGTCGGCCTGCGCCCCAAGGACTTCGACGTGGCCACCAACGCCACGCCGGAGCAGGTAAAAGGCCTGTTCCGGCGCGCCTTCATCATCGGCCGGCGCTTTCGCATTGTGCACGTGGTGTTTGGCCGGGGGCGCGAACACGAGGTGATCGAGGTTTCCACCTTCCGGGCCTACCTCGACAATGCCGCCGCCGAGCAGGTTGCTGGCAACGAGCGCACCAGCCGCAGTGAACTGGCCGGCATGAAACACGCCGTGGACTCGACCGGACGGGTGTTGCGCGACAACGTATGGGGCCCACAGGAAGAAGATGCGGTGCGGCGCGACTTCACCATCAACGCCATGTACTACGACCCCGAGACGCAGGTCGTGGTGGACTACCACAACGGCATCAAGGACGCCAAGAAGCTCACCTTGCGCATGATCGGCGACCCAGCCACGCGGTACCGGGAAGACCCGGTGCGCATCATCCGGGCGATCCGTTTTGCCGCCAAGCTGCGCGGCCTGGGGTTCAAGCTCGAACCCAAGACCGCTGCGCCACTGGTGACCATGAAAGGCCTGCTTGCCGATGTGCCGCAAAGCCGCCTGTTCGACGAGATGCTCAAGCTGCTGCAGACCGGCCATGCGCTGTCGAGCATCGACCAACTGAAGGAACTCGGCCTGGCGCAGGGCATTTATCCGCTGCTCGATGTGGTGGTGCAACGCGTCGACCAGCCCCTGGTGCGCGCGGCCCTGCTTGACACTGACCGCCGTGTCGGAGAAGGCAAGCCGGTTGCCCCCAGTTTTCTGCTGGCCTGTGTGTTGTGGGCCGATGTGCGTGAGGGCTGGGCCCGCTACCTGGATGGCCAGGACCGACCGGCCCCGTTCCCGGCGCTGCAAGATGCCATCGACGAGGTGTTCCAGGGGCGGATCGGCGATGTCTCCGGCGGCGGCAAGCTGGCCGGCGACATGCGCGAGATCTGGATGATGCAGCCGCGTTTCGAAAAGCGCACCGGCAGCACGCCCTTTGGCCTCGTGGAACAGCCGCGCTTCCGGGCGGCTTTCGATTTCATGCGCCTGCGCGCCGAGACCGGTGAGGTCGAGGAGGTGTTGTCGGACTGGTGGCAGGAATTCAGTGTTGCCGATGACAACCTGCGCCGCGACATGGTCGACGGTGTGCGTCTGGAGCAGACGCAAAGGCCGCGCGTGCAACGGGCACCGCGGCCGGCACCGGCACCAAGACGTGAAGGCGAAGGCATGCCGGCACGCCCGGCCCAGGACGGCGCGCCAGCAGATGACAAGGCCGACGACGGTGACAACCGGGAATTTCCGGCCGATGGCGAAGCCCCCAGAAAGCGCCGCCGGCGCAGGCGTCCGGGTGGAGCGCGCCCGCAGGGCGATCAGGGCGGAGCGCCGTCTGGCGGCCCGGGCGACGCCAACTGACACGCGACGCCGTGCGTGACGCGGTCGCAGCCTACCTCGCGCTGGGTGCCAACCTGGGCGACGCGCAGGCCGCGGTGCGTGAGGCGATGGATGCGATCCACGCCTTGCCTGCGACGCGGGTTGTGCGGCGGTCGTCTCTTTACCGCACGGCGCCGATGGATTCGTCCGGCCCGGATTACATCAACGCGGTGGTCCAGGTCGATACCGCCCTGACAGCACCGGACCTGCTGAGGGAGTTGCAGGCACTGGAGTTGCGCGCCGGCCGGTTGCGGCCCTACCGGAACGCGCCGCGCACGCTGGATCTGGACATTCTCCTGTTCGGCGAAGCCCGCATCTTCAGCGACGCGCTGACCATTCCCCACCCGCGCATGGTTTCGCGCGCCTTCGTGCTTGTGCCATTGCGCGAGATTGCGCCGCAGTTGGTCGATGCGTCCTTGCTGCGTTCCGTTGCCGGGCAGGACTGCCAGCCGGTGGCGCGCTGACCCTGCTTTCCTGCACCATCGTCACCATGGCCGGCGAGGCGGCCCCGGCGGGCGGCAGCGCCCACCTGGTCACACCTTGGAATCCCAGTGGAACTTGTGGACCACCCGGTGCACGACGGGCGTGAAAATCAGCGCAGCCGTGGCGATGAAGACCAGCCCGGCGTACAGGGCGTAACAACCGGCGAACAACTTGCCACCCCAGGTCACCGGCGTATTCACCGGGCCCATGCCACCCAGCAGCATGCTGGCATTCAGAAAGGCGTCCATGGGGGAAAGCGCCTCGAGTTCCATGTACCCGAACATGCCCAGCCCCAGCGAAACAGCCAACAGGCACAAGGCGGCGACAAGGTGCATGATGAGCCGCGAACGGAACGCTGACGGTGGCAGTGGCCGCTGGGTTTTGGACTCGTACATGGCAGGCTCCGGTTGAGGGCGGCAGCAGACTCAGGCAAATTCCACGATCATCTCGATCTCCACGCAGGCGCCCATCGGGATCTGCGCCACGCCGAACGCGCTGCGTGCATGTGCACCGACACCACTGCCAAACACCTGGCCGATGAGTTCGCTGGCGCCATTGGTGATCAGGTGCTGCTCGGTGAAGTCGCCGGTGGAGTTGACCAGCGACATCAGCTTGACGATGCGCTTGACACGGTTCAGGTCGCCGATGGCCACATGCAGTGTGCCCAACAGGTCGATGGCCACGGACCTGGCGGCGGCCTTGCCTTCTTCGGTGGTCATGTTCTTGCCGAACTGGCCGGCCCAGACCTTGCCGTCCTTCTTGGCAATGTGGCCGCTCAGAAACACCAGGTTGCCGGTCTGCACGAACGGCACATAGGCTGCGGCGGGGATGGCCACCGGGGGCAGCGTGATGGCGAGGTCGGTCAGGGTGTCGTAGACGTTCATGGAAGGTGCTTTCAGTGGGGTGGGTGTGGGTTTTCGGAATCGGGCGCAATGCAATGTGCGGCGGGTCTGCGTGCCACGGAAGTACATTCTTCTGGCGGGATTCTAGGACTGCGCCCCGGTCACGCCGCGCCAGATTGGTTTTGGTTTTGGCTTTGGCTTTGGCCCTGACCCTGCACCTGGCTTTGCGAATGCAAGGGCAGCGAAGGCGCCGCGGGCTTGGCGGCATCGAGGCGCGTCACAGTCACCGCCACGGTGAGCTGGTGGTTGGCTCCGCCGTGGATGACACCGCGGATCGGCGACACGTCGGCGTAGTCCCGCCCGATGGCCAGCAGCACGTAGTCCTCGCCAGGCAGGCCCCATCCCCAGCGGTCGTTGGTTGGGTCGAAGTCGCACCAGCGGTCGCCACCGGGCAGGTCTGGCAGCAGCACCGACACCCACGCATGGGAGGCGTCGCTGCCAACCAGCCGCACCGTTCCCGGCGTGGGTTCGGTCAGCAGGTAACCGCTCGCGTACCGGGCCGCCAGCCCGATCGAGCGCAGGCAGGCGAGCATGATGTGGGCGAAGTCCTGGCACACACCCTTGCGCTGCGCCATCGCCTCCAGGGCCGGCGTGTTGATCTGTGTGCTCTGGCTCTCGTAGGTGAAGTCGCGGTGGATGCGGTGCATCAGGTCGCTCGCGCCTTCGAAGAGGCTGGCGCCCGCGGAAAAGCTGGGGCGCGCGTAGGCGGCGAACTCGGGGTGGCGAGGTACGTGCTGGGATGCGAACACGAATTCTGCTGCCGGGTCGTAGACTGCATCGGCGCGGTAGCGAAAACGCTCGCGCACCTGTTCCCACGCCACCACGCTCACAGGCATGGCCCGGTGTTTGGTAAGCACGGTGCTGGTGGCGACCACGCACAACTCGGCGTGCGGGTTCTGCAAGGAAATGAAGGTGCGCCGATTGCCGTAGACGTCCAGCGCGCTGGTTTCCTGGGCCGGGCGGGGCTCGACCTGCAGCGTGTGGCGCAGCAACTGCTGCGAGGCTGAGTTCCGGGGCTGGAGGTAGGCCATGTGTTGCGCCACCTCCACGGGGGGGGCGTAGTCGTAACGGGTTTCGTGGATGACCTGCAGGTGCATGCCTCAGACCCCTGTGCTTTGGCGCGACTCGCCCGAATGCGTGAAGTACGTGGTGCTGATGACTTCCGACACATCGAAGGCCGCATCGTTGCATTGCACCAGCAGGTTGGCCAGTGCCGTCATCGGTTGCCGCGCGGCGGCGCTGCCGTTGCCGTCTTGCAGGTCGAACATGCACAACTGGTCGAGGTTCCAGCTGTTGGGGTTGGGCACCTGCAGCGACAACGCGCTGAGTTCACTGGGTTCGCTGCCGGCGAGTTTGGCCAGGCGGCCGCGCAAGGTGTGCGCCACCCAGGCCAGCGAACGGGGATTGTCGCGGTCGAGCACCAGCAGGTCGATCATGGCGGCCATTTCACGGCTTTGCTGGAATTGCGCGTGGAAGGTGATGGTGCTGTCGAACAGCGCCAGCATGGCCTCGAAACCCGCCTCGCTGTGCACCGAGGCGGTATCCAGCCCCATTGCCAGCGAGCGCGCCAGGAAACCCAGGCGCTCGATGTGCCGACCGATGCTGAGCAGCCGCCAGCCGTCGTCACGCGTCATGCGGTCGGTTTGTGCACCAGTGATGGCGGCCATGTGCCGGCCGGCGGCCTGCAGGATATCGAGCGCCTGCATGGTGGAGAACTCGCCGGAGCGGGTCTGCGCATCGCAGGCGTCGGTCAGGTCTTCCTGCGCCCGCACGATCAGGTTCCAGTGCTCCTGTGACAGTCGTTCGCGTACCGATGAGCCGGCCATGCGTACCGCGCGCAGGGTGTAACCCACGCTGGTGGCCGGTGCGTTGCCACCCAGGCCGGCGATCAGCGAGCGCTCGAACACGCGGCGCGCCTGCATGGGCGACGGAACGCCGGTGAGCACCAGGCTGTTTGCCACGGCCATCTTGCCGAGCCAGGTCAGCAGGGGAGCGGATGACTGGTCTTCGCCATTCAGGCAATCCAGAGCCAACCGTGCCAGGGCGATCGAGTTTTCGGTGCGTTCGGTGTAGCGACCCAGCCAGTAAAGGTTCTCGGCCGCCCGGCTGGTGACCAGCCGCTTGCGCTGCGCGACAGCACCCGGTGTCAGCGCCGGGGCCAGCAGCGTGGTGCGGTCGACCTGGCCCTGGGTCATCACCCAGACGTCGGCGCTGCTGCCGCCACGCTGCATGGTGGCGATTTCGGCATTGGCGTGTGCCACGCGCGCCAGCCCGCCACTCAGCACCTGCCAGGACTGCGGGCCGTTGGCCACCGCGAAAACACGCAACATGACCGAGCGCGGCTGGATGCGCCCATCACGTTCACCATCGCGCTGCCAGGTCGGCATCTGGGCCAAGGGCATGTAGGCCTGGACGGTGTGGTCATCACCTTGGCGGGCAATCCGACCGGCCCACTCGTCGCGTTCGCGCGGGGACAGATCCCCCCCCAGGACCGCGTCGAAACTTTCGTGCTGGGCCGACCCGGGATAGGTTGGCTTGATGGCGCATTCAGACAGCCGGGGCAGGACTTCCTCCATCGCATTGCGCTCGCCGCACCACCAGGTGGACAGGGCTGGCAGCGCGAGATCTTCCCCCAGGAGATGGCGGGCCAGCCCGGGCAGAAACCCCAACAGGGCGGGAGACTCCAGAAAATCGGAACCAGGCGCATTGGCCACCAGCAGGTTGCCAGCGCGTACCGCCTGCAGCAGGCCGGGCACCCCCAGCGTGGAGTCCGGGCGCAGTTCCAGGGGATCGAGGAACTGGTCGTCCAGGCGCTTGAGCAGCGTGTGGATCGGCACCAGGCCCTTGAGCGTCTTGAGGTACAGGCGCTGGTCGCGCACCAGCATGTCGCCGCCCTCCACCAGCGTCAGCCCCAGGTAGCGCGCCAGGTAGGCGTGCTCGAAGTAGGTCTCGTTGTAGGGGCCGGGGGTGAGCAGCGCGATGTGCGCGTCGCGCCCGCCGGGGCTGATCGACTTGAGGTGCTCAATCAACGCCCGGTAGGTGCCTGCCAGGCGCTGCACATGCATGTTCTCGAAGGCCTGCGGGAACTGGCGCGACACCGCCAGCCGGTTCTCCAGCAGGTAACCCAGACCCGACGGCGCCTGGGTGCGCTGGGACACCAGCCACCAGTTGCCGTCCGGCCCGCGCGCCAGGTCAAACGCGGCAATATGCAGGTGGGTGCCGCCCACCGGCGGCGCGCCGTGCATGGGGCGCAGGTAGCCCGGGTGGCCCTGCACCAGGGCTGGCGGCAACAGGCCGCGGGCCAGCAACTGCTGCGGGCCGTAGACATCGGCCATCACTTGGTCGAGCAGGCGCACCCGTTGCAACACGCCGGTCTCGATACTCCTCCAGCTCTCGGGGGTGAGGATCAGGGGAAACAGGTCGAGGGACCAGGGCCGCTGGGGCCCGCCGGCGTCGGCATAGACGTTGTAGGTGACGCCGTTGTCGCGTACCTGGTGTTCCAGGCTGGCGCTGCGCCGGTTGAGTTCGGCCGGGTCATTGGCCCCTGCGTGGCCGAAGAATGCAGCCCAGTGTGCAGCCAGATTCCCGGCCGAGCCACCGCGCAATTCGTCGAAATGGCCGGTGGCGGCGCTGGGGGCCAGGGGCCCAGGCATCTTGTCCGGTTCGGGGGCGTGCAGCATCGCGCCAGCTTACCTCAAGGCACGCGGCGCAAGTCCAGGGTGAACGGGAACTCGCGGCTGGCCGCGACATCGATCGTGGCGGCTGGGACGTGCATGCTGCCCGGCGTGTGCCCCATGGCGACGAAGCGCGACAGGCGCCGGCTTTCTGCCTCGTTGGCATTGACCGGGAAACTCTCGTAACTCAGGCCGCCGGGGTGTGCCACGTGGTACTGGCAGCCGCCAATGGAGCGTTTCATCCAGGTGTCGACGATGTCGAACACCAGCGGCACATGGGTGCCAATCGACGGATGCAGTGCAGACGGCGGGCTCCAGGCCTTGTAACGCACGCCGGCGACGAACTCGCCTGTGGTGCCGGTGCTTTGGAGCGGCAGTGCGCGGCCGTTGCAGGTGACCACGTAACGGCTCTCGTTGAGGCCGGTGACGCGCACTTCGACGCGTTCCAGCGAGGAGTCGACGTAGCGGGCTGTGCCGCCGGGTGCGCCTTCCTCGCCCATGACATGCCAGGGCTCCAGCGCGTTGCGCAGGGTCAGCTCGATGCCGGCCGATTGCACCGTGCCCAGCAGCGGGAAGCGGAACTCCAGGTGCGGCGCGAACCACGCCGGGTCGAACCCGAAACCGGCCTCCTGCATCTCGGCGATGATGTCCTCGAAATCCATGCGGATGAAGGTCGGCAGCAGGAAGCGGTCGTGCAGCGCGGTGCCCCAGCGGGTCGGGTTTTCCTGGTAGGGCTTTTTCCAGAACCGCACCACCATGGCGCGCAGCAGCAGCTGCTGGGCGATGCTCATGCGGGCGTGCGGCGGCATTTCGAAGGCGCGCAGTTCCAGCAGGCCCAGGCGACCGGTAGCCGAGTCGGGCGAATACATCTTGTCGATCGAGAACTCGCTGCGGTGGGTGTTGCCGGTGACGTCGATCAGAATGTTGCGCAGGGTTCGGTCGACCAGCCAGGGCGGCATGGTCTGGCCGTGTTTCTCGCGGTTGCGGTGGATTTCCTGCAAGGCGATTTCGAGTTCGTACAACTGGTCGTTGCGCGCTTCATCCACCCGCGGCGACTGGCTGGTGGGCCCCACGAACATGCCGCTGAAGAGGTAACTCAGGCTGGGGTGGTTGTGCCAGTACAACAACAGGCTTGCCAGCAACTCGGGGTTGCGCAGGAACGGGCTGTCTGCGGGCGTCGCGCCGCCCATCACGAAGTGGTTGCCGCCGCCCGTGCCGGTGTGCCGGCCGTCGGTCATGAATTTTTCGGCCGACAGGCGCGACTCAAATGCCGCCTGGTAAAGGAACTCGGTGTTCTTCACCAACTCGCCCCAGTTGCTCACCGGGTGGATGTTGACCTCGATGACGCCCGGATCGGGTGTGACCTGCAACAGCTTCAGGCGCGGGTCACGCGGCGGCGGGTAACCTTCGAGCACCAGCTGGACACCCTGGGCCTGCGCGGTGGCCTCGATGGCGGCCAGCAGGTCGAGGTAGTCTTCCAGCTTTTCCAGCGGGGGCATGAAGACATACAACACGCCCGACTTGACCCCGACCGCCTCGGCCTTGGGGCCGCTGGCGCGGCGCGGGTCACGCACTTCCACGCACAGTGCGGTGCGGCTGACCCAGTGGGCGGATTCGTGGCGCTCGGGCGAACGCACGAAGCCGGCAGGTTCGCTTTGCAGGTGGCTCTGCGCGTGGTCGGCGGCAGCCCCGTTGCCTCCCGCCCGGGCGGAACCATCTGTTGTGCTGGTTGTGCTGGTTGCGCTGGAAGGGCCCGCAGTGCCCGCTGCTCCCGCTGCAGCTGCAGGAACCTGCAGCCTGCGTGTGGCTTCCTGCATCGGGCCGGACCCGGCCAGGTAGGCCGCCGGGCTGTGCGCCCCAGCCACTGCCGCATCGCCCAGCGCGTCGCGCGCGCCGGCATCGGTTTCATAACGGCTGGCAAACACCCCGTGGCCCTGGAGGTCGGGGCGTGGCGTCGTCGGATCCTGCTCGACCATGTACGGGAAATCGGCCTTGCTGACCCAGGGCAGGGAGTCCAGTGGCAGGCGCAGCCCCATGGGCGAATCGCCCGGCATCAGGTACATGCGCTCGTCGCGCAGGAACCACGGGCCGGTGGTCCAGACCGGGCCACCCAGGCGTGGGCCTTCACCCACCTTGATCGGCAACACGTAACCCACCACCGCATCGAGTTTCTGTTCGAACACGCGGCGCAAGCGCGAGCGCTCCATTTCGTCGTCGAGTTTGGAGTCGAACGGGTCCACGTTCACCGGCAGGCGGCGTTCGCGCCACAGGTAGTACCAGGCATCCTCGTAACCCGGCTGGATGGTTTGGCCGCTCAGGCCCAGCCGTGTTGTGAGGCCGTCGACAAAGCGTTTGGCGTCGGCGCTGGTGTAGTGGGTGGGCACGCGTTCGTCGGCAAACAGGGCCGGATTGCGCCACACCGGTTGTTTGTCCGCGCGCCAGTAGATGTTCAGCGCCCAGCGCGGCAGCTGTTCGCCCGGGTACCACTTGCCCTGGCCGAAATGCAGGAACCCACCTCGTCCGTATTCGGTGCGCAGCCTGTGCACCAGTTCCGTGGCGAAGGCGCGTTTGGTCGGCCCGAGGGCGTCGGTGTTCCATTCCGCGGCATCGCGGTCGCTGACTGCCACAAACGTCGGCTCGCCGCCCATGGTCAGGCGCACATCCTCGTGCACAAGGTCGGCGTCGACCTTGGCGCCCAGCGCCATTACGTCGGCCCATTGCGCATCGGTGTAGGGCTTGGTGACGCGAGGCGACTCATGGATCCGGCTCACCTTCATTGCGTGGTGGAACGTCACTTCGGCCTTGTCCACGCCACCTTCGATGGGCGCCGCGCCCGAGGGCTGCGGCGTGCAGGCCAGGGGAATATGCCCTTCGCCGGCAAGCAGGCCCGAGGTGGCGTCCAGGCCGACCCAGCCCGCGCCGGGCAGGTAGACCTCGCACCAGGCGTGCAGGTCGGTGAAGTCGACCTCGGTGCCGCTGGGGCCGTCCAGGGCCTTGACATCGGGCGCCAACTGGATCAGGTAGCCCGACACAAAACGCGCCGCAAGGCCGCAGTGGCGCAGCAGTTGTACCAGCAGCCAGGCTGAGTCGCGGCAGGAGCCGGATTTCAGGGTGAGGGTCTCCTGAGGGGTCTGCACCCCCGGCTCCATGCGGATCAGGTAACGGATGTCGTGGTGAACCATCTGGTTGACCGCCACCAGGAAGTCGATGCTGCGCCGCTCGGTCAGGTCGATGCGCGCCAGGCAGGCCGAGAGCTCGTCGTTCAGCGGATCGGCCGCCAGGTACGGGGCCAACTCCTGCTCCAGCAGCTTGTCGTAGTTGAAAGGGTACTTTTCGGCGGACGGCTCCAGGAAGAAGTCGAACGGGTTGTACACGGCCATGTCCATCACCACATCCACCGTCACCTTGAGCTCGCGCGCCTTTTCGGGGAAGACCAGTCGCGCCTGGTAGTTGGCGAACGGGTCCTGCTGCCAGTTGATGAAGTGCCCGGCCGGCTCGATCTTGAGCGAATACGACACGATCTTGCTGCGGCAATGCGGGGCAGGGCGTAGGCGGATCACCTGGGGCCCGAGGGCCACCAGGCGGTCGTAACTGTAGTGGGTGACGTGGTGCAGGGCGGCGTGGATCGACATTCGTGGTCTCGGGTTGGGCAGCGTGGTGGCGGCCGTGGGAGGCCGCAATCAGCGCGGTAGTCCCCGGATACTAGCAATATTGGAGCCAAGCATGCGTCGTGCCATGCATGAGAGTTCGCCCGTGCGGCGAATGTTCGGTCGACTTTGTCGGTTTGTCGGCATGGCTGCGTCTGGGGCGTTGGCTGACTTGCAATAGGATCGAGGCGTTTGCGAATGCAATGCTTCAAGGGTTTACGATGGAAAAGATACTTGCTGTTGTGAACACGCCGCGCCAAGATTGGGATGAAGCTGCAATCCGTCTTGCATTCAACTCCGACCTGAAGAGCCGGTACAACCGCATCAAAGACTTTGAAACCAAGCGCAGCCCAGAGGAAACGCGCTTTCAGTTGCGGGTCAATTCAGATTCGAAAGATGGTGCTGTGCCCTACGTGGCGTTGATCGCGCCAGGCCAGGACACATCTGGGACGTATGGGGGCATGAGTTTCGTAATTTTTCCCGCAGACGAAAATGGCCCCGGTCTAGTTGGGATGGTCGTCGGTACACAATCAATTGCCCCTGATGACTTGGTGCTGGGTAGGCCAGGGCATGCGCGTCGGTGCCGTGCGATCGCACGATGGGTCGCGTCTTGTCCCGACGGCGGCTTCACATGGAGCAAGCGCGATCCAGTTCGAACAGATCTGGAATTGCCCCAGCTCGTCAAATCAAAGTTGGATCGATGGGCCCAATCTCTTCGCCGGTGCGGTTCGGTCCTGTACGCTTGCCATGCAGCAGAAGGCTCAGGCTCCGATGGTGATCGCGCGGCGCAATTGGCTTCTTTGACTTCGTTCCTGGACCTTTTCATGGATGAGCGGGGTATTGATCGTAAACAAGCCACTGAAAAGGAAGCCCAGGCGATTCGTATGCAGTGGCTGGCGCACCTGCTGCCGTCACCGTCAGCTGGACGCACCGCCGAATTGCTCGGATACCGCCGATTTGTGGTGCTTGAGGGGCCGCCAGGTACTGGTAAAACACACCTGGCAAAGGAACTGCTGGCGGACCAATATGCCGGCAATGGTCATTTGATTCAGTTTCACGCCGGTACAACGTATGAGTCGTTTGTGGGCGGGTTGCGACCGATCAAGGATCCACAAGGCCAGGGTTTCTATTTCAAGGCTGTTGGCGGCCAGTTGGTCAAGGCGGTGCAAAAAGCCGCCGCTTGCTACCCCAAACCGTATCTCCTTGTCATCGACGAAATCAACCGGGCGGATTTGGCCAAGGTCCTTGGGGAAGCGCTTCATCTTTTTGAGCCGGGGGACCCAAATCGCCAAGTGGAACTCGATCACCAATTCGATGAAATTGATGGTTCTACTTTGCGGTTGCCGAGCAATCTGCACGTTCTGGGAACAATGAATACGGCAGATCGAAGTATTGCGCTATTGGATGTGGCTGTGCGACGACGATTTGCATTCTTCCCGGTCTGGCCGAGCTTGAAGGTGTTGGTCGAGGATGCCCGGTCATGCAGCTTGATGCGAGAAAAATTTGCGCAGCTGCTTGATCTGTTCGTTGCGCATGCCGGCGACGACACATTCAACTTGCTTCCAGGGCATGCGTATTTCATGGAGCAAGACGAGGAGAAGGCAAAGACCAAGCTGCAAACCGAGCTCAAACCGCTGCTGCTGGAGTATCTCGCACAAGGTCAGGTTAGCGGTTTTGGCGACGAAATCCATGCGTATGTCGAGAGCCTTGACTCCTGACCGTGAGTCGCGTTCACTTATCCAACCCAGTTAGGCGCATCCAGGATAGCGCCAGGGTCTTTGTGTCAGCAACAGATTGGTTGTTGGAGCCGGGTATCGACAAGCGAAGGTCGGGGGATTTGGCACAGCGCCGTGGCGAAAATTTCCTGGAGATGAACCGGGGAATCCTAGGGGATTTCGGCGTTCATGGGCAGGTGGGAGGTGTGCGCGGTGACATCGGCATATGGCTGGAATCCGACACGCGAATTGGTGCGCTGCCGTTGTTATCGCCTATGTCGGCCAAGCCGGAACTTGGCCTGGTCGTTGAGCCGCGCTTTGCCTGGAGCAGCGCAGGCGACATGTTGGTTGGGACGGGCTTTCGGATAACCCCGGAGATTCTGCCTTTGCCTCGCATGGTGCCGAATTCTGACCGTCAGATCCCTGCCTGGGTGCTCAGTGCCACGGTCTTGATGCGAATTGAGAAGTTGCTCAAGCAAACCTCGCGGCGCTTTGAGATGGATGAAGCGCTTTTGGACGTGCCTAAAGGGCAAGTCGATTGGAGCCGATATGCGATGAACCATTTGGCGTTGGGCCAGTGCTTGACGATACCGTGCAGATTTCCCAATTTGCTACCTGACAAACAATTGCTCAGTGCTATGCATTGGACAGTATTGCGACACCAAGACGCGCTGCGAACACAGCGTGGCAGGCACATTGCAGTCGTGCACCTCCTACAGCGCTGCGACGCCTTGCTTGTCCGGTTGCGTGCTTTTGCACCAAGTCCGCCAACCCGCGGATGGCAACTCCTCAAGGCCAATGTCTCAACCGAGGTTTTTCGTCAAGGCCTTGAAGCCATACAGTGGTGCGTCGACGAACGGGGTTTGGGTGGGTCCAGCGACCTGGCCGGCCTCCCATGGCGCATGGACATGGCAATCTTCTTTGAGGCCTGGATCGAATCTATAGCCGAGGCTACAGCCAGACGATTTCAAGCAAGAGTAACCACCGGTCGCTGCCGCGAAACAGTGGTCAATCTTCACTGGAAACCTCAGCGAATGGGCACGCAGCGTTCGCTAATTCCTGATGTGGTAATTCACCGTGCCGACGTGACACTCGTCATTGATGCCAAGTACAAGCGCCACGCGCAACTGGTGGGTTACGGCGGTTTTGGCAAGGGCGAACACGATTGGCAGACCCAACATCGAGAAGATTTGCTTCAAGTGCTCGCATACAGCAGCTTGTTTGACACGCCGCGGGTTGTCGCATGCCTTGCCTACCCAACACCCTACGATAAATGGCAATTGCTGAGCGATCAAGGACGCGTACTTTCGCGGGCGAGTGTTCGGCACGGATTGCGGCGAGTAGAGGTCGCTTTGCTCGCTGTGCCCATGTCTGGTCGCACGGATGAGGTGAGCGCAATTTTGGGGCGACTACTTATGGCGAGCGAATGATCCCCGGTGGTCTGGCGAAGAATGCGTTCCCTCATTCGGGAAAACGAGAGCATGCCCGGGCTTTTTTCCAGCTACCCTGTGGCCATGCCCGTCGCCACCCCCAACCCCACCCTCGTCGAAACACTCGTTATCGCCAACCGCATCCTGTATGACCAGGGTATTGTTGATGGCCTGGGCCATGCCAGTGTGCGCCACGACAGCGCGCCGGGCGTGTTCCTGCTGTCGTGCAACCGGGCGCCCGGGCTGGTGGTGCGCTCCGACATCGTCTGTTACGACCTGGATGGCAATGCGGTGTCCGAGACCGTCGAGCGGCCCTACCTGGAGCGCTTCATCCACAGCGAGATCTACCGCGCCCGTCCGGATGTGGTGGCCGTGGTGCACAGCCATTCTGCCGGCGTCATTCCCTTCGGCGTCACCGGGCACCGTCTGCGTCCGATCTTCCACATGGCGGGGTTCCTGGGCAGCGGGTCGGCACAGTTCGAGATCCGCGACACCGGCGGCGACACCGACATGCTGATTCGCAATCCGGCACTGGGCGTGGCGCTGGCGCAGGCCCTGGGCCCGCAGACGTGCGTGCTGATGCGTGGCCATGGCTCCACCGTCGTTGGCGGCTCGATCGAGCAGGTGGTGTACCGGGCAATCTATGCCGAAACCAATGCCAGGTTGCAGATCCAGGCCATGGCCATGGGCCCGGTCAACTACCTGACCGAGCAGGAGGCGCAGCTGGCCGCTGCCGCGAATGACGGCCAGATCGGTCGGTCCTGGAACCTGTGGCGGCAACGGCTGGGCGAGATTGCCATTTGACGGAAACCCGGAAGCACGCCTGCAGCCGACGATCCGACCCGCGTAGCATGGGCCCATGCACAGCCCGCATGCACACCATGAGACTCTGGCCCGCTGGCTCCCAGCCGGGTTGTCCGGTCTGCTCTTGGGCAGCGCCTGCCAGATGCTGCAGTCCGCGTTGTGGGGCTGGCAGCTGTATGCCCTGCTGCTCGCACTCGGAGCGGGCGCGCTTGCGTGGTGGGTCCGCCGGCCAGGCGGATACGCTGGCCGTTTTGTCCTCGTCATGCTGGCCAGCGCGGCCATGGCATTTGCCCTGACCGGCGTTCGCGCGGCAGCGTACCAGTCACAGGCGCTTGCCCCGGCGCTGGAGGGCCGTGACATCCGCGTCACCGGAGTCATTGCCGCCATGCCCCAATGGAGCGAGGCGGGCGTACGCTTTCGCCTGTCGGTCGAAGCCGCATTCCTCGATGGCCAGCCGGTGCAACTGCCACGTGGCTTGTCCCTGGGCTGGTACACCGGCAATCCGGGCCCCGCCGCCGATGGCGCATCGCTCGACTTGCAGCGCCAGCCTGTGGCCTTGGCCGCTGGCGAGCGCTGGCAGATGACGGTGCGGCTCAAGGCGCCCCACGGCAACAGCAATCCGCACGGATTCGATTACGAGCTCTGGATGTGGGAACAGGGCCTGCAGGCCGCGGGCTATGTGCGCGCCAGTTCCTCCGACGTGCCGGCCGAACGGCTGGGTCAGACCGGCCGCCATCCGGTGGAACTGGCCCGCCAGCTTGTGCGTGACCGGATCCTGCTGCGCGTGGGCGAACGCCGGGCGGCCGGCCTCATCGCCGCGCTGGTCGTGGGCGACCAGAACGCCATCGACCGCGCCGACTGGGATGTCTTCCGTGCCACCGGCGTGGCGCATCTCATGAGCATTTCCGGCTTGCATGTCACGATGTTCGCCTGGCTTGCGGCGGCCCTGGTGGGCGCGCTGTGGCGGCGTTCGTCATGGTTGTGCCTGCGTGTGCCAGCGCCCCACGCGGCGCTGGTGGGTGGCATGCTGCTGGCCTTCTGTTATGCAGTGTTCAGCGGCTGGGGTATTCCGTCCCAGCGCACGGTCTGGATGCTGGCCACCGTCGGCCTGCTGCGGCTGTCCGCGCGCCAGTGGCCATGGCCCATGGTGTGGTTGCTGGTGTGTGCGGCCGTGGTTGCCATCGACCCCTGGGCGCTGACACAGACGGGGTTCTGGCTCAGTTTCGTGGCTGTGGGCGTGTTGTTCGCGGCCGGGCCGGCTGACGCGGCCCAAACGGGCACTGGCGCCTTGCGGCGTGTGCGCGCGCTTTTGCGCGAACAGAGTGTGGTCACCGTGGCCCTGACGCCGCTGACGCTGTTGCTGTTCGGTCAGGTGTCGGTAGTGGGTCTGGTTGCCAATCTGCTTGCCATTCCCTGGGTGACCCTGGTGGTGACGCCCCTCGCCATGCTCGGCGTGCTGGCGCCTGCGGCCTGGATGGCGGCGGCCTGGTGCATCGAGATCCTCGGGGCCTGCTTGCAGTGGCTGGCGCAGTGGCCATGGGCAACGGTGTCGATCGCGCAGGCACCGCTTTGGGCCGGCGCCGCAGGCGTGCTCGGCGGTTTGTTGCTGGTGCTGCGTGCCCCGTGGTCGGTGCGGCTGGCCGGGCTTCCGCTGCTGCTTCCGGTGCTGTTGTGGCAGGCACCCCGACCGGCTCCAGGAGAGTTCAGTCTGCTGGCAGCCGACATCGGACAGGGCAACGCCGTGTTGGTCCAGACTGCCCGACATGCGCTGCTGTATGACGCCGGGCCGCGGTTTTCGCGCGAAAGCGACGCCGGCCACCGGGTGCTGGTACCGCTGTTGCGGGCACTGGACCTGCGCCTGGACACCGTCGTGCTGAGCCACCGCGACAACGACCATGTCGGGGGCGCGGTGGCGGTGCTGGGCATGCACCCGTCGGCGGGCCTGCTCAGTTCGGTGGAGGACGACCATGCCTTGCAAGCCCTGCGGCCGGTGCAGCGCTGCGTGGCCGGCCAGAGCTGGAACTGGGACGGCGTCGAATTCACGATCCTGCATCCGCTGCCAGCCAGCTACCTGGCGCCGGCCCGGCCCAATGCGCTGTCCTGCGTGTTGCGTATCGCCGGCCTGTCCGGCGGCCCGGACAAGCCGGCACGGGTCGCGCTGCTGGTGGGCGACATCGAGCGCCCGCAAGAGGCGCGCCTGGTGGCCGACGCAGCACCTGTGCGGGCGGACGTGTTGCTGGCGCCGCACCATGGCAGCAAGACTTCGAGCAGCGCGGAATTCCTGGACGCAGTGGCGCCGCGCATGGTGCTGGTCCAGTCCGGCTACCGCAACCGGTTCGGGCACCCGGCCGAAGCGCCCATGGCGCGCTACCGTGAGCGGAACATTGCGGTGCTCGATTCGCCCCATTGTGGGGCGGCGACCTGGTACTCGGCAGATCCCATGGTGGTGCGTTGCCAGCGGCTGGAGGGCTTGCGGTATTGGCACCACATCGCACCCTGATGGGGCGTGACGTTGCGACTTTGTGACGCCGCGCAACCTGGTTTGGTTTGAAACTTGCTAAGCTGTTGCCAGGAGAAATTAGTTCATGCACAAATTCGACGAGATGTACACGGTGATGCCCTACGAGTTCTTCTCCGGCGGCAAGCAGATCCGGGAGCACTACAAGATCTACGACGAATGGCTGGCCCGCCAGCCTGGCGACATGATGGCCAAGCGCCGTGAAGAAGCCGAGCTCATCTTCCGGCGCGTAGGCATCACCTTTGCGGTCTACGGTTCGAAGGACGAAGACGGTGCCGGCACCGAACGCCTCATCCCCTTCGACCTCATCCCCCGCATCATTCCGGCTGCAGAGTGGTCCCGCCTGGAGAAAGGCCTGGTGCAGCGGGTGCAGGCCCTCAACCGCTTCATCCATGACGTGTACCACGGCCAGGAGATCCTCAAGGCCGGCCTGATCCCCGCCGAGCAGGTGCTCAAGAACGCGCAGTTTCGGCCCGAGATGGTCGGCGTCAACCTGCCAGGGGATGTGTATTCGCATATTTCGGGCGTCGACATCGTGCGTGCCCCGAACGCCAAGGGCGAGGGTGAATACTATGTTCTCGAGGACAACCTGCGTGTGCCCAGCGGGGTGAGTTACATGCTCGAAGACCGCAAGATGATGATGCGGCTGTTTCCGGAGCTGTTCAGCGCGCACCGCGTGGCACCGGTCGCGCATTACCCCGACTTGCTGCTCGAAACCCTGCGTGCGTCGAGCCCCGCCACCACCGCCGAACCGACGGTGGTTGTGCTGACCCCCGGCATGCACAACAGTGCCTATTTCGAACATGCCTTCCTGGCCCAGCAGATGGGCGTCGAACTGGTGGAGGGGCAGGACCTGTTCGCCCGCGACCGGTTCATCTACATGCGCACCACGCGGGGCCCGAAGCGGGTCGACGTGATCTACCGGCGCGTGGACGATGACTTCCTCGACCCGCAGGTGTTCCGCGCCGATTCCACCCTGGGCTGCGCCGGGCTGCTCGACGCGTATTGCGCCGGCCACGTCACCATCTGCAATGCGGTGGGCACCGGCGTGGCGGACGACAAGTCGATCTATCCCTACGTGCCCAAGATGATCGAGTTCTACCTCGGCGAAAAGCCCATACTCAACAACGTGCCCACCTACATGTGCCGCAACCCCGAGGACCTGGCCTACACCCTCGCCAACCTGAAGCACCTCGTGGTCAAAGAGGTGCATGGTGCCGGCGGTTACGGCATGCTGGTGGGGCCGGCCGCCACCAAGGCAGAGATCGAGGAGTTTGGTCACGCCGTGCGCGCCAACCCGGGTGGTTACATCGCGCAGCCCACACTGAGCCTGTCGAGTTGCCCGACCTTTGTGGAGAGCGGCATTGCGCCCCGGCACATCGACCTGCGGCCCTACGTGCTCAGTGGCAAGACAGTGCAGATGGTGCCCGGCGGCTTGACACGTGTCGCCCTCAAGGATGGCTCTCTGGTGGTCAACTCGTCCCAGGGTGGCGGCACCAAGGACACCTGGGTGCTGGAAGTATGAACAACTGCAATCGAATCCCCGAGGAGCGCGCATGCTGAGCCGTACTGCCGACCACCTGTTCTGGATGTCCCGCTACACCGAACGCGCCGAGAACACCGCCCGCATGCTGGACGTCAACTACCAGACCTCCTTGCTGCCCCAGTCCGAAGCCGTTGCCCTGGTCGGCTGGCAAGGCCTGATCAGCATCAGCGAACTGCTGCCCAATTACACCAAGCGTTATGGTGATATTCGTGCCAGGGATGTGATGGACTTCATGGTCAAGGACGAGACCAACCCGTCCAGCATCGTATCGTGCCTGGGGGCGGCGCGCGAGAATGCGCGGGCCGTCCGGGGTACCCTGACCACCGAGGTCTGGGAGACGCAGAACCAGACCTGGCTGGAAGTGCGGCGCATGATCAAGGCCGGCGAATTCGAGCGCGACCCCGGCCAGTTTTTCGAATGGGTGAAGTTCCGCTCGCACCTGTCACGCGGGGTGACGGTGGGCACCATGCTGATGGACGAAGCCCTTTATTTCATGCGCCTGGGGACTTTCCTGGAGCGCGCTGACAACACGGCGCGCCTGGTGGACGTGAAATTCCACGCAGTCGAGAGCGACTTCTTCGGCACCGCCAGCGAGAAGGACCAAGAGTACGACTTCTACCATTGGAGCGCAATCCTGCGCAGCGTGTCCGGTTTCGAGATCTACCGCAAGGTGTACCGCGACGTGATCAAACCCGAGCGGGTGGCCGAGCTGCTGATCCTGCGCCCGGACATGCCGCGATCGCTGCATGCCAGTCTGAACGAGGTCGTGGGCAACCTGGCGATGGTGGCGAGCGACCCGAACAGCGAGACCCAGCGCCGCGCTGGCAAGCTGCGTTCGGAACTGAAATACGGGCGCATCGACGAGATCCTGGCCACCGGCTTGCATGCCTACCTGACCCAGTTCCTCGACCGCGTGAACGATCTGGGCATGCACATCAGCCAGGACTTTCTCGTTCCGTCGACGGCCTGACGCCGTTGTTGCTGTTTGTGGGGCTGCGGCAGACAAACAAGGCGCATGTACCGTGACCCGGAACACCACTGAGCCATCTGCCCTGGAACTGGGCGCCGCCACAGATGCGCTGATGCGCCAGGAGCAGGCGCGCCAGCATGCGGCCACCTGGCCGGTCGCCATTTCGGGGTCACTGGCACTGGCGCTGGCACTGGCGCTGGTCCTGGTCGTCGTCCTGACCGCGCGCCTGTTCACCCATGGGAGCCAGGTCAGCATGGCCCAGGGTCTGGCGCTGCTGATGTTTTTGGTCTTCATGGGCATAGTGGCCGTGCGCGCCCACCGCGCAGTGCGTGGCAATGTGGCATTGCGGGCCGCCGACGCCCAGCGGCTCGCAGCCCTGCAGCGCAGCCACGAACAACTGGGACGCGCCGAGCGGCTGGCGCGGCTGGGCAGTTGCGACTGGGATCCGGTGACGGGCTCGCTGCAGTGGTCGGACGAGCACTTCCGCCTGTGGGGCCTGGAGCCACAAAGCGTGGCCCCGACCGCTGCGCTGTTTCACGCTGGTGTGCACCCGGACGACCGTGCGCGCCAGCAGGCACTATGGGATGCGGCCCTGCGGGGCGAGGCCAAGTACGACTGCCATTACCGGGTTTGCCGGCCAGACGGCAGTGTCTGCGAGATCCGTGGTGTCGACGAGGTGGAGTTCGACGCTACGGGCAAGGCCGTACGGGTGCTGGGTACGGTGCAGGACGTCACCGAACGTATTGCCGCCCAGCATGCGCTGGCCATGATCGGCAGCACCCAGGACGCATTGCGCCAGGCCGAGTTCGTGGTCAATTCGGTCAACGACGTAATCAGCATGATCGACCAGGACGGCACCTGCCTGATGGTCAACGATGCGTGGTGTCGGCAATTCGGGCACCCCCGCGCCCAGGTCATCGGGCGCACAGCCGAGCAAGTCCTGCCCGAACTGATGAGCGAAGAGCGTACGGCGGAGGCGCGCAACTGTATTGCAACGCAGCAGCCCAAGGTACTGCGGGGGCTGCTCAATTTGCAAGGGGCCGGCCCCAGGTTCCTGGAGACCACCTTGACGCCATTCGTGATGCCGCAATCGGGTCTGCGCGGTGTGATCGCCGTCACGCGGGACATCACTGAACAGGACGCAACACGTGTCGCCCTGGCGACCAGCCTGGAAAACCTCCGGCGCACTTTCAATGCCACGAACGACGGCATGTTCGCGTATGACGCGAGCGACCCGGATGGCCACCTGCTGTTCGCCAACGACCGATTTTTCGAGATGTGGGAAATTCCCGCGGAATCGGCGGCTGGCACACGGCGCGAGGATGTGATTGCGGCGGCACGCAAGCTGTTTGTGAATCCTGATGAGGAGGTCCAGCGGATCAATGCCATCCTGGGGATGGACATACCGCACGAGGACCGGGTGGTGTTGCGCGACGGGCGCGTCCTGTTGCGCCGCAGTGCCCCCATGAAGAATGGCCTGGGCCCGACGCGCGTCTGGAGCTTTCGCGACATCACCCGCGAAGAGCAGGCCCTGCGCGCCCTGCGCGACAGCGACATGGCGCAACGCGCCTTGATGGACGCGTTTCCCGGGTATGTGGCAGAGGTCGACAAGGATTGCGTCTATGCCTACGTGAACGAGCGGCTGGCCCGGTTGATGGGCCGCACCGTGGGCAGCATCGTGGGGGCGCACATGCGTGACGTGCTGGGTGATGCACGTTACCGCGACAACCTGCCGGACATGGAGCGCGCCCGGCGCGGCGAGCCGGCGGTGTCCACGCAGACCTATCCTGCCACTGCCACGCGCAGCCGGGTGGACCTGCAAGTCACCCACGTGCCGGGTGTCAAGACCGATCCCCTGGGTGCCAGCGTGTATGTGTTCGGCGTCGACATCACCGACCGCAAGCAGGCCGAAAGCGCCCTGCTGCTGGCCAAGGAAGAGTCTGAACGGGCGAACCGGGCCAAGAGCGCGTTTCTGGCCAGCGTGAGCCATGAGCTGCGCACGCCGCTGAATGCCATCCTCGGGTTTTCCCAACTGTTGCGTTCGGATGCGAACGTGCCGCAGTCGGCCAGCGACAACGCGGGCGAGATCGAGCGGGCGGGTCAGCACTTGTTGTCGCTGGTGGACGACCTGATCGATCTGGGACGGGTGGAGGCCGGGCACCTGGAGCTGTCCATGGCCCGGGTGTCGCTTGACGCGGTGATCAACGAAAGCCTGTCCCTGGTGGCGCCCCTCGCGGCCAAGCAGGGCATCCGGATCGTGTATTCCGGCGGTGATGCGCGCAACGCCATGGTGCTGGCCGATGCGGTCCGCCTGCGCCAGGTCATCATCAACCTTCTGTCCAATGCCATCAAGTACAACCGGCCCGACGGCACCGTGCGTGTCAGGAGCTTGCGTCGCCCGGCCACCAGTGCCACCGGCGAAGCGATGGTCCGGGTCGACGTCCGCGACACTGGTTTCGGCATTTCCCCGGAGCGCGCGGGCCGCATCTTCTCGGCCTTCGATCGACTTGGCGCCGAACGCGGTGTTGTCGAAGGCACGGGTATCGGCCTGGTGATTACCAAGCGCTTGGTGGATGCGATGGGTGGCGCCATCGGTTACGAATCATGGCCCGACGAGGGCAGCACGTTCTGGGTCGACCTGGTGCAGGCGCATGCCGGCGCACGGGCGACCGCGGCGGCGTCGCCAGCGCGGCTGCAGTTGCGCCAGGGCCCGCTTTTCGCCACCCGTCCGATGGTGCTGGTTGCGGAGGACCATGGGCCCAACCAGGCGGTGCTCAAGCTGCAGTTGGCCAGTCTGGACTGCGATGCCCTGGTGGTCGAGGATGGCGCAGCCGCGCTGGCCAGTTGGAAGGGCCGCCGCTTTGACCTCGTCCTGACCGACCTGGACATGCCGGTCATGGACGGATTCGACTTGGCCCGCGCCATCCGAAGCCAGGAAGCACCGGGCGGCGAGCGGGTCCCGATCATCGCGCAGAGCGCCGCGGTGATCGGCGAGGAGCGGGCTGGCTGCCTGGCTGCGGGAATCGACGATGTGCTGGCCAAGCCGATCTCGCTCGATGGTTTGGCGGCAATGCTGCAGCGCTGGCTCGGCCCGCTTCGTGCGGGCACCCTGGCGCCAGCTCCCAAGCCGGCAAGGCGACTGCAGGATGCCGGCGCCGAGGTGCTTGATCTGGACCACCTTTACCGGGTGCTCGGGCGTGTCAGCACCACGCAGGCGAGTGCGCTGCTGGTCACCTTTCTGGAGTCCACCACGGCGGGCCTGGATGCCTTGTCGGACCACGATGGATCCCCGGCCGCACTGGTTCGCGAGATGCACAGGCAGCGTTCGGCAGCGCGAACCGTCGGGGCACTGCAATACGCCGACCTGGCCCAAAAGCTGGAGGATGCCGCGCGCGCCACGCCGGCCCTGAACCCGGCCAGCTGGATCGAACAGCTGCGCCGCGCGATGGAGCGCGTGCGCTCGGCGGCCAGCTTGCTGGACGACGGCGACGCGGTCTCGGCGCCCGCACCGCTCGAACCAGAACCGGCGGGCAATACCCTGGTGGCATCCGTACTTGTGGTGGACGATGACCCGGTGGTTCTGATGCAGATGAAACAGATGCTGGCCGCCATCGGTGTGGGGGAGGTGTTCACGGCCCGCAACGGCATCGAGGCGATCATGCTGATGAACCGCCGCGCCGAGCAGTTTGGCGTGGTCGTTTTCGACCTGAACATGCCCGAGATGGACGGCGTCGAGATGATCCGGCGATTCGGCCAGAGTGGATTCCGGGGTGGCCTGATCCTGATGAGCGGTGCAGACCGCCAGATCCTGAACACAGTCAGCAAACTGGCCGCCCTGCAGGGGCTGAGCGTGTTGGGGCAGATCCAGAAGCCGGCCACGCCACACGCGATGCGCGAGTTGTTGCAGCTGTCTTCCAGCCTGCCGGTTGACCGGCGGCTGGCGCGCCATGGCGCAGCCCTGAGCCCCGAGGCGATCCGCGCCGGCATCGCACGGAACGAATTTTCGGTCTGGCTGCAGCCCAAGGTGAATGCGCTGACGCTGGCGCCGGAAGGCGTGGAGGCCCTGGCGCGTTGGCGGCAGGCGGACGGCAGCATGGTGCCGCCTGACCTCTTCATCGTGATGGCCGAAAATGCCGGTCTGATCGGCGAGTTGTCCGGGGTGTTGCTGGCCCGCGCCCTGGAGGATGGCGCAAGGCTGCACGCGGCCGGGTTCGGGTTGACGGTGTCGGTCAACCTGTCGGCCCTGTGGCTCGATGACCTGAGCCTGCCCGACCTGATGTTGCGTTCGGCCGAAGCCGTTGGTTTGCGGCCTGCCGACATCATCCTGGAGGTCACCGAGACCGGCGTCACCAAGGACGTCGCCATCGCACTCGATGTGCTCACGCGTTTGCGACTCAAGGGATTCGGCTTGTCGATCGACGACTTCGGAATCGGCTATTCATCGTTCGAACAACTCGGGCGCATCCCGTTCACTGAAATGAAGCTCGACCGGAGTTTTGTGAACCGTGGCGGCCAGGATCCGGCGGCCCGTGCCATCCTGGAAAGCAGCATGGCCATGGCCCAGAAGCTCTCGCTCAGCACTGTTGCCGAAGGTGTCGAGACGGATGCCGAACTGGCCATGATGCGCGACATGGGTTGTGGCAGCGTGCAAGGCTACCTGATCGCCAAGCCGATGCCGGTCGATGACCTGATCCGGTGGTTGCAGGACCGCCAGCACGGCGCCTGACACAACAGGAATTTTTTCTGCGGGCCCGTGCGCTGGCGACTGCCTTGCCGAGTTCGATCACCGCCATGGCGTAGTGGCTGCGCCAGTTGTGGCGTTCTTTGATTGATTGGAGCCTAAATCGGAGTAATATTATTCTATCGGTATTGCTATGGAATCTCCGAAATCACTCTTTATGAATCCATCTTTCTCAACAATCCAAGTGTGCCATCTGCGATTATTTTGAAGCCAATCTTTATTGGCATATACGACCGAGCTTGCTCTGGAATTGAGGTCAAATTTTTGCAGCCACATTCCCTGGTAAAAAACGGTGCCATATGATTTGCCATCACCTGTGCGCAAAATATAAAGAGCGTTGATGGATTTAATATGCAAGAAATCCACGATGGTTCCTGCGCCAGGTACGGCTGGAATGATGATTTCAGCAGGTCTATTGAAGGTGGAGCCACCAAAGTCATTGTTTCCAGGATTCAGTATGATTTTGGTGGAGTCTTGCCACTCATGACTCCCTACCAGAAGGTCTGCTTTGCCGTCATTATTGATGTCTAATAGTTCAACATGAAATGCTCTGCGAATTTGTGGTATTTTGTAAGCGTTTGACTTTACAAAATATCCTGTTCCATCATTGATGAATACATTGGCTCCATGCATCTCAGTAACTATCAAGTCGGGGTAGCCATCGCCGTTTATATCACCGCTGGTGGCGCCGTGTTTGAAATCGATATCGTCAGACAGATATTTGCGTCATTGATGCTTGCTGTATTCCAAGGACCGTTTACAAGTGAATGTTGCACATAGCCCAATGAGCCATCAGGATATTTGAATACTGCACGTGCGTCTTGCGGTCGAAATGTAAAGCCGTCGGTTTTGAAGTGTTGCTATTCCGTCCGGCGATTTTCGGTTGAATATTGTGAAATTCTATTGTTTGAATTGATTTGACTGACTGAGGGTGCTGTAGTTGCAATAAGAATCAGCAATATCAATGGCTTTTTCATGAAATTTTCTCGCATGAGTTGGTTGCACGACATCCATGTCAATGACCCGTCATGTTCGCGGGTTTCAGGTTGCCCACCAATGCCAGTCGAAAATATACTTTCCTGTGCATTATCAACATTGGAAAGAAAAAGCACCAGGCAACCCTTGCAACTCTCGAACTCAGCGCAGCAGTCAATCCGCACACATGCCTGCCATCCAAGTTCGGCGCAACAAGTTGGTCGAACGCTTGTGGGAACAGATGGAACTGGCAAAAGCACAGAAAGCTGGCATCGAGTTCACTCCCATCAAGTTCCGCACCATCGCTGACCCAGACGCAAGTGTCAGTTCGGGCGTTGCGAAACGCGTTACCGGGGCCTGCTGGCCAAGAACACCAGCCAAAGCGAATTCTTCATGGGCTGCAGGCATGGGTGCGCCTGCATTGCGGGCGAAGGCCTGAAAACAGCCCTCAATTGGCTTAAGCAGCGGGAAATTGGCGAGAAATTCATTGCTGGGTTCAGCATATGAACACTCACGCATCAACTTAAAGGCCAGCGCAGCCCATCTGCGCATCAAGAGCGCCGAAAACCTGCTGGCCTGGGGTGCTGCTGACCGGCGGCCCAGTCGCGGCCGCCGCAGTTGAGTGCCTTCGCGCTGCCCAACACCGCCAGGCCGGCTTGTGGCGAGCGACTGAAATGTCATGAAATGTCATGAAATGTCTTTTAGCCTCCCGCGCCTACTATCGCCGAAGCGTATGGTCTTCGATGCATCTTTTTTGATCCTCGTCATTTCTTACTGGAAATGGGCTGATCTGTGTTCTGGACATCGCCTGGCCGGGTAAATCTGCATAAAACGCGACATCGGTACCAGGTAACTGCAAAAAAATGGGCAAGAAACGCGTCCTCCGAAAAGCGCAAGCGCGCGAGCGTGTCGAGCGCCTGGAAGACCGTATTCTTCTGTCTGCACAGCCGCTGCTGCTGGCCACTGCCGCAGTGGGGGATGGCGCTATAGAGATCGTCGCTGTCGATCACACGCAAGCCCACCCGTCAGCGCAGTCACAACTCGATTCTTTCGCGGGCTTCGCCACCTTCATCGACCTCGGGCAAGGCGCGGCGCAGAACTCGGCGGTGCTGTCGGACGCCTCTGATCCATCGCTGTTGCGGCTCAACGACGAGCTCACGGTGCTGGTCCTCGACCTGGGCAGTGGCAATAACGCAGCCGTTCTGTCTTCAGTCGGCGATGGCAAGCTCAGGTTATCGGGTGCGAGCTTCAACGATATCGTGTTCACACGCCCGAAGGTCTTGCTCGGCATTCGCGGCGGCGACGGTCTCGACAGCTTGGTGATCAACAGCGTTGACCTTGGAGGCGGATCATTGGTGGTCGAGGCCGAAACCATCTCCTTGGCTTTGGGCCAGAACTTGATCGCCGGTGGGGATGTGACACTTCGGGCTGTTGCCTCAGCACACCAATTGCAGGGAACTTCTGCCGCACTCGACCTGCAGGCGCGGGTGAGCATCGAGGGTGCGATCCACGCCGGTGCCCAGGTCACACTCGACGCTTCGGTATTCGCTGATATCTTGCTCTCGCCCAAGGACTCGCTGGTCTACGCGACGATCGACGCTGCGACCGCAGCCGAGGCCGTAATCGGCGCCCAGTCGATCGTCCAGGCAGGCGGTTTGGCTGTGACGGCGCACACCTACAGCCAGTTGCAGATCGAAACCATCGGTGCAGCATCCGGGTCGGTCGCCATCGACTCCGAGCAATCCACTGTTGCCGGCATCCTGAGCGGTGCCGACCTCACCATCACCGGCCATAGCCTGGGCGCTGCAGTCGACCTGCTGGTTGAAGCGGTGGACCAGAGCCGTGTGGCGACCTCGCTCAACACCAACGACAGGCTGATTACCAGTCTGACTGGCTTCGACCTGGGCCTGGGGCGGATAAACCTGCAGCGCAACACGCTAGCCTACCTGGGCCAAGGCGTGGGCGACAGTGTGGCGCGGCTCTCACTTGCCGGTCTGGATGGCGCGGCGGCGGGTCGGGTGCAAGTCAGCGCGGCCAGCCTGGATTCGCCCGGCGGCGGTGTTGAGGGGCAGGTGGTCTCGAGCCTGGTCGGTGTGCAGCGCAACAAGCTTGTCGACCAGGTGCAAGCGCTGGTCGGCGGCGCAGACCTGGCGCTGGGCAGCATGCAGGTTTATGCGCTCAACGCGTCCAGCCTTGTCGCCAACGCCAAGGTCGCGAGCAACCAGGCCACTGGCTACACCCAGGCTTTGATCGCGAATTCGGTGATCAGCGCAGAAAACGACGTGCGTCTGCTGGCCACCGACCAGGCCAGTTTCGAGGCCACCAGCGCCGGGTTCTCGGCCAATCTCGGACTGCTCAAGAGCGTTTCGGTAGGCATCGCCGCGGCAAGCAACGAAGTCGATCGCAGTCTTCTGGCAAGCTTGTCAGACTCGAACGTGAATGCCGGCGCGCTGCTCGTGGTCGCCAACAGCGCCGCAACGATCACGGCCAACGCCCAGGCGATGGCGCTGGCCGGCGGCGGCGTGCTGGCTCCGGGCTTCCAATTGGCGATGGGTGGCAGCTACGCCTGGAACCAGGTGCTGGGCACGGTCGAGGCCTCTGTCCAGCGCAGCAGCGTCGCTGCGGCAAGCCAGGGCGGTGCGACGGTCAGCGCGACCAACAGCACTGCGGTGTCGGCCGCCTCGGTCGCCGGTTCGGCGGCATCCGGCGGTTCTGTGTTGGGCGCTTCGCTGGCTTTCAACGCTGTCGGTTGGCGCATGGGCAACATCGCTGTCGGGGCGATCAGCAGCCTGATCGGCTCAGACCTCGGTTCGACCGAGCAGCCACTCAAAACCCTGGCTTTCGTCAGCGGTTCCGATCTCCATACTGCAGGTGTGGTTTCGGTGACGGCGCTGGATGCGGTCACGCTGGACGTTGTGATCGTCAACAGCGCCGACGCCACGTCGTCCCTGGGTGCGCTGGCCTTCGGCGCCGCAGCGGTGCTGGCCAGCAACCGTTTGAGCAGTGACACCAAGGCCTATATCGAGCGGGGCGCTGCTGGCGGCTCGGTCGTGGCCAGCGGCTCGGTCACGGTCAGCGCCAGCGACGATGCCAGCATCCAGGCCGGCGTCACGATGAGCGCGACCGCGGGCGCTGTCGGCGCCAGCGCGGCGGTGGGTGGGATCGTGGTGCGCAACGATGTGCGCGGTGCAGTCGCGGCAGACCTCGACGGGGCCAGCGTGACGACGGGAGGCGACTTGCTGGTCGAGGCGATTGAATCGGCCCGGATCGCCGCGACACTTAGCGGGACCGTCAAGGCAGGCGGTGGCAGCGGTTTTGCTGCCCAGGTCATCGGCAGCGGTCCTTCGCTGGCAGCCAACGCGCTGATCGCGACCAATCTGGTGCTCAGCGATGCCCAGGCTCGGGTCCGTGACAGCGCCCTGGTGGTGGACGGCAGCGCCGATATTTCGGCCCGCAACGTCTCGACCATCGAGGCCGATAACGAGGCCATCACCGAAAGCGGCAGCATTGCAGCTGGCGTGACACTGGCCTTCAACACGGTAGGCTGGCGGGCACAGAACCTGTTGTCTGCAGGTGTGGACGCGCTGCTGGGCAGCAGCCTGGGTGTCGAGGCGCCGGCATCGGTGAGCGCCATGCTGCTGGGCGGTTCGCTGCAGGCTGGCGGTGACATCAGCGTCACCGCCGATGCCGATGAGCAGTTGTCTGCAAAGGTCACCAACGAGGTGGCCGCCAGCGGCGCCGGCGCCTCGGCCAGCCTGGTGTTGGCGAGCAACCTGGTCAGCGCCAAAGCGCTCGCCACCGTCGGGCCGATGGTCGGCGCAGCGACCGGGTCAAAACTCGCCGTGTCGGCCGGTGGCAGCGTGACGGTGTCCGCAGCCGACCGCGCAGCGATCGAGGCCGAGGTCAGCATGGGGTCGAGCAGCGCGGGCGGCGTGGCTGTCGGCGGTGTCGTGGTTCGCAACGACGTGCGCAGTGCGGTCGAAGCCAGCATCAACCAGGTCAGCCTGAGTGCTGGCGCCGGGGTCTCTGTACTCGGCCTCGGCGCCACAGAGATAATCTCCAATGTCAGCGGCGACACTGTTTCGCTGGGCGCTGAGTCGGACTCGGCCGACACCGGTGAAAGCCCGTCACTGTCGCTGGCAATCAATGCGCTGATCGCGACCAACCTGGTGCTCAGCAGCGCCAGCGCATCGGTGCTCAACAGCAGTCTGGTGGTTGGCGGCGACTTGACGGTGGCCGCCAACGACGCAGCGAGCATCGCTGCTGACAACAGCGCGACGATGTCGTCCGATGGCGTGGCGGTCGGCTTGACGCTGGCTTTCAACACGATAGGCTGGCAGGCCCAGAACCTGTTGTTCAATGCGGTCGACGCGCTGATCGGCACCGACATCGGCACCGAGCAACCCGCGTCGGTCAGCGCCACGGTGGTCAACACCGGGATCGCAGTGGCTGGCGATGTATGGGTCAGTGCGGGCGGTTTCGCCGCCGACGCAGCCGAGCCTGGCGTACCCCACGGCTCGCACCTGTCGGCGACGATCCGCAACGAGGTCAGCGCCACAGGTGAGAACGTCGCAGTCAGCCTGCTGCTGGCCAGCAACCGTGTGAGCTCACGGGCGCTTGCCTGGATCAGTCCGCTGGCAGACCGGGAGGCAGCGGCCGTTCCTTTGGTCGGCGCTCGGGCGTCGCTGTCGGTCGATGGCTCGATCAGCGTCAAGGCAGTCGACAACGCGCAGATCGGCGCCGATGTCAGCATGGGTGTGACCAGCGGTGGTGGTGCAGCGGTGGGCGGCGTGGTGGTTCGCAACGATGTTCGCAGTGCTGTCTCGGCCGGTCTTGACCGGGTCGCGCTGAACGCGGGCGGCGATGTCTCTGTCGTCGCGCTGGAGTCGGCGCAGATCAACGCGGGGCTCAGCGGCAAGTCACAGACCGCTGCCGAGCCGACGGAGCCGCCGCCTGAAGATGCCGAAACGTATGGCACGGTGGCCGGCGGCACTGGCGGCACAGGTAGCACAGGCAGCACAGGCAGCACTGGCGGCACTGGCGGCACAGGCGGCACAGCGACTGGGGAATCTGCGGCTGCCAAATCGATGCCGCCGTTGGCGCTGAATGGCTTGATCGCCAACAACCTGGTGCTCAGCAGCAGTCTGGCCAGCCTGACCCACAGTGCAGTGTTGGCCGGTGGCAGTCTGACGGTGCAAGCCCGCAACGAGTCGGGCATAGAAGCCGGCAACACCGCGGTGATCGAGTCTGGTGGTGTGGCCGTTGGTGTGACGTTGGCGTTCAACACCATAGGCTGGCAGCCGCAGGACATCTTCCGCAAGACGATCGACGGGTTGCTGGGCACCAGCCTTGGCAACGAGGTGCCGGCAGTCGCCAGGGCGTCGATCGAGGACAGCGCGCTCGATATCGGTGGGGATCTGTCGGTGGACGCCGCGGTTGAGGCCGTTGTCGGCGCCAGCACCAGCAACGAAGCGAGCTCCGTCGGTGCCAGTGCCGCAGCGAGCCTCGTGCTCGCCACCAATTTCGTCAGCAGTTCGGCCGAGGCGTTCATTGTCGAGCCTGTGAACTCGACCCTCAAGATCCAGGCTGGCGGCGCGCTGACGGTCACGGCTAGCGATGCGCCCAGCGTGGTGGCTGAAACCAAGATTGTTGCGTCGTCGACGGCTGGCGCGGCTCCCGGGGCTGGGGACGCCTACGCGCGGGTCGATTTCAGCAGCGAGGATGGCGAGCAGGAGGTCAAGTTCGGCAGCCAGGTGATGCTGGCCGAGGACTACGAGGCGGGTGGCACCGGCGGGCAGATCTACCGCTACATGGGTGGTGCGCCAAAAGAGGTCGACCTGTCGGCAGCAGACTACACCGACGCCGGTTATTGGTACGAGCTGGTCCCTGCCGAGGGCAAGGCAGGCGAGTTGTTGGCACTGGTCGATCAAGCCAAGGAACTGCTCAACCCGGCTCCCGTCGATGACACCAAGCCCGACAGCTCAGAGTCCTGGTCGGCCGTCGAACGCATAGGAACCGGTGCGCCTGCCCGGTCCGAATCCCAGACCTTGACACTGCCGGGTAACGCCGGCGCCGGCGCGCACTTTGCACTGGCGGTCGAGACCAACAAGACCGCGCCGATCGACTTGCTGGCGCTGGGCCTGCACACCGACGCGCTGCAGCGCCTGACCTTCCTGCCCGGCACCCAGGCGCAGGGACAGTCCTACACGCTGGCGATGGGCGTCGGGCGGTCTACCAGCTTGGTCTTTGCCGGCATCGCCGACACCGATGCGGCGCGCATTCAGGCCGCGATCGAGGCCTGGGTCGGCCCGGGCAACGTGGCGGTGAGCTACGACACTGCGTCACGCGCGGGCTGGTCTTTCAACATCCGGTTCAAGGCTGCTGCGGCTGGCGTCGACCAGGCCCTGGTCTCGGCCAGCGCGAGCGGCGCTGCGGCCGTCCAGTTGTCGTTCAACAGTCGCACGGTGACCCAGGGCGGTGCGGGCGCGACGACGGCAGACCAGGCCGCGCTGATCGCCGCCGGCCTGGATGCGGTCTATGGGGAAGGGGCGGTCAATGTGGTCTGGCAATCCGCTGCGGCGGGCCAGAATAGCTACCGGATCGACTTCACCGGGGCCGCTCTGGCCGGTCGCGACCTGCCAACGATGCGGGTGGTCGACAAATCGGCGGGTTTGACCGCCTCGGTCGCTACAGCAGTTCAAGGTGTGGTGGCGCAGGGCGACAGTTTTTCGCTGGACCGCTATGTCGCTGCCGGCACCGAAACCTTCGACCTCGAGATTGCGATCGACGGCGTGTCCTATCTGGCCACTGATATTTCGGACAAAGCCACAGATGCAGCAGTCGCTGCGGCGATTGCTGCGGCCTTGTCGTCCGAGAACATCGCGCTGGGTGAAACGGGCATCAAGGTCACGGCCACGCTGGCTGCGCAGGAAGGCGGCGGCAAGGCCTGGGAGATCGCATTCGGCGGCGCGGTCCAGGGCCGCGTGATCAGCGAATTCAAGGCCCGTACCAGTCCACCCAAAGAGGGTGCGGACGAGGGTGAGCTGCAAGGCGGCGAGCCCACATCGGGCGCGATGGCGGTCGGCGGCGTGGTCGTGCGCAACGACGTTCGCGGCCAGGCCCATGCCTACATTCTGCGCGCTGATCTCGGCGCGGGGTCGGTGCGCGTCGAGGCCAGTGACTCGGCGGTGATCGAGGCCAAGGTCGACAGCACCGCAACAGCCACCGGCGGCGAAGGGGCGGGTCTGGCGATTGGCGGCGTCATCGCCACCAACCTGGTGCTGAGCCAGGCCGAAGCTGAAATCACTGACAGCCAGGTCAGCACCGACTCGGGCGATGTCGAGGTCCTGGGTCTCAACGACTCGCACATCGTTGCCCGCAACCAGAGTGCGATGGAGTCCGATGGCACAACCGTCGGCGTTACCTTGGCCTTCAACACCCTGGGCTGGGAGGCGCAGAACCTGCTGTTCGCTGCCGTCGATGCGCTGGTTGGCAGCAATATCGGCGCTGAGCAACCGTCGCGGGTTCTGGCGCACATCAGCAACTCGGACATCGACGCGGCGGGCAGCGTGACTGTCAAGGCCGAATCCGAGGCCTACATCCACTCCGACATCCTCAACGAGACCTCCTCGGTGCTGGCCGCCGCTGAAGGTGGCGCCGAGGGTGGCGCCGAGGGTGGCGCCGATGCGGGCGGCGCCACAGGAAGTACCGGCAGTACCGGCAGCACGGGCGGAACAGGCAGTACCGGCAGTACCGGCAGCACAGGCGGCACCGGCGGCACAGGTGCGGCGGCAGGTGCCGCCGCGCCGGAGCCACCCGGCCTGTCGGTCGGATTCGTGCTGGCCAGCAACCTGGTCAGCAGCGCTGCCCGGGCCTGGATCGACGGCGCGGGGCGCGGTGTCAGCACCCAGGCTGGCGGCCTGGCCGTCGAGTCGACGGACAAGGCCAGCATCGAGTCCAAGGTCGAGCTGTCGGCGGTGGCTGCGGCCGGCGACGAGAGCGAGGCCAGCCTGGCGATCAAGGCCTTGATCAACTACTTCGGGCTGAACTACACCGATCGATCGGGTGAGCAAACACTCAAGGGCGGCGACCGGGTGCGGCTGGCCGACGCGGCCTACGGCCAGTTCGACCGGCCCGAGAAGTTGCTGGCCGGTGACCGTGTCGCGCTGACCACCAGCGTGGGCGGTGGCGCAGCCGGCCAGGTCTTCGAGTACATCGGCCAGGAGCCGCTGGAAGGCGCAGCACTCGACGCGCAAAACTACAGCGACATTACGCTGTGGCAACGCATCAAGGGCAAAGCCGGCAAAACCTACATCTTCATCGGCGACGCGGGCCAGCGCGACCTGACCCATGAGAATTTCAGCGACAAATCGCGCTGGTTGCTGGTCGATGTCGGCAAGCTCGCTGATCTGGGCCTGGCGGTGGCCGGTGCGATAGGCGGGGCCGACGGCAGTGCCTCGGCTTTTGGCGGCCTGGTGGTGCGCAACGATGTGCGCAGCGATGTGGCGGCCTGGGTCGAGGGCCAGAAGCTGAGCGTCGCGGGTGACCTGTCGATCACCGCGACTGAATCCGCAGTCATCCTGTCCGAGGACAACAGCGCGGTGTCGGCGGACACCGTCGGTGTCAACGTCGTGATCGCCACCAACACCGTGCTGTCGCAGGCGCGCGCCTGGGCCCAGGACAGCGACATCGTCACGCTGGCCGGTGGCAAGGTGTCGGTATCGGCCGACAACCGCTCGCAGATTTCTGCGTACATCGACAGCAAGGTCGAAGCGTCGATCTCGGTCGGCGTGGTGCTGGCCTTCAACACCATAGGCTACGCGCCGCAAAACCTGCTGTTCAATGCCATCGACGGCCTGCTCGGCACGGCGATCGGCGACCAGATACCCGCGCGCACGGAGGCCTGGACTCGCAACACCAGCATCGACGCCGCAGGCGACGTCAGCGTGACCGCGCTGTGGGATGGCGTGATCGATGCGGTGATCAAAAACTCGGCAGTCGCGGTCAGCCTCGACACCGCCAAGGCCAAGAAAGGCGAAGACGACTCCAAGAAAAGCCAGATGGCCATCACCGTCGCGCCCGTGGCGGCGATGAACAAGATCAGCGCCGATGTGTCGGCCCACGTCGACCAGCCAAGGGCCGTCAAGGCGCGCGGTGATGTGAAGCTTGAAGCCGCCGGCACGACGACCATCCACGCCAAGGTCTCGGCCAGCGCGATCTCCATCGCCGCTGGCGCCAAGGGCAATGCGCGGTCGGTCTCGGTCGGCCTGAGCTTGTCGCGCAACGTGGTGCGCAGCGATGTGGATGCCTGGATGCTGGGCGTAGCCGGCCAACCGGCCTTGGTGTCGGCGGCTGGCGATATCGTGATCGCGACCCAGCGCAAGGCGTCGATCATTGCCGACGGCTCGGCATCGGCGGTGGCCATCGCGGCCAGCCCCAAGGGTGGACCGGCTGTCGCGGGCGGCGGCACGCTGGCCTTCAACATGATCAATGGCGACAGCCAGGCCTATGCGGAAAACCTCAGCCTGCGGGCCTCGGGTTCGTCGGCCGACACCGGCAACGTGCGCATCACCGCCGAAGACAGCTCATTGATCGATGCCCACCTGCGTTCGGTGGCGGTGGCGGTGGCGGTGTCGGGGTCAAGCAAGCCGACTCCGGCTGTGGCGCTGGGCCTGTCGGTGGCGCGCAATTTCATTGGCAAGTCCGCGCTGGCGGTGCCGGTCACCGACTTCGTCGCCTCGCAGTTCCGCGGCGTCAGCTGGAACTATCTGAGCGACGAGGGCAAGACCAAGATCGCGGTCGGCGACCGCGTGCGGGTCGAGTCGTCCACCCTGCTCAGCAAGCCGAGCGCTGGCGTCGTCGCCGGTCAGGTCTTCCAGGCCATCAGCGCCTTGTACGACGACCGCAGCGATGCGGGAACGGCCGATCTGAGCGTCGGCGAACGGGTGCGGCTGAGCTCCGGCGCCAACAAGGACAGTGTCTACGAATTCCTCGGTGGCGCCAGCGGCGGTGCCTCCTTGGGTGTCAATCTGGGGCTCGAGGATTACAGCGACACCAAACGCTGGAAGGCGGTCGGCAAGTTCAATGAGTTTGGCGAGATCGACCTGGGGACCGAGAACTTCGCCGACGCCACGCGTTGGCGCAGCCTGGGTGTCGACAAGAGCCTGACGTCTATCGAGACCGGCCAGACCGTGCTTGACGACACCAATTCATTCGGCAGCCAGGCCTACCGCTACGTCGGTGATCCGCTCAAGAGCGTCAAGGGCATCGACCTCACGATCCAGAACTACGGCGACGAGAGCAGTTGGTTGCTGATCAGCTGGGAGTCGACGGTCGCGCAGACCCTGGCCAGGCTGACCGACACGGCGGTCGACGCCAGCGGTGAATTCAGGCTCGATGCGCGCGGCCACGCCAGCATCATGTCGACGGTTGTCGCGGGTGCGGCGGCGGTGGGCGCCAGCACATCGGGCCCTGCGGTCGCGGTCAGCGCGGCAGGCGTCTATGCCGAAAACCGCATTTCCAGCAGCGTCATCGCCTTGGCCGAGAGCAACCATGCCGAGCCCATGACGATCGTCGCCGGCCAGGCGACTTTGCAGGCGCTGGACCGCTCAAGCATCGACGCGATCGCAGGCGCGGCTGCGCTGGCAGCGTCGTTGGCGGGTGCTGGCGCCAGTGTGTCGGTGTCGATTGGCTTGGCGATTGCATTCAACAGCATCGACAGCGATGTGCTGGCCACGGCGCGGGGCATAGACCTGCGCACCACAGATGGCGACGCCATAGTGTCGGCCTCGTCGGCGGCCGAGGATTTGTTCGCGATCGACTGGAGCAAGCTGTCCTTCAATCCGGCCGCGCTGGACGCCGCCGCAAACGCTGGCCGCAAGGCCAGCCGAACCAGTGCTCAGGGACAGGTCTGGGATTTCCGCAGCGACGGGGGCTCGACCGTCTTGCGCTCAGATGACCGGGTGATCATCTCCAGCAGCACGGTCGGGTCCAGCCTCTTGCAGGCGGGCCAGGTCTATAAATACAAGGGCGCAGCTGACAAGACCTTTAACCTGGGCGATACCAGCGTCTACACGGGTTCAGACTGGGAACGCGTTGATATTGATAAGCAAGAGATGCAGGCCGGCTATACCGTGCAGGTGTCGGAAGGCCACAGCTACGGCGGCATCGTCGGGCGGGTCTACCGCTACATCGGTGTCGAGGCCGACTTCAGCACCGAAGACGAAAAAAAGACCTTGGCGAAGGGCGATTTCGTCAGCGTTAGCAGCAACCACAAAAATGCCAACAAGCTCAAAAACAATGTCTACGAATACCTGGGCTCGGCCGGCGAGGTCGACCTGGCCAGCGCGGACTTTGACGACGGCAGTCTGTGGAAGAAGGTCGACACCAAGGAAAACGTGGCGCTGTGGAAGGAGAGCTATGCCGACACCACGCGCTGGGTTCTGGCCGATGACTTTGCCGACTCCCAGACCGCGCTTGCGCTGGCAGCAGCGCTGACTTCTCAGGGGCTGGCGCTGGCGGGTGTCGATAAATTAAACAGCGCTGCTGTTTACACCACGGCCGACGGTGTGGTCTGGAACTTACGCAGCGACACCGGCAAGCAAGACCTTGTCAAGGGCAAGCGGGTTGGCATCGCCGACTCGGCCACCGGGCTGACCGCGGGTGCCCCGGGTAACCAGGCCGGCGTGGTGGGCGGGCAGATCTACCGCTTCAAGGCCAGCGACCAGAAGCAGGTCGATCTCGCGCTCGAGAACTACAAAGACACCACCCGTTGGGAGCTGGTCACCGACAACACGCGCGAGCTGTTCAAGGGCAACACCGTCAGGCTGGAAGCGGACTATGCCTTCGGCGGTCAGGGCGGCCGGGTCTACCAGTTCATCGGCAAGAACCGCACTGCGGTGGCGCTAGCTACCGAAGACTACAGCGATGCCAGCCGTTGGGCGCTGGTGCAACCGCCGCTGCGGGTCTCGGTGGTCGACGCCGGGCAGCGATGGCAGGTGACGGATGCCAGCGGACAGACCTGGCAGCTGCGCAGCGTCAATGGCCAGCTCAGCATTTCGCGCTCGAGCATCAGTGCGGTGGTAGCCGCCGCCTCGATGGGCGCCGCTCTGAGCTTGAGCACCAACGGCGTGGCCGTCAGCGGTGCGGGCGCGCTGGCGCTCAATGAGGTCAGGGGCTCGACCACGGCGCTGATCGAGCGCAGCACGGTCTACACGTCGGGCGACCTGGTGCTCGATGCCAACAGCAGCGCGAGCATCACCGCGGTGGTGGCAGCGGTGTCGGTGGCACTGGGCGGGGGCGTGCAAAACGGCGTGGCCGTGTCGATCGGCGTCGCAGTGGCGCGCAACCTGATCGGCCAACCCGGCTACGGCGGTGGCGAGGGTTCGCGCTCTGCCGTGCGCGCGCTGATCCAGTCCTCGACGGTCGAAACCGCGGGCGACCTGGTGCTGCGCGCCGACGCCGAGCAGACCATCCACGCGCTGGTGTTGGCGGGCTCGGCCGCTATCGCGGCAGCGGGCAATGTCGGTGTGTCGGTCGATGGATCGGGCGTCTACGCAGAGAACCTTATCGGCGTGAAAGTGGACGCGGGTATCGATGGCGCCGACAACCTGGTAGTCAGTCATATCCATGCCGGCAGCCTGAGCGTGACCGCCGAGGACCGCGCGGCGATCAGCGCCGTGGCTGCCGCCGCGTCGATCTCGGTTGCGCTGGCCGGCAACACCGGCGTAGCCGTCTCGATCGGTGTGGCGCTGGCGCGCAATGTGATCGACAACCAGGTCACCGCACATCTGCAGCATGTCCAGGCCGATGTCAGCGGTGGCGTGACGTTGAACGCTGCTTCGGACTCGAGCATCAGCGTGGTGGCCGCTGCCGCAGCGGCTGCGGTGGCGATTGGCGGCTCGGTGGGCGTCGGTGTGGCCGGCGCCGGCGCGAGCGCGGTCAACGTGATTCTCGGCAAGGTCGGCACCTGGGTGGCCGACAGTGACCTGCGGGTGGGTGCGCCCGTGGACCTGACGGCTCGCAATGCGGCGCTAATCAAAGCGACCATCGTGTCTGCTGCCCTTGGCGTGGGCGGAGGCGGCGCCGCTGGCGTGGGTGCTGCGATCGGCCTGTCGCTGGCGCGCAACTACATCGGCTATGACCCGAAGGGCTGGAGCGGCACCGCCACTTACGACGCCCGCACCGACAATCCCACGACCCTCAAAACAGGCGACACCATTCGCCTGGCGTCGAATGCAGGTGTGCGCGCCAACGATGTGTACAAATACATTGGCGATGACGAACTCAAGCGCAAGGACACCAACAAGGATGGCAAGCTCGACAACCTGTTGCTGACCCAGGACTACGGCGACGACAAACTCTGGGTGCAGCAGACCGAGAGCGCCGCCAACGTGATCCTGGCCACAGTCGATCGTTCGTCGATTGTTGGCAAACAGCAGGGCAGCGTGGCTGCCGGTCTGATGGTGCGCGCGCTCGATGACCAGGCGATCAAGGCGCTGGTGGTGTCCGGTTCGGCTGCGGCTTCGGGCAGCGGCGGTACGGCGGTGTCTATCGGCGGCGCTGGTTCCAGCGCGGTCAATCGCATTGGCACCCAGGTGCTTGCGCGCATCAGTCAAACTCGCCAAAGCGGCATCAGCCTGGACGGCGCGGTGCTGGTGGAGGCCCTGGATCGCTCGGTCATCGACGCCAACGTGATGGCGGTGTCGGTGGCCTTGTCGGCCAGCTCTGCGGGTGCTTCAGTGGCGATAGCGATATCGGTCGCCGACAACCACATCGCCAATGTGGTGCAGGCCGTCGTCGATCAGGCGGTGATCCGTGCGGCTGGCGATGTGACACTCAATGCCAGCGAGCTGGCAACAATCAAGTCCAAGTCGACGGTTGCGGCGGTTGCCATAGATATCAGCATGGGCGGAGCTGTCTCGGGTGGCGGCGCCAAGTCGGTCAACACCATTGACACCCGCACCGAGGCCTGGATCGACGCCCCTGTCAGTAGCCGCTCGTCTGTGAACACAGCTGGTTCTTTGCTGCTGACCGCCAAGAGCGCGGCATCGACCGACAGCCAGGTCATAGCCGCAGCCGTCGCCTTTGGCGCCATCGGCGCTGCCGCTGCCGGCACGGTCGCGGACAACGTGCTGCGCCCGGTGACCAGCGCCTCCATCAGCCACAGCGACATTGACGCGGGCGAAGTCGCGATCCACGCGCTGGGCCAGCAGTCCGCTCTGAGCAAAACCGCGGCACTGGCGGTGAGCACGGGCGTGTCTACCGGCGTGGCCAAGTCCTCGGTGCTCAGCATGGCCCGGGTGCAGGCGCTCCTTGGCGACGAGGTCGACCTGCTGGCCAAGACTCTGCGCGTCGATGCGCGCAGCACCGATACGCTGGACATGAAGGCCCTGGCCGCCAGCGGGGGTCAGAACGCCGGGATCGCAGGTGCCTTGACCGTGCTGACCATCGGCGGCACGGCCCAGGCCGGCATGGGCGACCGCAGCACAGTCTCGGCAGGCACGGTGGACATCCGGGCGGCGCGCGAGCAGAACTTTGACGCCGCCTCCCTGAATCTGGCGCTAGGCGCGTTTGCCGGCAGCGGCGCGCTGACGTTCACCACCGTGGAGAGCAGCGCCGAAGTCCTGATCGGCCAGGGCAACCAGGTGCGTGCGGGCACTCTGCTGATCAATGCACAGAACACCGCCGACAAGCGGCGCTATGTGGACAAGGACAACCTGCGCTCGGGCTCGGCCGGCGCCGTCGCTGCGACAGCGCTGGCCGCGCTCACCGACATCGGCACCGCAGACAAGCCCTTCGCTTCCAAAGTCAAAATTGGCAGCGGTACCTTGCTCGACGTCAGCGCGCAGGACGGCTCGCCCGGCGTGTTGCGCATCGAGACCCTGGTCGATGTTGCGGCCGTCGACAAGGTCCGCGTCGAGGGTGTTGCTGGCTTGGGTCTGAGCATTGCGAAGGCCGAGCTCGGTGCCCACACCTTGTCGAGCATTGAGCTTGCTGGTGCGCAGCTGCGCAACCAGAGCGGTGATGTGACGCTCAGCGCGCGCAGCGATGCCGACCTCACGCCCGCCGCCAACACCTTCTCTGCGGGCCTGATCAACGGGGCCGGGGCGATTGCCAACGGCACGATCGTGGCGAGCAACCTCATCCATGTGCACGCGGTGGACCAGGCACCTGCAGGTATCACTGGCGACAACGTCAACCTTTATGCCGGGCGTGATGCCTTCGGTGTCTCCAATCAGCTGATGGGATCGGCGCATGCCGACATGGCCCTGGCCTCCTTGTTCGGCATTGGTGTGCCCGTGGCGACCATGGCCATCGTCGAGAACAACCTGATCGACATTGGCAAGCAGGTTTCGCTGCGCGCGGTGCAGGATGTCAACCTGGTCGCCGAGCCTGGCCTGGGTGGGCAGGGCCGTGCCAAGACCGACGGCATGGTGGTCAAGATCGGCGGCACACCTTATGTCGCTTTTGCGCTCGATGGCGCTTCGGTCCGCAGCACCAATCTGGTCACGGTCGATGCCAGCGCAACCATGGAAGCCGGCGTCAACTACCGCACCCAGGTGCAGATCTTGCCCGTCACGGTGGACGGCAAAAATCAACTGGCGGATGGGCGCATCGGCACCGACCTGAGCGATGCCGAGAAGCAAGCGCTTGGGCTCGATTCGGCCCAGCAGTACCAGTACGCGTCGCTGGACCTCGAGGACGTCGCGCTGACGTTGTCGGCCGGCACCATCGTCCAGGTGGTGGCGGGTGCGAATTTTGGTGGCGGCGTGCCCGGTCAGGCCTACCGGTTCAGCCCGGCCGACGGCGCCGACCGGGCCATGGTGCTGGAGAAAGAGAACTACCTCGACGCCACGCGCTGGACCGCGGTCGCTCCCAACCATGTGCTCCTGGGCAGCGAGACCGCCATGCAGGTAGCCACCGGCGAGACCTTGCGCTCGGCCAGCGGCCTTTGGTACAGCCGTACCGGCGCGGCGCTTGCCGTCAACGCCCAGACCGAGTCCTTCGACGAGAGCGGCTGGAAGCAGCTCACGGTCTTCGACAGCAACAAGGGGCTGGACTTTGCCTTCGCGCTCAGCGGCAAGTTTTATGTGGTCAAGCCCAAGGACCTGGCCTTGCCCACACTGCTCTACGCCAACGTCGCCAACCAGCTCTTCGACGAGCGCAGCAAGGTGGTGGGCTGGATGACCAGCCATGCCGGCAATGCCGAGGCCATCGTGCGTTACCAGGCGCTGCTCGAAAGCATCGACCAACAGCTGAAAAAGCTCGGCTTGACCGAGACTGCACCGGACGGCAAGACGCTGGTGCCGAAGTCGCAGTTCGACCAGTTCTTCCTGAAGCTGCCGACGATCGTCTCGGCGCCCGGCTCGATCTTCATCAGCGCCGACGGCGGAACCGATGCCTCCAGGACGGTGGAGGCGGCCGTGAATTCCGGTCGTTTGAAGGCCCACGGCGAGGCCCAGATCACGGTTGTCAACAACACCTTGTTCGGCCTGCTGGTCAACGACATCAGCATTCGAAAAAACAGCCGTGTCGAAGTGGTCGACGGCGCACTCGTGACCTTGCCCGCCGGCTCGGTGTATTTCAACAAGCAGTCGGTCCTCGGGGCCGGCAGCGCAGGCGCGGCCGGCGACAGCGTGATTCGCATCATGCAAGACGCCTACCCCAGAGAATATTACGACCTGGGCGGATTCACGGTGCCCGAGGCGCCGCAAGACCTGTACGTGATCGGCCGCATCCTCAACGAGGACGGCGAACTGATCCTGACCAACAAAGAGGGCAGCATCAATGTCAGCGGCGAGATCCGCGCCGGCACGGTTACGCTGTCGGCTGCGGGCGACTTCAATCTGGCCACCGAGGATTGGCTCCACGTCGGCACCGACCCGCGCCAGTACATCGACTTCACCAAGACCTTTGGCGCCCAGGTCTACAACAAAGACGGCCAGCCGAAGTCGCTTGTAATCGCCGACCTGAGCGCACCGCAATTGCTGGCGCTGCACGAGGCGATCAACCAATCGAGTTCCAGCGTGTTCGCGATGGGCACGATCAACATCAACGCCCGCTACCTCAACCTCAACGGCCTGATCCAGAGCGGGCTCGACAGCATCACGCTGAATATCGACAAGACCTTCAACCCGGGCAAGTCGGTGAACTTCACCGACGAACTCGGCCAACTGCGACAGGGCATCAGTTTCGGTGTCGACGGACGGGCCGCAGTCGACGGATTCTTCGACGCCGGCAAGGGCATGATCGTGCTCGACCCGATCGTGCCCCAGGGTGGGCAGATCAACATCACCGGCCAGGTCTTGAGCACGGGCAACGGCAAGCTGCGCGTTGCCAGCGGCTACATCTCGGTCCACATCAGCAATGAGACGGCTTTCGACCTGGCGGTCGACACCATCGACGTCTCGACCGACCGGGTGGGCTTGATCACCATCACCGACAGCGTGACCTTGCGGCGCGATGCCTACCGCGTTGCCGGTGGCAAGGTCGACCACAGCGTCAAGCAAGGGGTGCTGAGCACGGCCGACGGCGTGTCGTCGATCCGCTACGACCTGGTCAGCGCGCAGACCGGTCTGAGCGCGGCAAGCGCTTTTGCCTACCAGCCGGCGTCGGGGCGTTACTACGTCTGGACCGAAGGCCAGGCCAAGACCCGCACTGTGCTCAACATCTATGAGCAAAAGAGTTTTAACTTGTTCGGCTTTGACTGGGACGGTCTGGTGCCTGACCAGCAGGCCTCGGCCACCGACACCAAGTTCACCGACGGCGCGCCGCTGCTCGAGTCAGAGCTGGCCTTGCGCTTGGGCATTGGACCCGATGCGGACAAGTTTGGCGCCATGTTTGTTGTGTACGAGCAAAGGCGCAATCTCGCTGTCGACATGATCAAGAGCGTGTCGTTGGTGCGCGACGTGCACACCAACAAGCTCTATGAGTATGTTGGCGCCAGCGGCAAGCTCGCTTTCCCGGTGCTCGACTTCTCGGACGCGTCCTTGTGGACGCTGCGTGAGCAGCTCAGCGGCGGCGTTGCGACTTCTGTCGTCAAGGCCGACCTGTCGGTTGACACGATCAAGAAGCCCTCGACCCAATCGCCCATCAAGGGACAGATCGGCGACTGGAAGCAAAACCGCAGCCTCAACCGCTTTGACAGCGACTTCGAGAACCAGGACATCCTGGTCGACGGCCCGACCACGACTGGCGGCGGCTGGCTGCGGGTCAAGACCATCACGACCAAGGTCACGACCATCACCGGTCTGAAGGACTTCTACACCTACGGTCTTCGCGCTGACTATCCCGTGGCGATCGAGTTCCCGGCCGGCCCCGCGGCGCCGGTCATCGACATCCAGACACCTGGCCGCATGCTGCTGCGCGGCGATATCGCCTTTGGCGCACCCGCGGGTTCTGCCGATGAGCTCGACGACGAGACCTTCCGCCCGATCAAGCTGTCTTCCGATGCGCTGGTGGTCTCTGGCGATGTGGTGATTTCGGGTGCGCTGCCCGATATCGTCAGCCAGGGCGACGTCAACATCACGCTCGAGAACGGCCGCGGCAAGCTCAATGTCCAGTCCACCGGCAACATCACGGTCACCGTGCTGGCCGGCAAGACGCCCGCGCCGCTGCGGGTCGGCCAGATCATCGCAGCGCAGTACGACAGCGCCTTCAACATCGTTGCCGCCGCCGATGTGACGATCCGGTCGGCCAACGGCATCCTGGGTTTGGCGTCGAGCTCGCGAATCATCGGCGAGCGCGTTCAGCTCGACGCCGGCAACGGCTTGATCTACGCCCGTGTCGACAGCGATGTGCTGGGTTCGGGCGGCCTGGCGGCCAAGGCGCTGGGCAGCATCAGCTTGCAGGAAACCCAGGGTGACCTGCTGCTGATTGCGCCAACAGCCTGGGCCGGCAGCGTGTCGGTGCTGTCCACCGCCGGCGATATCAACCTGGAAGCGGTGGGCGGCGCCATCCTGGATGCGGTGCAGGAAAACCGCCGACCTGACGCCGTGGCGCTGCAAAAACTGCTGAACGGCTCGGGCCTGTCGGTGGCGCTGCAGACCCAGGCGGCCAATGCCTTGTCGCCTTCGCTGATGGCCAGGCTCTACCCCCATGCCGAGGTGATGGGGCAGGGCTTGTCGACGAACACCGAGGCCTTGAACCTGTCAGGGCGCAACGTGATCCTGCAGGCCAGCGGCGGCGTGGGCAGTGCCACCGGGCTGCTGCGCTTGGGCGATCCCGCGAGCTTGTCGCCGGCGGACCTGCAGACGCTGGCGCTGGCCCAGGCGGACGATGTGATCGAGGTCCGCTATGCGACCTACCGTTGGACCGGGCCCGATTCGACCGTCAACCTCGCCGACGAGGCCACCTACAAGAACCCGTCATTCTGGGCGCCTGTGATGGCGTCCGACACCGCACCGGTCGGCCTGGCTGTGCTTCAAAGCAGCACCGGTGTGGCCGACCTGCACCAGGGCCAGTGGGTGGCCAATCAATTCGTTGTCACCGGCTTCACGCTGCAGATCTGGGACGATCTGAACCTGCAGGCCACGGGCACGCTGGCGATTGCCAGCGATGGCGACGTGGTGGTGCAGGCCCAGGGCGCTGTCCAGGTCAGCGACGGCACCGGCTTGGGCGAGGCCATCCACGGCATCGGTGGCGCAGGCCGGATGCGACTGCAAGTCGACGCGGGCAGCTTGTCCGGTCTGGGTGCGGGCAGTGATGCGATGCTGCGCAGCGGCAGCGACATGGTGTTGATCGTCAGCGATGGTGGCATCGACAGCCATGCAGTGCGCAGTGACATCAACAACGGCGCGATGCGCGTCACCGCCGGCGGCACGCTCAGCGCCTCGGCGCGTGATGACATCCACCTGGTCGCCACTACCGGCGACATGCGCTTGAACCAGGTGGCCTCGACCCTGGGCGATGTCACGCTCGCCAGCCCTCTGGGCAGCATCTTGAGCGCCGGCGGGTCGGCCCCCAATATCGTCGGCGACCGGGTCACCCTGACTGCCGGCGGTGGCACCGGAAACAGCAGCAACGACCTCGGCAACCTGGTCACGGCGCTGGGCTTGCAGGCCCGGATTCTGAACGCGCAGACCATCACCTACAACCGCTCCGTGATCGCGATCGACAACCTGGGCGACTTGCGCGTCGAAGGCGCGCAAGTCGGTGCCGAGGGCACGCTGCTGCTGCGCGCCAGCGGGGCGCTGGACCTGGCGGCCGATGTCGGCGTCGGCAGCAAGGGGCTGATCCGCCTGGAAGCGCTGGCGGGTGATTTGACGCTGAACCACCAGGTGAGCACCTCGGCGGGCAGCATCTCGCTGCTGGCGCAGGGCGACGTGATCCAGTCGGCCGATTCGATCGTCTCCAACCTCGGCGGCGGTATCGATGTCGAGTCCTTCGGCGGCAGGGTGGTGCAGGCCGATGGCGCGCTGCTGACGGCCGGCTCCGCGGCCGGCAACGTCCGCCGTGCGGCC
>CAMAWD010000046.1 GCA_945861785.1 Rhodoferax sp. OV413 | reverse complement strand
AGCATTGACTGAGGCTGCTTGCCTCCCCTCCCTCCGCCCCCCTGCGTGCGATTTCCCCGCATGCAGTTCTCTCCCGTCAGTGGTTTCCGCATCCGGCCGAAGCAAGGTCACCCAACCTTCGTCACCAGAGCTTGGGTGCAAACTGGGCGTCGTTGCGTACGCCAGATGAGGGACAAAGTTGCAATACAAGACCTGACCCCACGGCCCCTTTCTCCCCACGGCCCCTTTTCAACAGATTGAAGGAGAAACCGCCATGCAATACGTCACCAGTGTTTAGCGCCTCGCCATCCAGCGTGGCCGGATTGAAGGCAAGTTGGAAGGCAAGTTGGAAGGCAGGCTGGAAGGCAGGCTGGAAGGCAGGCTGGAAGGCAAACTCGAGGGCAAACTCGAGGGCAAGCTGGAGGGCGAGGCCACCGTGCTGGCACGCCTACTTGGCAAGCGCTTTGGCACATTGAGCGATGAAACCCGCGCGCGCCTTACGCAGGCCACAGCCGACCAGCTCGAACTCTGGGCTGATCGCGTTCTGGATGCCCCCAGCCTCGCTGCAGTGTTCGATGAGCATTGATTGAGGCTGCTTGCCTCCCCGCCCTCGGCCCCCGTGCGTGCGATTTCCCCGCATGCAGCTCTCTCCCGTCAGTAGTTTCCGAATCCGGCCGAAGCAAGGTCACCCAGCCAGCGTCACCAAACCTTGGGAGCAAACCGGGCGTCGTTGCGTATTTTCACCGAGTCACCACTTTGCACCAGCGCAAAAAGCCCGAGCCGGTTGCCCAGGGCACCGACGCTTTTGGACTGGTCCTTGACGATGCGGTCGGTTTCGGCCGCGCGCTCTTTCATCACGCGTTCGGTTGCCTTGAACCGGCGATCAGTCGCCTGGAACCGGGTGTTGGTCTCCTGGAACACTCGCCAGACATCATCGAAGGTGGGGGCTGGGCCTGAGGGCGCCTGAAGACTGCCCATGGTGTTCACCTTCGGGCCGGCAAGTTGTCGACGGTTGTTTGATTTTCGGCCGCGTCCGCCAAAAACAACATGCCAGCCCTCAGCGCTTTGTTCGCCGCCGTACCCCAGATGAGCGACAAAGTTGCAATGCAAGACCTGACCCCACGGCACCGCAATGCAAGACCTGACCCCACGGACCTGGTACCCCAGATGAGCGACAAAGTTGCAATGCAAGACCTGACCCCACGGACCGGACCTGCTCCGGGATCCATGGTTTGCGGGTCAGGCGCGCAATGACACCGAGCAGGGTGGTCGGCGCTGCATCGCTCTGAGCCTATTTGGAAAATGGGGCAAGTTCACTGGGCACAACGCGAACACGTGCCAGGCATTGGCCATCCTGCACCGAGTACTTGTTCAGCTCGCCAATTTCACAACGATCACCACCGGTCACTTGAATACGCGTGATTTCCGCGCAGGTGATTCTGCCGAAGTCGACCTGCCGCTCCACCGAGTCGCTGGGTCGAATAGTGTGGAACGCCGCGCTCTGTGTATCGTGCATGATGTCTTTCGCCCGGTACACCGCGAAGTACGGCACGATGTTGCCAATGGCATAGGGCAGGTTGTTCGTCAGGCTGAATACGAGCCGGCAATTGGCGCCACGTTCTACCTTGCGCAGCAAACGAAGGTCAGCCTGCGGCCCCTGCTCTGGCTTTGAATCGCCTTTGGGGTCAACCTTGGTGGTGCCGGCTGCATCCTGGTAGCGCCAGGTTCCGTCATCCTTGAGCACAATCTTGCGGCCATCCGGCGCTGACACCACCGTATCGGCCATTGCAGGCATTGGGAGGGCAAGCATCGCCGACAGTACGACCGACGCTGCGGCCCCCCACAACACCGTATCCAAGCGAGCAAACTTCATGCTGGTCCCTGTTAGCCTTGGCGTCTGCGATGCCGACGCGCTGTGATACCGCAACGCCCGCGAAGACGCTGAACGACGATGTTACCGCATCAAAATCGCCCCGTTGGCATCGTCAATGCTTCAGGCTGCAGGGATTTTTCGCATTTTTTTGGGGCAGATTCAGTTGGTTTAGCCTTTTCTGATACTGACACTGACACTGGCACTGATTCGCTCATGCTTGCGTACTTTCCGTTCATTGCGTATCCACTTTCCTGCCATTCGTGAAGCTGAGGTAGGTCGTTAATCAGCAATGCGTTTTCACAGTCAAAACCATTTTGGCCGCCAGCCGAACATTGACAGCACCAGGTAAACCAGCGGTTTCGGTTGTGCCGGGTTCAGCCGCAGGGCCCGCAGGAACGAGCGCGCGCCGCGGCCAGGCTGGCCGGCCTGCACCCAGCCCATGCCATAGTCGACGTGGTAAATCGCCAACTGCCGAATAAAGTCCCTGCGCGCCAGCCCCGTGCCATCCGGGCTGCGCAGGCCCCAAGTCGCGACGGCCTTCTCGAGAAGCCGGGTCCGGTAGTCGACATCGCGTGCCGTGCGGCTGCCCTGCCCTTCGACCTGCCGGTACAGCACGGAGATGTTCTTCAGCTTCCTGAACTGGAACTTGCGCGAGATCCGCAGCCAGAGGTCCCAGTCTTCTGAATACGGCAGCGACTCGTCGAACGCCCCGCATTGACGAAATACTTCGCTGCGGATCATCGCAGCGCTGGTCTGGACATGGCAGTCGATCAACAGCAGGTGGTAGATCCAGCCCGACATCGACGCATCCAGTTCGCTGTCCATCGGGCAACGCGCACGCAGTTCGCCCGGGTCGGCATATTGCCCCAGAGCATTTGGATACCAATGTATGTAGTTGGCATACACACACCCCACGTCGGCGTCCACGCCAAAGGCCTTGAGCTGCAATGCGATCATCTCGGGGTACCAGGCATCGTCATGGTCCAGAAAACAGATGAACTCGCCACGCGCCAGCGCCAGCCCCGCATTGCGCGCCCGGCAGACACCCTGGTTTGACTGCACCACCAGACGCAGCTTTTCGCCATATTCCGCAAGCACAACGCGTGTGTTGTCGGTCGATCCGTCGTCAACCACGATCAGTTCGACATGCGGATGCGTCTGGGCCAGCACGGCGTCGATCGTCTGGCGAATATGCGCCACGCTGTTGTATGTGGGAATGATGACTGACACCAGGCCGTTCACGCCATTAGGGTCTTCGCACTCTTCCTGCGCACCATCGTCGTGCTTCATGGCTCGCCGCGGCCGCCACGCCAGTTGGCTGCAGATCGTGTCAACTGCCGAACTTCGGCCCAGATCGGATGCCGGGTCAGCGCAATGCCAAGCAGCCACGCCACCGCGGCTGCCGGCAGTGTCAGCGCGAGTATGGTCAGATGGTTGGCGTCTGTCGCAGGCATTGCGGCCGTGATCAGCAGCACCGGCGCGGCAGTGCCCATGGCGACCACGGCACTGGGCACGCAGCCGCGGATCAGCTCTATGGGCCGCAGCCCAATGACTTTCCAGAGATGCCAGGCGGCAATCGAGCTGTTCGCGAGCGCGATCACAACCAGTGCCCAACAGACTGCGAGCAGACCGAACGGTATGAAGGCAAGGATCCCGGCGATCCGGATGCCCTGCGTCAGCATCTGCAGCCGGGTGCTCAAGTCGATGCGGCCCTTGGCGACCAGCATTTCCGACGCCAGTGTGCAAGGCAGCTCCACCATCGCCGCGACACAAAGTACCTGGGCCAGGACCACGCTGGCCATCCACTGCGGCCCGTAAAGGGTACGAATCAGGGGGTAGGCGAGCGGCAACGCCACCAGGAAAAACGGCCATCCGACAGCGGTGATGTACGCCGCCGTGCGGGCGTAGTCGGCCCGCGCATCGCCGCTGGCACGCTCACGCTGTGCGAAATAGGGGAGGCAAACCTGCACCACGGCACGCATGACTGCGCGGTTGAATATCTCCAGTATCCCGTTGGCCCGGCTGAAAAATGCCACCGCGGCCAGGTCGACAGCGCGCCCGATCACTGCCTCGGGCGTGCTGCGGCCAAGTTGTTCCACCAGATAGGAGCCGGTTGCGAACTTGCCAAAGTGGAGAACCTCGCCGATTCCGCGCAACGAGGGTATCCACGGCATCCCTGCCGGGCGCAACAGCGTGGCAACACCGATCGTCACGACGATGCCGGCGAGCGCCCCCCAGGCCATCGCCATGTAGCTCCAACCCGCCAGCGCCGCAGCGATCGTCACCGCAAAGCTGGCAATGCTCGATGCGACATTGATGGCGAAGATCGGACCATAGTTGAGCTCACGGCGGAAACAGGCCATCGTGACCGCTCCGAAAGGAATCAGCAGGAAGTTGACCGACAACACCTGCAGCACCGAGGCTACGCCGTCGTTGCGATAAAAATTCCCGGCCGGTACACTGACCACGAGCAACAGCGCGGCCACCGACCACGACACCATCAGATTCGCTGCCAGCGCTGCGCGCAGGCGCCTGTCGTCGGTCTTGGGCGCCTGTATCAGGTATTCGGCCAAGCCAAAATCGCGAAACGTGCTGGCCAGTGCGCTCAGCGCCGCCGCCACCGAGAAAATGCCGATCTCACCCGGCGACAACAGCCTGGAGATGACAAAGGTACTGATCAACTGCAGCACCACGCCAAGATAGTTGTCGGCCAGGGAATACGCAAAAGAGCGACGGACCGTTGTCATCGGTGTGCGTCGGGTTGGCGGCAATACGCAATGAATGGGCGGGTGAAACCGTTTGTCATAAAGCGCCACGTCATCCATTTGGGTGCGCGGCAGACCGCTGGCCACGGCCGCATGCCCGCCAGCATACCCGAGATCGCACCCATTGCAGAAGTCGGCATCGTGCCGCGCCGCGCGCTCGATGCCAAGGGTGCCCAATGGCCCCTAGAATCACACTGCATTCTTCAGATCTACTGTCGGGACCCCACTTTGAATACTACTCAAGAAGTGCTCCGCATCCTGGACGAGACATTGAGCCTGGGCGGGCGTAGCACAGCGTTCAGCCGCGACACCCCCTTGCTGGGTGCCATCCCGGAGCTCGACTCCATGGCGGTTGTAGCGTTGATCACGGCGATGGAGGAACAGCTGGGCATTGTGGTGGACGACGACGACATCGATGGCGCCACCTTTGCCACAGTGGGGTCGCTGGCGGACTTTGTCGACGGCAAGCTTGCGAGCTGACTCCGATGTTGCGGCCCCGATCCGCATTAGCACCAGCGTTGCGCGCGATTACCCATCCGTTGTGGCATGCGCTCAAGGCCATGGTCGGTTTGCTGCAGCGGCGGTTTCATCGGCAAGCGGACAGCAGCGCTTCGTAACCCTTCACCCGCACCGCCATGAACTCGCCCAAGCCGTTTTTTCTACCCTCCGGCGACGGGCAGCGGTTCTGTCTGTACCACCCCGCAGTCAACGCCCAAGGGGTCGCACCACTTGGCCACGTGGTCTATGTGCACCCGTTCGGCGAGGAAATGAACAAGTCGCGCCGCATGGCCACGTTACAGGCGCGCGCGCTGGCGCAGGCCGGCTTTTCGGTGCTGCAGGTCGATTTGCTCGGATGCGGCGACAGCTCGGGCGATTTTGGCGATGCCGTCTGGCACAGTTGGGTGGCCGACGTGGTGTTGGGCTGCCACTGGCTGCGCAATCACGCCGCGCCGGCGGCCGATTCTGGCACCGCACCGCCGTTGTGGCTGTGGGGCTTGCGCGCCGGCTGCCTGGTGGCCGTGGCCGCTGCCAGGCAATTGGGCCTGCCATGCAACTTCTTGTTCTGGCAGGCTCCCTCGGCTGGCAAACTCCTGCTGCAGCAGTTTCTGCGTCTCAAAGTGGCCGGCGACATGCTGGGCGGCCAGGCCAAGGGTGTGATGGAAGCCATGCGCCAACAGTTGGCAAATGGCGCGTCGGTTGAAATAGCCGGCTACACCCTCTCAGCGGGGCTGGCCGCTGGGCTCGAGCAGGCGCAGCTCACTCCACTGTCCGATGAGGAGGCGCATGCCCCAGCGGCACTGCTCACCCCTATGACCCGCGAGGGGCCACTACCCCGCAGACTCGAATGGCTTGAGGTTTCCACCCGTGAAGACGCCGCCTTGAGCCCGGTATCTGCCAAGACCATCACCGAGTGGCAGCAAGCTGGCATCGTCGTGCGTAGCCGTATCGTGCCCGGCCCTTCGTTCTGGCAGACGACAGAAATCGAGGACGCAACGGCCTTGATCTGTGCAACCACCGCCGCATTGCTTCCATGAACTACACCGAGGAGGTGATCACTTTCGCCTGCGAGGGCCAAACGTTGCTGGGCATCGTGACCCGGCCCGAAGTTCCGGCACAAGTGGGCTTGGTGGTCATCGTGGGTGGGCCGCAGTACCGGGTTGGCAGCCACCGTCAGTTCGTACAACTCGCCCGATCGGCCGCGTACGCAGGCTACGCGGTACTGCGATTCGACTACCGCGGCATGGGTGACAGCACCGGCGAACAGCGTGACTTCTTGGCCTTGGAAAGCGATATTGCGGCCGCCATCGATGCCTTGTGCGCCACGGCACCATCGGTCCAACGCGTCGCCCTGTGGGGCCTGTGCGATGGCGCTTCAGCGGCCTTGCTCTACTGTGGTGCCACCGGTGATACGCGCGTGCAAGGGCTTTGCCTGCTCAACCCTTGGGTACGGTCAGAGGCGAGCCTCGCCAAGACCCATGTCAAGCATTACTACACACAGCGCCTGATGCAGAAGGCGTTCTGGGCCAAGCTGCTCAGCGGAAAGGTGGCGCGCGGTGCTCTAGCGGGTTTATGGCGAAACCTGACAGTGGCTTTTTCACCCGTTGCAGCCAATGCCGGTGCATCGAGGCTGCCGTTTCAGGCTCGCATGGCTGCGGCCTGGCTGTCTTTCGGGGGCCCTGTCCTGCTGCTGCTGAGCAGTGAGGATTACACTGCGAAAGAATTTCTGGAGCATGTTGGCTCCAATGCGGCGTGGGCAATGGCCCTGCAAAAGAGTACTTTGATGTTGCACCATGTGCCAGACGCAGACCATACTTTCTCGGATAGTCGGCTCATCCCCGTCATCGGCAATTGCACGGTGAGATTGCTCGAATCCATGACACCTCCATGCAAGCAACAGGTCGAAAGATGAAAACGTTACCTGCAATATTCCTTCTCATCACTTGCTTCCTCGGTGCCCCCGCGGTCGCTCAGGTCAATGAAAGTATGTGTGGCTCATTGACAAATGGATTCGGGCCCTTTGACTACCGACCTGAGCGCGATCCAGTTACGGTCGGCACTGGCGATCACAAGCACAAACTCTACTTGGTGGAAGGCGCGCACTTTACCCGAGAGGTGGAGCTGGGAATCAAAGGCCACCGCAGCCTCACACCTAGCGGCGATCTCTCTTACACCTTGGGTGCATTCCCCAACCACCACCGGGCACTGATTGCCGTCATGAATTACGGCCAGAAAATGGGCTCAGAGCAGCCCCAAGGCCTTCGCTTTCCTGTGGAGTGCTATTTCGAGCGCGCCGTGCGGTTCGCCAACGACGACCGGATCGTCCGCATGCTGTACGCCACTTACCTGAACAGTCGCAACCGGCCGGCCGAAGCTGTGCCCCACCTTGAACGCGCAACCACATTGGCCAAGGACAGCCCATTCACGCACTACAACATCGGGCTGGTCTATTTCGACCTGAAGATGTACGACCGGGCTCTTGCCCAAGCCCATCGCGCCATGGAACTGCAACTCCCGCGGACCGAGCTGCGCGACATGTTAACGAAGGCGGGCCAGTGGAAGGACCCACCAGTCGCGCCAAAGGCGCCTTAGCAAGAACCATCGCTCTGCCCACCTTGACGCCCCATTTTCACCTGCCGATGCCACACCCCATCCCAAGACTTCCGGTTCTGGATTGGGGCACGTTTTCCGGCTCACGCACGCCCACCATACCGTGCCTGCTGTCCCAACCACGGGCCGGATTCAGTAGCAGCGGCAGGGCATCGATCCTGCTGGCGCTGGAGATGCTGAACGTCGGCAAAGGAGACAAGGTGTTGGTGCCCACTTACCACTGCCCCACGATGATTGCACCCGTCGTGGCCAGGGGTGCCGAACCGGTCTTCTATCCGCTGGACCAACATGGCTCGCCTTCTCTGTCGTGGCTGCAACAAAACGATTGCATCGGCGTGCGCGCTATCCTCGTGGCCCATTTTTTTGGCATCCCGCAGCGGTTGTCGGGCATTCGGCAATGGTGCGACAACAACCACGTGCGACTGATCGAAGATTGCGCGCACGCATTGTTCGGGAGCAGCGAAGGGCGCCCGATAGGAAGCTGGGGCGACATCGCGATTGCCAGCCTGACCAAGTTCCTGCCGGTGCCCGAGGGCGGCTGCCTGGTGAACAATCTTCCAAACCAGCCAGTGCCGCCGCTGCACCGGTTGACGGCGCGGCGACAAGTCAAGGTGGCGCTCGACATTGTCCATACCAGTGTCAACCACGGCCGCCTGCATGGGTTCGGCCTTGCCGTCGGCAGCCTCTACGGAGTGCGTAGCCTGCTGAAAGGACGGCCGGGGTATGCCACGGGTGCACCGCAGCCTATACCAGGCCCAGGCGCGCTGGCCGAGGCAGATGGCTTCAGTATCGACGCGCACCAGGCACATGGCGCATTGAGCCTTGCCTGCCAGTGGGTCGCGAAGCGAACGCCTCGCCAGCGGATAGTCGCGCACCGGTGCCAGAACTACCTGCTGTTGGCGCAGGAACTGTCGCATATTGCCGGCATGCGGCCGCTCTTCCCAAGCTTGCCAGACAACTGCGCGCCTTATGTCTTTCCACTCTGGGTCGACATTCCGGACCCTGGTTACGCAGAGTTGCGGCGCCTGGAGTTCCCGGTATCGCGTTGGGACCGGCTTTGGCCGACCGTAGCGCCCATCGCGGGCGACTCCGGCATCAAGATGTCACACCATGTGTTGCAAATCGCCTGCCACCAAGACCTCACCCGAGCCGAACTGCAGGTCATGGTCGACACTTTGCAACGCGTCTATGCGCCGATGCAAGTCAGCCCTTAAACACATGACCTTCTATCGAAATCAATGACCTGGACCCTGCATCCGATTGCCCGTTTTGCCGATTTCGCCCCTCAGTGGGACGCTCTTGCCCGCTCCCGCACCGGCACACCGTTCCTGGAGTCGGCGTTCCTGCAACCTGCACTGCAGACCTTTGGCGACGGCAATGAACTGCTGTGCATGGAACTAGCCACTAGCGGCCAACTGCGGGCGGCGGCGATTGTGCAGCGTGGAAACAAGGGCGCATGGCAAACCATTCAGCCCTCTCAGCTACCCCTGGGCGCCTGGATTGCCGACGCAGACACCGCCTTCGGGCCGGCCCTGCACAGGCTGCTGCGCCAATTGCCAGGGCTCGCGCTCGGGCTGGGCGCAACGCAGCTCGACAGTCGCCTCCAGACCCGCCCACCCGACGACCCCACACTGCGTACCCAAGACTACATCCAGACCGCCTGGGTTGACATCAACAGCGGCTTCGACGCCTACTGGGAAACCCGCGGAAAAAACCTCAAGCAAAACACCCGCAAGCAACGCAACAAGCTCAACACCGAAGGCACCGAAACCACCCTCGAATGCATCACGGCACCCGCCGACGTGGCCCAGGCCATGCAGGACTATGGCCGCCTGGAAAGCGCCGGCTGGAAAGCATCGGACGGCACCGCCGTGCACCCCGACAATGCCCAGGGCCGCTTCTACCGCGCGATGCTGGAGAATTTTTGCGCCGCCGGCCGCGGCCGCATCTACCGCTATCGGTTCGGCGACAAGGTGGTGGCGATGGACCTGTGTATTCACGACGACACCGCCATCGTGATCCTGAAAACCACCTACGACGAGTCGTACAAGACAGTGTCCCCCTCCACCCTGATGCGCCAGGACGAGTTTCAACAACTGTTTGACGAGCGCCGGTTCGAACGCATCGAGTTTTTCGGCAAGGTGATGGAGTGGCATACGCGCTGGACCGACAACACCCGCGCGGTGTACCACGCCAATGTGTACCGCAACGCGCTGGTGCTGCGCCTGCTTGGCCTGCGCGACCGGCTGCGCAAACCCGCAGCGGCCGCCAGGCCGGCGGGAACCACCCAGGAGGCCCCGAATGCCTGAGACCCTTCGCCGCGACGGCACCGCGTCGGCACCGCCCCTTTCGTCCGAAGACCTGCTGGAGATGGGGCGCGAGGTGTTGCGCATCGAGTCCCAGGCCGTGCTGCACCTGGTGGAGCGCCTGGGCTCGGGTTTCGTGGACGCGGTGCGCCTGATCCTGGCCTGCCGGGGCCGGGTGGTAGTAAGCGGCATCGGCAAATCCGGCCATGTGGCGCGCAAGATCGCCGCCACGATGGCCAGTACCGGCACACCGGCATTTTTCGTGCATCCGGCCGAGGCCAGCCACGGCGACCTGGGCATGATCACACCCGACGACGTGGTGATTGCGTTGTCCAACTCGGGTGAGAGTGCCGAACTGGTGGCCATCGTGCCACTGGTAAAACGCCACGGCACACGGTTGATCAGCATCACTGGTGTGCCCACCTCCACCCTCGCCACACTGGCCGACATCCACCTGGACGCGGCGGTGGAAAAGGAAGCCTGCCCGCTGGGCTTGGCCCCCACCTCCAGCACCACGGCGGCCCTGGCGCTGGGCGACGCACTGGCGGTTGCGCTGCTACAGGCACGCGGCTTTAGCGCGCAGGACTTTGCGCGCTCGCACCCGGGCGGCAAGCTCGGCCGGCGCCTGCTGGTACGGGTGAGCGACGTGATGCACAGCGGCAAGGAGCTTCCCACAGTCGGCGAAAACGCCAGCCTGACCGACGCCCTGCTGGAGATGAGCCACAAAGGCCTGGGCATGACGGCGATCATCGACGACCAGCACCACATCCTTGGCATCTTCACCGACGGCGACCTGCGCCGCGTGCTGGCTGCCGGGGTGGACCTGCGCAGCGCTCGCATTGCCGACCTGATGAAACGCGCCCCGCGCACCATCGATGGCGACAAGCTGGCCGCCGAGGCGGTGCAGCAGATGGAGGCGATGCGCATCAACGGCCTGCTGGTAGCCGATACCGACAACCGGCTGGTGGGCGTGTTCAACATGCACGACCTGCTGCGCGCTGGCGTGTTGTGAACGCCATGAACACCAAAACCAGCCAGCCCACCACCATCGGCCCCCTCACCCACTTGAAATGGGGCGTGTTCAGGCTGCTCGAACGCCTGAGCGACCTGCGCGGAAACAGCGCCGCCGGCCACTTGGAGCTGAGTGAGCCCGAACGACCGCTGCCATCGCTATGGGTGTTTGTGTCCACCATCGGCGAGCTCAACGCCATCGACCCGCTTTTGTGCGAGATAGTTGCCCGGCTACCGCAATTGAAGCTGGTGCTGATCACCGACCACCCGCACTACCGCAGCAGCTACCTGGCCCGCTACCCGAAGGCCGAGGTGTGTGTGAGCCGCGGCCACGGAAGCGACGCTGCCAGACTGGCCGCGCAGTTTCCACCCAAACTGCTGGTGGTGGCCGAGATCCCCTGCTGGCCTTCGGACGGGCCGTGCCGCTTTTCATTCGCCTTTCTGCTGGCGGCCAAACGCGCCGGCGCCGCTGCCGTATTGGTGAACGCCTGGCTGTACCACTATGTGCCGGCGAGTCGCATGGACGCCATCGAACGCAGCCTGTTCCAGGGCGACTACCTGCGCGCCTTCGACGCGATCGGCGCGCAAAACAGTGCAACCCGCGACCACCTGGTTGCGGCTGGCGCAAACGCAGAACGTGTTGTGGTCACCGGCAATATCAAGTTCGACGCGGTGCAGCAAAACGACTGGTCGCCGACCAAGGCGCGCAGCCCGCTGATGCTGCACGGCCTGCTTGAAACCGCGCGACCGGTTATCGTGACCGGCTGCGTCACCGATTTTTCCGAGCAGGAAATGGTGCTCGACGCGTTTGTGACCGTGCGTGCACACCACGCCGATGCCCTGCTCGTGCTGGCGCCGCGCCACCCCGAAGTGGGCGAGCGCATGCAGACACTGCGCGAATACCTGGAGCGACGCGGCCTGTCGGTGCTGTTCCGGTCTCAAATCGAAGACGCCCCGATCAACACGAAAACCAGTTGCCTGGTGCTGGACACCATGGGCGAACTGCGCGATTTTTACGCATCGGCCACCGTGGCCCATGTCGGCGTGGACCACAACGTGCTCGAACCCTTGGCATTCGACAAACCAGTGACAGTGGTGCCGAACTGGAACTCCACCTACCCGTCCTACCCGGTGTACCGCCTGCTGATGGAGCGCGGCGCGTTGCTGGAGGTGACACAAGCAAATGAGTTGTCAGGGCACTGGCTGCGCATGCTGGAAAGGCCAGACCAATACCGGCAGCATATGCTTGCCACTCGCGAAGCCTTGCAACATCTGCGTGGTGCGGTGGCCTCACACCTGGCGCACATGACTGCGTCGCTTCCTGTTTTGGCTTCGGCCTGATACCCGCCATTCAAGACACCCGGAATCGTGCAAGTTCTTCACCTCGCTTTGACCCCGCTAGTAGGTGCGCCAATGCGCATTTGTCGAGCGCTGGCAATGCATGAAGGTATCACCGCGCGATTCGCCGTGCTGGATGCTACGGGCGGTGTTTACGATCGCATGCACTTCGATCTTGACCTGCAATGGGCCAAAGATCAGGAGGAAATTGTCGAGCTTGCCCGCACGGCAGACGTGCTTCATCTGCACAACTTCTTGGACCTTGATAGCCGGCATTTCGCGCCTATCGATATCAAGAAGTTATGGGAGGAGGGTCGACCGCTTGTTCGCCAATTTCACTCTGCACCGCAAAGCGTCGCAGCCTACATGAATGTCCCCGTTTCTTCGCTGCACGACTGCCCTATCCCAAAGCTGGTGATCGCGCAATTTCAGGCGCGTTATTACCCGACCGCGAAACTGGTGCCCAACATCGTGCTCGACGACGACGTGTTACGCCCGAATGGCCCGCGACCGACCAGATTGCGGATTGGGTTTGCACCGACGCGATTCACCTCTGGGCGAGCTGCACGCTGGGACACGAAGGGCTACCGCGAAACGGTCAGGCTGTTGGCACGTGTCAGGCGCAAGGCCGCCACAAGCAAGATTGACATCGATATCGACTTGATCGAACAGGTCAGCCACGCCGAGTGCCTGCGGCGCAAAGCCGCCTGCCATGTCGTGATCGACGACCTGGTCACGGGCAGCTACCACCTCAATACACTCGAGTCACTCGCAGCCGGGTCGGTCTGCCTCACCTATATGGACCGGGCAACCCAGCAAGCAGTGTTCGATCTGACGGGCCGCAGCGACTTCCCTGCGGTCAGTGTGGGCCTCGAAGATGCCGAGTCCGTGCTGCTTTCTCTGGCTGCGGAACTGCCCCTCGTCGAAGCCATGGGCCAAAATGCGCGGACCTGGATGGCAAAACACTACGATCCGAAGCAAATGGCGCTCCACTTTCTCGATGCTTACGCACACGTGGTAGCGCGGCCGCACGCTCCGTTCCCTCGCCGATCCGATAGCGAAACCATCGTGCAAGAGTGGCTGGATATTGAGTTACACGACTTGATTTGGGCCAATCGAACGCAACGATGGCCACGCGTCGTGCCCGAATGGTTGCGCCAACTGCGTGGCGGAGCGAGACAAACCCTCCGACGCATCGGATTCAAATGACGATGCATGTCGGCCGGCAACGAAACCTGAACTAACGAATAGAGCTCCGGACTATGACGGATAAGACAGCGCGAGTCATCGCCATGTACCTACCACAGTTCCACCCAATACCCGAGAACGACGGTATGTGGGGCAAAGGATTTACTGAATGGCGAAAAGTCGTTGCCGCAAAGCCGCTTTTTCCTGGGCATTACCAGCCCAAGTTGCCCAGTGACCTCGGTTTCTACGACCTGCGCCTGCCCGACGCGCGTGAGGCACAGGCCCAGCTCGCGCGGGACCATGGCGTTGAAGGGTTCTGCTATTACCACTATTGGTTCGGCGGCAAGCGTTTGCTCGAGCGACCGTTCAATGAAGTTCTGAGCAGTGGCAAGCCAGACTTTCCCTTCTGCCTGTGCTGGGCCAACGAGTCATGGAGCGGCGTGTGGGTTGGCAAGCCAGATGAAATCATCATGGAACAGACCTACCCAGGGCCGGACGAACATGCGGCCCATTTCAATGCGCTCTTACCAGCCTTTAGAGACAAGCGCTATTTGCGCATAGACGACAAGCCCATCTTTTTCATTTATCGGCCGATGAAGATGCCGGAGGTACGGGCATATATCGCCCAATGGCGGCAACTGGCAAAAGATGCCGGCCTTGCCGGCATCTACTTTATTGGGGTTAACCATCGCAACCTGATTTGGGAACCGGGCGAACATGGTTTTGACGCAAGCGTAGCGCACAGGCTCCCGGATACAAGGCCTTGGGTATCAAGGCGTCAGCCCCTTCGCTGGCTTCGTTTTCAAATGCAGGCGGTACGTGATTGGCCCACCATCTATCGCTACGAAGATGCCCTGCGCGCTCCCGTGTTCGACAAGACCAATACCGGGGCATGGTACCCAACCGTCTATCCGAACTGGGATACCAGCGCCCGCCATGGCAGCCGGGGCCTGGTCATAGATGGCGGCACGCCGGAATTGTTTCGGGAGCAACTTCAAAGCGCAGTCGATCTAGTTGCCCAACGCCCTGAACAGAACCGGATAGTGATGCTCAAGTCGTGGAACGAGTGGGCTGAGGGCAACTACGTCGAACCCGATCAGCGGTACGGAACGAGATTTCTGGAAGCCATTCGCGATGTTGTCAGGCAATAGCGGCTCCTCTGCCAAGGCTCCATCATTGGCCACGAATCACGTCACCAAGTGAATGGTGGGACGGGACGATCCGTCATGCGAGCGATGAATTTCTGCACTGGCCACGGGCAGCCCTGTTTGTAATAGCGATTGTGATCGAGCACGCGGCGAATACGTGACTTCAACGTACGATGGTACCGATAGTCGATCAGGCGCTGCATGTACTCAAGGCTTCGCAGCACATCTTCATCCTCAGCATAGAGCCCACTCTGCTTGCGCACGGCTGCGGAGAATCCTTTCCACATCAATTCAGGATTACGGCTCATTGAGGATTCTCCGTACCTGTAAATTGCCAATTCCTCGGGAACATAAAAAATCTCAGGCTGATGCCGCAATACCTGCATCCACATATCCCAGTCTTCATGATTTGGTAAAGCCTGGTCAAAACCAACGCCTAGCTCCCGGAAAAAACGCGCATCGAAAAGCGCCGTGTGGATTGGGATGCTCAAACTCCATTCCCACCGCAACGCCATGTCAAGCACCGGGCGTGGTAACTTGAAATCGCATGAAGCTTGTGTACGCGGCAAACGAACCCTGGGGTCTGAAGCCGCGCCAAGCCAGTAGTCGCAGCAACTGAACGCCACTCTCTTGGCTGATGCAAGCTGCTCTACCTGCGTTGCCAGTTTCGTCGGTTCAATCAGGTCGTCGGCATCTAGAAACTGGATCCAACGCCCACGCGCCACCTCGAGACCAGCATTTCTAGCAGACGACAGTCCGCCATTCATCTTTTCGACATAACGCACCCGACCATCGCGATGCATCAGAGCGTGGCTTGCATCCCGCGTATTGTCCGGCGAACCATCATTGACGATGATTGCCTCCCAATCGCGATGTGTCTGACTTTCAAGACTTGCGACGCATGCATCAAGAAAATGTGATTGCTTGAAGCACGGAATGACGACGGATATAAGATCACTATTCATGAAGAAGGCAGGGAAGCAGTGAAATATGCTGGGGGCTACTTCTTGGCTCTACGGGCTGTCGAAAATCTACCGCCAGATCAATTGATCGCAAGGAGTTACCAATCATGCGAGTCATTGAGCGTGACCTCTTTCAATAACAACCAAGCTTGGCTCGAGCGAATAATTCAGCCGCACATTCCCGTTCGGCTGCTCAGTTCTTCCCCGACGAGACTTTGCCAGCGCCAATGCGATGAACCGCGCCTCTCAGCAGGGCAAACCAATAGCTCGGACACAACCTCAGGGGCAAGCAGACTTGCAACAGCGCCAATGATAGGGGGCAATTCTAAGACCCTTCAGAGCCCTCTTCAAAGTGGGCATGTGACTGCCCATTTTCAGCATAGGTATGCTCAGGAAAGCCGAATCCTCGATCTATTGTATTCTCGCCAGCTATCCGATCCGCCCAAAGAAAAGATCTTGCGGCTCAGTGCGCCCCACTGACCATGCGTACAGCTCGAATGATCCCGACATTCCGCGCAATATTAATTACCTGACTGAAGCAAGAAAAACCAGCGGCTGTCAACATATTGATGATTTCATCGGGAGGACGCCCATGCCATTCAACAACTATTACTGAAATTTGATCCATCAGGCCATGTTCGTACAGACTGCTGAAAATCTTGAACTCAGCGCCCTCGCAGTCGCATTTCAGAAATATTGGTACTCCATTATGCTTCGCGAAGATTTCACCCAATATTTTGGCTGCGGGCTTGATGGCAATAGTCTCAGTCCGGACTTCACCCCAAAAGCAATCGTCAAATGTTCCCTCGGAACTAACTGACATGATTTCGTTCTCGCAATACTTTATCTCCATCAAACTCTCTGCATCAGCGAGGCCAATGTTGAAGCTGGTAATCTTATGTGCCAGTTCTGGGTTAACCTCGATGTTTCGGCGGGCCAAATTGTAAGTTGGGGCTAGTGGCTCGAATCCGTAAACATGTATAACATTCGGATCCCTTGCCTTGCAAATAGTCGCGAAGCCGACATTCATTCCGATGTCGATTACAACGTAGCGTCCACTTGGCCAAGCGAAATCGTAGTCACGACGCAAAACCACCTCATTGAGTGTTTCAATAGTGCGAGTAGGATTGATAATATAGTTTGCTCCGTCTACCCGCACTAATCCTTCGGAATATTCCGCCTTCAGCGTCTTTAGGCTGTCTCGAATATTCTGATGCAAACCTTCAAATGGATTTGTGGGCGGACTCTTGGCTGGCAGCTCGATCAATTGACGAACATTCAGAGGAAGCAGCAGGAGATCCTTAATATAGCGGCCGGCGTTTCGAGCAAGTTGCTGAATTCCCATCGTATTTTCTCCATGAGCAAAGTTAGGGCTAAGACTGAATCATTGCCGGGGTTATTGTCGAGCGCCAAGGGACAAAATCTGGGCCGATATCGATAGGGGTGTTTCCATCGAATCGTACAAGAGACGGTACGAGTTGTGACATCAACCGGTATTCGTCATTGCTACTACCGACATACATTCGTTGCCTACCGTTTCGCACATCGACTGCCGAATAGTGTAGTGTGAGAGGTGAACAATGAAAGGGCGTGGATGGATAATCTGCATTCCGCGCTACCAACGAGTAATTCGCAATAGTTGCTGACGAAATCGATACGGCGTTGAGCCTTTGACTCGCTTCTCGAAATCCAACAGCCGCTCGACCTGCGCCTCTAGCATCGAATAACGTGCAAGTCGATGGAACGTCTCTAAGTTCAGGGTCGGTACAGACTTCAGCTCCGCACAGGCAGAGGTTAATTGTGCATGCAGAAACGACCCTGCCGGCGGCAGCAAGGTAGCTGGAACGGCCAAACGACTGCGCACTTCGTTCCAAAGGTGCACTGCCAAAGCTCCGGCAACCTTGCCCTCGCACCATTCCCGCTGTGCAGGATCGTACAAGTTTGTGAAGTCACGGAAATGAATGGGATAAAAAGTCCCTGGCGGCTCAACAACTCGCCTCAGGTCGAGCAGGGCTACCACTCTAGTCAACAGCTTTGGCCCAATCTCTCCCCAGTCGAACGTGAAGCCGCATGCACCTAAGTTGCTCATCAATGCACGCAGTACCTCGCTATCTGCCGCATAAAGTGCCGCTCCATTTATATGCTCTCCATCCTCAAAGCCCGCACAAAATGCGGGCCGCTTCAGGGAAAGAAGCGCCTCAAACTTGCCCGAGTTCTCGAGACAAAGCATGTCCGCGTCAAACCACCAGCCGCCTCGTCGTTCGAGCAAACTGTAACGGAACGCATCGGAGAATGCGGCCAAATTACCTTTCTTGCCCGCTTGACAATATTTGGTCAGATTCACTTCAGGCAGAATGTCCGAAGCATCACACAACTTTACGCCCAAAGGTACGCTCAAATTACGATACGAGTAGACGCAAACCCGAAATCCGCTCTTCAGGAATGAGGCAATGCAGCCTGTTTCAAGTGGGCCGAGCGCGGAACCTTCCCAGAAAAAGTTCGCAATAGTTGCGTCAGCGTGGCCCTGCTGGGAAGATGTATTCATAAGCATTGCTGGGCGAGTTCGCTCGACAGGCGTGAACGCGCCAAGTGGCAATCATTGAACGGCACGACGACTTTCTCCAATCTGACACTTATTTATCTCATCGAAAACAATTCTGCGCATTTCCAACTGGAATCTTGCGATCGAGTGATTGGCGCAAATATATTGATACCCATCCTCTGCGACCTGCTTGCGGTAGTTCTCGTCGCCAAGGATTCGACGAATTCCATCAACAAAGTCGTCAACACGGTCAAAACCATTGCCGAGAACAGGACCGGTATAGAGTCCAAACTTGGCTGTTAAGTCCTCAGGATTACGACAACTGACGATAAGAGTGCGTGCCGCGAGTGCCTCTAGAAATGAGATAGGAAGGGCCTCGTGAATAGAGGTGTTTACAAGAATCTTGGCACGGCGCAAGAACTTCTGCTTTAGCTCGCCATCAACATGCCCCTCAAAATGTAGGTTGGGAATCCTGGAGTGCCCTGTCTCATCGATGTACGGTGCAAGAACTTCGCTGTTGCGCTCTATATTGTTACGCATCGCGCCTAGAACATGGAATTGACACTCCGGCAGCCGCTTAGCAATCTCACAAAATATCCATCCTCGCTTGACCGAATCAATTCTACCAAGAAAGAGGATCAAATCCTCCTTTTGGATGGTATCCTGGCAAGGATCTAAGGGAGTATCGATAGGATTCGGTAGGTAATCAATTGCCACAGACTCTCGCAGAGAGTATAGCTGGCGCGCAAGATCATTTAGAAACAGTCCCTGAGTAATAAATCGGATACTACGCTGCCTCTTCGCGACAAAGTCGTATATTTTCTGGTCGTAATAGCTCGGTTCGGGAAACAAAGTAACCGTCTCTATTTCGTCCCACTCTGATCGTGGCCTGGGATCTTGAATCCACAGTATATGTGGCGTCTTTGGTGAGGCCAGTTGAATGGCAGCAATGCTCGTCAACTCGATCGAAAGAAAGGCGTCATAACGCTTGAGCGCCAGCCAATATCTGGAGAGTCGATCAGATGCGGACAGCTTATACACCTTTACTCCGTCGATGATCCTCTGCTGCACCAGACCCTCTACCTTGTTTCCATGAAGCAGGACTTCAATAGTCAACTCATCGTTTGGCAGATACTTCGCAACTAAGCGTCGTGCAAGGAAGCCGTACCCGCCATAGGCGGTGTCCCAACCACCGAAGTACTCATCAATCAGAATGGCGACCTTCGCTGGTCGCCTTTGTAATAATCGTGCTTTGCGCGCAGGCCCAAACATAAGGAGCGAGCTAAAGCTAAACCTTTCAACCGCCTCCGAGAACCCCACATTAAGCAGAAACCAAAGCATCCGCGGGGCATTCGGATCCGATAGTGACTTCAATAGTTGGATAAGTCGGCGCAAATTCTTCTCTTACGTGCTGTGTTCAAAAAACTACCAGTTCGCGCTCTGAACTACGATGCAATAAATACCCATCGGCAACTCATGACGACTTAATCAACAAAACTCATTCGATCTAAGCAAACACTTACCGTCGAGTCAAATTAATTAACGGGCAACACTCGTGGCAGCTGCAGTCCGAACGAGAGATCACGCAAGTGTAATGGATAATGGTCATTTCGAATTAATCTCAAGTTCAATCACAACAGTGTAGGTCGAATCTGCCACTTCGCCTCGATTGAAACTAATCCATCATAGGTCGGCTGGTGTGTGTACCGTCGCACTGGCGCTGCCACCATCGTCAAACTAAACGCAGTGGCAATATGGTCCAACGAATCGTGCTCACGCCAAATTCCAGCAGAAACACAGTACGTTCTCGCCGCGAGGGCTTGTGCTGGGATTCTCATCGTCGCTTCGTGAAGTCCAGTCGACCACGGGGTTTGCAGGTCATAATCTTCAGGTGCTGTATCAAAAATTCGCTGGCCTTCTAGTGTATTTATTCCGATCCCAATCTTAATCCCAGGAACCGGTTCGGGGAGATGCCAACGTACTGCAATCTCAATCTCGCGATCAACTCTGGGCTCAAGCGTTACCAGTCGGATGTCAGTGATCATGGGACGAGAGGTGTCGATGTTCGACGAATAGTCTGCAGATCCTGCACTGACAAGATACCTGCGTATACACTCATCGACAGTTCCAGCTAAATCCAATCGACCAGTGTCAAGCAAAAGAGCGCTTTGGCAAAGCTTCTGAACAGCGAGCATGTTATGGCTCACAAACAATACTGTTCGTCCGCTTTGCGAAACGGCATCCATCTTTCCCAAACACTTCTTCTGAAACTCAGAGTCGCCAACTGCTAGTACTTCATCCACGATTAGTATCTCCGGTTCAAGGTGCGCGGCCACCGCAAACGCCAAGCGAACATACATGCCACTGCTATAGCGCTTGACGGGCGTATCCAGAAAGCGCTCCACCTCCGCAAAGTCGACAATCTCGTCGAACTTGCTCTGGATCTCGCGCCGCGACATGCCCAGGATGGCACCGTTCAGAAAGATGTTTTCCCGACCCGTCAACTCGGGGTGAAAGCCAGTGCCCACCTCCAGCAGGCTGGCCACGCGGCCATTGATCTTGATGCGGCCACTGGTGGGCTCGGTAATACGGCTCAGCAGTTTCAGCAACGTGCTCTTGCCCGCGCCGTTGCGGCCCAGGATGCCCACGCGTGCGCCCTGCGGGATCTCGAAGCTCACATCGCGCAGCGCCCAGAACTCCTCCACGGTGTCACCCTGCACGATCTGGCGACCACGCGCCATGTCGCGCGTCTTGCGCGCCAGGCCACGCAGGTTGCGTGCTATCTGGTCGCGCAGCGTGGCGTTCGGGTCGGCCTGGTTGTTGTGGCCGACGAGGTAGCGCTTGCTCAGACCCTCGACGGAGATGGCGATGTCATTGGCCATGGGTGGAGTGGGTCAAAGTGGGCGGGTGTGGCAAGTGGTCAGACCATGTCGGCAAAGGTGCGCTCGGTCTTGCGGAACTGGCGCACACCCACGAACAGCAGCAAGGCGATCACCGCACAGGCCAGCAGGAAGCCGGGCCAGTAGATCGGCGCGGCACCACGCAGCAGGCACCAGCGAAAGCCGTCGATCACCATCACTGCCGGGTTCAGGTGGTACAACAACTTCCATTGCTCGGGCACCACGGCGCTGGCGTAGGCCACCGGGCTCAGGTACATGCCGAACTGGATCAGGAAGGGCAGCACCTGCCGGAAGTCACGGTAGCGCACGTTCAACGATGCAATCCAGAGCCCCGGGCCGATGGCCGCCAGCAGCGCCATCAACATGAACAGCGGAAGCAGCAACACGCGGGCGTCGGGCACAAAGCCATACCAGGCCATCAGCGCGGCCATCACCGCCAGCGCCACCATGAAGTCCACCAAGCCTGTCACCACGGCAGCACCGGGCACGATGAGACGCGGGAAGTACACCTTGCTGATCAGGCCTGAGTTGCCCACAAGGCTGTTGGCGGCGTTGTTCACCGAGCCAGAAATCAGCTGCCACGGCAGCAACCCAGCAAACACCATCAGCGCATAGGGAACGGACTCCAGCGACGGCAGCTTGGCCACCTTGCTGAAGATGATGGTGAACACCGCAGCCGAAGCCAGCGGCTGCAACATCACCCAGGCCACCCCGATGACGGTCTGCTTGTAGCGCACGGACACGTCGCGCCAAGCAAGCACCAGGAAGAGTTCGCGGTAACGCCACAGGTCGCGCCAGTAGTGGCGCTCGGCAAGGCCGGCTTCGATGACGATGCTTTGGCTGGTCAAGGGGAATAGCTGTGTGCAGGGTGCGATATCGGATCGTCGATCGGACATTGAAAAGTATTCTAGCTTCACTGGTTTTGGCGCCAAGCTTGGTGAACGCCAACTATTAACGCATTCGGGCCTGGGCACCATCTCCCCGAGTACGTATCCAGCCCCTGCCAACCCAAAAGATCGGCACCGCACGGCCGAGTGCCGGGCGTCCCGCATATCCACGCCTTGTCAGCAGGCCCCATGCACGTGGAAACAACGGGGACGAATTCGTCTGAACTCGACCCGGTCATGGCGCGCTGTATGAGTTGCGGCTGCAGTGCGCTGGCAATGCCGCCGCCAACTTGTTTCAATCCGATGCTGGCGAAGCGGCATCGCCAAGCTTGCGCCTCACAAGGTCACGGCCCAATGAGATGAATGTGCGCCACACCCTGGCATCGCCCGGCGCCAAACAGGTAGCCCTGACAAGGGATTGGACGGCGAGACCGATGGAGCCCCACTTCGCATGAGTTGCAGCAAATGACAACAGGGAGCGCAACCGCCGATCTTTCAGCTTTGCCAGGTCCGGGTGCTGGCCGTCTGGCCCCGCCAAGCCATAGCGAAGAATCATGCTTTCTCGCAATTCGGTTTGATAATCGCGGGCAAAACATCGCCGAGACGTCTGGCCGCTGTGGTGGCGATACAGCGCCACCACACTACGCAACCTCATAAACTGGAACTGCCTGGAGGCCCGCAAGACCAGATCCCAATCGTCCGCGGGTGGCAGTTCGCGGTCGAACTTGCCGATCACCTCGAACACGCTGCGCCGAAACAACGCTGTCGAAAAAAGCACCCAGTTGGTGAGCAGAAGTTGATGGTAGACCCAGCCCGAAAGATCCGATACGAATTCTTCGCAAGAAACTTCAGAGTCTGGAAAATGCGGCGGGTTGACGCCGTCCCAAATCAAGAATTCTCCGTAACAAACTCCGACACCAGAATCAGCGCGTTCCAGCAGTTTCACTTGGGCCGATAACTTTCGCGGGTGCCATATGTCGTCATGGTCGATGAAGGCGATGTATTGACCTTTCGCGGCACCAAGCCCAGTGTTTCGAGCGACTGAGATACCACCATTTTTCTGCTGAATAAGCCTGACACGGCTGCCTTGCCGCCTAGCGATGGCGGCAGTATCGTCGCCAGAGCCATCGTCCACGATGATGACTTCATAGTCGCTGTAGTCCTGCGCAAATATGCTGTTCAGCGTAGTCTGCAGGAAACGAGCGCTGTTGTACGCCGGCAAAATGATGCTGACCGAAGGATGTGGGTGTGTAGCCAAGCTGCCTTGCCTAAGGTAAGTGTTCGAGCTGCGGCTATTGCACCATACGTGCAGCGTTTGCCGAGTAACCTTCAGCGGTGCCAAACACTTGGCTCTTCCCTTGGGCAAGCAAAATCGAATCGGCAAGTTCGCGAAACGCGCCTTCGCCTCCGCGCGTCGCCAACACTCCTGTGGCGGACGCCTTGACGTAGATGGGTGCGTCTGCCACGGCAAAAGACATCCCACAGACCGCGAATGCCGGCAGGTCGATGCTGTCGTCGCCAATGCAGGCCGTCTGCGCGGCAGTAGCCCCGGCTTGGGCCATTAGTTCCTGACAGGCGGCTGCCTTGTCCTTGACGCCAAAGGCGCACAGGGTCAGCCCCAGGTCCGCCACGCGCTTTCGCAGCGTGGGGGAGTCGCGCCCCGACAACACCGCAACGCGTACACCGTTTTCCTCCAGCAGGCGCATGCCCAGGCCGTCGCGTACATGAAAGCGCTTCAGGCATTCGCCGCTGGCGTCGTAATAGATGCCACCGTCTGTCAGCACGCCATCCACGTCGGTGATGACCAGCTTGATGTCGGCGAGCGTGGGTTGTTGCTCGGGCTCATGCCCAGCCATAAGGGCGCGTACGCGCTCCAGGCATTCTGGAGTGTCCACGCCTGGGCCCGTGGGCTCGACCTTGAAAGCCCGTATGCGCATGCCAGCGGCTAGCAGGCGCAGTTGCTCCAGCTTCTCGGCACGCTCCAGCATCGGCTGGGGCAAGCCCGCATAGGCCGCCAACACATCGCGCCGATAGGCATAGACGCCCACGTGCTTCAGGTACTCGGCCACATCGCCACCGTCGCGCGGATACGGAATGGGGGAGCGGCTGAAGTACAGAGCGTCGCCGTTGGTGGCCAGCACCACCTTGACGGTGTTCGGGTTGGCGGCCTCGCGCGCATCGATCGGGTGGCACAGGGTGCCGACCTGGACGGCTGGGTCTGCCCACATGCCGTCAGCCAGCAGGGCGATGTCGTGCGGACGCACCAAGGGTTCGTCGCCTTGCAGGTTGATGTAGACGTCGGCGTCCACCTGGGCCATGACCTCGGCCAGGCGATCGGTGCCGCTGGGGTGGTCGGGCGAGGTCATCAGGCAGCGGCCGCCAAAGGCGTGTACGGCGTCGGCCACACGGGTATCGTCGGTGGCCACAAGCACCGCATGTGCGTTGGGCACCTGCAGCGCCCGCTCGTAGACATGCTGCACCATCGGCTTTCCCAGGATGTCGGCCAGTGGCTTGCCGGGCAGCCGGGTGGACGCGTACCGCGCCGGGATGACGATGGCCAGGCGGCCGGGCGCGGGGTTGCTCAAGGCGTGCACTCCTTCACGTGATCTGCAGCGGCGGGAAGGACTTCACCAGGTCATCCAGCGCCTTGAGCTGGGTGAGGAATGGTTCGAGCTGGTCCAAAGGCAAGGCACTTGGGCCGTCGCACTTGGCAGAGTCCGGGTCAGGATGGGCTTCCAAAAAGAGCCCGGCCAGCCCGACGGCCACTCCAGCACGTGCCAGCTCGGCAACTTGCTGGCGACGCCCGCCAGACGCGGCACCACCGGGGTCGCGCTGCTGCAGCGCATGGGTTACGTCGAAGATCACGGGCAGATCACCACAAACCTTCTTCATCACGCCAAAACCCAGCATGTCAACCACCAAGTTGTCGTAGCCAAAGCTGGTGCCACGGTCGCACAGAATGATCTGCTCGTTGCCGGCTTCACGGAACTTTTCGACGATGTTGAGTACCTGCGAGGGGCTCAGAAACTGCGGCTTCTTGATGTTGACGACGCGCCCTGTCTTGGCCAGCGCCACCACCAGGTCGGTCTGGCGGGCCAGGAAGGCGGGTAACTGCAGCACGTCCACCACTTCGGCCACCTGCTGGGCTTGCCAGGGTTCGTGGACGTCGGTGATAAGCGGCACGCCGAACTCGGCCTTGACCGCCTCGAAAATCCGCAGCCCTTCTTCGAGGCCCGGGCCCCGGTAAGAGTGGATCGATGAACGGTTGGCCTTGTCGAAACTGGCCTTGAATACGTAGGGTATGCCCAGCTTCTGGGTGACCCGCACGTATTCGGCGCACGCGCGCAATGCCAGTTCGCGCGACTCCAGCACGTTGATGCCGCCGAAAAGCACGAGGCGCGCCGAGTTGGATACATGGATGCCGTGTATTTGGACCACGATGAGCTCCTCAATCAAGCCGACCCGACACCAGATCAGATCCTGGGCATTGCAGTCAGACGTGTTTCGCCAGTCGCCACACAACCGGCATGGTTTCAAGCTTCTTGCGCAGTTTCAATCTGGGCGGCAGGCGCATCTCGAACAAATCGAAGTTGAGGTCGCAGCAGAAGTTGATATGGCGGCGCGTCAGTGGTGTGGGGCTGCGCCCGCTGACCGCGTGAATGGATTTGGCTGAATTGAGAAACAGCACCAAAGTGTTGGCTGCATACCGCGCCGTGCTCAATGTGGTGACGGCGGATGGCGCGACTTCTGCAGGCAACTCGGAGATGATCACCGAGTCTCGCTCAGGGTAGAGGCTGCCATCCTTGGCCATGCAGACTTCCAGATCACCACCGGTGGAATCGTCACCGTCCTGTCGGAAATACAGCAACGCGGCAAACAACTCCGAGGGGCGGTCCACGTGGGGCCCGCGAACTTCACGCGGCGCGCGGGTGTAGTTCGCGTAGAACTGACACTCCATCGACAGATCGGCGCCGGGCGCCAGCGGGTCGCCCTTGCCGCCGGGTCGCATGCCAACCTTGGCCTCGTTCAGCGGCTTGCCGAGGCGCGCCTCGATGTTCGGATAGGTCTGACGAATCGCCTCACCCAGCAAGCCGACGAGTTCAAGGTAAAAATCACGCGAAACGTGGTGAGCAAAAAAATCTCGCCACTGGGGCGCAATGCGCTCGTCAGCAATCACTTGGCTGGCCGGATAGTCGTACCAGGTATCTTTAATTTGTCGCCCGTTTACGATCAGGTCGTCGGCAGGAAACGTGGCTGCCAGCTGGGCAAATACATCAGGATCCAGGGCATTCCTTATCACCAGATGTGGATAAGGATCCATCACGACATGCGCACTGCTCGCATTCGACAATATGCTCAGCCGGGGTGAAGTTGGCATGTTCTGACCTCCTGGCGCATTCTAACCATGGGCACCTGGCCCGGGCTGCAACAGCCCGGCTGCCCAGGGGCAGTTGTCCTTTCGTTTGGAACCACCTATGTCGACCGTGCATACCCATGCCAACATCAGGAGCAACAAGAGGAAACGCGGCGTATCAATCAGCGTATCGAACGCGCCGACAACCAGGAAACTCAACAGTGAGCCCACGCCCGCCATGGCTAACTCGTCGCCCCGGTAGCTCTTGTGCAGCCCGATTGCCAGCACGAGCGCTATGAACAAACCCATCGCGGCAACGCCGAACAAGCCTTGGTCGAACAGGGTTCCGTAAAACAGACTCTTGACGTGCCACTGCAAATGGCCATCGGTTGCAAAAAACCAATGATCGAAGCGCTGTGCGAAATCACCGTTTCGAATCAGATTCTGTCCATCCGAAATTTCCAGCCGAAGGTTGTCGACGTCCACGGTCGACTTCGGCACTCCAAGATACAAGGAGAATTTGGTGGTGCGTCGGCTGTACCAGGACTGCTTGGCGAGGTCTTTGGCCACCAGGCGAATCTCGACCGGGGTCCAGACGTCGGGAGTCTTGCCGACTTTCAACGTGTGCCAAATGCAATTGACGGAAGTGAGCAGCCATTTTTCGCAAATCGGAAACGTGAGGCTGGCGCCTGGGCTGCTGGTTCGCACGTCCATTTTCAGCAGATACTGCTGGTCCCGCACCACTGGAACGATTTGCTCCACATAGATGGAGTCGCCGGAACCAAGACGCAGATAGGTGTTGCCAGACTCCTCCAGCAAACGATAGGTACCAGAGCGCGGGACAAGACTGCTGCGCCAAAAACTGGTGTCCGGAAATCGACCCAGCCCCATGCCGAAGACTTGGGCCGTCCAATCCGGGTCCCTGATACGCAATGCCTCGCGCCAATGCGCCAGGCGAGTTCCCAGGTCGGTCTGAATCGTGGCGAATCTTGCCTGCGCGAACTGCCCCTTGAAAATCGGTGCTGCCACCAGCAGCACGGCGCCCGCGATACCAGCCAACGCCAGCCACTTGCCCAACGGTCGGGCAGAACTGAACAACATCGCACCGATTGATGCAACGATGGCTACGCCCAGCGCAACATAACCGATGCGGGCAAAAGTCACCATCAATGCATACGTGGCGCCCAGCAACAGCGCAAGCAAGACAAGCCTCAGCCACCACGACCGAACCTTGAACAACAGAATCAACAAATACGGCACACACACGGCAATGAAACACTCGATGTAGGCGCCGCCGGTATGAATGGCCGAGAACGGCCCTGTCGCTCGGTAGTCGTTGGTGAAATTCCACAACCCTGAAAAGGCGATCCGCTCCCAAAGGATCACTGCTACCGTCATCGCCAGTCCCGCCATCAATCCCCAGGCAAACAACACGCGTGGATCCTGTCCATTCGAAACAAACCTTCGCGAGAGCAGCACGACGAGGCCAGCCCATACTGCCCCTTTCGCGATACGAATCGCGTTGTAGGGGCTGTAGTAGTTGTTGAACGAATTTGCGTCGGGCGCTTGCAGTGGCCAAAGGGCAATGGCGCAACTGACTGCGAAACTCAAGCCCACCAGAATAACCGCCGCGAACAAGAGGCGGTTGCTGCCAACATCGCCGGCCCGCACCTTTGTCGAACGCGCATAGGCCACCGCCAAGCAGACGACCAGCAGGGCGTCGTACTCGTCGACAAAGAAGCGTCCGCTCCATGGAGCCAGGTCAAACACCGGCAATGCGGCTGGAACAATGGCGATGAGCCAACTGGGGCGATACCATACAGCCGTGGCGGCCATTACAAGAACAATTGCAACGAAGCCCTGGAAGACAGGGAATGTGGCGACCCAGTAAGCCGCGGCACAAAGTGCAAAAAACAACATCGCTGGAAACCCGAGTCGCAAGTCACCCCCCATGCCGATCTTTGCCGCGTCGACTGTCGTTTCTGGATGGCGCGCTGATGTCATTTGCCCCAGCAGCCGAATACCCAGCCATGTCGCGATCATGGCGATCCATACATTGGTGACGTCTGGACTGGCCCCGCGAAAGAATAGCTTGCTTGTCTCGATACCGGTGGCTAGCAACGCCGCGAAGGCCACGGCGAGCCCTGGCGATAGCGCTCTCGCCCAAAAAATCAACACCAATGGCAGGTACGACAACCCCACAGCGGCAAGGCTGAACAGCGCCTTGGATTCGCTGGTGTAGTAGTGGCGGTAGAACGGGATGAACTGGACCTGCCCCGCCTTTAACAAGGCTTCGTCGATGCCATGCCACCCGATTCGAAACCAGCCATTCAACACCAGCAGAGCGATCAGGTAGACCGCACCGAGCACCATCGAGTGGCGACGCAACTGGGCCGCCAGGTGGCCGAAGGACATTGGGCGAGGATGCACGGCGATCCAGACGCCACACCATACGGCAGCCGTCCGATTGATGACAGACAAACCTTGGGAGATACCAGAAACAAGAAAAAACTGTGCCACCTCGATTGCCAGGCCCAAGATCGCGCCAACCAGGATCGCGGGCATCGGCGGATCAAATCTTCGGCCCCCACAGCGCACAAGCAGTACGCCGAACGGAACAGTCAGCAGAAACTCTGCGCAAACCTGCAAAATCACCAATGACGGTCTCGAAATAGAACCGGCAAGGAGCCAGCCCCAACGGTCTGACATGATCTTCGACTCGATCTCCGTCCAGGTGATTAAGGTGTCATAGGGAAACAGCGCAAACGCGAGATAGCCGATCGCATACGCATCGAGGATCAACGGTCGAAGCTGATTCGGATCGTCAGCAAGTGACCCCAACAGGGACTTGAACCAATCGAAATACCTCGCAACCAAGGCGACTCCCAGCCAAGAGCCGATCCATTCGGCCATGACGTCGTTTTGGGACACGGTGCGTGCGGGAAAATAGACTTGCCCGAACTCCACCGCGACGGCCAACCCCATGCACAACAGGCCAGCCATCGGCAAGGCAAGGAATCGCGCACCACGGGGGATCGCCATGAGCACCAAGTACCCCGTCAGGAACGCCATCGGCAAGTACAGGACACCATTCGCGATCCAATCCGCGCGAGACGCAGAACCAAGGTTCAGGAACGGAATCTGCTGAAATTCACCCCAAGCCTCGGCGAGGGGCCGCGCCTGGTACTTCAGTGGCACCAAGCTTCCGTAAACGAGAAACAGCAAGTACCCAACCCAAAGCAAGAAAGGGAAGGCCACTGTTCGGGACGGGCTGTTGTTCAAAGTGCGGTTATCCTGTTGGTCTGGTCGTCGCCGGCGCCAGCATTTACTGACAAAAATGGCTTTAGCTCCATTCTCGCCGCGTGTTGGGAAAATCTTTGGTGCCATGAACCGCCGCCTGTTCAATGCAGCCGGGCTTGCGTGGAGCAGTGGAATCCTCCAGGCCGCCACGCATCAATCCGGCTCGGGCCAGCAAAACCTGCGGCCTCAAACTGCCCCAGTGTTGCGAGTCGGTTTGGCCAGGGCGGTGAAGACACTGGCAGAGGCGTCGCGCGTGGCTGTGCCAGGCATCACCATCGAAGTGGACGCGGGGGAATACGTCGCGGATGTCGCAACCTGGGAACGTGACGATGTCTCAATCCGGTCGATCGGCGGGCGGGTGCGGCTGTTGGCCAACGGCGCCGCTGCCGAGGGAAAGGGCATTTGGGTGGTGCGGGCCAACCGGATGCGCGTCGAAGGCTTCGACTTCGAAGGCGCGGCCGTGCCGAGCCGGAATGGCGCTGGCATCCGGCTGGAGAACGGGTCGCTGCATGTCAAGGACTGCCGTTTCCTCCGCAACGAAATGGGGTTGCTGACGAACAACGATCCAGCCACCGTGCTGGAGGTGGAGAACTCCGAGTTCGCCTACAACCAGCGCCCCGACGGACACAACCACAACTTGTACGCCGGGCGGATTGCGCGGCTTTCGGTTGTGGGCAGCTATTTCCATCACGCACGCATCGGTCACCTGCTCAAGAGTCGGGCGGCGGTAAACCAGATTTTCTACAACCGGCTTACCGACGAGCCGGGCGGAACGGCCAGTTATGAGTTGGAGTTCCCCAATGGGGGTGTCGCCCATGTGGTGGGTAACATCATTGCGCAGGGTCCGCAAACGGACAATGTGCACCTGATCTCGTTCGGAGCCGAGGGCTACAAATGGCAGCGCAATGCGATTTACCTGGCCCACAACACCCTTGTGAATCTGCTGCCCCGAGGTGGCGTTTTTCTGCGGGTTTCACCTGCAGCGTCGGCGGTGTTGGCGCTGAACAATTTGTTGTTGGGCCCGGGAACTCTGGAAGCGGCCGGGCCAGGCGAATACCGCAACAACCTCGCCGCGCTACCGGCGGATTTTGTGCTGGCTGCATTATTCGACTACCGGCTGGCGGCCGGCTCGCGGCTCAAAGGCCAGGCCATCGATGCGGGCAGTGCTGAGGGCGAAAGTTTGCGGCCGCGACGTGAATATGTGCACCCGCGTGCAACGCGGTCACTGGCTGGGCCCGCGCATAATCCGGGGGCACTGCAATCCACCGCGTCGCCTTGAACCGAATACCAATGCATCCCCCATCTGCGACCCACAATCACCTGACCCTTGGCAACCCACGTTTCGATGATGCGCGATTGGCCGCTCTGGCGGCATCGGAGGGCAATCTCGCAGCCTGGCGCCGGGTCTTTGTGAACGGCCCCCGCGCAGCGATTGCCGGGGTGCAAGGGAGCTTTGCGGTAGGCTTGGCGGAGCCGGCGGGACGTGCCTTCATAGCGGTGGACCGGTTCGCCGTCCACAGCCTGTGTTATCGCATAGATGCGGGGCAGCTGCGCTTTGCTGCACGGGCGGACGAGCTGGCAGACGCATCTACCGCAGTCGATCCCCAGGCGATTTTCGATTACCTGTACTTTCACGTGATCCCGTCTCCGCGCACCATCTTCAAAGGTGTCTACCGGCTGCCACCCGGACACTATGGCGTTTTCGAGAACGGCCAGCTCACCGTTGCGCCGTATTGGACGCCGGCATTCGAAGAACCCCGAGGTGTTTCGTTCGAAGCATTGAAGGCAGAGTTCAGGCAGGTGCTGAAGGACTCCGTGGCGGCACAACTCGGCTCGGGCAAGGCAGCCTGTTTCTTGAGCGGAGGCACCGACAGCTCCACGGTCGCTGGCATGGCCGCCATGGCCAGCGGCCAGCCCGTTAGTACCTACTCCATCGGTTTCGACGCCCAGGGTTACGACGAGATGGAGTTTGCCCGCATCGCTGCCAGGCATTTCAAGACCGAACACCACGAATACTATGTAACGCCGGACGACCTGGTGCGCAGCATCCCGAACGTTGCCGCACATTTCGACCAGCCGTTCGGAAACTCGTCCGCATTGCCTGCCTACTATTGCGCCAAGATGGCGCGCGAAGACGGAGTCGAGAAGCTGCTGGCGGGCGACGGCGGGGACGAACTTTTCGGGGGTAACTCGCGTTATGCCAAGCAGCGCATCTTCGGCTGGTATGGCCACGTGCCCCGCGCACTACAGAACGGCCTCATGGAGCCGCTGCTGGCTACACGAGCGGCAGCCGCGTTTGCGCTGACGCGAAAGGCCGGCAGCTACGTGGAACAGGCCCGAACTCCCATGCCAGACCGTCTGCAGATGTACAACCTGGTCATGCGCCTGGGTGTTGGTGAGGTGTTGACGCCGGCCTTGATGGCCAGTATCGATATGAACCAGCCATTGACATTGCAGCGTCAAGTCTGGCAGGCAGCGCGAGGGTGCAGCATGCTGAACCAGGAACTGGCCTTCGACTGGCGTTTTACTCTGGCAGAAAGCGACTTGCCAAAGGTACGTGTCGCTACCGGCCTGGCCGGTGTCGATGTGGGGTTCCCGTTGCTAGACGATCGTTTGGTGGATTTTTCGCTGAGTTTGCCGACGGAGTACAAGCTCAAGGGTCTGCGGCTGCGCTGGTTCTTCAAGGAGGCCTTGCGTGGCTTTCTGCCGGACGCGATCATCACCAAGAAAAAGCAGGGCTTTGGCTTGCCATTCGGTGTGTGGGCCAACGCTACCCCGGCGCTGAAGGCACTGGCGCGAGACTCACTGAACAGCCTGGCGTCACGCCAAGTGGTGCGCGCCGACTTTGTGAACGTACTGATGACCGACCGTCTCCCCGAGCACCCAGGTTATTTTGGCGAAATGGTCTGGATACTGATGATGCTGGAGCAATGGCTGCGGCACCATGCACCAGACTTTCGAGTCCAAGCCTAGGCTCATCGCCTCACCCCTATCGCGCGCGCAGGTTTCCGATCATCCGTGCGCCAAATCGAAAACGGCCACGATCCCACGGTGTGAAACGGGGAATCTGGAACAAGTCAGTGTCGACTGTCGACGCCGCCCAACGGGTGGTCACGGCAGCGTCGAACCCGAGCTGGCGCACGACTGAAACGCTTTGGGCGTTGTAGTCCACTTCCGGTTTGCCATTGGGATAGGCAAAAAGGCGGATCGGCTCACCGAGCAGATTCTCCAAATAGTGCTTGCTCTGGTGAATCTCGGCTGCAGCTTCAACACGGTCCAGCTTTGCCAAAATCGGATGGGACACCGTGTGTGCGCCAATCTGCATGTCAGCGCTCCGCATGGTTCGAACCTGCTCTGAAGTCAACATCAGGTCGAGAGGCGGCTGAACTCGCGCACGCCGCACAAGTTCCTCGGTCAATCGGGCGCGTTCGACCACGGTTTCGTACTTGAGCCTGTTGATCAGGGCCGTGATGGCGTCGCGCTTTTGCACGATCGTGCCCACTACTACGCGTGCAAAGTCAATTCCCAGCAAATCGTCCAGTCGCAGCTCCTGCAGCGGCGTACCACGAACGGCTTCGATGATCGAATCGTTCCACATGCGCCCCCCATCAAGAAAACCAGTTGCTATGAAAAAAGTGGATGGTAGGCCATGGCGCCGCAAGATCGGCAAGGCTTGGTGGTAGTTGTCAGCGTAACCATCGTCGAACGTGATACACGCGGCCCGCACCGGCAAAGTCCGCGCCGAGAGGTGGGCTACAGCCTGATCGAGTGGTACGACGTTGAACCACGATCTGAGCCAGCCACACACCTGATCAAACCGGCGCGCGCACATTTCATCGGGAAACAAGGGGTCTGGCGCTGGCAGAACCCGATGGAAGACAAGCACGGAAAGCCGCCCTAGCTCGCCCCCAGGTGACGCTCTTTGAAGCAAGCCCTTGATCAACAAGTCAGGTGGCCTTGTTGTTCACGGCGAACCCCATCATGCTCATCCATCGTGGTATTTCCATGGGTTCCGTTTGCCAACTCTGCTTGGCAACCCAGGCGCGCGTCAGCACCACGATGGCCATGATGTTGTACGGTAGATCGAAATAAGCCAAACTCAAAAAGGCACCACCAATCAGGTAACCAATCAGCGACACCTGGCACATGGCACCCAGGTCCACAGTCCACTGGTTCACAGGTAGCACTCCCTTTTGGCTACGCAGCCAACCCGCCATTCGCCAGGAAGAAATCCATATTCCCAAGAATAATGCCAGACCCGCGAAGCCATGGTTGCCCAACACCTGAAAGTAAATGCTGTGGGCCGCCTTGACGTTTGTCGGTTCAGGTGCAAACCGGGCAAACAATTCACCAGTCGCGGGCTTGAACCCCACGCCAAAGGGATAGTGCTGTGCCATGTTCCAGGCCGCCCACCAAGCATTGATTCGACCCATGGCGGAACCGTCTTCCTCATAAGTCTTGATCGTGGACATACGGTTGGACCACTCATCCGGCATGAACGCCAACAACGTGATCGCCACAATCGCCACCAGCACGCCGACCTGGAATTTGTTCCCCTTGCCGCGCCACCACATCATGACTGCCATGGCTGAAATGGCAAGCATGGCACCGCGAGACTGCGACCCCAAAGCAGATACCGCACACAAGACCATCGTCACAAGCAGCAATCGTTTGGCAAGCGGCTTTTGAATTTGAAGTTGAAGAAATCGCAGCAATGGAATCGTCATCACCAGCGCCAAAGCAAATTCATTGTTGTCTGAGATAAAAGAGCCGGGTGGACCATAAACCCGGCCACCGCCACCAGTCGCCAACGTAAAGACTCCGCCTTTTGCGCCTAACAACGCAAGTGATGCGGCACACACGGATACCAAGGCAAGTATGTGTTGCTTGCTGTGCAGCAATGCCAAGGCGACCAGCAGCATGAAATCGACCTTCATGACCTTCTTCCATTGCTCATAGTCCCCTTCAATGTTCAAACCAAACAACCAGGACAAAGTCATCCACGCCATGAATGCCAATAGCCAATTTACCGGTGCTCCCTTAACCGGCGAAGCGCGGTCCTTCGTCATCAGCAACCCTATAAGGGTGCAGCCCGCCGCCGCCGCGGCAAGCGGCGCACTGTAGGCGATGCCCCAGGTATACCGATGCGGATTCATGATGCTCAACCACGTCCAGAGTATTACGCCAATCCATGGCCGACGCAGCGCCAGAATCAAGGCTGGGATCACGATTGCAAGAAGAACAATGTCGCGCACTTGTCAGCTCCGAATAGCCCCGGCAACATGACTGATGACGTAACGAAATTTGCCAGAATTTTCAGCCGGAATGTCGTGCACCAGTTCGAGGTCGATTTTAACCCTGGCACCCAGCCGCTTCCTGAAGCCATCCACGATCAGGGCTGCTGCATCCGCTGACAACACCGGCTCGGCAACCACCAGGACGCGCGTTCGTTCCTGGCTCTCCTGGATGATCTTGAACGCCTTCACACCTGCCACGTCGCGCAGTATATAAATCAGGGCCAGACCATGCATGACAGTACCGTCTGCAGCCACGACGAAATCCGTGCTGCGCCCCTGGATTTCCTTGAGCAATGGCAGGCCCCTACCACATGCGCACAACCGGGTGTCGAGCGTCGCCACGTCGCCAGTCCGGTACCTGACAAAGGGAAAGTCGTTGGTCGCCAGATGCGTCACCACAATTTCGCCGGCCACACCGGGCGGCTGCGCTTCGCCAGCCTCGTTGACGATTTCAACCACCAGGTCATCGGCAGTGATATGCATGCCACCCGCCGGGCACTCGTGCGCGATAAAACCTGCGTCTCTGCCACCGTAGCCATTGGCCACCGGGCAACCGAACACCATGCTGATGATGTCACGTTGTTCGTCGTACAACCGCTCGGAGGTGACGAACGCGACCCGCAACCCCAGGTCGTTCATGGGCACGCCGCGCTTCTGCGCATGGCGCGCGATATGACTCAGCGCCGACGGATAACCGAACAGCATGCGCGGACGCGTCGCCCGAATGCTTGCAATGAACTCGTCCAACCGCGCGTCGGACATTTCGAACGCCGGCAATAGCCGCGTGCGAAGGAGCTTGTCGCGCCAGTGCTTGATATGGTCCTGCTTGCCCAGTTCGATCGGTGAACCCCAAACGACGATTTCTGGGTCGCCGATATCCACATCCCACCAGCGGGTGGCGCGCCACTTGGCAGCCACATCGTGGCTGACGCGCTTCTTGCCGATGAAGAATATCAACGGCTCACCCGAGGAGCCGCCGGTGTTGTAGCGGGCAAGGCCTGTGGTGCGCTCATGCTGCAAGGTTTCGCAGTTTTCACGGATGACCGCTTTGGTCAGGAACGGAAGTCGCCTCAGGTCGGCGACGCCTGTGACAGAGCTTGGCTCAAGTCCAATATGCGCAAAGAGATCACGGTAATAAGGCACGTGCAACCCGATATCGACCAGCATCGACCGCAACCTGGCAACTTGAATTTCGCTCAACTGGTCTGGCCGAAGCCACTGGTCGCGCTCCATCTGCCTGCGCACGGCAACGCTGTCATGGCGCTTCATGCGCTCATGCAACGGGAACAACAAGGATGAGACAACCTTCGTATACATGCCCATGTGCGCCCTCGAATCAATCGCGCGCGGTTTCGATTGCCTGGCGATATGCCGTGGCCAACAGCGGCGCCACATACTGCCAAGTGAAGTGTTGCACCCTGACCAAGCCGGCTGCAGACAATCGCAACCACAGGCCATTGTCTTGCAGGATTTTCAGGCACGCCGCCGCCATCGCCACCGGGTCCGCCGGAGGCACCAGCAATGCCGTAACACCATCCTGCACGAGATGCGGAACCCCCCCGACGTTGGTGGATACCACCGGAACGCCACTGGCCCATGATTCGAGTACTGAATTGGGCGTGTTGTCCGCCAGACTCGGGTTCAGCATGAGGTCGGCGGATCGATAGAGGGCGGCCATCGCCTCGCGGGCCATGCGCCCACTGAAGCGCACTCTGCCGTCAAGCCCGAGCTCCGAGGAAAGTCGCCGCAATCGCTGGTCCTCGGGGCCACTGCCGGCAATGGTCAAGGTCGCCTCGGGGCACTTGGCGAGCACGATCTTGAATGCCCGCAAAGCGGTGGCGTTGTCATACAGCGGCTCCAGATTGCGCGCGACCACCAGGTGGGCCGAATCGCCACGACGCGCATCCCGCGGGTTAAATCGGGCCAGATCAACGATGTTCGGCACGATGCTTGCCGACATGCCAAAGCGTGCGAAAACTCCCTGCAAAAAAGAGGATGGGACGATAAGGCTAGAGGCCCGACGCACCGAAAAGCGCACCAGTGCCTGCGAACGCAGAAGGAATCGCTCAGCCTCCCCGCCACGGTAGTTCACGACGACGGGAACACCACGTAACCAGGCCACCCAAACCGCCGGCGCAGCAAAAAGGTGCCACGACCAGCCCGAATTTGCCATCAGGTGCATGACCTTGCATCGACTCGTGGCGATCCAGAGGGTCCAAAGGTAAGGTACCAACCGAAAAATGGCACGCACGCCGGGAAGGTGCACGACCCAGCTGGGTCTATACGGTGCATTGGTTTGTACCACGCTCACGCTTGTGTGAGCAGCCTGCAGCAATTCTGCCAGTTGCCGTGTCTGGTTCGCCATGCCACCAGCCGGTGGAGGCAGCGGCCCGACCAAGGCGATCGGTCCGAGCGACCGCCAATCAACGGCGCGAGTGACATCAACCATGGCGGTCCACCGCAATGGCAGGCGTTGTTCGCCGAGGCAGTTGCAACCAGCACAACGCGGCGGCCAAGGATGCAAGCGGCAACGTCAACGCCACCACTATCAGGTGCCAACGCAACCGCCGCAAAGCAGCCTGGGCACTGCGGTTCGCGGTGTCTGGCAGGATGACCAAACCTGGGGCCACGCCGACTGCAATAGCGCCCAATTGCTCCACTGCCCGCGGTGCCCGGCCAAGCAGGCGAACGAGCCAAGTGTTGTCGTAGCTGTAAACATTGTTGCCCCACCACAAATACCACTGTGGCAATCCGCGACGGTAGTAATCCCAGGCTTTGTCTTCATTCGTCCAGCCAGGCCTGGCACCCGGATGTAACGCCGCCAGCGTGGGCAGCTTCGTGCCGCTGAGCATCACCCGCCGCAATTCGAGCGCCGATAACGGCATGCCCACAGTTTCAAAGAAATAGTAGTTGTTGAAAATATCCAATAGCTGCCACTGCCCCAATTTCCGGTTCCAGATTTCCGGCCAGATATGACCGTGGCCTCCAAACCCGTCGAATGAGAATGCCCAGGTTCGCACCGGTATGCCCGCTGCCAAGGCGATGCCGACAAATACGTCCACGAAGTCACCACAATAGCCGTCGCCGTTTTCGACAATGCGCCGGTGGGTTCCGCGCAGGTCGGACATGATCGCCCCGCCTCTGAGCGACGGACTGCTGCCCAGCAAGTGCCGACTGATGGCGAGCGAGCGAGCCCAGTCGTCGGGCATCGCAGACAACTGCAGACGATCCGCAATCGCGGCAAAGTAAGGATCCACTGGCCCGCGCTCCAGCTTGAAGCTCTCTGGAATGCTCTCGGGCGTCCAGGTGAAGGCCCCGTCACGCGCTTCCATCAGCAGCAGAGCATTGCGCATGCGCACCAACTCCGTCGACGCTCCCAGATAGGGTGCCAGAGAGAGCAGGGCCACTGCAGCCACGAGCACGCTGCCCCACAGCCCGCGACGCCAGTGGGTCGCGGCGGGCGAAGGGGCACCGCCAGCTACCAACACAACCCGGTGACCCGCGCGCGAATCGCGCCCCGGTTCTGCAGGTTCACCAGGTCCAGCACCGTTTGATCTCCGCGGCAATGGGTGGCCAAGGCACCGGACACCTCGGCTCCGGTGAGCCCAACCACAAGCACCTCGGACTGCTCTATTACTGCGGAGATGTCGGCTTGCAGCATGTCGCCGATATGCGGCAGGTGCTTCTGGATGAAACTGCGATTCGCCCCCAGCAGCCGCGCCAGATGCACCTCCGGGTCGTAGATTGCCAGCTGCATGCCCTTGCCAATCAACTGCTCCGCCAAGGTCACCAACGGGCTCTCGCGCAGGTCGTCCGTGCCGGTCTTGAAAGAGAGGCCGATGAAGCCGATCTTGCGTTTTCCGGTGTCCAGCAACTTCTGCAGCGCCACATCGAGGTGGTTGCGATTCGACGGCAGGATACCAGCCAGCATGGGGATCTCGACGTCGTGCTTCTTGGCCAAATAAGTGGTGGCGCGGAGGTCCTTGGGCAAACAGGAGCCGCCGAAGGCGAAGCCAGGCTTCAAATAGGCCTTGGAGATGTTGAGCTGCGTGTCTTGGCACACCAGGTCCATCACCTCAAACGGGTCAACGCCCAGAGCTTCGCACAGGCGTGCAGTCTCATTCGCAAATGTGATCTTGAGCGCATGAAAGTTGTTGCAGCAATACTTCATCATCTCTGCCGAGCGCACTGTCGTCTGGATGAACTTGCAAGGCAGGCCGCCAAACAGCGCCTGCAAGCGCTCGACCGGGAAGGCATGGTTGGCGCCCACAATCGTGAACGGCGGCTTGTCGTAATCGCGAATCGACGAGCCCTCGCGCAGAAACTCGGGCTGGAAACAGAGGTGGAAGTCAACCCCGTCCTTCTTGCCGGAGTGTTCTTCCACGATCGGGCGCAACACGTCTTCCACAGTGCCGGGCACCAGGGTGGAGCGAAACACCACCACGTGCGGAGCGTCCTTGGCGGCAAGCGCGCGCCCGATTTCCGCTGCCAGACGCAGGATGGCACCTTGGTCCTGGCTGCCATTGGCAGCCGAGGGGGTGCCCACGCAGACCAGCGAAATTTCGCTGTCTCTCACTGCCTGCTGCGCGTCGGTGGTGACGGTGACCTGGCCGCTATCCGCGACACGTTGCATCAGGTCGACCATGCCCTCTTCCACCACCGGAGTCTTGCCGGCCATGATCAGGTCGAGCTTGGTGCGGTCGATGTCCACACCAATCACATCATGACCATCTCGCGACAAGCAGGCCAAGGACACGGCACCCACATAACCAAGTCCAAAAATGCTGATCTTCACGCAACCCCTCCCGTATTCTTTGAAAAATTCGATATGCCACGCGCGATGATTCCATCAAGCCGCTGCATGGAGCGCGGCCATGCATGGTGGCTCAGCATCCGCTCGCGGCCAGCCACGGCCAGACGGCTCCGCTCCGCCGGATTGTCGACAGTGCCCATGATGGCTTGGGCACAGGCTTGGGGGGTGTCCGCCACCAGGAAATGGGCTTCCGATTCGGCGTCCACACCACCGGCTGCGATGGTGCTGGTGACCACCGGCACCCCCATCGCCATGGCCTCCAGTATTTTGTTTTGCGTGCCGCGGGCAATATTGAGGGGGGCCACCATCAAGGCAGACCCACGGATGTAGGGCCGCACATCCGGCACCGAGCCGGTGACCGTCACGCCTGGCAACTCACCCAGCTTGCGCATGGCGGGCGACGGATCGGCGCCAACTATCAACAGCTTCATGGCCGGGCGGTTGGCGCGCAGCAACGGCCAGACCTGCGCACAAAAGCGCGACATGCATTCCTGGTTGGGGTAGTAGTCCATGCGGCCAATGAAGCTGATGGTGTCGGGGTCGTAGGTGCCATCTGTGGGGCAAAAGAACGCGGCATCCACGCCATTAGGGAACCAGTCGGACGGAACTCCCGTTCCGTAACTGTCCAATGTTTCCCACTCTGCTTTGGTGGTCGCTGTGCACAGGTCGAACTTTTTGGCCAACCGCTTTTCGGCCGCGAGCATCTTGGCGCCTTCAAGGCGATACCCGAGCGAGAGGGGAAACGGCTTGTAGTTGGCGTACTCCAGCCATTTTTGCGAGTCCATGTCACCAAAATCCAGGATCTTGGGCACATCGGTGACATGCTCGACATACTGGGCGACCGAAGAGCAATGGACAAAGATCAAGTCCCATTTTTGCGAACTCAACAGCAGAGCGACCTTGTCGGCGAGTTCGGTGGAATAGAAATAGCCCATGGAGGACGGCGTCGGCAAGGGCAACCGCACGACCATGCGGGCCATCTGCAAAGGCTCGGACACGTGCCCCATCTCGAAATGCGCGCAATAGGGAGCGATGCCGCGGCCCTCATCGGCCTCTGCCGCCGAGCGGGACAACGAGCATACCGTGACCTGGTGCCCCTGCTCCGACAAATGGCGGATCATGTTGAACGGCCGTATCTTGCCCCCGCGCTTGGGCGGGAACGGGAAGCGATGGCAAACGTAGAGGATGTTCATGCGACGTAGCTTTTGAGTTCGGCGGCCACATCGGCTGGATCGCGCTTGTCCAGGTACATGCGGCTCCAGATCTCCAGGTTCATCAACGCCAACAGGGCGTCCGTGCCATCGATGCGGTTAGCCTCGTGGTCGGCCATCAAGCGGTCCACGACTGGTTGGCGAAACAGGCCCCGCGATGCAAGCACGTCGGGCGCGAGCAACCGACGCAGCATGGGCGCCAGTTCACGCTTGAGCCAGGCACCCATGGGCGTGCCAAACCCACGCTTTTTACGGTCCAGAATATCCGCGGGCAGCAGGTCGGACAAAGACTCTTTCATGAGGTGCTTCAAGCGGCCGCGCTGGACCTTGGCACTACCAGGGATGGACGCCGCCAACTCCACCAGTTCATGGTCCAGCAAGGGCACTCGACACTCGAGAGATACGGCCATGCTCATCTTGTCGGTCAGCATCAGCAAGTCGTCGGGCAATTGTGTTTCGGCGTCGACTGCGAACATGCGGTTGAGGTCGTCCTGCGTGCCGGCACCCGCAAAAGCCGCCTCCAAGGGGTCAGGGCCGGCCAGGCCGGGCTGCATCATCAGCCCAGCCACAGATGCGCGATCCAGCACCTGGAGGTAACTGCGGTAGCGGTCATCCGACGTCATTTCGGCGGACGCGAGGAACCCTTTGGCCAAACGCAGGCTATTGAGCAAACCCGAATGCCGGTCTGTCGGCAGCCGGCGCGCGACCATGGCCGCACTGCTGCGCAACCATGCGGGCAACTGCTGGTACTTGTGCGCGTAGTGCCCGCCGAGGTAGCGCCGGTAACCGCCAAACAACTCGTCGCCACCCACCCCGGAGAGAATGACCTTGACATCTTGCCGGGCGAACTGCGATACGAGGAAGGTAGTGATGAATGCCGTGTCGGAGACCGGTTCGTCCATGTGCCACAACAACTTGGGCAACAAGTCCACCACATCGGGCCGGACCACGATCTCGCGGTGTTGCGTGCCAAACAGTGTGGCCACCCGCTGCGCGTAGGGCAACTCGTTGTACAGCGCCTCGGCCTCGCCACCTGTGAACCCAATGGCATACGTGCGGATCGGATGGGGCGAGTGCTTGGCCATGAAGCCGACCACCGCACTGGAGTCGACACCACCCGACAAGAACGCGCCAATGGGCACGTCACTGACCATTTGCATGCGCACGGACTCTTCAAGCCTTGCACGTACCAAATCGATCCACTGGGCTGGTGAACGGCTGGTATCCACCTTTTGCGGCAGTCGCCAATAGCGCCATTCAGTGACCTTGCCGCGTTCGACCGCCAGCAGCGTTGCCGGCGGGAGCTTGCGAATACCTTTGAAAATGCAGCCAGGCGCCGCCACGTAGCCCAGATGCAGGTAACTGGCCACGACCGATTCATCGAGGGCAGCGGTCACACCCGGTAAAGCCAGCAATGCTTTGGCTTCGGTGGCAAATGCGAGCCGCTTGCCATCTTGCATGACGTACAGCGGCTTCACGCCCAGCCGATCGCGGCCAATCAACAGGCGCTGCCGGCGCGCATCCCACAAGGCAAAGTCGAACATGCCATTGAGCCGATGCACAAAATCATCACCCTGGTCATCGTAGAGGTGCAGCAACACCTCGCTGTCCGACCCGGTCTTGAACTGGTAGCCCTTTGCCTGCAACTCGGCTCTCAACTCGCGGTAGTTGTAGATTTCGCCATTGCAGACGACCCACAGGTCTTGCGCAATATTCGAAAGTGGCTGATGGCCGCCACTGAGGTCGATGATCGAAAGGCGGCGCATGGCAATGCCGCAGGCGCCATCGATAAACATGCCCTCGTCGTCCGGCCCCCGATGGGCGGTGACGTTGCCCATGGCGGTCAGCATGCCCGGCGCTACGGGCAGGCCGTCAAAATGAAGTATTCCGTGGATCCCGCACACGATCTGATCCTACACAGGCAGGGGCTGGATACGACCACCCCTGGCAAGTGCCCGTTGATAGACGCCCTGGTAACGCGCGACACTGCCGCTCCAGGTGCGTTCAACCTCGACGAATCGCCTTGCTTGCGCCTTGATTTGGGGCCAAGCCTCGCGCTGCGACAAAACCGACTCTATCGCTGCTTCGAGCGCCGCAGCATCGCCAGCCTTGAACAGAAAGCCGGTTTCGCCATGGCGAATCAGCTCGCGATGCCCCCCGACATCCGACGCAACGAACATTCGCCCCTGGGCCATGGCTTCGAGCGGCTTGAGTGGGGTGACGAGTTCGGTCAGGCGAATCGGCAAGCGGGGGTAGGCAAGCACATCGATCAATTCATAATAACGCTGAACCTGGTCATGAGGAACGCGGCCGGTGAACACCACACGGTCGCCAAGCCCGGCCTGGGCAACCTGTTGCTTCAAGGCCGCCTCTTGCGGGCCACCGCCAACCAGCAGCAAACGCAAGTCAGGCCGGCGCACGGCCATGCAACGCGCAGCCTCGATCAACAGGTCAAGCCCCTCGTAACCATAAAACGAGCCGGCAAAACCAACCACTGTGGCACCGTCCAGCCCCAACTTGCGACGCAGGGCCGGATCCGCTTGAACCCCAAATTTGAATTCGGCCGCATCGACCGCATTGGGGATGACGGCAATCCGATCTGCCGCAACGCCACGTACCGCGATGTCGGCCCGCAACCCCTCGCAGATGGTCGTCACTTGGTCCGCGCGGCGCAATGCAAAACTCTCCAATGCCCGCGAAAGGCGGTACCGCATGCTCCCTTCAGTCGTGGTGCCATGATCGACTGCTGCGTCCTCCCACGAAGCGCGCATCTCATAGACCACTGGCAAGCTGGCGCGCCAGCCACACCAAAGACTTGGCAGGGCATTGAGAACTGGCGAATGCGCGTGAATGATATGGGGCCGGACGGCTGCGATGACAGTGCGAATGCGATTGGCTGTCAGGCGCATCTGAGCGACAAGGCCATTGCGTGGCTCGCTGGGCGTTCGGAAAAATGTCATCCCGTCAACGTCTTCGTGCAGGGCATCTGTGGCGCCTTGCTTGGGGGTGGTCAGGTGGAAGGTCTCCCAGCCCAGCCTGCGTTGCTCGCGCAAGATGGAAAGCGTCCTGAACGTATAGCCACTATGCAACGGAATCGAGTGATCCAAGATGTGAAGGATGCGCAGGGTCATGCGGCTACCGGTGACTGTGCGTCGTTGTTGGTTGGCACGCTTGAACCCATATCCACAACATTGCGCAGAAACGCTTCGAACATCAACAGTGTCCACAAGGGCGAGCTGTAATCCCGCGCACCCGACTGGTGGGCATCCACAAGGTGGCGCAGGTAATCGGCATTGAACCACCCGGTGGACGCCAGGCGGTCACCCAGCACGGCGTCTTTCACCCGCTGCTTCAACGGCCCGCGAAACCAGCGCGCCAGAGGCACCGAAAAACCCATTTTGGGCCGGTACAACACGTCGTTCGGCAAATGGGTTTCCATGGACTTCTTGAACAGGTACTTGCCCTCTTGCCCATGGATCTTGAGGCTTGACGGCAGTGTGGCCAGCCAGTCCACCAACTCATGGTCCATCAGCGGCTCACGCACCTCCAGCGAATGGGCCATGCTGGCGCGGTCGACCTTGGTGTTGATGTCACCCACCAGATAGGTCTTGAGATCGAGGTATTGGATCAGCGCCAACGGGTCGTCGGTACCCGCCTGCGCGGCATGGCGGTCAAAAACCGCCTGGGCGTTGTAGCCGGCCAGAGCGGTCTTGAAGCGCGGGCTGAACAGGGAGTCACGCATGGGGTTGCGCAGGATGGACACCGAGTGGAAATAGGCTTCGACAGAGTTGCGGGCCAGGCCTTCAAATGTGGTCTTGGCGCGGAACATGCGCGGCGCCCAGTCTGCTTTGGGGTATATGCGCCCCAACGCGCCGAACATCGGTCGGCGAACACCCTCGGGAATAGCCGAGCGCATGCGCTCTTCCATCATGTGCAGGCGGTACCGGCGATAGCCGCCAAGCGATTCGTCCCCGCCGTCGCCAGACAGCGCCACCGTGACATGCTTGCGGGCCAACTGGCACACGCGGTAGGTTGGGATGGCCGAGCTGTCTGCATAGGGCTCGTCGTACAGGCGCGCCAGTGTATCGATCAGGTCGAAATCGTCGCTTTTGACGATTTCGAGCCGGTGGTTGGTTTGGTAGCGGTCGGCCACCATTTGGGCGAAAGCGGACTCGTTGAATGCCGGGTCGTCAAAACCAATCGAGCAGGTGTTGACCGGCTCGTTTGACAGCCCCGCCATGATGGCCACCACAGCACTGCTGTCGACGCCGCCGGACAGGAATGCACCCAGGGGCACTTCGGCAATCATGCGCAGACGAACGGACTCTCGCAGGCGCTCGACCAACTCACCCTGCGCGTCTTCCAGGGACATTGGGTTGTCGAGTGTGAAGCGCACGTCCCAATAGGCGGCCGGCTCGGCCAGCGCTTGCCCCCGGCGGACGGTCAGCGTGTGGGCAGGCGACAGCTTTTTGGCCTGCGTGAAGATGGTGCGCGGCTCTGCCACGTAGCCAAGGGCAAAGTACTCCTCGACTGCCATTGGGTCCATGTCGCGTTTGAGCCCGCCGTGAGCGAGGATGGACTTGAGCTCGGAGCCGAACAGCAACTTGCCGTCGTCGAGCAGCGCGTAGTACATCGGCTTGACGCCAAGCCTGTCACGCGCCATGAAGAAGGTTTGTCGGTTGCGGTCCCACAAGGCGAAGGCAAACATACCCCGGAAGCGCTTGACGCAGTCAGCACCCCAGGATTCCCAGGCATGCACGATCACCTCGGTGTCGCTCTTGGTGTGGAACACATGGCCCAGCGCCTGCAACTCCGGGATCAGTTGCTGGTAGTTGTAGATTTCGCCGTTGAACACCACGACCACCGAGCCGTCTTCATTGAACAGGGGTTGCTGGCCAGTGGTAATGTCGATGATGGACAGTCGCCGGTGGCCCAGGCCCACTCCGGGCTCGATATGCAGGCTGCCTTCGTCCGGGCCGCGGTGCAATTGCGAGTCGTTCATGCGCTGCAACACCGCGCGGTTGATTTCGCTGCCGCCGCGGGTGTCGAAGATGCCGGTGATGCCGCACATGGTGTGTTTACGCTGTTTGCAGGGGTTGGGGGGGGCATTGGGCCACCCGAGCAATCAGCCTCAGTTAGTGCTCATCAAATACTGCAGCGAGGCTGGGGGCATCCAGAACGCGATCAGCCCAGAGTTCGAGCTGGTCGGTTGTGGCCTGCGTCAGGCGCGCGCGGGTTTCATCGCTCAATGTGCCAAAGCGCTTGCCAAGTAGGCGTGCCAGCACGGTGGCCTCGCCCTCGAGCTTGCCCTCCAGTTTGCCCTCCAGTTTGCCCTCCAGCTTGCCCTCCAACTTGCCCTCCAACTTGCCCTCGAGTTTGCCCTCGAGCTTGCCCTCCAGTTTCCCTTCCAACTTGCCCTCCAGCCTGCCTTCGATCCGGCCACGCTGGATGGCGAGGCGCTCAACACTGGTGACGTATTGCATGGCGGTTTCTCCTTCAATCTGTTGAACATCTTGCCATAGTTTTTGCTCGAGTATGTCGGGCAGGCGCATCATCCAGTCAAGTACGGCAAACAGGTTCAGGATGCGTTGGCGATCCCAGCCGTGAATGTAGAGTTGGTGCAGCAGGCCTCGCTTGGCCTGGTAACGGGCTTGCGGATCATTTTTGGTTTGCCGGGTTTGCAGGTGGGCCGCTGTGACGATGGCGAAAGGGTTGGTGTCACCCGGGTTGGCGTCAATCTTGGGGTTTTCAACCCTGGTGGCCAGTTCGGTCAATTTGACGACCGGGAACGTCAGGCTGTGGCGGCA
>CAMAWD010000045.1 GCA_945861785.1 Rhodoferax sp. OV413 | reverse complement strand
GCCTCCTTGAGCCGGTTCATGTCGTACCGGCCTGCCCGGGTCAGGCGCTCCCAATCCTTGCGGAACGACTTTGCATAGTCCGCCGCACGCGGCAGCGGAGCGCGCTTACTTGCGGCGCTTCTTTTCGAGGTCATGGAACAATTCGGCGGCAGCACCAAAACGGGCGCGGCGCGTGCGCGTGATCGTATCGGCTTCAGCCATTGCCGCACGAGTTTCGGCGTTGGGTACCTTGAGCGCAAACGGCATTTGCTGCTCAGCCACCACGCGCATCAAAAACACGCGCACCGCGTCCGAGACTGATAAACCCATGGCGGCAAGCGCCTCCGTGGCCTGCTCTTTCATTTGCTGATCCACGCGAACGTGGATCATGGCGGTAGTAGGCATATTGGCCTCCTTTTATGATGAGATACATGGTATCTCACCAGGATTGCACATGGCAAATCAAGCTTCAAACCGGGTTTGAAGCATGGGCGCACTCCTGCGGGTGCAAGTCCCGCCGTAAAGTGATCACAGCGAGCGAAGTGAAGCGCAACTGCATGAGGGCGACCGACTGTGGGAAGGAAGCGAGGAGCGTAAATTGCGAGCCGATGGACAAGAACCGGATAGAAGGCGCTGCCAACAAGGGGGCTGCGGGCGTAGACGGACTGGATATAGACCAGACGGCGCGACATCTGGCAACCCAGTGGCCGGTGATTCGCCAACAATTGCTGGCAGGGACGTACCGCCCCAGCGCGGTAGGCCGGGTAACCATTCCCAAGCCCGACGATGACGGATCGGCTGATCCAGCAGGCACTGCTGCAAGTGCTGCAGCCAATTGTGGACCCCATCTTCAGTGAGCACAGCTACGGCTTTCGGCCTGGACGGCGTGCACAGGACGCGGTATTGGCCGCGCAGTCGTACGTGCAGTCTGGTCTGCGGGTCGCAGTGGACGTTGATCTTGAGAAGTTCTTTGACCCGGTCAACCACGACATTTTGATTGACCGCCTACAGAGACGCATTGGGGTAGGTTGGCATGTACCGCGAACTGCGAGCGCTCGGGGCGCCGCAGGGTGTGGCACGGCGTGTGGCCGCGAACTCCCGAAGTTGGTGGCGCAATAGCGCCATGTTGCTCAACAGTGTTCTGACCATCGATCACTTTGATCGTCTGGCTCTGCCCCGGCTCTCATACCTCAACTCCTCGAACCGCCCGGTGCGGACCCGCATGCCGGGTGCCGCTGCAAGGCCACACCGCCGACAAAGCACGGCCCCCACTACCAGATGCGCTACACCCGCAACGGCGAAAGCAGCAGCAGCAGGTTCGTGAAGAAGGAGGACTTGCCCGCAGTGCGCAAGCAGCCCAACCAGCCCAACCAGCCCAACCAGCCCACGAACCGCGAGCGCATGAGTCTCCGGATGGCGCGCTGGATTGACTTGGCAACGGAATGGTCAAGCCTGCGGCTGACCAAGGAAACCGGCTAAACGGCGGCGAGAACCTGGCACTGTCAAGATCACTTCACCGATTTCATAACTAAACTATATAAACGATATATATGATACGTGCGATAATTTTATCACTTTTATTCTGAATCGCTCTTCCGGGCGAACCCATCATGGACCGAATCCTGATCGTCGACGACCATGCGGAAATTCGTCGTCTGATCCGCATGACGCTGGTGTGCGCGGGCTACCACATGGAAGTCATCGAAGCAGCCAACGCGGACACTGCGCTCGAGCTGGCCCTGGCCCTGCGACCCGACGTGATAGTGACCGACGTGATGATGCCGGGCGTCCTCGATGGCATGGACCTGTGCCGAATGCTGAAGGACGATCCCGAGACCGCCGGTATCTCCGTCGTGCTCATCAGTGGGAAGTCCGACGCCGAATACCTTAGCGCGGGACGAATCGCCGGCGCGGGGGCCTACCTCGTCAAACCCTTTCTCCCGATGGACCTGATCCACGCGCTGGAGGATGTAGGCGCCGTCGCATGAACCTGGTACCGCCAACTTCCGGTGCCGGGGGAAACACTCTGGGTTTCGATGCCGACGCCAACACGCGCCGCGGGGCGGGCCGTGCAGGTCGGTCGCCCGGTCGCCCCGATTGGCCTGGTAAACGCAGCATCAGGACCGGGTGAAGCCCAGCGCTCGTGGCGGCGCAAACAGAGTGCCGGCTTGCTGACGGGCCTGCGATCTTGAGGGGCGGCGCGCCGCTTTGATGCAAGGCAAGCTTCGTTCTGATTTGCAGGCCTTCTGCGTTTGAAACGCACAGCGGCCTGACTGCGCGCCCTAAAATTAAATCGACAGACTTGGGCTAGACGTGCCAAGGGCGAGTTTGATTTTTTCACCCCTAAAAAACCTTGGTTTTGCATGAACTTCCTGCGTTTTATGAGGCCTCGCACCGCTGCTTTTGGCCTCTGGCTGGTTTTGGCTGCAAGCACGACAGGCCACGCGGCGGCCCCGCTTTCTCTGTGGCCGACCATTCCTTTCATGCGTGGCCAGGACCTGTGCCAGTTTCAAGACGCTTACGGAAAAAGCCGCAGTGAACAGGCCCAAGAGATGATCAGCCGGCTCAATGATTTGCTGCGTAATGGCGCTGAAGGTGACGATGCCTTGGGCAGCTTGTTGGCCATAGATGCCCTGATCGACAAAAACCGCAGCCTGGCAACCACCGGCCTGGCCATGGACCTGACGCTGGCGGCGAGCCTGCGCGCTGCGCTGGACGGTTTGTACCGCGAGCTCAAGCCCAAAGAGAGAAAGCTCACTTTCCTCAACCCGTCCCCTTTGCTCAATATGCTGCGCGAGCTGCGCACCTCGCAGCACCAAGGCATGATCGACCAGCGGCAACTGTCCAAAATTTCAGGTTTTGCCTGGGGCACTTACGCCTACGGCCCGGGCTGCCGCGGCGATCTGCTGGTCACGCTTCATATTGAGCTGGGCAGCGGCGCTTCGCACAGCTTTCAGGCCCAGGGCCGGCCAGAGTCTGTCATGACGGGGGTGGCGGTGCAGATGTTCAAGCAAGCGCAGCGGACGGTGTTTCCGTCGGTGGTGAGCATGGGCAAAAAATCCCTGACCCTGCTGGGTGCGCCCGGCTCGCCGGTTGGCATGGCACCCACGCCCGCATTGGCCGAAGCTGCCTGTGCTGCCAGCCGTGGCCGTTTGCCGCTGTGGGATGAATACGAGTTCTTGTCGGCACTGGGTGAATGGAGCGGCGGCGTTGCGCTCGACCACAATTTCTGGGCCCTGGCCGATGGCCATGTGCTGGCGCCTGACCTGAGAAACCCCTCGCCGGTGCGGCACCCGGAAGATGTGAACTCCAACGAGATTTATTTTTACTGCGTGCGCTGAGCGCCATCCACGAAACCCCCTCCACCCGCCGACCAGCGCGCACGCCACCCCAAGAACCGTTGCCAAGAGATTCATGCGACCCACCCTTGCCGCCAGGTGGTTTCGTTGGTCAGCTCGCGACACGGGTTGCGCCGTAAAGTGGAGCGGGCCGAGCGAATCACGCGACGAACAGCTGCCCGCGCGCGGCGTCCGTTATGGCAACCACACATGGGTGCGTGATGCGGCGTTCCACAGAAACCGCAAAGAACTCCTCGACCAACTCGGTCGAGCGCCCGATCACCTCGACGCCAAATTGCTGGATTGTTTCGGCCTCCAGCACTGCCGGGCCCATGAACACGCCGCGACCTTCACGGCCGAAAGCGGTCATCAATGCACCGTCGTCGAACTCACCGATGACCCGGGGATGGATCTGGTGGCGGGTCAACCAGCCTTCGAGTTGCTGGCGAACTGACGCCGATGCGCCTTGAATCAGCATCGGCATGCCGTTGAGGCAGCCTGGAAACTCGCCGACAAGCTTTTTCCGGAGTTGCGGCGCACAGTAAAAACTCATGCTTGTGCTTCCCAACGCATGGTTGAACGCCTTCACGCTGATGCGGCGGGACATTGGCTCGTCCGCGATCACAAGGTCGAGCCGGTGCAGCGCCAGGTGCGAGAGCAAATCGGGGAACTTGCCTTCGCTGCAGATCAGGCGAATTGGCTCCTTGATGGACAGCGCGGGCTCCAGCAGCCGGTATGCCACCGACTTTGCAACCGAATCCGCCACACCCACGCGGAAGTCCAGGATCGGTGCGCCCCCGCGCGCCTGGCGCACCGCCGTTTCGAGTTCAGCCCCGAGCGCGAATATCTGGTCGGCATAACCCAGGGCCAGGCGCCCGTCTTCGGTCAGTTCCAGTTGCCGGCCGCTTTTGCGGAACAGCTTTCGGCCGAGCCAGTCTTCCAGCAGCTTGATCTGGCCCGAAAGGGTCTGGGGCGTCGTGTGCAGCTGTTCGCCGGCCCGCATGACGCCGCCGGCCTTCGCAGTGACCCAAAAATAGTGCAGATGCTTGAAGTTCATTGTTCGTAAAAAATGAAGTTAAATTGTCAAAAATGCGAATTTACGCGAAGTATAGAGATGCGTAAAGTCCAACCTGTCACAGACCGTGACCCAGACAGGAGCAAACACCATGCGATTGAGTACCAAAGGCCGCTTCGCCGTCACTGCAATGATCGAGGTCGCCCTGTATGAGCGACAGGGCCCGGTCCCGTTGTCCGATATTGCGGCGCGCCAGCAGATCTCGTTGTCCTACCTCGAACAGATGTTCAGCAAGCTGCGCCAGGATGGCCTTGTGGACAGCACCCGCGGCCCGGGCGGTGGATACAGCCTGGGCCAGCCCGCAGACAGGATCACGGTGGCGGACATCATCCGTGCCGTGGACGGCCGGCGGGCAGGCGCCGTCAGAGGCGCGCCGAACGGTGAAGATCCGCTTGGGCGTGACATGACGCAGGAACTGTGGGATGCACTGAACTCCCGGATCGTGGACTACATGCAGTCCATCACGCTTCAGAAACTGACCGACGAGCAGCGCGCCAAGGGCACCCAGGTGCAGGCGCGGCGGGCGTCCAAGCCCGGCGTGTTCAAGAAGCCGCAGGACGAAGTTCAGCTGACGAAGGCCCCGAATTCGGTGTTTGCGCTTGGCCAGCATTTGCTGGCACGCGGGTAGCGGGGCCTGTACCGCCGACCCGGGCCAAACGCTCGGTATTCGGCAGGCGCACAGTCACTTTGTCTGCGTCCCGTGCCATGACTTCCAGGCCCAGGTCCTGCACCCAGGGTGCGAAGTATTCGCCGAGAGCCGATTGCAATTGTTGAATTTGCATGCTGTCGGGTTCGTCGATAGCGACAGCGCTACGCGGCGCGCACCGGAATCCTCTTGAACTGGCCGCTGGCGATTTTCTTCTCCCATTCGGCCGGCCCGGTGATGTGGGCGCTGGTGCCCCCGGAATCCACGGCAACCGTGACTGGCATGTCGACCACGTCGAATTCGTAGATGGCCTCCATGCCCAGGTCGGCAAAACCCACCACCTTGGCGGTCTTGATGGCCTTGCTGACCAGGTAGGCGGCGCCGCCCACGGCCATCAGGTAGGCGCTTTTGTGTTTGCGGATCGCCTCGATGGCCACCGGGCCACGCTCGGCCTTGCCGATCATGCTGATCAGGCCGGTGGCGCTGAGCATCATCTCGGTGAAACTGTCCATGCGTGTTGCCGTGGTGGGGCCGGCCGGGCCCACTGCCTCGTTGCGCACCGGGTCGACCGGGCCCACGTAATAGATGGTCCGGTTGGTGAAGTCCACCGGCAGTGCTTCGCCCCGGGTCAGCATGTCCTGGATGCGTTTGTGCGCGGCATCGCGCCCGGTCAGCATCTTGCCGCTGAGCAGCAAGGTGTCGCCGGCCTTCCAGCTGGCGATCTCGTCGCGGGTGAGGGTGTTCAGGTCCACCTTGCGGCTTTTCTTGTAATCCGGCGCCCAATTCACATCCGGCCACAGGCTCAGCGCCGGCGGGGTCAAGTAGGCCGGCCCGCTGCCGTCCATCACGAAATGCGCGTGGCGGGTGGCCGCGCAGTTGGGGATCATCGCCACCGGCTTGCCGGCCGCGTGGGTCGGGAACATGTTGATCTTGACGTCCAGCACGGTGGTGAGCCCGCCCAGCCCCTGGGCGCCGATGCCCAGCGCGTTGACCTTCTCGAACAGTTCGATGCGCAGCTCTTCGAGCTTGCTGTTCGGGCCGCGTTGCAGCAGCTCGTACATGTCGATGTCTTCCATCAACGCCTGCTTGGCCATCAGCACAGCCTTTTCAGCTGTGCCCCCGATGCCGATGCCCAGCATGCCGGGCGGGCACCAGCCGGCCCCCATCGTGGGGACGGTCTTGAGCACCCAATCGACCACCGAGTCGGACGGGTTGAGCATGACCAGCTTGGACTTGTTCTCCGATCCGCCGCCCTTGGCCGCAACGGTGATGTCGAGCTTGTTGCCGGCCACGATCTCGACGTTGACCACGGCGGGTGTGTTGTCCTTGGTGTTCTTGCGCTCGAACTGCGGGTCGGCGACGATCGATGCCCGCAGCGTGTTGTCGGGGTGGTTGTAGCCTTGTCGCACGCCTTCGTTGATGGCGTCGTCCAGCGTGCCGGTGAAACCTTCAAGGCGCACGTCCATGCCGATCTTCAGGAAGACGTTCACGATGCCGGTGTCCTGGCAGATCGGACGGTGGCCCTCGGCGCTCATGCGCGAGTTGGTCAGGATCTGGGCGATCGCATCCTTCGCCGCCGGGCTCTGCTCACGCTCGTAGGCGCGCGCGAGATGGGCGATGTAGTCGGCCGGGTGGTAGTAACTGATGAATTGCAGCGCGGCTGCGATGGACTCGATCAGGTCTTCTTGGCGGATGGTTGTGGTGGTCATGGGGGTATCCGGGATGGGCGACTATTCGTCGACGAGTTTAACCACCCCACGACGTCGGTGGGCGGCCGGCGCGGGTGATGCAACCCGCCTCGAGACCTTGCCTACAATCGCCGAATTACTACCGACCATCTTCCGACGTGTTCCGCTCCGTCAGCCTGTTTGTCTCCCTCTACCTATTCTGGCTGTTGCTGTCTGGGTTCTTCACGGCTTTCCTGATGTCAGCCGGCGCCGGTTGCGCGGTGTTCGTCGTCTGGTTTGCCCGTCGTATGGATTTGGTCGATGTGGAAGGTCATCCGATCCACCTGGTCGGCACGGTTTTTTCGTACTGGCCCTGGTTGCTGAAAGAGGTCGTCAAGTCCGCCTGGGACGTCAGCAAGATCATCCTGCACCCTCGGCTGCCGATCAGCCCGACGCTCGTCCGTTTCAAGCCGGGCCAGCGGACCGAGACCGGCCTGGTGATCCATGCCAATTCGATCACTCTCACACCTGGCACGATCGCGATCGAGGCCGATGGGAAGGAGTTTCTGGTGCACGGGCTGACCCGAGCAGGCGCGCTGGCCGTGGTCGACAGCGAGATGGACCGCCGTGTTTCGGCCTGTGAGGGCAGGGCCTGATGTTCGCGGCCGCGGCGATTGCTCTTCTCGTCACGCTGGCACTGGTACTGGTGCGTGCTGCGCTCGGCCCCAGCGTGTTCGACCGGGCGCAGGCAGCCAACACGATCGGCACCGTGGCGATGCTGCTGCTCTCCGTGATGGGGTTCCTCAACGGCCGGCCGGAGTTTCTCGATCTGGCGATCGTGTATGGCCTGCTCAACGTGATCGGGACCATCGCCGTGCTGAAGTATTTCCGGCATGGCAATCTTGGCGATCCCGACGATCTTGGCGAGGACGGTCCGCGATGATGATCTGGATCGACGTCCTGAGCTGGTTTTGCCTGGTCGCGGGCGGATTTTTCTGCATGGTGGGTGCGGCCGGAATGCTGCGCATGCCCGACTTCTACACCCGCATGCATGCCGCCAGCGTGACCGAGACCCTGGGTGCGGGCCTGGTCCTGCTGGGCTTGCTGCTGCAGGCCGGCTTCAGCCTTGTGTCGGTCAAACTGCTCATGGTGGCCCTGCTGATCTATTTTGCCAGTCCCACTGCAACCCATGCGCTGGCCCGTGCAGCGATGGTGCGGGGGCTGAAGCCCCTGTTGGCCGACGAGGAGAATCCACCATCGAAACCCTGATCATCAACGTGCTGCTGGTGCTGATGGTGGTGACCGTGTGGGTGATCGCGCGAAGTCGCAACCTTTTTGGCGTGGTCATTCTCACCGGCATCTACAGCTTCCTGATGGCCACGGTGCTGGTGGCCATGGATGCCGTCGACGTGGCCATGACCGAAGCGTCGGTCGGCGCGGGCATTTCAACGGTCCTGTTTCTGGGGGCCTTGTACCTGTGCAAGAGCGAGGAGGCCCGGCCGGTGCAAAAGCCCTGGGGTCCCCTGGTGATCTCGTTGGCGGTGGGTGCGGTGCTGGTGTACGGCACGCTGGGCCTGCCCGAATTTTCCGATCCCAAGGCGCCGATCCACACCCACGTGGTGCCGCGCTATCTGAACGAGATCAAGAAAGAGGTCGATGTTCCCAACGTGGTGACCGCCGTGCTGGCGAGTTACCGGGGCTACGACACCCTGGGTGAGACCACTGTCGTGTTCACGGCGGGCGCGGGCGTGGTGGCGCTGCTGCGCCGGCGTCGAGGCGGGGGCAAGCCATGAAGCGGGACCTGATCCTGCGGGTGATTGCAAAGTTGTTGATCCCGTTCATCCTGCTGTTTGCGCTGTATGTGCAGTTCCATGGCGATTTCGGCCCTGGCGGCGGGTTCCAGGCCGGCGTGATCCTTGCCGCGGCGGTGATTTTTTATGCATTGATCTATGGGCTGGCGCCAGCGCGCAGGGTGGTTCCGGAGCCTTTCGTGGAGTCGATGATGGCGGTCGGTGTGTTGATCTATGCCGGCGTGGGCGTTGCCGGCCTGGTGCTCGGGGGCAATTTCCTCGATTATTTCGTCCTGGATTCCAATTCAGTCACCGGGCAGCACCGGGGTATCTTCTGGGTGGAGGTCGGCGTGGCAACCACCGTGTCGGGCGTGATGCTGAAAATTTTCTACATGTTTGCCGATCGGGGCAGGGTCGACGAATGAGTGCCTACGCCGGGTCGGTGACGCTCGCGAGCCACTTCACGTATTTCGTGACCGTCTTCCTGATGGTCGCGGGGCTTTTCATCGTCATTGCGCGCTCCAACCTCATCAAGAAACTGGTCGGCCTGGGCATTTTTCAGACCTCGGTGTACCTGCTCTACATCGCTCCCGGCAAACTGGTCGGGGGCACTGCGCCGATTCTCAGCGACGCCTTCACGGTCTACTCGAACCCATTGCCCCACGTGCTCATACTGACCGCCATCGTGGTCGGTGTGGCCACGCTCGCGCTCGGACTGGCGCTGGTGGTGCGCATACGTGAGGCCTACGACAGCATCGAGGAAGACGAGATCCTGGAAATCGACGCCGGGGTCGGGCCGGAGACGCACGCGCCATGAACCTGGCCCCCCATCTGCCTGCATTGCAGGTCGTCGTACCGCTGATGGCGGCCCCGCTCACGGTCTTGCTGCGCCGGCGCAGCCTCGCGTTTGCAGTCGCTGTGGCGGCCACCTGGTTGGCGTTGGCGATATCGGTGCAACTGTGGCTGCGTGTGGAGGCCACCGGTCCCATTTCCTATGCGATCGGCAACTGGGCGGCGCCTTGGGGGATCGAGTACCGCGTGGACCGCCTGAGTGCGCTTGTGCTTGTACTGGTGTCCGGAATCGCCGCCGTGGTCCTGCCTTACAGCCGTGCCAGTATCGAAGCCGAGGTGCCGCACCAGCAGCATTACCTCTTCTACACGATGTTCCTGCTCTGCCTGACCGGGTTGCTGGGCATCACGATTACCGGGGACGCCTTCAACATTTTCGTTTTTCTTGAGGTGTCGTCCTTGTCCACGTATGTCCTGGTGGCCCTGGGGCGCGACCGCAGAGCCCTTGTTGCGTCTTACCAGTACCTGATCATGGGCACCATCGGCGCGACATTCATCGTGATTGGCATCGGGTTGTTGTACCTCATGACCGGTACCTTGAACCTCGCGGACATGGGCCGGCGTATCGCTGCAGTGCAACACACGCGCCCGGTGTTGGCGGCACTGGCCTTCCTGACCGTTGGCATTTCGCTGAAACTGGCCCTGTTTCCGCTGCACCAGTGGCTGCCCAACGCCTATGCGTTCGCGCCGTCCGCAGTGGCTGCGTTCCTGGCCGCCACTGCCACGAAGGTGGCGGTCTACGTGCTGCTGCGCTTTTACTTCTCGGTGTTTGGCAACTCGCAGGTGTTCGGCCGCTTGCCCATGCAGGAGGTGATGCTGCTGCTGGCGCTTGCCGGCATGTTTGCGGCTTCACTGATTGCGGTGTTCCAGACCGACCTGAAGCGCCTGTTCGCCTATTCCAGTGTGGGCCAGATCGGCTACATCATCCTGGGCCTTTCCTTCGGTTCCGCGACCGGGCTGACCGCCACCATCGTCCATCTGGTGAACCACGGCATCACCAAGGGCGCCATCTTCCTGTTGTTGGGCTGTGTCGCGCTGGTGATGGGCGGAACCAGCCTGGCCCGGGTCCAGGGTCTGGGCAGACGGATGCCCTGGACCAGTTTCGGAATCGTTGTCTGTGGCCTTTCGCTGATCGGGGTTCCGGGGACCGCCGGTTTCGTCAGCAAGTGGTATTTGCTGCTCGCCGCGCTCGAGAAGGGCCAGTGGTGGCTGGTGTTCCTGATTGTTCTGTCGTCCCTGCTGGCGGTCGCCTATGTCTGGCGATTCGTCGAGGTGGCCTATTTTCGCGAGCCGCGCAAGGACATCGACCAGGCAGTCGGCTTGCCGTGGTCCATGGGTGTACCTGCCGCCTTGCTGGTGGTCGCGACCGTCTACTTTGGCCTGGACAGGTCCTTGACCGCCGGTTCCGCAGCGCAGGCCGCGGCACTGTTGATCGGAGGGGCGCGCTGATGCTGGTGGGCGAACAGGCGATCGTCGCCGCATTGGCCCTGCCGGTGGTCGGTGCCGGGTTGATCGCGTTGGCGGGTCGACGGCCCAATTTGCGGGAAACCATCACGCTGGCCACTGCGCTCGCCCTGCTGATCTGTGTCGTGGCCCTGCTGCCGCAGGTGCTGGGCGGTGCGCGACCGTCGCTGGGACTGTTCTCGGTGCTCCCTGGTCTGGCTGTCGCGTTCAAGGTCGAGCCGTTAGGCATGCTCTTTGCCCTTATCGCCTCCGGCCTGTGGATTGTCAATTCGGTTTATTCCATCGGCTACATGCGCGGCAACAAGGAGGCACACCAGACCCGGTTCTATGTGTGTTTTGCACTGGCGCTGGCGGCCACGATGGGGATTGCCTTTTCCGCCAACCTGTTCACGCTTTTCCTGTTCTACGAATTGCTGACACTTGTCACCTACCCGCTGGTCACCCACCAGGGCACCGACAAGGCCCGGGCCGGGGGCCGCGTGTACCTTGGGCTGCTGATGGGAACGTCGATCGTCTTCCTGTTGCCGGCCCTGGTATTCATCTGGTTCCTCACAGGCACCACCGATTTCACGCAGGGGGGCATCCTGGCCGACAAACTCGGACCGGCCGGGATCGCCGGCTTGTTGGCGCTGTGCATGTTTGGCATCGGCAAGGCGGCGCTGATGCCGTTTCACCGATGGTTGCCAGCGGCCATGGTGGCGCCGACACCCGTGTCGGCGTTGCTGCATGCCGTGGCGGTGGTCAAGGCCGGCGTATTCAGCGTGGTCAAGATCATCGTGTATGTGTTCGGAGTCGAGAACCTGGCGTCGGCAGGTGCGGCGCAATGGCTGGTCGTGGTGGCCGGCTTCACCATCCTGGCCGCGTCGGTGGTGGCGCTGGGGGCGGATAACCTGAAGCGGCGCTTGGCCTATTCCACGATCAGCCAGCTCGCGTATGTGGTTATGGCTGCAGCCCTGCTCGCGCCGCTGTCGCTGATCGGCGCGGTGCTGCACATTGCCGCGCATGCCGTCGGCAAGATCACTTTGTTCTTTGCGGCGGGTGCCATCTATACAGCCGCTCACAAGACGGAAGTCAGCGAACTCGACGGAATCGGCAGGCGCATGCCCTGGACCATGGGGGCATTTGCGATTGCGGCGTTGTCCATGATCGGCCTGCCGCCGGCGGTCGGGTTCATCTCCAAGTGGTACATGTTGTCGGGTGCCATGGCCACCGGGCATTGGGCCGCCGTTGCGGTGATTGTGGTCAGCACGCTGCTGAACGCGGGCTACTTTCTGCCCATCCTCTATCGCGCATTTTTCGTCGCGCCCGACGTTGGGCCGCTCGACCATTCCCACGGTGAGGCGCCCTGGCCCATGGTCGTGGCGCTCACTATGACTGCAGCGGCCACGCTGCTGCTGTTTTTCCTGCCTGATGTTCCGCTGGCGCTGGCGCGCCAACTGCTTGCCCCCTGAGGACGCCGACCATGGATCAACAGCCCCACTGGCTCGACCAACCCCGCAACGTCAAGCGCCTTTGGCGCGGTTTCCTGTTCGTGCTGATGCTCACGGTCGCCGCCGAGTTGCTGCTCGACCTGCACCCGCATTTCGAGATCGACGCGATTTTCGGATTCAGCGCCTGGTTCGGGTTCATGGCCTGTGCAGCGATGATCGTTGTGGCGAAGGCGCTGGCCCTCGTGCTCAAGCGACCCGATAGCTACTATGGACGGCGCAATGACTGACACCGTGCTTCACCCGGGGCTGGTGCTCATACTGGGAGCCCTGTTGCTGCCATGGCTGCGAGGCGCCTCGCGTGCAGCCGCGGTGGTAGGCCTTCCTGTGGTGGCGCTGGCACTCGTCTGGTTCGTTCCCGATGGGCCGGTCTGGCAACTGCGCTTTCTGGAGCACACCATCACGCCCCTGCAGGGTGATAAGTTGTCGCGCCTGTTCGCCACCATCTTCGCGCTGATGGCGGCCGGTGGAGGCTTGTTCGCGCTCGGCCAGAAGAGCCGGGTCGAGATGCCAGCCGCATTCGTGTATGCCGGCTCTGCCATCGGTGTGGCGCTGGCGGGCGACCTGATCACGGTGTTCGTCTTCTGGGAGCTGATGGCGGTCGGCTCCACCCTGGTTCTGTGGAGCCACGGCAAGGACGACTCCTACCGCGCTGCGCGTCGCTATCTGATGGTCCACCTGCTGGGGGGCGCCCTGCTGTTTGCCGGAGTCGCGGGTCATGTCGTGCAGACCGGTGACGTGGCCTTCACCCGCATGCTGCTCGATTCGCCGGCACATTGGCTGATCCTGGCTGGTTTCCTTGTCAATGCGGGCGCACCGCCGCTGTCAGCCTGGTTGCCCGACGCGTATCCAGAGGCCTCGTGGAGCGGCACAGTGTTTTTGTCCGCGTTCACCACCAAGACCGCCGTGTATGTGCTGATCCGCGGTTTTCCAGGCACCGAGTTGTTGATCTGGGTGGGGCTTTTCATGGTGTTTTACGGCATCGTTTACGCGCTCCTTGAAAACGACATGCGTCGGATCCTGGCTTATTCGATCGTGAACCAGGTCGGCTTCATGATTGCCGGTATCGGCATCGGCACCGAGATGGCGTTGAACGGCGCCGCAGCGCATGCCTTCACGCACATCATCTACAAGGCCTTGCTGCTGATGTCGGCCGGGTCGGTCCTGATGATGACGGGGCGGCGCAAGTGTTCGGAGCTCGGAGGGCTGTTCCATACGATGCCGCTGACGACGGTGTGCGGCACCATCGGGGCGCTCGCGATCTCGTCGTTTCCGCTCACCTCGGGTTTCGTGTCGAAGTCGATGGTGTCCCAGGCTGCGGCCGATGGGCACCTGCTGACAGTGTGGCTGCTCCTCACGGCCGCCTCGGCCGGGGTTTTCCTGCATGCAGGCATCAAGTTTCCCTGGTTCGTCTTCTTTCAGAAGGACTCCGGCCTGCGTCCGGCGGAGCCACCTGCCAGCATGCGCTGGGCGATGGTCGTGTTTGCCTTCCTGTGTATCGCCTTGGGTGTGTGGGCCGAACCGTTGTACGCGTTGCTGCCGTACGCGGTGAAGTACCAGCCCTACACCTGGGCGCATGTCCTGTCTCAACTACAACTGCTGTTGTTCTCCGGTCTCGCATTTTTCGTGATGTTGCCGTATTTGCGGCGGACCTTGACCATCACGCTCGATACCGACTGGTTCTGGCGCGCATGGGGGGCATCCCTGGTGGCCGGTGCCCAGCGACAGTTCGACGGCGTCAAGGCCAGGGCAGGGAGGCGCATGCAGCAGCTCGGGGCCGACCTCCTGGCCTCTACCATCCGCCAATATGGCCAGGATTCCCGATTGGCCCGCACTTGGCCCACCCGCACCATGGCCCTGTGGGTCCTGGTTTTGCTGCTGGGTTACCTGGTCCTGTACTACATCTGACCAGCATCGCTGTCCGGCCCGCCCGGTGGCGCCTCGCCCGGCGGCTTGGCTCGGACCTCAGTGGCCTTGGCCCGACGATGAGCTACTGCCGTGCGCCATCAGTTTGTCCGTGTAGGCAATCGCCAGTGCCGACAGCAGGAACACCACGTGGATGATGGTCTGCCACATCAGCACCTTGACGTCGTAGTTGGCCGCGTTGATGAAGGTCTTGAGCAGGTGGATCGACGAGATCCCGATGATGGCGGTGGCGAGTTTGACCTTGAGCACCGAGGCGTTCACATGGCTGAGCCATTCCGGCTGGTCCGGGTGATCCTCCAGGTTCATGCGGCTCACAAAAGTCTCATAACCCCCCACGATCACCATGATCAACAGGTTGGAGATCATCACCACGTCGATCAGCGCCAGCACCACCAGCATGATGATGGTCTCGTTCAGGGCGGTGACCTGGACGTCTGCCTTGTACCCGATGCTGCTGACCAGGGCTTGTAGCGCGGTCTGGCTGCCGAACACAGCCTCCAGCAGGTGGACCAGCTCGACCCAGAAATGGAACACATACACCGCCTGGGCGGCAATCAGGCCCAGATAAAGCGGTAACTGCAACCAGCGGCTGGCGAAAATTAAGGCCGCCAGGGGCCCCAGTTTGGGCGTCGGGCGCGGATTTGATTCATTCATGGGTAGGCAGATCCTGGAGTACGACAATAATTGTAGGTGTGCGGCTCCGGGTTGCCCGATGTATCTGCATGTGATGGGGGCCGCCGCTGCGTCAGTGCCTTGTAAGTGCCTGCGCTGACAGTTCGGGCTGTGTGAAATCTGTCCAACCAAGTTGAGGAGACGAATCGATGAGCGCAATTGAGTCAGTCCTGGTCGAAAACCGCGTTTTTCCGCCAAGCGAAGCCACTGTCAAGGCGGCCCGGATATCCGGCATGCCCGCCTATGAGGCCCTGTGCGCCGAAGCCGACCAGGACTTCGAGGGTTTCTGGGCCCGGCTCGCGCGCGAGAACGTGGCTTGGACCAAGCCCTTCACCCGTACGCTGGACGAATCCAACGCGCCGTTCTACAAATGGTTCGAAGATGGCGAACTCAACGCCAGCGCCAACTGCCTCGACAAACACATGGGCACGCCGGTCGAAAACAAGACGGCAGTCATCTTCGAGTCCGACGACGGCTCCGTCACCCGCACCACCTACCGCGAGTTGCTTGCCAAGGTGAGCCAGTTTGCCAATGCGCTGAAGGCCGACGGCATCCGCAAGGGCGACCGGGTCCTGATCTACATGCCCATGACCCTGGAAGGCGTGGTCGCCATGCAGGCTTGCGCGCGTATTGGGGCCACCCACAGCGTGGTGTTCGGTGGCTTCTCGGCCAAGGCACTGCAGGAGCGCATCATCGACGCCGGCGCCGTTGCCGTCATCACCGCCAACTACCAGACGCGCGGAGGGCGCGAGTTGCCGCTCAAGGCAATCGTCGACGAAGGTCTGGCGATGGGCGGCTGCGAGTCGATCAAGACCGTATTCGTCTACCAGCGCACCACCACCGCCTGCAACATGGTGGCCGGACGTGACAAGACCTTCGCGGAAGTACTTGCCGGCCAAAGCACAGAGTGTGCTCCGGTGCCGGTGGGTGCTGAGCATCCCCTGTTCGTGTTGTACACGTCAGGTTCGACCGGCAAGCCCAAGGGTGTGCAGCATTCCACCGGTGGTTACCTGCTGTGGGCCAAACTCACCATGGACTGGACCTTCGACCTGCAACCCGCCGACGTGTTCTGGTGCACCGCCGACATCGGCTGGATCACCGGCCACACCTACGTGGCGTATGGCCCGCTCGCGGCCGGGGCGACGCAGATCATCTTTGAAGGCGTCCCGACCTATCCGAATGCCGGGCGTTTCTGGCAGACGATCGAGCGCCACCAGTGCACGATCTTCTACACCGCGCCCACTGCCATCCGTTCGCTCATCAAGGCCGCTGAAGGCGACGCCAAGGTCCACCCGGACCGTTACAACCTCAAGAGCCTGCGTATCCTCGGTTCGGTGGGTGAACCCATCAACCCCGAGGCCTGGATGTGGTACTACAAAAATGTCGGTGGCGAGTGTTGCCCCATCGTCGATACCTTCTGGCAAACTGAAACCGGCGGCCACATGATGACGCCGCTGCCGGGCGCCACCCCTCTGGTGCCAGGAAGTTGCACCTTGCCTTTGCCGGGCATCATGGCCGCCATCGTCGACGAGGCCGGCCACGACATTGCGAACGGCATCGGTGGCATCCTGGTGGTGAAGCGCCCCTGGCCGTCGATGATCCGCACCATCTGGAACGACCCTGAACGTTTCAAGAAGTCGTATTTCCCTGAAGAAATGGGCGGCAAGTTGTACCTCGCCGGCGACGGTGCCGTGCGCAGCGTCGACCGCGGCTACTTCCGTATCACCGGGCGCATCGACGACGTGCTCAATGTGTCTGGCCACCGTCTGGGCACGATGGAAATCGAATCGGCCCTGGTGTCGCACACCACCCTGGTGGCAGAGGCTGCGGTGGTCGGTCGTCCGGACGACCTGACAGGTGAGGCCGTGTGCGCTTTTGTGGTGCTCAAGGGCGCACGCCCATCGGGTGACGCGGCCAAGGTCATGGCCAAGGAACTGCGCGACTGGGTCGCCAAGGAAATCGGCCCCATCGCCAAGCCGAAGGACATCCGGTTTGCAGAGAACCTGCCCAAGACACGTTCGGGCAAGATCATGCGCCGCCTGCTGCGCTCGATCGCCAAGGGCGAGGCAGTGACACAGGACACGTCGACGTTGGAGAACCCGGCCATTCTGGACCAGCTGGGTCAAGCCTGGTAGGTCAGGGCGTACCGGCCTGGCGCGGGAGATGAGGTTACTTGAAACTCAGAACCCAGGCGGCAAGCTTCTTGGCTTCCGCTTCATTGACCTGTGTGTTCGCAGGCATCGGGACTACGCCGAAAACACCGGCGCCGCCCTTCAGGATCTTGGCTGCAAGTTTGTCCACCGCGTCTTTTTGCCCTGCATATTTCGTGGCGACCTCCTTGTAACCAGGCCCGACGACCTTTTTGTCGACCGCATGGCAGGTCATGCAATTTTTGGCGGTTGCCAGCGCCTGGTCGGCATGCACCGGGCTCGACAAGGTCGCCAAGGCTGCAACAGCAAGACTCACAACAAAAGCAAATTTCATGGTCATCCTCAGGGTTCGGTTACAGTCTTTCAACGCGATTGTAGTGACGGCGGTTGACCGCCTTTGTGAGCACATGTGTCCGAACTCGGAGGAATGCGTATGTATTTTTTGGGACTTGGACTGGTTCTTCTCGCGCTGAAATACCTGGAGCTGGGGCCTGTAGCCGGCTGGGACTGGTGGGTGGTGCTGCTGCCGTTCGGCCTGGCCATGGCCTGGTGGGCGTGGGCCGATTCCAGCGGTTACACCAAGCGAAAGGCCATGCAGCGCGAAAACGCCCGACGCGATGACCGCATCGAGCGCAACAAGACGGCCATCGGAACCAGCATCAAGAAGCGGCGCTGAATGGCAGCCCCGTCAATAGTTGTCCAGCACCGCCCCCTTGCTGGCAGATGACGCGTTAAACGCAAATTTTGCCTGCACGCCGCGCCGGTAGCGTGGCTCGGGCGCCGTCCATGCCGCCCGGCGACGGGCGATTTCCTCGTCGCTCACATTCAGTTGCAACAACAGCTGGTGCGCGTCGATCGTGATCGAGTCGCCTTCATGGATGAACGCGATCGTGCCGCCGGCCGCGGCCTCTGGCGCGACGTGGCCAACCACCATGCCCCAGGTCCCACCCGAAAACCGGCCATCGGTGATAAGGCCAACCGACTCGCCGAGGCCCTGGCCCACCAATGCGCCGGTGGGCGCCAGCATTTCCGGCATGCCCGGCCCACCCTTGGGGCCCAGGTAGCGCAGCACCATCACATCACCAGCCACGATCTTGCCGGCCAAAATGGCGGCGAGGGCGGACTGCTCATCGTCGAACACGCGCGCCGGGCCGGTCATGACCGGCTTTTTGAGGCCGGTGATCTTGGCCACGCAGCCTTCCGGCGACAGGTTGCCTTTGAGAATGGCGAGGTGGCCCTGTGCGTACATCGGGTTCGACAGCGGCCGGATCACGTCCTGGTCGGCGCGCGGCACATCGGGAATGTCCTTGAGCACTTCAGCGACGGTCTGGCCGGTGATCGTGATGCAGTCGCCGTGCAGCAGGCCACCCGCCAGCAGCGTCTTCATGACCTGGGGGATGCCGCCCGCCTTGTGCAGGTCGACGGCCAGGTATTTGCCGGAGGGTTTGAGGTCGCACAACACGGGGGTGCGCACCCGCACGCGCTCAAAGTCGTCGATCGTCCAGTCGACACCAGCCGAATGGGCAATGGCCAGGAAGTGCAACACGGCGTTGGTCGAACCACCGGTGGCCATCACCACTGCGATGGCGTTCTCGATCGACCTGCGGGTCACGATGTCGCGGGGCTTCAGGTCTTTGGCGATGGCCTGCACCAGCACCTTGGCCGACTCCTTGGCCGAGTTCAATTTTTCGTCGTGCGGGTTGGCCATCGTCGACGAGTAGGTCAGCGACATGCCAAGTGCTTCGAACGCAGATGACATGGTATTGGCGGTGTACATGCCACCACAGGAGCCGGTGCCGGGGATCGCGCGGCGCTCGATCTCCAGCAGGTCTTCGTCGCTCATTTTGCCGGCTGCATTCTGGCCCACGGCTTCGAACACGCTGACGATGTTGAGGTCCTGCCCCTTGTAGTGCCCGGGCAGGATCGTGCCGCCGTACACATAGATGGCCGGCACATTCGCGCGCAGGATGCCCATCAGCCCGCCCGGCATGTTCTTGTCGCAGCCGCCGACCACCAGCACGCCGTCCATCCATTGTCCCTGCACGCAGGTCTCGATGCAGTCGGAGATCACCTCGCGGCTGACCAGCGAGTACTTCATGCCTTCGGTACCCATGGCCATGCCGTCCGAGATGGTCGGTGTGCCGAAGATCTGTGCATTGCCGCCAGCCTCTTCGATGCCAGCCACGGCCGCATCGGCCAGCTTTTGCAGCCCGCTGTTGCACGGCGTGATCGTGCTGTGCCCATTGGCGACACCCACCATGGGTTTGCGGAAGTCGCTCGCTTCATACCCCATCGCGTAGTACATCGAGCGGTTGGGCGCGCGTGACTTGCCTTCGGTGATGTTTTTGCTGCGGGGGTTCATGATGATGGGTTTGGTTTCCATGGGGGTCTCGGTTGGAAGGTTTGTGGGCGCGGTGTCCCCAAAACGTGGGGACTGGTTAGCGGGGAAAAAATCTGGTCTGGTGTTGCGCAGGTGTTCACGCCACCAGAGAGATTATATTTTTCAATTTGCCTGGGGCCGCGAGAGTCGGTCGTCGGCCGTCCAGGCTTGCCTCGCGCTGGGTGCACAATGCGCCCATGCTGACTCACCCGAACATCGACCCTGTCGCCCTGCAGGTCGGGCCGCTGGCCGTCCACTGGTACGGCCTCACGTACCTGGCGGCATTCGGCCTTTTCCTGTGGCTGGCGTCCTTGCGCCTGAAGCACCCGCCGTTCGCAACACTGCCATCGGGCCAGGGCTGGGCCCGCAAGGACGTCGAAGACATCCTGTTCCTCGGTGTATTGGGTGTGGTGCTGGGTGGGCGGCTGGGTTATTGCCTTTTCTACAAGCCGGCCTATTACCTGGTGCATCCGCTGGAGGTTTTTGCGGTCTGGCAGGGTGGAATGAGTTTTCATGGCGGCATGCTCGGCGTGGTGGCGTCGATGTGGTGGTTCGCCCACTCCCGCCAGAGGCCGTTCTGGCAGGTGGCTGACTTCGTGGCGCCGTGCGTGCCGACGGGCCTGGCTGCCGGGCGGGTCGGCAACTTCATCAATGGCGAGTTGCCTGGCCGGCTGAGTGACCTCGACCTGCCCTGGGGCATGGTGTTTCGGGGTGCTGGCGACCTGCCGCGCCACCCGTCGCAGGTGTACCAGTTCCTGCTCGAAGGGCTGCTGCTGTTTGTGCTGCTGTGGGTCTATGCCCGCAAGCAACGTGTGCCGGGGCAGGTGGCTGCCGCGTTTCTGGGGGGGTATGGCGTATTCCGGTTCACGGCAGAATTCTTCCGCGAGCCCGACTCCCACCTGGGCTTGCTGGCGCTGGGCATGAGCATGGGGCAGTGGTTGTGTGTGCCGATGGTGCTCGCCGGAGCGGCGTTGTGGTGGTGGTTTGGCCGGCAGGCTGTTTCGTTGCCAGCACCAGCTGGTCCCGCGAAGTCCCCAGCGCTTTCGCCATCCAGGAATACTGGCCCCAAACGCCCATGACCAATTCGCGCTGGATCACCGACAAGGTCAGCAAGTTGTTGCCAGACCCGAATGCCGCACGCAGCACGCAGGAACGACTGGCAGCCACCTTGGGGCGACCCGGCGAGGCCCTGTCGCCGCGCGCGCTGCGCCGCCTGCTGGCGCAATTGCGCGCCGTCGTCGACCCGCAGCTCAGCGAGGCCGAGGGTGGCATCCGCGCCCAGGCCATGGCGTTGTGGTACGCCGGCGCCCCCGCCAATGAGCGCCGCGACCTGTGGCTCCTGATGAGCGAGCAGTTCGTGGCAGACCCGCAGGTGGCCAAGGCGGCGCAAGCGGAACTCGCTGCCGCGGCAGGCACGGGTGATGAGGCAGCGGCCGAGGTGCGTTTTCGGCGGGCAACGGTGTCGCCACGCAGGCGCCTGCTGCAGCGTTTCAGCGCCTACGCGCAGGGCATCCGTTTTCTGGTGGACATGCGCTCCGAATTGTTGCCGCTGCTCAAGTCCGACAAACGCCTGCATGCGCTGGATGTGGAGATGGAGTACATGTTCTCCACCTGGTTCGACGTCGGGTTCCTGGAGTTGCGCCGCATCAGCTGGGACTCGCCGGCTTCGCTGATCGAGAAGCTGATCAAGTACGAGGCGGTGCACGACATCAAGAGCTGGTCGGACGTCAAGAACCGTCTCGACTCCGACCGCCGCTGTTATGGCTTTTTCCACCCGAGGCTGCCCGACGAACCGCTGATATTCGTCGAAGTCGCCCTGATGGACCACATGGCCGACAGCATCGCGCCACTGCTCGACGAGTCCGCCGATCTCGTCAACCTGGACAAGGCCACAACGGCCACCTTCTATTCCATCAGCAACACGCAGGCCGGCTTGCGCGGTGTCAGTTTTGGCGACTCGCTGATCAAGCGGGTGGTGGAGGCCCTGAAACAGGAGTTTCCGCGCCTCAAGACCTTTGCCACGTTGTCACCCATCCCCGGATTCCGCCATTGGCTGAGCAAGAACCTGGAGGCCATGCTGGGCAAGCTGGACGTGAAATCGCGCACCAGCCTGGCACAGTCGCTGCGGTCGGAGGCTGCTCCCGCCGACCAGGTGCTCGCGTCGGCACAGAACGTCGCCGCGATTCCTGTGGGTTCGCCGGTTCGCAAGGCGCTGGAGCAGTTTGCTGCCCACTACCTGGCGCAAGGCCTGCAGGATGGGCGGCCGATCGACGCCGTGGCGCGTTTTCATCTGGGCAACGGCGCGCGGGTAGAGCGTATTCACTGGGCTGCGGACGGCTCGGCCAAGGGGCACAAGCAGTCGTTCGGGCTGATGGTCAATTACCTGTACGACCTGAAAAAACTCGACAAGCATCGGGCCCAGCTGGCAGCGGGCGCAGTGCCGGTATCGCCGGTCATCGAGGCCATGAAGCCATGAATTGATCCGGCACTTTTTTTCTACAACGAAGGGGACAACATGAAAACATCGATCGGACGTCGTGACGTATTGCAGCTGGGCGCGGCCTGGGCAGCCCTGGCCGCCACAGGCGCATCTGCCCAGCAGTCTGGCTGGCCATCCAAACCGGTCAACTTGGTCGTGCCGTTCCCGGCGGGTGGCGGAACCGACGCGTTCGCGCGGCCCTTGGCGGCCCAGTTCGCGCGGTTGACCGGCAAGCAGCTTGTGATCGACAACCGCGGCGGGGCCGGCGGCACTTTGGGCGCGGGCATTGCCGCCAGGGCGCCCGCAGATGGTTATACGCTGTTCATGGGTGCGGTGCACCATGCCATCGCTCCCGCCATGTACCCCAAGCTGGATTACGACATCGAAAAGGATTTCGTGCCGCTGGCCTTGCTGGCCAATGTGCCCCAGGTGCTGGTGGTCAATCCGCGCAAGTTGCCGATGGCCGATTTCAAGTCATTCCTGGACCATGTGCGCAAGAATCCGGGCAAGCTCAACTACGGTTCTGCCGGTGGAGGCACCTCCCACCACCTGGCCGGGGAACTGTTCAAGCAACAAACCAGCACCTTCATCACACATATCCCGTACCGTGGAGCCGGGCCGGCCCTGCAGGGCCTGATCGCGGGAGATGTCGAGATGATGTTCGACGGCCTTGGCTCGTCGGCTGCCCATATCAAGGGCGGGCGCATCAAGGCGCTGATGATGGCGGGCAAACAGCGCAACCCGGCTTTCCCGGATGTTCCTTGTGCTGCCGAACTCGGTTTGCCCGATTACACCGTCACCACCTGGTATGGCCTGTGGACACCCAAGGGAACACCGCCAGACGTTCAGGCCCGGATCGTCGACGAGGTGCGCAAAGCCGGGCTCACGGATGATGCGAAGGCGGTTTGGGCCTCGCAGGGCGCCGAATTCGGTACCCTGACCCCAGCGCAGTTCGGCAGTTTCGTAAGTGCCGAAATCACGCGCTGGGACGGCGTGGTGAAAACATCGGGAGCCAAGCTGGATTGAGGCAATGGCACCCATGACCGACCGATCCGGCACCGACAGAAACCTCTTCGAGGCCCTGCGCGAGGCATTCCCGAGCGATCTCGACAGCATCGCAATCGAAACCGACAGCGGCCTGCTCTACAGCTGGCGCGACCTGGACCGCGCCAGCGCCATGCTGGCCAATCTGCTCCAGGGGCTGGGTCTGCCGCCGGCTTCGCGGATCGCAGTGCAGGTGGAAAAGTCTGTCGAGGCTGCGCTGCTGTATTTGGCGACATTGCGCGCTGGCCATGTATTCTTGCCGCTGAACACCGCCTACCAGAGTGGTGAAGTCGAAACCTTTGTTGGCAATGCCGAGCCCGCAGTGGTGGTGTGTTCGTCGTGCAATTTCGGCTGGGTCAGCAAGATCGCTTTCAGCGCCGGCTCGCAATATGTGTTCACCCTGGACGACGACCGCACCGGTTCGCTGTTGCAGCGGGCAAGTCTTTGCAGCGACCAGCACACGGTTGTGGCCCGCCGGGGCGATGATCTCGCAGCCATTCTCTACACCAGCGGTACCACCGGGCGCAGCAAGGGCGCCATGTTGTCGCATGCCAACCTGCTGAGCAACGCCCTGGTGCTCAAGCAGTATTGGGACTGGCGGACACCGGAGCAGGGCGGTGACGTCCTGATCCACGCCTTGCCGATTTTTCATGTGCATGGGCTGTTCGTGGCCCTGCACGGGGCGCTGATCAACGGCAGCAAGATGATCTGGTTCTCGCGTTTCGACGCCCATGCTGTGGTGCAACGGATGGCCGGGGCGACGCTGTTCATGGGTGTGCCCACCATGTACGTGCGGCTGCTCGCCGAGCCGGCGCTGGGCAAGGACGCGGTGCGCAACATGCGCCTGTTCGTGTCGGGTTCGGCGCCTTTGCTGATCGAGACCTTCACGCAGTGGCGGGAGCGCACCGGCCACACGATCCTGGAGCGTTACGGCATGTCCGAGACCGCGATGCTGACGTCCAACCCGTGCCGTGCCGCCGACGGCGAGCGGCGCGGTTCGACGGTGGGGTTCCCATTGCCAGGAGTTGAATTGAGGGTGTGCTCGGAGGATGGCCGCTCTCTCGCACCGGGCGAGATCGGCGGAATCGAGGTGCGCGGCCCGAATGTGTTCAAGGGGTATTGGCGCATGCCCGAAAAGACCCGCGAGGAGTTCACCGGTGATGGGTATTTCCGCACTGGCGATCTCGGGCTGATCGATGCCGATGGGTATGTGAACATTGTCGGGCGCAGCAAGGACCTGATCATCAGCGGCGGCTACAACGTCTACCCGGCCGAGATTGAAGCCTGCATCAACGACATGCCCGGCGTGGCCGAGAGTGCCCTGGTGGGTGTGCCGCACCCGGACTTTGGCGAAGTCGGCGTGGCCGTGGTCACCGCAAAACCAGGCGTTGTGCTGGCGCCGGAGCGCATCGTTGCCGACCTGAAGGCGCGCCTGGCCAACTTCAAGATACCCAAGCGCTGCTTCGTGGTGCCTGATCTGCCACGCAACGCCATGGGCAAGGTGCAAAAAAACCTGCTGCGCGAAAAGTACAAAGGCCTTTTCGCGCCGTCGTGAACCTGCGGCCCCGTCGCTGGGGCCGATGGGTCATCGCAGCACCAGAACCGGAATGTGCGAGTGCGTCAGCACCAGTTGTGTTTCGCTGCCAAGCAACAGGCGCTTGATGCCCCGGCGACCATGTGAAGCCATCACGATCAGGTCGCACTTGTGTTTCTTGGCGGCAGCGATGATGGCGTCAGACACCAGGTCGGAACGCACGGTCACCGGTTTGACCTTCACGCCCTTGGCCCGCCCGGCCTTTTCCACCCCATCGACGATTGCCTGGCCACTTTCGGTCCATTGCTTCTCGATGCGCTCCACTTCGGCAACCTGCAGCACGATGCCGCCTTCGAAGTAGCTCTGCGGGTAACGTGGCACAACCTTGAGGGCAACCAGTTCAGCGCCCGTCAGGGCTGCCAGTGAAATCGCAGACGCTACAGCCTTTTTCGACAGGGTGGAACCGTCGGTGGCAACAAGGATTCGCTGGTACATGGAGAACTCCTTTTGTTTGAATTGACGGGACCAAGAATCCGCCGCAGACCGGAGCCGCCAATTGATCCATGTCAAGCTTGATGCGGTGCCGGACCGTTAACCTTCTTCACCATGCACAGCGCCACCTTGATCTCGCCTGAGCCTGGCACCAGCGGCGCGGACGGCGGCGGCGGCGGCGTCGGTGGCGATGCATCGCCGGTGCGCCAGCCCTCCGACTACCAGGTGCTCGATGACCCCCAGGAGTGGGACGCCTTCAGCCGGCCCCACGGTGCAGTTCCAGGCTGCCTGGAGTCCAGCCTTGTCGTGCAGGGGATAACCTGCGCGGCGTGCGCATTGACGGTCGAAGACGCCTTGCGAAAAATGCCTGGTGTGCTGGTGGCCGAGGTCAGCGCGGGCAGCCACCGGGCGCGCGTGGTGTGGGCGCCAGACAGGGTGAAACCTTCGCAATGGATGCAGGCCATCCGCAGGGCAGGGTACACAGCCCTGCCGGCCAACGACAGCCACGCAGTCGCGCAGCGCAGGCGGGAAACCCGCCAGGCGCTTTGGCGCTGGCTGGTTGCCGGCTTGTGCATGATGCAGGTCATGATGTACGCCTACCCGGCGTACATCGCCCATCCCGGCGACCTCAGCGCGGAAATGGAACAACTGCTTCGATGGGCATCCTGGGTGCTGACACTGCCAGTGGTTCTTTTCTCCTGCGGGCCGTTTTTCCGCAGTGCCCTGCGCGACCTGGCGCATCGCCGCGTGAGCATGGACCTTCCGGTTGCCTTGGGACTGCTGATCACGTTTGTCGTCAGCAGCGCGGGCACCTTCGACCCGCAGGGCATGTTCGGTCGCGAGGTGTTCTTCGACTCCCTCACCATGTTTGTCTTCTTCCTGCTCACCGGACGCTGGCTCGAAATGCGCCTGCGCGACCGCACAGCGGGCGCACTCGACGAGATGATGAACCGGCTCCCCGATGCGGTGCAGCGCCGCCGGGCCGATGGCGGGTTCGACAACGTGGCTGCGCGCCGGCTGCAGGCAGGTGATGTCGTGCGCGTGTTGCCGGGGCAAGCCTTCCCGGCCGATGGTGTCATCACGCAAGGTGATACGCAGGCCGACCAGTCCTTGCTGACCGGGGAGTCGAGGCCGGTTTCCAAACCGGTGGGTGCATCTGTCGTCGCAGGCAGCCACAACCTGAGCGCCGCGGTCGAGATGCGCATCGAGCGCGTGGGCGAAGGGACGCGTTTTGCGCAAATCGTCGCGCTCATGCAATCGGCGGCAACATCCAAACCGCGGCTGGCGCAGCTGGCAGATCGTTTGGCAAAGCCCTTTTTGATCGCCGTGCTGCTTGCCGCGGCTGGCGCCTGTGCCTTTTGGTGGTCAACGGATCCGGGTCACGCCTTGATGGTGGCGGTCGCCGTGCTGATCGTCACATGCCCGTGCGCCTTGTCCCTGGCCACACCGGCAGCCATGCTGGCGAGCGCCGGCGCCCTGGCCCGGTCTGGCGTGCTGGTGCGCCGTCTGCAGGCGCTCGAAGGGCTGGCCGCGATCGATACCGTGGTGTTCGACAAGACCGGCACCCTGACCCGCGATGCAATGAAAGTCCACGCCGTGCGGGTGCGCGCGGGCGAGAAGGTGTACAGGGCGCTTGCCATCGCGGCTGCGCTGGCAAAGCAATCGCTGCACCCGGTTTCCCGGGCATTGGCGCAGGCGGCCCGGGCGTCACAGAATGCGACGCCGCAACGGGTGCAAGGCGTGGTCGAACTGGCGGGGCAGGGTGTCGAGGGCCAACTGGTGCCGGTCGATGGCGGCCGCGTGGCAACAACGGTGCGCCTGGGGTCGGCTGCGTTTTGCGGCCTTTCCGGCCATGCTTCGGGCACCCTGCAGCAGACCTTTCTGTGTGATGGGCAGGGCTGGCTTGCAACGTTCGAACTCAAACAGGAGGTGCGGCCCGATGCCCGCATCACTGTCGCCGGGCTGCAGGCAGCCGGAATGGCGGTCGTCATGTTGTCGGGAGACGATGAACCGTCCGCGCGCGAAGTGGGCCGCCAGCTCGGTATTGCACAGGTGCGCGCCGGATGCAGCCCGGACGCCAAGCTGGCCTTTGTCCGGGAACTGCAATCCCGTGGCAAGCGCGTGGCCATGGTTGGCGACGGCCTGAACGACGGTCCTGTTCTGGCCGTGGCCGATGTGTCGTTCGCATTCGGCCTGGCGGTGCCTCTGGCGCAGTCCCAGGCGGACTTCGTGGTGCTGGGAGAAGGCTTGGCAAGTGTTGCCGACACCGTCTTTCTGGCACGCCGCACCATGCGCATCGTGCGCCAGAACCTGTGGTGGGCGCTGGGCTACAACCTGGCCTGTGTGCCACTGGCGGTGGCCGGCTGGTTGCCGGCCTGGTTGGCGGGCCTGGGCATGGCCAGCAGTTCCCTGCTCGTGGTGCTCAACGCCCTGCGGCTGTCAGGCCGCATTCAACCACGGGCGCCTGCGTAATGGACATCCTGTATTTGCTGATTCCCTTGTCGGTGGTGCTGGTGTTTTTTATCCTGGCCGGTCTCTGGTGGGCGGTGGACCGCGGCCAGTTCGAAGACATCGAATCCGAGGGCGGGCGAATACTGGACGACTCCCGCGATGTGTGAGAGGTGAGTTTGATGTTCGTCAAGCGACCAGGCGGTTTGCCATAGGAAACTCGTCCCGGTCCAACCAAGAAGAGGAAAGAGAATGGTGTTCTCCAATACGAAAGCGATCGCCTACAACGACACCGTGGTGCGCCAGTTCGCGATCATGACCGTTGTCTGGGGCGTGGTCGGCATGCTGGTGGGCGTGATCATCGCCGCCCAGCTGACCTGGCCGGAACTCAACTTCGGCATCCCCTGGTTGACCTACGGGCGATTGCGGCCCTTGCACACCAATGCGGTGATCTTCGCTTTTGGTGGTTGTGGCCTGTTTGCGTCGGCCTACTATGTGGTGCAGCGCACCTGCCAGGTCCGTATTTTCAACGACACGCTGGCTGCTTTCACCTTCTGGGGCTGGCAACTGGTGATCCTTGCGGCGGCCATCTCGCTGCCATTGGGCTACACCCAAGGCAAGGAATACGCCGAGCTGGAATGGCCGATCGACATCCTGATCACGGTGGTCTGGGTTTCATTCGCGATTGTGTTTTTCGGCACCATCGGCACCCGCAAGGTGCGCCACATCTACGTGGCGAACTGGTTCTTCGGTGCGTTCATCCTCGCAGTGGCGTTGCTGCACCTTGTCAACAGCGCTGCAATTCCAGCCGGCATGATGAAATCCTACTCGGCCTATGCCGGGGTGCAGGACGCCATGGTGCAGTGGTGGTATGGCCACAATGCCGTGGGGTTCTTCCTCACCGCAGGTTTCCTTGGCATGATGTATTACTTCATCCCCAAGCAGGCCGGCCGCCCGGTGTACAGCTACCGCCTGTCCATCGTGCACTTCTGGGCGCTGATATTCACCTACATGTGGGCCGGCCCGCACCATCTGCATTACACGGCTCTGCCGGACTGGACGCAGTCGGTCGGCATGGTCTTCTCGCTCATCCTGCTCGCGCCAAGCTGGGGCGGCATGATAAACGGAATCATGACGCTGTCTGGCGCCTGGCACAAGCTGCGCGACGACCCGATCCTGCGCTTCCTGATCGTCTCGCTGTCGTTTTACGGCATGAGCACCTTCGAAGGCCCGATGATGTCCATCAAGACGGTGAACGCGCTGAGCCACTACACCGACTGGACCGTCGGCCATGTGCATTCCGGCGCGCTGGGCTGGGTCGGGCTGGTCACGATGGGCAGCATGTACTACCTCATCCCGCGCCTGTTTGGCCGCACGCAGATGTACAGCGTCAAGGCGATCGAAGTCCACTTCTGGACCGCCACCATCGGCATCGTGATCTACATCGCGGCGATGTGGATTGCCGGTGTCATGCAGGGCCTGATGTGGCGCGCAGTCAACGCCGACGGCACGCTGACCTACACCTTCGTCGAATCTGTCAAGGCCACCTTCCCCTTCTACGTGTTGCGCCTGCTCGGTGGTTTGTTGTACCTCGGCGGCATGCTGATCATGCTGTGGAACGTGCTGAAGACCGCCACGGCGGGCCAGGCCAGCACGGTCAAGATCCCGGCCTTTGCGGCACACGCCTGACAGGAACAAGAAAATGGCAAACAACACCACATCCTCCGGCTTGTCGCACGAGAAGATCGAGACCAACAACTTCCTGATGATCGTGCTGATCCTGATCGTCCTGCTGTTCGGCGGGCTGGTCGAGATCGTTCCGCTGTTCTTCCAGAAGTCCACCACCGAACCGATCAAGGGTGTCATGCCCTACACGGCGCTGCAATTGGCAGGTCGCGATGTATACATCCGTGAAGGTTGCTACAACTGCCATTCGCAGATGATCCGCCCGTTTCGCGCCGAGACGCTGCGTTATGGCCACTATTCGGTGGCGGGTGAGTCGGTCTATGACCACCCGTTTCAATGGGGCAGCAAGCGCACCGGTCCGGACCTGGCCCGGGTGGGTGGCAAATACAGCGACGAATGGCACCGCACGCATCTGATTAACCCGCGCGACCTGGTCCCCGAGTCCAATATGCCGGCCTACCCGTGGCTTGAAAAGACCATGGTGGACGCCGCATCGATGCCGGCCCACATGAAGGCGCTGCGCATCGTCGGTGTGCCGTACACGGACGAGCAGATTGCCAAGTCCGCTGAAGAGGTCAAGGGCAAGACCGAACTCGAAGCGACCATCGCTTACCTCCAGGTCCTTGGCCTGGCCCTGAAGTAAGGCGGGAGGACACCATGGACGTCAATACCTTGCGCTCCATCACCACGGTGCTTGCATTTGTGGTCTTTCTGGGCATCGTGTTCTGGGCCTGGTCCAAGAGACGCAGCGCCGATTTCGAGCAGGCTGCCAACTTGCCTTTTGAGCAAGACTGACAACCCTCACAAGGAACAACAATGAGTGACTTTACAAGCAACTTCTGGTCGTTGTATGTTGCGGGCATCACGGTCGTCAGTATCGTCGCCTGCCTGGTTCTTCTCTGGGCAACGGGCAAAACCAAGCACATGACCGCCAGTGACAACACCACGGGCCATATCTGGGACGGTGACTTGCGCGAGATGAACAATCCCCTGCCGCGCTGGTGGGTGTACCTGTTTGTCATCACGGTCGTCTTTTCGCTGGCCTACCTGGTGATGTACCCGGGCTTGGGTTCCTATGCTGGCACGCTAGGCTGGAGTTCCACCGGGCAGCACACTGCCGAGATGGACAAGGGGGAGCGGGAAGTCGCCCCGCTGTATGCCAAATTCGCCGCCATGAAGACCGAAGATGTCGCCAAGGACCCCCAGGCCACGGCCATCGGCGAGCGCCTGTTCATGAACAACTGCTCGCAATGCCATGGCTCCGATGCGCGCGGCAGCAAGGGTTTTCCCAACCTGACCGACGGCGACTGGATACATGGGGGCACACCTGACAAGATCGTGGAAACCCTCACCAAAGGCCGCACCGGCATGATGCCGCCGATGGCGGCTGCGGTAGGCACACCCGACGACGTGAAGAACGTCGCCCAGTATGTGCTGAGCCTGTCGGGTAGCCCGCACGATTCCGTCAAGGCCGCGTTGGGCAAGTCGAAGTTCGTGGCGTGCGGAGCCTGTCACGGCCCCGATGCCAAGGGCATGCAGGCCGTTGGTGCGCCGAACCTCACTGACGACATCTGGCTGCACGGTTATGGTGAAGCGGCGATCATTGCAATGGTCAACAACGGAAAGACCAATGTCATGCCAGCCCAGGCTGACAAGTTCAGCGCGGCGCAGATTCACGTGTTGGCATCGTATGTATGGGGCCTGTCCAACAAAGCCAAATAAGCGGGGGAGGGGCTGGGTCGGAGCGCGCAACCCAATCGATGTCGCAATTCAAGACCTGACCCCAGCCACCCCATTAAAAAGGACCCATTCATGGACCCATCTGTTGCCCCCGACCAGCCAGCCTGGTGGAAGTTTGGCCATCTGTGGATGGTGATTGCCGGCCCTGCGATCGTGGTGGTGGCGAGTTTTGTGACCTTGTACCTGGCGATCATCCACCCGGACCCGGTCGTCGATGCCGACTATTACCGCAAAGGTGTCGAGATCAACAAGACGCTGGGGGGCACGTCGGCGAGCCTCGCGCCGGCAATGGCTGGCAGGAACCATGCTGCCACGGGAGTCTTGGTTACGCCGGCAGTTGCAACGAAATAGGGCGTCGCCGCAGCCTGCCGAACGCTGCCGCGACAGCGGCTGCGGGTTAGCTGTAAGCCTTCGGGTTGACGATGTCCCTCAGCGCGTCGGTGTTCAGGATCCGAACATGGCGCTGCTTGACTTCCACGATGCCGTCATCGACAAACTTGGAGAATGTTCGGCTCACCGTTTCGAGCTTGAGCCCCAGGTAGCTGCCGATTTCTTCGCGGGTCATGCGCAGCACCAGTTCAGACTGCGAAAACCCGCGCGCGTGCAGGCGCTGCACGAGGTTCAGCAGGAATGCAGCCAGCCGTTCTTCGGCACGCATGCTGCCAAGCAGCAGCATGACCCCATGCTCGCGCACGATCTCGCGGCTCAGGATCTTGTGTACATGCCGCTGCAGCGCATGAATCTCGTTGGAAAGGTCTTCGATGCGGTCGAACGGCATCACGCAGACTTCGGCGTCCTCCAGGGCGACGGCGTCACAGGTGTGTTGGTCGTTGACGATGCCATCCAGGCCAATGATCTCGCCGGCCATCTGGAACCCGGTGACCTGGTCGCGTCCGTCCTCGGATGCGATGCTGGTCTTGAAGAAGCCGGTCCGGATCGCAAACAGGCTCGTGAACTTGTCGCCGTTGCGAAACAGCGGCGTGCCACGCTTGACCTTGCGGCGGTTGGCTACCAGGTCGTCGATACGGTCGAGTTCTTCGTGGGTCAGTCCCAGGGGCATGCACAACTCGCGCAAGTTGCAACTGGAGCATGCCACCTTGATCGCCTTGCCGTTCAGCGGAACGATCGGCGTGACGTGCCTGTGTGCCTGATCCTTGCCCGCGTCGGTGTTGACTGGTTCACTCGTCGTTTGGTACAGCATGGTCCCTCCTGATATGGGTCAATTGTGCTCCGATGCTTTGCAGCGCGATTGATCCAAATCAAGACGGCGGCGTGCCAGGTCGGGCACATTGCCCCGACCATCAGAGGAATCCTATATGCCAACAGCAGCCGCTGAACCGGTATCGCCCGAACTGCTGCGACGTTTCGACGTTGCCGGGCCCCGCTACACGTCCTACCCCACGGCCGATCGTTTTGTGGAGGCGTTCACCGCCGAAGACTATACGCTGGCCCTGTCACAACGGCGTTCCGGGGCAGCGGCGATGGCCTTGCCGTTGTCGCTGTATGTGCACATCCCGTTTTGCGAGTCCGTGTGTTACTACTGCGCCTGCAACAAAGTCATCACGCGCCACCACGACAAGGCGACCGACTATCTGCGCTATCTGAGCCGGGAGCTTGATCTGCATACCGCAATCCTCGGGCTTGGGCAGACGGTGACCCAGTTGCATCTGGGCGGGGGCAGCCCCACCTTTCTGCGCGACGATGAACTGCGCGACTTGATGGCCATGCTCAAACGCAGTTTTCGGCTCGCCCCGGGCGGGGAGTACGCGATCGAGGTCGACCCGCGAACGGTCGATCCGCAGCGCCTCGACACCCTGGCGGAACTGGGTTTCAACCGCCTCAGTTTCGGGGTGCAGGATTTTGATCCGGCAGTGCAGGAGGCGGTTCACAGGGTGCAGCCGGCCGAGCAGGTATTTGCGCTGGTTGGCGCCGCACGCGAACGGGGTTTCGAGTCCATCAATGTCGACCTCATCTATGGCTTGCCCCTGCAGACGCCGGAGTCCTTCGACCGGACCCTGGCGCAGATCACGCAGTTGCGGCCCGACCGGGTTGCGTTGTACGGCTATGCCCATCTGCCCGAGCGCTTCAAGCCGCAACGTCGCATTGCAAGCATTGACCTGCCCGGTGCGCCATCGAAAGTGGCCATGCTGGCGCATTCGCTGGCGGCCATGATCGGCGCCGGTTACGTCTATGTCGGCATGGACCACTTCGCCCTGCCCAATGACCCGCTGGCGGTGGCCAAGCGCCAGGGTCGTTTGCACCGCAATTTCCAGGGTTACAGCACGCAGCCCGATTGCGACCTGATCGCCCTCGGCGTGTCGTCCATCGGGCGCATTGGCTCCACCTACAGCCAGAACGCCAAGACGCTGGACGAATACTACGACGCGCTCGACCATGGCCGGTTTCCGGTGGTGCGGGGCCTGGCGTTGACGCGCGATGACCTGGTACGGCGGGCGGTGATCATGGCCCTGATGTGCCAGGGGCAGTGGCTGTTCGAGTCGATCGACCTGGCCTGGCTGATCGACTCCCGGAGCTACTTTGCCACCGAGCTCGAGGCCATGCGCGATCTGCGCGACCAGGGCCTGGTGAGCATGGACGAGACCGGCGTGCAGGTCACGCCCATGGGCTGGTTCTTTGTGCGGGCCGTCGCGATGGTGTTCGACCGTTACCTGCAGACCGCCCAAACCCGGGCGCGCTTTTCGAAAATCATCTAGAGACCGGCGGATGCAGAGTACTCTGGCCATCACCGCCCTGTTGATGGGCTTGGTGGGTGGCCCCCATTGTGTTGTCATGTGTGGCGCAGCCTGCGCCGGCATTGGCCATGCGGCCGGGGCGCGCAAGAACTCTGCGATGTGGACGTTCCAGCTCGGCCGGGTGCTGGGGTATTCGCTGCTGGGCGGCGTGGCTGCTGCGTCGATGCAGGGTGTAGGTTGGCTGACCACGCAATCGGCTGCGATGCGGCCGGTCTGGACCATGCTGCACGTGGCCGCGATGGCGCTGGGCCTGCTGCTGGTGTTCAACGCCCGACAACCGGTATGGCTTGAGGGTGCCGGCAAGGCGGTCTGGCTGCGCGCGCGCGGGTGGGTGGGTGGGCACAAGCTGGCGGCCCCGCTGGTGATCGGCACGGTGTGGTCTCTGTTGCCGTGTGGTCTGCTGTATTCGGCCTTGCTGGTGGCGGCACTGAGCGCGAATGTCGGCGAGGGTGCCCTGGTCATGGGACTGTTTGCCGTGGGCACCAGCGTGTCGATGATGGCCGGCCCCTGGTTGTGGCTGCGGCTGCGCGGGCACGGATCGGGTCAGTGGGGTGTGCGAATGGCCGGTCTGGCACTGGTGGTCAGTTCCGCCTGGGTGATCTGGATGGGCCTGGTCCATGACACCGCGCCCTGGTGCACCACCACCACCTGACACCACCTGACACCACGCGATCCGGGCCCCGGACGGGCTCACGCTTTCAGGGCCGGACGGTGAAGTTGATGGAATACAGGTACCACAGGATCAATGTCGGGATGATGACCGGGATCGCCAGCCCGACAAAAGTCAGGGCCGTCAGCAGGAATACGCCCATGTCCGCGATCCAGACCTTGAACAGTTCGATCAGGTCGACGTCCCAAAACCGCTGCTCTTTCATGTTTGCACCTCATCGTTGCCGCCAGAAGGTCCCGGCGCAACAGGTGGATTTATACCCTTTTCGTCAACCGATGTCGATGGCATGGAACAGCAATTGTCCGGTGCGCCGGTCGGAGAAGTAGTGCTCGAGGGTCTCCTTGACGGTTCGGAAAGCGATTTCGTCCCACGGGATTTCGTCCTCCTCGAACAGGCGGGCCTCCATGGTTTCATGGCCTGGATCGAACTGGTCGTCGAGCAACCGCGCCGTGTAGAACAGGTGCACCTGGCCCACCCGAGCGACGTTGAGAATCGAGAACAGGCCCTCCATCTCGAAATGCGCGCCCGCTTCTTCCTGGGTTTCACGGGCAGCGCCTTGTGCGGTGGTCTCCTGGAGCTCCATGAAGCCGGCTGGCAAGGTCCATTTGCCCTTGCGCGGCTCGATGTTGCGCTTGCATAACAGCACCCGGCTGCCGAGGTGCGGGACGGTCCCCACCACATTCAGAGGGTTTTCGTAGTGGATCGTCTGGCACTGCGGACAGACTGCCCGCTCTTTGGTGTCGCCATCGTCGGGGACGCGGTAGACCACTGCAGCGCCGCAGTTCTTGCAGTGTTTGATGGGGCTGTGGTACATGTACGGCTACCGCACCTGGACCCGGATCGATTCCAGGCCGCTGACACCTCCAGCCATCGTATCGCCCGCCACGACGGCCGCAACGCCTTCGGGTGTGCCGGAGTAGATCAGGTCGCCGGCCTGCAGGTCCCAGGCGGCAGACAGGTGCTCGATGGTTTCGGAAACGTTCCAGATCAGCTTCGACACGTTGCTGCGTTGCCGGTCCTGGCCGTTCACCTGCAGATGGATTTCGGCGTGTCCGATGTCGCCAGCCAGGGCCGCAGCGGTGATCGGACCGATCGGTGCCGACTGGTCGAAGGCCTTGCCGATGCACCATGGACGGCCCTGTTTTTTCATGTCGTTTTGCAGGTCGCGGCGCGTCATGTCGAGCCCGACTGCATAACCGAACACGTGCCCGAGCGCATCTGCGGCAGCAATGTTGCGGCCCGGTTTGCCGATGGCTATCACCAGTTCGATCTCATGGTGCAGGTTCTTGGTCAGGCGGGGATAGTCGATGGTGGCCGTCGCGCCCGCCGGCACGACCACCACCGCGTCTGCCGGCTTCATAAAGAAGAACGGCGGCTCGCGCCCTGTAAAACCCATTTCCTTGGCGTGTTCCTCGTAGTTGCGACCGACGCAGTAGATGCGGTGCACGGGGAACAGTTCTGGGCGCCCGGTGATTGGAACAGACACAGGCACCGGGGGTGGAAATACAAAACTCATGGATGGTTCCTGGTGGTTTGTTTGTCGGCGAGTTCAAGAATCACTGGCTTGCTCCTGGTTGTGGGACTGGATCTTCAATTGCTCGGACTGCCCGTCGGCATGGACCGCAAAACGGCGGATCTCCTTGCCATGCACCGGGGCGTTGTCCGGCCATGGCCAGCCACCGAATTGCGTGCGCCGGTAGTCGGCGAAAGCCTGCTGGATCTCGGCCTGGGTGTTCATCACAAACGGGCCGTATTGCGCCACTGGCTCGCCGATCGGGCGCCCCTGCAAGACCAGCAATTCGGCCTCCTGCGGGCCGTTTACCAGTTCGATGTCCCCGGAGCCGCGCAACTCCATTGCTGCGTGATCTGGCACGACCTGCCCGCCAACCGTGAGGCTCTCGCCGACGAAAAAATACACCATGCGCCGCGTCGCAGCGCCCGCAGCGGCGGGGAGGGTCCAGCGTGCGTGCGCCGGCATGCGCAGCGTCCAGATGGCCACATCGGATTGCGCCTGGGACGCCCAGGAATCGGGTGGCGGCGCCAGGGGCGATGCGTCGCTGCCACGCAGTTTGCCCGCGATGCAGGTGACCTCGGTCTGCAGCCCGGCTGCATCGGCGCAATGCAGTCGCGGGATCTTTTCCGACCACAACATCGTGAAGTGCGGCTCCACCATCTTGTGGCTGGATGGCAGGTTGAGCCAGATCTGGAACAGCTCCAGCCGGTTCGGATGCGCCGGGTCGAGCAGCGGGAACATTTCCGAATGCACGATGCCGCGCCCGGCGGTCAGCCACTGCACGTCGCCGCCGCCAAACCGTGCGGTGGCGCCCAGCGAGTCGGAATGGTCGATCAGGCCGTCGCGCACGATGGTGACGGTCTCGAAGCCCCGGTGCGGGTGCGACGGAAAACCGGGAACCGACATGCCGTGGTACATGCGCCAGCCATCCTTGCCGGCGAAGTCCTGCCCCATGTCGCGGCCCGCCAGGGACGCATCCGGGCCGAGTTGGGCGTTGCCGCGCGGGTACCGGTCGTCGTGGTGGACGCAAAACAGAAACGGGTCCATGGTGGGCCACTGGAAGCCCAGGTTCTGGATGCTCAGGATAGGTTGGTCAGGCATGGGGAAGTCAGGGGCGGGTTTGCGGGTTCGACGGGAATGCGGCCGAGTCTACGACCATTCGGCCGACCGGCCGGGGCGGGCCTCAGGATTGCAGTGCCAGCTTCAGGTGTGCTGCACACAGGTCGACGCCATCCCGGGCCTCGTCGATGACGCGGCCCATGGTGATGAACCCGTGGATCTGGCGCTCGAAACAGATGTGGGTAGCCTGGTTGCCTGCCAGCGTCAGTTGTTGGGCATACGCCAGGCCTTCATCCCGCAGCGGGTCGTAGCCGGCCGTCAGCACCAGGGCCCGGGGCAGCGTGGACAGGTCGGGGCACAAGGTCGGGGAAGCCCGCCAGTCCAGCTGCTGCGCCGGCTCGGCAAGGTAGTGGCCCTGGAAATAGTCCAGTGTGTCGGCCGTGAGCAGGTAGCCCTGTGCATTGGTGGTGTGGGATGGCGTGCCGCGCCGCTGGTCCGTCGCCGGGTAGATCAGCAACTGGTAGCGCAGCGGCAGGTCGCCTGCATCGCGGGCCAGGATGGCCGCCACCGCCGCGAGGTTGCCACCGGCACTGTCGCCGCCCACGGCCATGCGTTGCGGGTCCAGGCCCAGCGCGCCAGCATTCTGACGGCACCACACAGTGGCCGCGTAACAATCATCCACTGCACCGGGGAAGCGATCCTCCGGTCCCATGCGGTAGTCCACCGCCAGCACGGCGCAGTTGGCGCCGTTCGACAGCTGGCGGCAAAGCACATCGTGGGTGTCGAGGTCGCCGATGGTCCAACCACCCCCGTGGAAATAGACCAGCACAGGAAGGGGCGCCGCAGAGTCCCCGCTGGCGGCCCCGGATGTTGGCGCAGGGTGGTACAGCCGAAGGGGGATCGGCCCCGCCGGTCCTTGGGCCTGCAGCTCCTGCACCCGTGCCACGGCCGGCGCATCGGGCTGCGTTGCGCCCCGGCGTTCACGGTAGATCTTGCGTGCCGTGGCTGGGCTCAGGGTGTGGGTGGGTGGGGCGCCGAGCTGGGCGATGAGGTCGAGGAGGGCGCGGGCCTGGGGGTGCAACATACGGGTTCCTTTGGGTTTATGCTCGGTTTCATGAAGCTGCACAATTATTTCCGGTCTTCCGCGTCGTTCAGGGTGCGTATCGCCCTGGCCCTGAAACAGCTGCCGTACGAGTATGTCGCAGTGCATATTGCACGCGGCGACCACAAGCTGCCGGCGTTTTCCGAACTGTCGGCCGACCAACTGGTGCCGCTGCTGGAAGACGGCGACATCCGGCTGTCGCAGTCGATGGCGATCATCGAGTACCTGGACGAAACACACCCCAGCCCGGCGCTGTTGCCCGCCGACGCCCTGGGGCGCGCACGGGTGCGCGCATTGGCACAGTGTATTGCCTGCGAGACCCACCCCTTGAACAACCTGCGGGTGCTCAAATACCTTGTGCGTGAACTCAAGGCCGACGAAGAAACCAAGAACACCTGGTACCGGCACTGGGTGCGTGAGGGGCTACTGAGTTTCGAGCGCCAACTGGCGCAGCAGCCGCCTGCGCGTTACTGCTGGGGCGACACACCGACACTGGCAGACTGCTGCTTGGTGCCGCAAATTTTCAACGGTCAGCGATTCAACTGTGATTTCAGTGGCTTGCCACGCACGATGGCAGTGTTTGACGCGTGTATGCAGCTCGGCGCTTTCCAGCAGGCGCAGCCCTCGGCGTGTCCGGATTTCGAGGCCTGACGGTCGTGCAGCTGCATCCCGAATGGCTTGTGCCGCAATGGCCGGCAAGCCCGCAGGTTCGTGCCGTGTTCACCACCCGCGCCGGCGGGGTCTCGCGCGCGCCGTTCGACAGCCTGAACCTCGGCCGGCCTAGCGGCGACGACATGGCTGCCGTCGATACCAATCGGCGGCGCGTGGCAGAGGCGATTGGCCATGCACCGGTTTTCATGGGGCAGGTGCACGGGGTCGATTCCGTTGAGTTGCCGCAGGCGGAGCCGGCGGTTGCCGGACGACCGATCGAAGCCGATGCATGCGTCACCAGCACGCCGGGTGTGGTCTGCGCTGTCAGGGTGGCCGACTGTCTGCCCGTGCTGTTGACCGATGAATCCGGGCGCGTGGTAGCGGCAGCGCATGCCGGATGGCGTGGCCTGGCGGCCGGCGTGCTCGAGCGCAATTTCCAGCATTTTGAAATGCAGCTGGCGCGGCTGCCCGGGGCGCCGGAACCCGGCGCTGTTGCTGCCCGAACAATCGCATGGCTGGGGCCATGTATTGGCCCTCGCGCATTCGAAGTGGGGCCCGAGGTGAGGCATGCATTTCTGGACCGCGACGAACAGGCAGCCCGGCACTTTGAGCCGCGCCCCGGCGGCAAGTGGATGGCCGACCTGGCTGCGCTTGGGCACATGCGCCTGCAGGCCCTGGGAATCGCGCGGATATTCGGCAACGACAGCTCGCCAGGCTGGTGCACCTCGGGCAACCCGTCACGGTTCTTTTCGCACCGGCGCGACAGCATCGCCCTGGGGGGGAGCGGACGCATGGCCGCCTGCATCTGGATCGACTGACGCCGCGTCGAGCGCGCGCAGCCTGCGCCGCCGCCCCGGGGTGCCCAGCAGGTACATCACCAGTGCCAGCGGCAAGACGCCATAGAGCACCAGTGTGATGATGGCGCCGAGCAGCGTGCCGTTGTTTCCGACAGCCTCGGCCACAGCCATCATCACGACGACGTAGATCCAACCCATCGCGATCAGGTACATGGGTATGCTTATTGAAATTTTGTCAGTTTTCTGAAGGGTGAATGCGGAGATACTAGGGTTATTACCAATACAAAGTGATACGGAGGGCATGCGGTGGAACACAAGCCAACAGACTTCTGGGCCCAGTCGGCCGAACAAATGCAAAAGACATTTGTCGACAATTGGACCACGGCCATGCAGGCCATGCAGGGCATGGCGCCGCAACCGGTTGCCGCATCTGCGCCGGGCTCCGCACCGGCGCTTGCGAACATCCAGTTTTCTCCCGAGAAACTGCAGGAACTGCAGCAGCAGTACCTGCGCGAGGCGACAGAACTGTGGAGCAAGACCCTCGAAGGCAAGGTTGCCCCGACGGACAAGCGGTTTGCGGGTCAGGCCTGGAGCGCAAACCCGGTGGCTGCCTACAGCGCCGCCGCACACCTGCTGAACGCGCGGACCTTCATGGCGCTGGCCGACGCCGTCGATGCCGACGAAAAGACCCGCGCCCGCTTGCGTTTTGCGGTCGAGCAGTGGATGGCGGCCACCGCCCCGAGCAATTTCATGGCCTTCAACGTCGAAGCCCAGAAGAAGGCCATCGATACCAAAGGTGAGAGTATCGCCAAAGGGTTGCAGAACCTGCTGCACGACATCCGTCAGGGCCATGTCTCCATGACCGACGAGAGCCAGTTCGAAGTCGGCCGGAATGTTGCCACAACCGAGGGCGCCGTGGTGTTCGAAAACGAGTTGTTCCAGCTCATCGAATACAAACCCCTGACCGCCAAGGTCCACCAGACCCCATTCCTGCTGGTGCCTCCGTGCATCAACAAGTTCTACATCCTCGACCTGCAGCCAGACAACTCCCTGATCCGTTATGCGGTAGAGCAGGGCTTGCGTACCTTTGTGGTCAGCTGGCGCAACCCTGACGCCTCCCTGTCGACCAAGACCTGGGACGACTACATCCAGGACGCCGCCATCAAGGCGATTGCCGTGACGCGGGAAATCAGCGGCACCAAGACGATCAATGCGCTGGGCTTCTGTGTCGGTGGCACCATCCTGGCGACAGCCTTGGCGGTGCTGGCTGCACGCGGGGAGAAACCGGTCGCGAGCGCAAGCTTCCTGACCACGCTGCTCGACTTTACCGACACCGGCATCCTCGATGTGTTCATCGACGAGGCCTTCGTGAAATACCGCGAGGCCGAAATGGGCAAGGGTGGGCTGATGAAGGGCGCCGACCTCAACTCCACCTTTTCGCTGCTGCGGCCGAACGACCTGATGTGGAACTACGTGGTGGGCAACTACCTCAAGGGCGAAACCCCGCCGGCGTTCGACCTGTTGTACTGGAACAGCGATGGCACCAACCTGCCGGGGCCGTTCTACGCCTGGTACCTGCGCAACACCTATCTGGAAAATCGCCTGGTCAAGCCGGGCCAGGCCACGGTGTGTGGTGAAAAGGTCGATTTTCGCAAGCTCGACCTGCCGGTCTACATCTACGGTTCGCACGAGGACCATATCGTGCCCATCGGTGGTGCTTATGCATCCACCCAGCACCTGCCGGGCAAGAAGCGTTTCGTGATGGGGGCCTCGGGCCATATCGCGGGCGTCATCAACCATCCCGCAAAGAACAAGCGCAGCCACTGGATCGCACCCGCAGACAAATTTCCGTCCCAGGTCGACGCCTGGATCGCCAGCGCCAAGGAGCACCCTGGCAGCTGGTGGCCAGACTGGTCGGCCTGGATCAAAAGCCACAGCGGCAAGCAGCTTGCGGCACCCAAGTCGTACGGCCGTGGCAAGTACAAGGTGATCGAGCCCGCGCCGGGCCGCTACGTCAAGGCCCGGGCCTGACCCTCTTTTCATTTCAACTCAGGAGATATCCATGGAAGACATCGTCATAGTTTCAGCCGCCCGCACCGCCGTTGGCAAGTTCGGCGGTTCCCTGGCCAAGACGCCCGCGCCCGAACTCGGCGCGATCGTGATTGCCGAAGTGCTCAAGCGCAGTGGCCTGGCTGCCGACCAGATCGGCGAAGTCATCATGGGCCAGGTGCTGGCCGCAGGCTCCGGCCAGAATCCGGCGCGCCAGGCCGTGATCAAGAGCGGTTTGGCCCAAGCCACGCCTGGCCTGACCATCAACGCGGTGTGCGGCTCCGGCCTCAAGGCCGTGATGCTGGCGGCCCAGTCGGTCGCGTATGGCGACAGCGACATCGTGATTGCCGGCGGCCAGGAAAACATGAGTGCTTCGCCACACGTGCTGAGCGGTTCACGCGACGGCCAGCGCATGGGCGACTGGAAAATGATCGACTCGATGATCGTCGACGGCCTGTGGGATGTCTACAACCAGTACCACATGGGCATCACGGCCGAGAACGTGGCGCGCAAGTACGGCATCGGACGCGACCTGCAGGACGCACTCGCACTGGCCAGCCAGCAGAAGGCGGCGGCAGCGCAGGACGCCGGCCGCTTCAAGGACGAGATCATCGCAGTCAGCATTCCGCAGCGCAAGGGCGACCCGGTGGTTTTCTCTGCCGACGAGTTCATCAACAAGAAGACCAGCGCCGAGGCGCTTGCCGGGCTCCGGCCGGCATTCGACAAGGCCGGCGCAGTCACCGCAGGCAATGCGTCGGGCATCAACGATGGCGCTGCGGCAGTGATGGTGATGTCGGCCAAACGCGCGGCATCCCTGGGCCTGACGCCCCTGGGGCGCATTGCCAGCTTCGCCACCAGCGCCCTGGACCCGGCCTACATGGGCATGGGCCCGGTGCCCGCATCGACCAAGGCATTGCAGCGCGCCGGCTGGAACGCCCAGGATCTGGACCTGCTCGAAATCAACGAGGCGTTTGCCGCCCAGGCCTGCGCCGTCAACAAGGAAATGGGCTGGGACACCTCCAAGGTCAACGTCAACGGTGGGGCGATCGCCATCGGCCACCCGATTGGCGCGTCCGGATGCCGGATACTGGTGACGCTGCTGCACGAAATGCAAAAACGTGACGCCAAGAAAGGCATTGCGTCACTGTGTATCGGTGGTGGCATGGGAGTTGCCCTCACGATCGAGCGCTAGATTTCAACGATTTCAATCACGTCAACACCACGCAAAGAGGAACACAACATGAGCAAGAAAGTAGCTTACGTCACTGGCGGCATGGGTGGCATCGGAACCGCCATCTGCCAGCGACTGCACAAGGAAGGTTTCACCGTGATCGCCGGTTGCGGCCCCACCCGCGACCACGCCAAGTGGATCGCCGAGCAGGCGGCGCTGGGTTACACGTTCCATGGATCGGTGGGCAATGTCGGTGACTGGGATTCCACCGTGGCCGCTTTCACCAAGGCCCGTGCCGAACACGGGTCGATCGATGTGCTGGTCAACAATGCCGGCATCACCAAGGACCGCATGTTCCTGAAGATGACGCGTGACGATTGGGACGCTGTCATCGAGACCAACCTCAATTCCATGTTCAACGTCACCAAGCAGGTGGTGGCCGACATGGTCGACAAGGGCTGGGGCCGCATCATCAACATCTCGTCGGTGAACGGCGAAAAGGGCCAGGCCGGACAGACCAATTACTCGGCCGCCAAGGCGGGCATGCACGGTTTCACGATGGCGCTCGCCCAGGAAATGGCCACCAAGGGCGTGACCGTCAACACCGTGAGCCCGGGCTACATCGGCACCGACATGGTCAAGTCGATCCGCGAGGATGTGCTGGCCAAGATCGTCGCCACGATCCCGGTCAAGCGCCTGGGTGAGCCCAGCGAGATCGCCTCCATCATCGCGTGGCTGGCATCGAACGAAGGCGGCTACTCCACTGGCGCCGACTTCTCGGTCAACGGCGGTCTGCACATGGGCTGAGCCTGCATGCCGCAGCGTCGGCATTCGACTCCAACCCCGCTGCGGCGGGGTTTTTCAGTTGGGGTTGCCGGTCGCGCCAGGTTGCCGGGCGCACGCGCCGGACCGGGGTGGTTTCTGGCAAGCGGCTAACGTCAGGTCGGGTTGGTGGATTGCAGCCACGCCAGGACGCTGTCGTTGAAGGCCTGCGGCTGCTCCACCATGACCCAGTGACCGGTGGCGAAGGCCTGCACCGTGCATCCCGCACGAAGCGCCAGTTTGTCGGCCCATTGCCCGGACTGGAACTGGAACGGTTTGTGTTTCCCGTAGATGTAGAGCGTGGCGCAATGGGTGTCGATGGGCGGCGCATCCTTGAACCCACCTGCGAGGCCCAGCCACTGCATGGCATAGGGGTAGTTCATCTGCCAGCTGATACGTGACTGGCTGGCCGGACTGCGCAGCTGGCGCGCCATCCAGCGTGTCATCCCCGAACCGGCGGCGCCGCCGACCTTCCAGGCCAACGCCAACCAGAACTGGTAGACAAAAACCTGCAGCCTGGCCTTGGTCGAAAGGCTGCGCAAAAGTTCCCGGGAGTTGTGGTCACCAATGTCCACCGCAACGATGCGTGCCACCAGGTTTTGGTGGCGCGCGGCGAACGCATAACCGAAGACGCAACCCCAGTCATGCATCAGCAGCGTGACCGGTTGGCCGGGGCTGACTGCCTGCACGATGCGTTTGAGCAATGCGATCATGTCCTCCAGAGACGTTGCCCGCGGCGGCAAGCGTGAATCGAAGCCCGGCAGGGTGAAACGCACACAGCGGTAGTTATTCCGCAGCGATAACACGGTGCTGTCCCACAACCGGCGGGTGTCCGGCCAGCCGTGCAGCATGACAACGGTTTGCGGGCCGTCCCCCTCCACAAAAAGAGTGATTCCGTCGACTGAAATTTGCCTGGCTTGGTTCATGGTGCGCGGGATTGTCGCTGCTGTCCACCCGGTGGACCACGCGGGCATGGGTAACCCAGTGCGGCACTGCGGTTTCGACCGGACCCGCGCGACAATGCACACTGGCGAACCGCCCGGTGGAGTCTCCATTGCAAACTGCGAACACAACCTGAAACCCTGATGGACCCGAACCCTTTCTTGCCTTACGTCCGCGCCTTCGAGGAACTGTTGACCTCCGGGCGCAGCCTGGTCCCCGGTGGGATGCCCAGCCCTGATTTGCCTGCTGTGGCCGCCGATGCGCCGGTGTGCCTGATTTTTTCACCCCATCCCGATGACGAGGCGATCACAGGCGGCCTGCCCTGGCGCCTGCGCCGGCAGGACGCCTGGCGCGTGGTCAACGTGGCGGTCACGCTGGGCAGCAAGCAGCTGCGCCGCGCAGAGCGGTGGGCCGAGTTGTCTGCCTGCTGCAGCCACCTCGGCTTCGAACTGCTGAGCGCCTCGGGCGAAGCCACACATGGCCTGGAGCCGAATGCGCTGCGCATGGCGGCTGCCGAACCCGTCTACTGGCACGCCGCTGTGCAAAAGGTCGCCACCCTGTTGCTGCAGTACCGACCGCGCGTGGTGGTGTGTCCGCACGACAACGACGGCCATGCCGCCCATATCGGCACCCATCGGCTGGTGACCGACGCCTTGCGCCACATTGGGTCTGCCGTGCAACCCCATGTCGTGCTGACCGAGTACTGGAACACCCAGCCCGATCCTGGCCTGATGGTCGAGTTGTCGGCCGCAGATGTGTCAGAACTCGTGGCTGCACTGAGCCTGCATGCGGGCGAAGTGGCGCGCAACCCCTACCACCTGACGCTGCCGGCATGGTGCATCGATGCGGTACGCCGCGGCGCGGAACGGGTTGGTGCGCCGGGCTCGGAGGCGCCGGGGTTCACGTTCGCCACCTTGTATGGCTGGCAGCGCTGGACCGGCACGGTCCTCGAGCCAATGCCGGCCCGGATGCTGGCGCTCAGTTGCGGGCCGGCAGCGCTGTTCGGCTGAGCAGGGCCTGTCTCAGCAGTGGCAAGCGGGCGTTGCCAAAATGCATGTCGTCACCGATGAACATCGTTGGCGAGCCGAACCCGCCGCTTCGGGTGGGGCTTTATGTCGAATTGGAACTCGGCTGGATGGCACATCCGTTTCCAAAGGGCAGCTTCAAGATCAGCCCGGAGCGCCAGATCGACACCATCCGCAAGCTGGGACTCCAATGCGCGTCATTCCAGGGTTGCCTGTGTTCGCCCGCGCTGCCTCGGCTCGCGGCCTGATCACCCGCCCAGGCCCAGCTTCGCAGCCAGCCCGATGCGCTGCAGTTTTCCGGTGGCTCCTTTGGGGATCTCGGCCATGAAAAGCAGCTTTTTCGGCACCTTGAAATCCGCCAGCCGGGTGGCGACGAAATCGCGCAACTCGCGTTCGGTCGCCTGCTGCCCCTCGCGCAGCACCACGGCGGCGGCCACCTCTTCGCCGAGTTTGGGGTGCGGCATTGCGAAGGTGACGACCTGCGCCACGGCGGGGTGGTCCATCAGCACTTCATCGACTTCGCGTGGGGAGATTTTTTCGCCGCCCCGGTTGATGATTTCCTTCAGGCGTCCGGTCAGGGTCAGATAAGCTTGGGCGTCCAGCACGCCCTGGTCGCCGGTGCGAAACCAGCCATTCACGAAGGCCTCGGCATTGGCGCCAGGGTTGTTCTCGTACCCGGCGGTCACGTTGTCACCGCGGATCACGATCTCGCCGGTCTCGCCGGCTGGCAACAACCGGCCTTCGGTGTCCATGATCGCGACCTCGGGCCCGGCCGCGAGGCCGACCGACCCGGGGATGCGTCTGGCCGGTGGCAAGGGGCTGCTGGCCATCTGGTGCGCGGCCTCGGTCATGCCGTAGGACTCTATCAGCGGGGCGCCGAAGACGCGCTCCAGCTCGGCGATCACCTGTGGCGGCATCGACGACGACGACGAGCGTATGAAACGCAGCGGGTTGGCGTCGATCACCTCGCGGTTGCCGGCTGCGCGCGACAGGATCGTCTGGTGCATGGTGGGCACTGCGGTGTACCAGGTGGGCTGGCACTCCTTCATCCAGCCAAAGAACTTCAGGGCGTTGAAGCCGGGCGTGCAGAAAATCTGGCTGCCCACGGCCATTGGCGCGAGCACGCCGGCGATCAGCCCGTGGATGTGGAACAGCGGCATCACATGCAATTCGCGGTCGGCCGCCGTGAGTTGCAGCGTGGCGCTGATGTTGCGCGCCGACGCACACACGTTGCGGTGCGACAGCGGCACGATCTTGGGCCGCGAGGTGGTGCCAGAGGTGTGCAGGATCAGCGCGACGTCTTCGGCCTGCGCCAGGCCACCGTTTGCGGGGGCGGCCGGGGCCACGCCATCGGTGAGCAGCGCGAAGTTGCCGGCGCCCTGGTCGGGCAGCGCCTGCAGTTCCAGCACCAGGATGCCCATCTTGCGGGCGATTGCAAGGGCCGGTGTGTCACTGCCTTGCGCCACCACCAATGCCTTGGCTTTCAGGTCGCCGAGGTAGAACTCGAATTCGTCCGCCCGGTAGGCCATGTTCAGGGGGGCTGCCGTGCAGGCGCTCGCCACGGCCACGAAAGCGCAGGCCATTTCGGGGCAATTCGGCAACACGATGCCAACCCGGTCGCCGCGTCCGATGCCGATGCGGTTCAGTGAATCTGCCGTGCGCCGGACCAGCGCGTGCAGCCCGCCATAGCTGAATGGCACGCCGCCTGGGGCGGTCATGGCAATGGCGTCCGGCGATTGCAGTGCAACCATCTCGGACAGGGTGGTGAAGTGGGTCATGGTGTCATCGGGCTTTTCGAAAATACTGACAGGTCCGACGTGGGGCGTTCTGTGTCGGATGGGGATCGTGAACCAGGGACTGGGGGCCGGTGTTGGCGAGCCGAGAGGGCCGGTCAAGTGCCGCGACTCGTGTCCCCCGCCCTGCGGGC
>CAMAWD010000044.1 GCA_945861785.1 Rhodoferax sp. OV413 | reverse complement strand
TTGAACTCGTAGCCCTTGTCCCACTCGATCTCGGCGTGTATCTGCGGAAAAAAATACACCATGAATTCCGCGAAGGCGTGCTCGACGATGTCTTTCCACGGGCTGTCGTAGTCGTCGGGTTCGGTGGTTGTGGCCATGGGGAAATCCTTCGCAACTGCGTGGTTGTTGTTGTGGGGCTGGCGGCGGGGCCTGGGTCAAGCATGCGATGAGGGGTTTTGACTGACCCCTGCATGGCGCAGTTGTTTGTCGTACACAGACTGGTAGTTTTTCACCATGGCCTGCATGCTGAACGCTGCCTCAACACGCTGGCGGCCGGCCAAGCCCATGGTGTTGGCGCGTTGCGGCTCGGTGGCCAACTGCACCAGCCTTTGCGCCATCGCCATGGGGTCTGCGGCAGCGGTGATTTCGCCAGTCTGCCCCCGCTGCACCAGGTCGGCATTGCCGCCCACGTCGGTGGCGAGCACCGGCAGGCCACTGGCCATCGCCTCCAGGATGGTGTTGGAGATGCCTTCGGCCAATGAAGGCAAGGCAAAGGCGTGCAGGCCGCGCATGATATTGGGCACGTCGTTTCTTTCGCCAGGCAACCAGGCCAGCCTGGTGACGCCGGCTGCATCCAGAACCGCCTGGGCCTGGGCTCGCAGCGGGCCCTCGCCCACCATCACCAGCCGCATGGTGGCCTTGAGTTGCGGGGCCAACTCCAGCGCGCGGACAAATGCCCGCGCCAGCATCACCTGATCCTTGACGGTTTGCATGCGGCCCACCGTGCCCACCAGCCAGTGCTGGGACGGGTCGAACGGGCACCCGGCAATCGGCAAGGGCCCATTGGCCGCGGGTTTGAAGCGCTGGGTATCGACGCCGTTGTACACCTGCGTGATGGCGCTCTGCGGTACGTGGATCTTCTGCACCAGATAGTCCGCCAGGTCGCGCGACAAGGCCATGTAGTGGTGCACAAAGGGGCGGTAGACGCGCCGTACACGCTGGTAGGTGGTGTTGCTGCCGTCCAGATCGCCCACATCCCGGCCGTGTTCGCCATGGATACGCACCGGCACCCTGGCAGCCCAGGCCGGCAACTGGCACTCCAGGGCGGCGAGATTGCGGCTGTGCACGATGGCTGGGCGCATGCTGCGGAACAACTTGTAGAGCTTGGGGAACTGCCAGATGCCCTGGCCCGGCGGCTTGTTCAACGCGACAAACTCGACGTCTTTGCGCTCGATGCGGTTGCGAAAGTCTGTGATTTCAGACAAGGCCACGATGGCATGGCGGTACCTGTCGGCAGGCATGTGGTTGACAAGGTTGACGACGCCGTTTTCCAGGCCACCCGTGTCAAAACGGTACATCAGGTGAACGACAAGTGGGCGTTTATCAAGCGGCATGCTCAGGGCTCCCGATAGCCGTCATTGCAGACCCGAATTGGGATTGGGGTTGCAACACCCCCAATCCGCGGATCCCGGGTCAAGCCCGGGATGACAGCCGGGGGGCGCTTTACAAGCGCCACAGCTTGTAGCCGGCGCCCAGAATTTCTTTGGCGTTGAAAGCCGCCTTCACATCGATGAAGGCACCACCCTTGACCAGCTTTTTGCCAAAATCCTCCAGCGTCAGCGCGGCAAACTCCTTGTGTGCCACTGCCGCCACGATGGCGTCGGCTCGGGGCAGGTCGTCCCATTTGAGCAATGCCACGCCGTATTCATGCACCGCCTCGTCCGACTTGGCCTGCGGGTCCGTCACGAAGACTTCTACCCCGTACGACTTCAATTCGTTGATGATGTCGATGACCTTGGAGTTGCGCAGGTCGCCACAGTTTTCCTTGAAAGTGAGGCCGAGGATATTGACCTTGGCGCCTTTGATGTAGCTGCCGCCGGCGATCATGTGCTTGATGGTCTGCTCGGCGATGAACTTGCCCATGCCGTCGTTGATGCGGCGGCCGGCCAGAATGACCTGGGGGTTGTAGCCCAGCATCTCGGCCTTGTGCGTCAGGTAATACGGGTCCACCCCGATGCAGTGGCCACCGACCAGCCCCGGCTTGAACTTTAGAAAGTTCCATTTGGTGCCCGCCGCCTCCAGCACCTCAGTGGTGTCGATGCCCATCTTGTCGAAGATGATGGACAACTCGTTCATCAGCGCAATGTTCAGGTCGCGCTGGGTGTTCTCGATGACCTTGGCGGCCTCAGCCGCCTTGATGCTGGACGCGCGGTGCACGCCCGGCAGCACGATGCGTTCGTAGAGTTGCGCGACTTTTTCCAGAGTCTCCGGGGTGTCGCCGGAGACGATTTTCAAAATTTTGGTGAGGGTGTGCTCCTTGTCGCCGGGGTTGATGCGCTCGGGCGAGTAACCTACAAAGAAGTCTTTCTTCCACTGCATGCCGGATTCACGCTCCAGCACGGGGATACACACCTCTTCTGTGGCACCCGGGTAAACAGTGGACTCATAGACTACCGTCACGCCCTTTTTCATGTGGCGCCCGACACTGGTGCTGGAGCCGATCAAAGGGCGAAAGTCTGGAATGTGCGCGTTGTCAACCGGCGTGGGTACGGCCACCACAATGAAATCCGCTTCGGCCAACATCGACGCATCGGCCGTGTAGACCGCATGTTTGGATGCGGCCATCTCGCCATCAGACAACTCACGCGATGGGTCGACGCCCCGCAAACAGGATTCCACTTTGGGCAAGGAAATGTCGAAACCAATGGTTCGAACATGCTTGCCGAATTCGACCACCAAGGGCAAACCTACGTAACCCAAGCCAATGACTGCAACAACGCTCATCGAAGAATCTCCATAAAACTAACGGCTCGCTTTGGCCTGTTGCAACAACGCGTCTATCGCACTGTAGTTTGCGGTCATGAACGCCTCGAGCGACGCGTCAACCGCGCCGTTACGCGGCTTTTCGGTGTACACCACGATCACAGCGCTGTCGTCGCCCTTGCCCAACAAACGGTAGACCGCACTATAAACTTTGGCCGCGTAGTCACTGCTGGTCAAAGTGCCATTTATCCAGTAAATCTGCCAGACCATCAGGCGGTCCGCCTGGTCTGAACCTGTCGCGTCAGCTTGGCGCAACTCCGCTGTGCGGATCGCGGTCGTGGCAGCACCTAAGGGCACGTTGCGGCTGCCACTGGCAACACGGCTCCAAGCGCGGTCGTTGGACGCGACGAGCACATTGCTTGAACTGACCAGCTTGCGGCTGTAATCCTGATGCCGGTAAAAGCCCAGGTACATGCCTACTTCTTGCTGCCCGTTGCTGTATGCGGCGTTGACCTCAGCCGACGTGTTTTCGAAGCTGGGCTTGAAGTCATGGGTCGGAGGGGTTTTCAGCTGCCAACCTTTACCCAGCGAAGTCGGTGCGGCCATGGTTGCCTTGCTGGGTGCCGCAGTTGCATCAATGGCCAACCTGGCGCCAAGCGGCCAACCCGTTGCAGAAAGGACAAACAATGCCGCCAAGGCAAACACAAGGGCTTTCGCTGCTGACTCGGGGGCCGACGCTTGACTCGATTTCGACCGCGAAAGTGGCAGTGGTTCCGGCTCAGCCCAGCGCGCGCCAATGACAAACATCAGCATAATGACCACGCCAAAAAATACCCATCCGTAGATGAGGTGGTCGACACCCACGGCAAGGGTGTTGCCGGACAAGTGCCCAACCATCACGATCATGTAGGCGCGAAACCAGTTGGCCACCACTGGCACCAAGAATGACACCAAGACAAAAACGGCCCGGCGCTGCGCAGACTGGTAGTTCAGGTGGGCAAACAAGGACCCTACAGTCACAGACGCAATGAGGTAACGAATGCCGCTACAAGCCTCCACCACCGACCAACTGCCCGTGGGAATGACAAACTGCAATCCATCCCTCAGGACCGGAATGCCGGAAAGTCGCAACGCAGCCACCGTGAAATCGGCCGTCCAAACCATGAACAGCGGCATCAAAAACTCGCCGATTGGCACCGCAAAAAACAGGAAGAACAGTGGGAACAACAAGGCATAGGCAACTTGGAGCCCAAGAATGGCCGGCACCGCCAATACGAGCATGGTGACAAAAGCCAACTGGGTGACCGAATTCACCGCGGTCAGGTCACCCAGCAGCCACATGAGGGCGACTGCAGCCAGCGGGATCAGCACGACCCAAGCAGGTTTTGGACGCAACAGGGCAACGTCGTGCCGGCGGCGCCAGACCAGCCACAACACAATGGGGGGCACAACAAAGGCGTGGGTAAATGTCTCGGATCGGTACCAGATGGTGACCATCGCGACGGCAGTGCTCCAATAGACAAGTACCACCCCAAATAGAGCAACTGCCAACGCCAATAGCGCCTTCGGCCAATGGCGCACAGAATTGAGAGGTTGCGAGCCAACCATCATCACCCCAAATTCCGCACAATGAACGGCCCCAGCCAATTGGCCAGCCCGATCGGCATGCGCCGCCACGTCTCGATCATCAGTTTGTACTTGGCATTCGACGGGTTGTTTTGCGGAATCGCGTCGCGTTTGTACAAGCAGTACTCGTAATGCAGCGGAGTTGCCACAAAGCCCCAGTTCTTCTTGAACGAAAAAGAGCCCGTTCCCTGCTTGCTGCGCCCGTAGTCGAACACCTTGAGCCCACGCGCGCAGGCGCGCCGCATCAGCTCCCAGTATTTGAAGTCGTTGGCGGCCAGGTCCCGTGCCGATTCGTCATCGCCGGCATAGTAGGGCAAGACTTCATCGCGGAAATAGAAACTCATCACGCTGCTGAGGGCGCGGCCGTCTGCACCGGTCACGGTCAACACTTCGCAATCGGCTCCAAATTCTTGCATCAGCGCCTTGAAGTAACGCTTGGGCATGGCGGGTGTGCCGTGGCGATGCACGTTGTCTGCATAAAGCGCAAAGAAGCGGTCTACGTCGGTATCGAGGTGGCTGACCAAGCCGTTCTTGATGCCTTTGCGGACCATTGCGCGCTGTTTGCGCGGAATGGCCAGCATGTTGGCCTCTTCACTCGCATCGATCTCGCGGCGGAAGGTGACATACAAGTCCTGCGTGGGCCAATCGGTATGCCGTGGGGCGACGTTGCGCAACTCCAGGTGGTCGACGCCCAGTGTGCGTGCGATGTTCTGTGCCTCGGCCTCGAGCATCCGGGCCGCTTCGTCATTGACCGCAGCCACACCGCCGTAGACCGCGAACGGCAGCCCCACCAGGGAGTTACCGAACAACAGGCTGTTGACATGGCCCAGTGGCAAAACGCCCTGGATGGCGCCGTCCGCTTCGGCGTACAAAAAATAGGTGTGGTGGCCGAAGACCTCGCCCACCATGTGTTGCCAACCGGCCCGGTGGAAAAAGCTGGCCAGCGGGCATGCAAGAACGAACGCGTCCCAGCGCGCAGCGGTGCCCCGGTCTTTCGGGTCAAGGCGCTTGACGCTCAGCACGCGGGTTTCAAGCAGTCGCCAGCGCAGGCGCCATGCGGGGTTGCTGCTGCGCGGCGCCGAGGAAGATCTGGTCCATGCGCCCCCACAGGAAGTCGCACAACAGCTGCTTCAGGCGGTGTTCCATGCGGTCGATGTTGACGTAGTGGCGAAACCGGGTCTTGCTGCTGATGCCGTCCACACGCGGCTGGTCGCTGTCGATCTCCCACGGGTGAAAGTAAAAAACGCCGGCTTGCTGGTCCACCGTATTGACACGGTTCAGCATCCAGCGCGACAAGGCATACGGCAGCAGGCGAAAGTACCCGCCCCCGCTGGACGGGAAGTTGCGGTTGAAGAAGCGCAGCGTGGTGATGGGCACCTCGACCAGCCCGGGGCGCACCTGGTACACATGGCGCGGTGAATCCGGCATGCCGTAGTGGTCGTGCTTGATGGGGTAAACGCTGGAACTGTAGCTGTAGCCGGCACGCAGCAGGCTGTCGAACGCCCACAAATTGCCTTCACCGATGGAAAAGCTGGGTGCCCGGTACCCTTGGACTTCGACGCCACCGATATCTTCCAGGATCGATTTTGCGCTTTGGATGTCGTCGAAAAAAGCCTGCTCCGACAGATCACTGGCGCGCTCGTGGCCATAACCATGGCTGGCCAATTCATGGCCGGCATCGACAATTTGCCGTACCAGGCCCGGGTAGCGTTGCGCGACCCAACCCAGCGTGAAAAAGGTGGCCTTGGTCTGCCGCTCGGCCAGCATCTCGAGGATGCGGCCCACATTGCGTTCGACCCGGCACTCGCGTGTATCCCACGAAGACCGCGCAATATGCGGGGCAAAAGCCGAGACCTGGAAGTAGTCCTCGACGTCGATGGTCAATGCGTTGGTCAGGGGTTGTGCAGCCATGCCAGCAAGTGTCAACGTTTGAACGACGCAACCAGTTTCTGCAGCATGCCGAGGATTTCAATGTTCACGCGTTCAAGACGCAACATGCTGCGCTCCAGGCGTTGAATCCGATCGCCCTGTTGCTCGGCGCCAAGGTTTGCCAGCTGGCTGGACATGCCGTCCACAACCGACCCTGCACCCTGCAGCTTGGCCAGATCGATGTCAACCAGCAGATCCGGGCCGGTGTGGTGGGGGGTGCTGTCCAGCAAGGCACGCGACGACGCCTTGGCTGCGCCAATACCGCCCTCTTCGCGCATTTCGTTGACCACTTCGTCCACGTCTTCGACTACAAGGTTTTCTTTCTCGCTAAGGAAACCGAGCAGCAACAGTCGGTCGCACACCGAATTGATACGCCTGGGGATTCCGGCTGTGGCCTTGTAGATGGCCTCGAATGCGCCGGGGCCGAAGGTGGGCCGGCCGCTGCCACCGGCACACTTGAGCCGATGCTCGATGTAACCCTTGGTCTCTTCGACATCCAGCGGGCCGATGTGGCAGGTGGCCGTGACGCGCTGGCGCAGTTGCTGCATATTGGGGTGCTGCAGAATGTCGCGAAACTCCGGCTGCCCGACCAGAAAGGTCTGCAAAAGCGCTTGCTTTCCAAACTGAAAGTTCGACAACATGCGCAACTCCTCCACTGCGCGGGACGTCAGGTTCTGCGCTTCGTCGACGATCAGCAGGCTGCGTTTGCCTTCGCTGAGCTGCGTCACCAAGAAGGCTTCGAGCGCCATCAGCAGGTCGGCCTTGGACACGTCCTTCACACGCACGCCGAAGGCAGCACCCACCATGCGCAAGGTGTCTTCGGCGTCGAGTTGGGTGCTTACAAGGTTGGCGGCAGTGACGGCGTTGGCGTCCATGCTTTCCAACAGGCCACGAACAATGGTGGTCTTGCCGGCACCGATTTCACCCGTGATGACAATGAAACCCTCGTTGCGAAGCAAGCCGTATTCCAGATACGCCTTGGCGCGCCGGTGCTGCTTGCTCCCGAAATAAAAGCTGGGGTCGGGGTTGAGTTGAAATGGCTTGCTGGCAAGCCCGTAGAAACTTTCGTACATGGATCAGAACTGCACCTGGAGAGTGCCAGTTACCGCAGTCTCCGAATAGGGCGTTGTGCTGCTGCGAAAAATGACTCGGCGCGCACCCACGCTGGCGCTGGTCTCACGTGTCAGTTGGGTCGACAGGTTGACGTTGACAGACTTCGAGGTCGTCCCTGCCACCCCGTTGCTGCCAGAAGACACCTGGTGCGAAGCGACCAATGACAGGACAGACCTGGCGGTCAACCGGTGGGAGAGATTTGCGCTCAAGCCAGTTTGAACCACTGCGGTCGAGGTAAGAAAATCGTCAACAGCTGTCGACAACGTGTCGAGCTTGGTATTTTGGGAACGAGTGGCCACCATGGACAAAGTGCTGCGCGCACCGAATAAGGCGAAAGAAATTTGCTGGGACCGCTGCAGGGATACCGACGAGGACAGAAAACCACCCACAGCCGTAGCCCCGGGCTTGATGGCATTGGCCAGCAAAAAGGCATCGTATTGCTCTCGTTTTAGCGGGTCAGCCTCACCGGCGGCGAATTGGCCGGTCAACAGGTCATACAGGGACACCGATTGAATGCCTGGCCCCAGCGCAGGGTTCGACGTAACGCCCCGTGAGTCGCTGAAGGTCCAGGCCGTATTGGGGGTGCGGTAGGCCAGCGCAATACTGTGCGTTGCCCCGTAAAGGCGGCCGTCTCGCGTGACCGACACGCTGGTGCGCTTGGATGGTGCCCAATTAATGCCCAGCCCGGTAGAACCACGATTGTCTTTGTCCAGGTTGACCCGCAAATCGGGATTGGGCGTCCAGTTGGCCCCCAAGGCCACGGAATCGCTTTGTTGCCCATTGGCAACCGCGAAGTCATTCGACTCGTGGCTCACACGGGTATAGGCGCCCCAACTTTCGTTGAGCGCATACTGAAGCCGCGCATTCATGACGGACGAACTGGTGGAACGGCCAACGCTGTAGCTGACTGCCTGGTGGTTGGCGTCCAGGCCCCATGACAAACCGAATCGGGATTGGCCCCCGCTCAGCCGGAGTGACGCATCCCGCTGGTCCACATTGGAGACTGCCGCTGCTGCGGCGCTGCTGCTGGTGATGCTGTAACGTGCCTCGTAATCTGCCACACCAGCCAGCCTGCCCCGCACATAGGGAGATAGCCGGAAGACCGACGTCTCGGTGCTATTGCCTCCCGCCAGTACGCCACCACTGCTTGGCGTGCCAAACGCGGAAATCGACTTCTGACCGATGTTGCCGCCGAAATCAAGAAATGCCCAGTTGTCGACTGCCTCGACGGTGCCTGATGCGTTCAGGTTGTTTTGCGATTGCCTGCCGGCGGTGTTGTTCGCGTAGAGCGATTCGGTCAGGGAGTAATCGATCGACCCGCGGATGCGGCCGCCTGTGCTGCTGATCCGAATACCCGGGCTGACCTGGGTGACCAGTTCAGAGCGCTTGTTGGCATTGTCCAGGCGAACGTTGTTGGTAAACGTCTCGGCGACCGACACGCGTGGCACGATGGTGATCCTGGACGCAAGGCCCAGGGCTGGAACTGCTTCTTGGGCTGCTGCCAGGATCGACCAAAGCATCAGACCAAGCCCGCTTGCAGTGCACCTAGCTTGGCTTCTTGCCATAACCATAACTCTTGCCATACCCGTAACCGTAACCGTAACCGTAACCACCGGTCATGGTGCTGCGCGCCTGGTTGAGCACCATCATCTTGACAGGGCAAGCCTCGATGGTGGCCAGCGCCTCTTGCACATCGGAGCGCCGGGTCTTTTCGGCCTGCACCACCATCACGATCTGGCCCATGTGGGTGGCCAGCACACGCGACTCGGTCGTCAACAGCAACGGCGGCGAGTCGAACACGATGATCCGGTCGGAATAGCGCTTTCCCATGTCTGCCAACAGACGGGACATCGCGTCGCTTGCCAGCATTTCAGTGGCCCGCTCATGGGGCGTGCCGCTGGGCAAGATGGTGAGCTTTTCGATATTGGTCTTCAACAGCATCGTGGACAGGTCGGCCGAGTCATCCAGCAACAAATCCAACAAACCAGGGCCGGGCTGCAAACCAAGCACACGCAGCACCGAGGGGCGCGCTACGTCGGCATCGACCAGCATCACCGTGTTGTCCAGCTCCGCAGCAATACTGATGGCCAAATTGATAGCCGTAAAGCTCTTGCCCTCGCCAGGCAAAGAACTGGTCACCATGATCAGGTTGCCATTTTCGATCAACGTGGCACCCTTGCCCATGGCAATGGAGATCAGGGGGCGCTTGATAACGCGGTATTGGTCGGCAATCTGGGAACGTGGGGCGTTGGGGCTGACGATGCCGGCTGCTGCAAGTGCGTCCAGATTGATTTCGACACGCTGCGACTTTTGAGCAGGAGTTGAGGGGGCGTTGGCCGTGTCCGGAGCCAATTTGGCAATTGGGGCGGCTGGCTCCAGGTGCGCAGTGGATTTCAACACCTCGGCAATGGCGGGCTCCGGCATGGCTGCCCCCGCACGGCGCAGTTGCTCCAGACGATGCGCCGCTTGTTCAATCAGGCTGCTCATCGCGTTTTCATCCGCCTCGCTGCGCCAGGAATGTCATTACAAGGACGACCAGTACGAACACGCCCACCAAACTGCTGAAGGCTAGCCCAAAGAGCCGCAACTCGCGCTTGTCCCGTTGGCGTGCCGCCTCGGAACGGACCAAGGTAACCACACCCAAGATCGGCAGGCCAATTGTGTTGCGCAAGGCGCGTGCGTCGAAAAACACCGACCTCAGTTGGCTCAACACGAAAGCTATTCCCAAGCCGGCACCCAAACCTGCAATCAGAGCACCAGGCATCAACAAAAGACGATTCGGCGCGACAGGTTTTTGCGAAGCGCGCGGTGGATCGATCAGGCGAAAATCTGCCACGCCGGCAGCGTTTTCCAACTCGCCAGACATTCCAGCTTGCTCGCGCCGGGACACCAGGGACTGGTAGTTTGCCTTGTGCACCCCATAGTCACGGTTCAATTGGGCGTACTCAGCCTCGATTTGTGGTGCTGTTTTCATTTGTTCACGGGCGCGCGCCATGCGTGACTCATACTCGCTCACCCTCGCTTTTAGCGAAGCAACCTGCACTTCAGACGACGCCAGCATACGGGCCAACTCCTGCGCCGCGAGACTAACACCAGCTTGCACAGGCGCAGGTGGATTGGCCATCGCAATTTTGCGCAACTCGGCAACTTCTTTCAGCTTTTGCTCTTCAAGACTCTTCAGCAAGCGGCGTGTGTTCGTGACATCAGGATGTTGCTCTGTGAAACGCTGCAACAGCGCATCAAGATTCTGCTTTTGGGACGAAATACGGGCATCGATCTCCGGCGTAGCCACTTGAATGGCTGACTCCTGAAGAATGCTTTTGGACGTGATGCTTGAAGTTTCCGACTTTTCTGCGTCGAGTTGCTTCTTGGCTGCATCTCGTGCGTTTTCGGCCTCTTTCAGCTCCAGGCGAGCTTGGTTCAATTGGGTGCTGACGTCCCCTATTCTCGACGACATGTCCTTGCCTTCAGCGGTTTGGAGTTCGATATTTTTCAGCTTGAACTGCTTCAAACGCGCCTCGGCCTCTTCCAACTTGACGACATACGTCTTGATTTGCTCTTCAATGAATTTTTTCGCGGCATCCGTGTCTTTCCGATTTTCGCCGAGGCTGGACTCGACAAAAATAGACACCAGTGCTTGCACCACACGTTTTGCCTTGTCCGGATTTTCATCCCGGTATGCCAATGTGTAGAGGTTGTCGCGCCCCGCATTCCTGATCTGGAGACCTCTTGTCAACTTGTCAATCAAGGCCTCTTGCCCAGCCTTGGTGGTGGCGGCCAAATCAAGGTCCGCCATACGAATGAGTTTTTCAACATTCGGCCGGCTGATCAATGTGCGACTCAGCATGGTTATCTGCTGCTCCACGTTGGGTTGAACAGCCAGACCAGACATCAAAGGCTTGAGGATGGACTGCGTATCGACGAATATGCGCGCCGAGGCCTCGTACTTGTCAGGCACCGCGAGCACCACAACGACGCCCACAATGGCAACGAACCACGCCACCCCCAATCCGGGCCAGCGGTGCTTCCACATGCCCTTGAGGACCGAGATTACCTGGCCAAGCAGTTCATCCATCAGTGCGATTCGGTTTGTTCAAAACTTGACAGGGACGTGCCCCACAAACGGGGCAGCGCCCCAGATACACCGGCGTATCAGAACCAGCCCTGCGGAATGATGAGAATGTCGCCAGGTTTCATCTCCACATTGGCCGACATGTCACCACGCTTGATCAAGTCCTTGAGGCGTACACCGTATTGCTTTTCCCCTTCTGAAGCCCGCAGAATAGAAGCTGAATTGCCATCCGCGAAGTCTGTCAAACCACCCACGGCAATCATCACATCCAACAATGTCATTTTTTGTTTGTAGGGCAAAAATTGCGGCTTGGCCGCCTCGCCGACCACCCTGATTTGCTCGCTGTAGGGCCCGATAAATCCAGTGACGATGACCGTCACGATCGGGTCACGCACGAACCTGGCGATTTCTTTTTCCACATCCCGGGCAATCTGGGTCGACGTCTTGCCTTGCGCCACCAGTTCGTCCACCAATGGTGTCGCAATTTTCCCATCGGGTCGGACCGGCACAGACATTGACAACTCAGGGTTGCGCCAAACAGAGATGTTCAGGTTGTCACCTGGGCCAACAATGTAGTTGTAGTCTGGTGTTGCGGCAGCTATTGGGGCTGGGGGGTACTTGGGCCCGCTGCCAGCACATCCAGCGACCAAAGCCGCGGCAACTGCCAGCAAAAACCAACGCCCCAACAAGCCAACAAAATTCGGTGAGAGTCTCATTGCTATTTCCTCATGAGCCAGCGCGCGGCGGTGCAACGCAAGAAACGAATATATCGCGTTAGATTGTCGAATCAATGATTTACGAGGGATTCTTCAACAGATGTACCAAACTCGCAACTAGTTCACAGACTGGTCAATCAATCCCTTACCCGCCGCAAAAAAACAACGCTCACACGCCACAACTCATGACCCGCCGCGCAGCCTAGGCCGTATGAACTTCAACAGCAACTGCTGCAAAGGATTCGAGTTGCCAAAGGGTCGCCAAGTGTGCTTGAGCGTCTGGTGGTAGGCATCAAAATGCATTCCCCAGGGTGCAGCCCGCATCGCACCACGCCCCAAGAGCACCTTGAGCACACAAGTCCCCATGACTCCCGCACAGAGATCGCAGGCCATCACGGTCGAGGGGCCGCGCTTCTCGGCAAAATTCACCGCTTCGGGGGCAACCAGGTAGTTGCGCTGCACCATGGCGGGTGACAGACCGGCGATGAACCGCGCATATTGTTCGTTTGACCCATGCCCTTCAACCTTGAAGTAGTCCTCAAAACTCATGCCGCCGGGGCTGAAATGGAGAAAAGCCACGCCCATGCCAAGGGGCGCCGCAGTCAGCGCGGGGATTCCCTTATCCCGGCATTTGGCGAACACCATGCGCCGGGCAGGCAAGGCGAAAAAATCCAGACCATCGACATAGACATCCACGCCACGCAGAAAGTCGTCCACGTTGTCAGGCTGCACCCCCTTGGGGAACAGTTGGATGTCGGACTCGGGGTTGATGTCGCGCGCCAATTGTGCAAGTGTGTCCAACTTGGGCTTGCCCATGAACGGCATGAAGGCGCCGGCCTGGCGGTTCAAGTTATGTACGTCGAACTCATCAAAGTCCGAGATGTTGAAGTTGCTGATGCCGAGGCGGCTGAGGGTCAGCAAATGGGCACCGCCTACGCCGCCAAGGCCGGCGATGGCAATGCGAGCACTCTTAAGCTGTAGCTGCTCGGCGTTTGTCACCCAACCGATATTTCGGGAAAAAGCCTTGTCGTAGCTGAATGGGATGGCGGCAGTCATTAGAAGCCTTGAAGAAGCGCACGTTCCAATTGTGCTTGGCTGGGTTCGCGGGGCGTGCCCGGCCCCAAATCACTTCGCTTGAGGCAGCGAGTCGGGCATTGGGCCTTTGTAACTTGTGCCCAACAGCCAGTCATAGATCGGGAATGTGATGTTGAAGTTGTAGTGCGCCATCAGCTTGGTCTGGTGGTGAAGGATGTGCGCTCGGGAAAGGCCGTTGATAAAAGGCAGCTTTTTCATCAAACTGTCCGCGGGCATGTGATAGGTGAAATGCAAAAGCTCGTAGGTGAGGTAATACGAATAGGCCACCAAAGCAAAAAACAAGGCGTTGGCCAACCCGAACCCAAGGTAGATCACGCCTGACACAGAACCGATGACCACGGTGAGCCCAATGAAAATGTAATACGGCAACACCGCAGCGTAATAGTCGCGCGGCTCTTCAAAATAGAAGTCCTGGTTGGCGTAAAAATTGTGGTGGGTCGTAACGTGTTCGTAGACCACCATGAACCCGGGCGTCTTGTGGTGCATCGGGTAACGGTGCAGCACGTACTCAATCCCGTTCACAAACATGAAATACCCAGGGAGCAACACCAAAAAGTAGGGTTCGTATTTGGGAATGGACAGCGCCAAGGCTGCAATGATCGCCACCAGCAGCGACAGGTTGGCCAAGACATAGAGGTTGCCATTCAACTTGCCGGCCAGATGGTTGCGGAAGAAACTCCTGTACGCAGCCGAGCCAAACGGAAGCGTCGCCCCGGTTGGGTCAGCCAGGTGGTCGTGTTTGGGAATGGTAGTGTCCATGGTGAAGTGCCCCCGGCTCGCAGCCGAATTGAAGGTGGTTTCAAAAATGGCTATTGCCCGATTCAGATCAAAGTATCGCGCTTTGGACCGCCTGAGGCAAGCTGACGAAGCCGCTGCCGTGATAGTCTACGCAGGCCTCTGCTGAACGCCAGTATCGTAAGGACGCCCGCGTGAACCGTGACACACTGACCCACATTCTTGGCCTCGCCCGCTGGGCGCCCAGCGGTGACAACACCCAGCCTTGGCGCTTCGAGATTGTTGACGATGCGCATGTGCGGGTACACGGCCACGATACCCGCGACCATATCCTCTACGACTTCGATGGTCATCCGAGTCACATTGCCCATGGGGCATTGCTTGAGACATTTCGTATTGCCGCCACTGGTTTCGGGCATTCATGCACGTGGCAAAGCGCGTCCGGCGGCGACGATCGCAAGCCGGTGTATGACGTTCACTTCTCGGCCACGCCAGGCATTCAGAAGAGTCCGCTGCTGGAATGTATCGAACGGCGCACGGTGCAACGCCGGCCGATGAAGACCACGCCACTCACGACAATCCAACGCGAGGCCTTGGTGGCAGCTGGCGGCAATGAGGTAGACGTCACGCTGTTTGAAGGCTGGCCCCAGCGCTGGAAGGTGGCCACCCTGCTTTGGAAAAGCGCCAGGATCCGCCTCACCTGCAAGGAGGCGTACCCGGTTCACAAGGAAATCATCGAGTGGGGCGTCCAATTCAGCAAAGACCGCATTCCCGAGCCGGCAGTCGGGGTTGATCCGGCCACGGCACGGCTGATGCAATGGGTCATGCAAAGCTGGGAGAGGGTCCATTTTTTCAACCGGTTTCTGGGCGGCACGATCCCCCCGCGCATTCAGCTCGACCTGCTGCCAGCGCTTTTTTGCGCTGCGCACTTGCTGGTGCGGCCCAAACAGATACCAACCCAGCTTGACGACTGGGTGAAGCTCGGCGCCGCCTGGCAACGCATATGGCTCACAGCCACGCAGTTGGGGCTGCACAGCCAACCCGAAATGACGCCAGTCATCTTCCGCTGGTATGCGCGCAGTGGCCGACGGTTTTCGGCGCAGGCCGAACTGTTCGATGAGGCAATGGCGGTGGCAATTGCGTTTGAAGAACTGGCGGGGGCCAATGCCACCGACCCGTTCGGGCTTTTCTTCCGGTTAGGCAGTTGCATAGTGCCCAAAAGCAGGTCCATCCGGCTGGACCTGCCCGACCTGATGCGCTGAGTTGCCCCAAGCAAGGCCAAGGGCTCAGTAAGCCTTGTGCCGCTTGAGGTGCAACATCACCGTGCCAAGCACGATCAGGCCGATTCCAGCCGCCCGAATCGACGAAATATTTTCGGCAAAAATCAAGATGCCTGCAAGCACGGTGACGGCATTGGCCACCGCCAATTGCAGGGGAACAATCACCGCAGCACGGCCACGCTGGAACGCAGCTTGCAACAGAATCAGCCCCGCCACATTGGCCGCAACCACACCCAGCAGCAAGGGGTTGATCAAGATCGACCAGGTCATCATTGTCTGGCCCGGCCCGGAATAGCCCGCAGTCAAGGCTTTGGTCAACACCGACCCTGCGCCAAAACACATACCAACCACCAGCGCCAGGAGAATCTCAGGGCGCTTGGAAGTGCGGTTGGCCAGCAGCAGCACCCCACCTGTCACGATGAGAATACCCATCAACAGCACCAGCCGTGTGCCGGCAAACGCGCTGACTTGAGAGTCTTCAGCCTCCCACGCCAAGGCCACCGCGCCAAGCACCGTCAGGAGCACCCCGGCCCATTCAATACCGGCCAACCGCTCTTTCAAGAACACCACAGCCAGAATTACCAGCAGCAAGTCCCCGGCCGACATCAGCGGTTGCACCAAGCTGATGTCGCCCAGCGCCGTGGCCCGCACAAACAGCACCCAGCCCAGGTTGGTGGCAACAAACCCGGACACCCACTTCCAGTCGGTCACCAGGGCGCGGGCGACCACCCATGCAGGAGCGCCGCCGATCTTGGGCTGCCCTTCGGCAGACAACTTCCAGAGGAAATAACCAAGCTGGATAAACAGGGTGGCAGCGAGGGTGGTGGCAACTACGGACATGGGTGGGGCCTGGTTGATCCAATGCGGGCGCAGACGAGAGAAAACCTCCGACAGACCCATCAAAGAGTCGAGCGCGTAATCTCACGCTTTGTGGCAAGGGTAAACCAGTTTGTCGATTTCGCACACCTGCTGTTTTGACTGCCAACTCCGCCATCAATGACCGTCGGCTTTTTTTACAGCGCCGTCACTGTGTTCACTGACCAACAACCGCAAAGCTGGCTAAGCCTTTGATTTTTCACAAATCGTCCCAACTGGCACGGTCACTGCTTATGGCTCTGGGCAGGTTCGGGATTGTCAGCACTGGCAATCAAATCTTCAACAGGTTTTAAGGAGTAAGTGAAATGAAAAAATTCGCAAAGATGGCCGTAGCTGCAGCTATCGCAGGTATGGCGATGATCGCGCAGGCCACAATTGTCATTGACGATTTTTCGGTAGATCAAGGAACTGATGGGCTTGGCGACATTTTGTTGCGGGACACGACGATCAATGGCCTAGGGAAATACTCGAGTGTCAATGGTGCAACCACAAGCATCATTGGCGGCCAGCGAGATTTGTATGTTGAAAAAATAGGTGGTGGATCGGGTGGTATCGAGTCGATCGTTGAATCCAGCATGTACAAGTACAGCACACCCAGTGGGGCGGCTGGCACCGCCTTTTTGAAGTGGGATGGCATGAATGAAGCGGTTACCGGTACAGTGTTTAATGGTAGCCAAGCAACGTTTCTCGGCACACTAAGTGCCGGCGGTCTCGGTGGGCACAACTTCAAGCTTGGTGGCAATGCCTTTAAGATCAACGTACAGGAAGCAGACATCGGTTTTGATTTTGCTATGACCGTGTTTTCTAGCGGTGGCAGATCAACAACTCTTGTGTTGGCTTCAGTTGCACATACTGGTGGACTTCCTGATAGCAGCCCAATTCTGTTCGCAGATTTTGAAGGTGCCACTGATGTAGGGGGTAGCGTTTTGGGCAGTGGGGCGTTTCGCTTTACGTCCGCTTTTGGTGCGGCAGATTTGACCGACGTTGGAGCGCTCTTGGCCCAAGTTAACTTTACTGGCGGTATCGGTACCGTTGACCTTTCGATCAATGAAGTCATTACCGTTCCTGAGCCAGGTTCGCTGGCTTTGGTTGGCCTCGCGATGTTGGGCCTTGGTGCCGTACGCCGTCGGAAGGCAATGGCCAAGTAAGTTGAATCGATTGATTTCGAATTAAAGGGCACCTCGGTGCCCTTTTTCTATTGACCGATCGAAACATCGCGTCGGGCCTGCAGTCAGCATGCAACTTGGAGCAACTGCGGGCCAGCATATAAGTCAGAACGCAGCGACTCCCCAACTGCTACCAGTCATTTGCAACTAGGCCATCGGCAAAGCCCTTGCCAATTGACCTTGCCCGAAATTCGCTGACTAGCCGACACGACTCATGCAGAACCATGCAACAACCAGTAGCGTTCAGCACTAATTCCCCTCTGCCGGGACCGTCGGCAATACGACCCAAGCGTCGCCACACAATCCTCGCGCGACTCGAAAAACTCTTTGAACTGACTGCCATAAAGGGCCATCGCATCGACCTTGTGGTCAAGATCCGTTTGGCCGAATGAAACTGAGGTTGCCACAAAGGCCCTTTTGATGGCCGCCGTAGCCCTGCTCCTATGTTGGCCCATCAATCGGTACAGGTAAATACTTGTCGCCGGCACAGCCAACTTGCGCAAAATCCAGGGTTGCAGGTTTTTCATCAAGGCCGTATTTGCGTACGCCTTCGCCGCCTGCCACCAAGCCCGGGTCTCGTTAAAGGGCAGCAAGCTGTCGTCACTTGGTGTCACAGCATAAGTCGCGATGTCGTCGAGCCGGTAACGCGTGGCATGCGGAATGCAGCAATACGAAGCGTCCTCGTAATACAGCAATTTGTCCTGTTCGACCCAAGCGTCAAAAACCATGTGCGTGACAACGTGGTCCACATGCCAGCCCACGCCTAGCGGCACCAACAATTGCTGAAAATCAATCTTGCCCAACTCACCAAAAATCCTTTGCCGCAGGCTGGGCAACCAATGTAGGTCCTCCGCCACTGGCGGGCGGAAAATGTTGCCGAGTTGCCGATAGGCTGGGCGCCGGAAAGGTGCATCAAGTTCGCCCAGGCTGTGCGACTCGAAGCCCATGAACGCGGCCGCGGCAGCCTCTTCAAGGTAGCGTTCTTCACCGAGCACCGCACCATGAATTTTCAGATCGCCAAGGTATCCGGTGAACACATTGAGCACCAACACCGGCCCCTCTCGGAGCAGCTGCGTCATCCACCCGCCGCAAGAAAACACCGCGTCGTCGAGGTGCGGCGAAATAATCACCGCCCGGTAAGTTTGTCGGTTGGGTGTCTGGTCAGCCACGACCAACCCGGGCAAGGACTTCGCGGTAGGCGGCCTCAGTTGCAGCGACCACCAACTCGGGGCGATACGCTTCAGCACGCGCATAACTAGCGACCCCCATGGCCTGGCACAAGGCCGGGGCGGCTGCAAGGTGCACAAGGCGGTCTGTCAGGTCTTGCACGGAGCCAGGATCGACAATGTACCCGTTCACACCATGTTCAACCAGTTCTTGCGCCGACACGATTGCCTTCGTGACGATAACCGGGCGCGAGAACCGCATGGCCTCCATGGCGACCAAACCTTGGGTCTCCACAAGTGAGGGCAGGACAAAAACGTCGCAGGCGGCGTAATAGGTGGCAAGCGTCGGATGGTCCAGAAACCCAAGGAATGCGACCTTGTCGCTGATACCGAGTTGGGTACATAAGCTCTGCAACGCAGGGCCCTCGGGGCCGCGGCCAGCCACCCACAAGACGGCGTTGGGTGCCTGTTTCAGAAGGCCGGCAAACGCCTTCAGCAAGTAGCCAATGTTTTTTTCCTGACCGAGCCGGCCGGCATACAACACAGTGAAATCGGATGTACGCTCAGCAGGCGTGACTTGCGAACTGCCACCAAAAACCACTGGGTTTGTAATGAACCGTACCGGCGTGCGCACGCCTTCACTGGCGATCTGCAGAGCCAGGTTTTGCGACGGCGCGATGACAAGGTTGAAGCGATTGTTGTAGCTGACCAGCAGCCTGCGCACCAATGGTGCAAAGGGGCGCATGGGCAGGGGCTGGGTCAGCACCTCAGAACTGAAATGGTAGGTAGATACCTGGGGCAAGCGCAACGACTCAGCAATACTGCACACACGCATCATCATGTAACCGACGTAATGGTGATGGACCAGATCCGGCTTGACGGCCTCGAAAATGCGTCGCAACGTGCGCCCGGACGGCAACGCCTGGTAAAAACCATAGGCAGGAACAGTAAACACCCGGTAGATGGTCAGCCCCTCCCATTGCTCAACTTCCGGTTCGCCCTTGCGGCGGGTCGTCACGACCGATACACGGTGGCCGAGTCGAACAAGCCCAGGTGCCAGCAGCTTGATGTGCGTTCCTACACCAGTTGCTGCAGGCAGAAAATCGTCTGAGACCATGCAGATTGACAGTGGATTCGCCATGGGCATGGTCTTCAAACGGGCAAATTTCAACGGTGACCTGGGCTGGGGTGACAGCTAAAAGTAGTACGTCCCCAACACCTGCATCACCCGCCTGTCCGGCAGGATTCCGAACTCACTGGTCAAACGCCCCATGTTCTGCTGCAACTGAAATGCCAGGTCAAAACTCGGCCAGTGGTGGCGCAACTCAACCCAAGCCAGGCGGCTCTTGTCCAATGGGTTGATGCGCAAAAAGGCGGTCAGGTCCAGGTCTTTCAGGCCAAGGCCTTTTTGGGTCAGGTAGATCAGATAGGCCTGCCTGGGGGCCAGTTCCTGCAGGCGCTGCGCGTCGACCAAATAGGCCACTTGGGTCAATGGAGAAGTTGCCCCCAGGTTGGCCCAATCGCGCTTGCCCAAGGCAAAACCGTTGTATTGGTATTCCGCAGTGACCGACAGTTTGCCAAGTGTCGTGTAGGTCAGCCCGGCGGCGAACCGGTTTTCCGTGGTGGATGCCACGGGCAATGCCAACGTACGGGTCAACAAGCCGGGCTCTCGCCCACGGGACCACTCCGCGTGGGCTGTGGCAGCATCTGACAGCAGTGCAGTCACACTCGCACCGACTGTGGGTGATGCACCATCCTCCTTGTAGAGCAAGACTTGGGAATTGACGCGTTGCGAGATCTGCGTGCCCAGCGCCAGCAATACACGATCACGGTTGTTGGTGGCGCCCAGATCCAGACTCCAGCCATCCGCACTGGGGCGACTCTGCAGTTTGGGCGAATACGCGAACGACAAGGACCCGGTTGGCCAAAGTTGTTGGGCGCGCAACATGACGGTGCCGAGCCGGTTATCCCTCAGTGCGAAAGGGTCTGCAGATGTAAGGGTTCGCAGACTTCCGTCACGGAAAAAGTCGGTTGGGTTGTAGCCATAAGCCACGCCGTACCGAAGATTGATACGACCGAACTCAAGAACGGTATTGCCCCCTTGGGGTTGCCAACTGACATAGGCTTCGCGAAGGCTGTTGACGGTGGAGTCAGCGCCGCCATCAGCAGGATGGATGTTGTCCACACGATCAGACAGGACCAGCCGCAATCCCTGGCCAATGGGTGCGGTGTAGGACAAATCGAACGTGGCACGCCCCAGCTCGCGGCTATCCGACTGATAACGCTGGCTTGCATTGCCGAGTGCGCCTTCGAAAAATATCTTTGGTGCCTTGTTGGTGGTCGATACCGGCCCGGTTGCAGCCCCCTCCAGGTTCAGCGCGTCTGCCTCAGCATCGGCCGCAGCGAACACCGGTTGCGCTGCCGCCAACACGAGCCCGACGGCCAGCGATACGAATGTCATGTTCGCGAGGCGCATGGTTTCAGTCCGGTTGAAATCGAGGAAGAAAATCACGCTGAAACCAGGTGTCAGGAATGGCCCTGGCAACATAGTCCGACAAGCGCAGGATAGTTACCGACTGCGGATTGAGGCCATCGATGATCACAGTTTCTGTGGGTCGGTCAGTGCCCAGTTGCGGCTGGTACTTGCGGTAAAAGGCGGTTTTCAGCAGCCGTGCAGACTCCGCAAAAAACTTGGCTTTGATCGGCTGGTTGTTGGCGGCGTCGACCCACATCTCGATACTCGCATAGGTGACATCGGGGGAACCCGCCGTCAGCATCAGTTTATGGGCTGAGCGGCTCTTGCCTTCGCCATCCTGCACCGCCTCTGTGGCGGCCAAGCTTGCTTTGTAGTCGCGCGCCAAATTGACCGTCGCCACGTCGCCATTGGACGCTTGACCCAACAAGCGCTGCTGCGGCGAAAGCCGCACACTGGCTTTGGAGACCGGGTCGTAAAACCACATGTCGTTGCCGTTCTTGAGCATCAATTTGCCGGCATCCCGCGCGGGCTGAACAAACCGAATCAGGCTGGAGAACTGCCCGCCAGTCTGGTTGATGCGGGAATAACTGACCAAGGTGCTGGTATCGACTTGTTTGCGTGCCTGAAACTCCGTCAGCGTGACGGTAACGCTGAATGGCTTGCCAGGGTTCCGAATTGCATCACTCGCGGCAAGGATCTCTTCCGCTGTGGGGGCACCCCAAACCAGAGTTGGCGCAAGCAACAACGAACACAACAGGGCAAATACAGCTTTCACGGCTATGTTCTCCTTCTGTCAGACATGGCGCAATGCTTCGACCACATTCAGTTGTGCCGCCCGATAAGACGGCCACCAGGCGCTCACCACGGCGATGAACATCAGACCAATGCTCGTGACAAGAATCATCTTGGTCTCGCCCCACACCGTCAAGATCACCGGCAGCGCCTGCGCGCTTCCAGGCGGCGTCCAGGTAAACCCCATTGCGTTGGAGCCTGCCGCCAGAACCAGGGCCACTGCTACTCCGAGAATGCCACCACCCAAGCCCAACAAGGCACCTTCGGTGACAAAAAGATTGCGGATACCGGCTCGCCGCAGACCGATGGCGCGCAAAGTGCCAATTTCCACCGTACGCTCCACCACCGCTGTGTTCATTGTATTGCTGACGGTAAACAACACAATGGCGCCGATAAGGGCAAAAATGAACCCGAATATCGCGTCGAACAGTTGCATCGTCTGGACATAAAACGGATTCAGAGTCTGGAAGTCGAGCACGGCCAAAGGCTGGGTTTTGGAGAAGCTTGCCAACAGTGGGTTAAGCCTTGCAATTGCGGCCGGGATCTGTTCCGAGTGCTTCAACTGCACGATGATGGAGGTGACCTTGGGTTCGGACTTGCCGTAGATCAACTGTTGTGTCTGGGCCAGGTGCATCAACACGGCCACTTCGTCAAACTCCTTGAAACCCTGCTCTTCAGCCTTCACCACCATGATCGACGCCACGTTTGGCGTGCCACGTGAATTGCCTGCGAGAACCTCGATCCGTCCAAGTTTGGATGCTGCAGTGTCAACTGCTGGTGTTTCAAGCTGGGACAACTTGGCGATGTCGTCCGGCAATGCAGCCCCATCCACAGCAGGCTCCTTTTCTGGTTTGGGGCAATTGGCAATTTTCAGCGCCTCGCAGAGCTGCAACACCCTGGCGACCCCCATGCCAACGATGGCGGAGTCTGGCGCAGTGCCCTCCAGCGGGAACGGCGGAGACCCCGTCCTCAAGCCAAAACCATTCCACCTGCGCATGCGGTTGACATCCTCCGCAATGAACCCGTTGCCCACGATCGTGCGGGAAACACTGGCCGCGTAATTGCCGCCAATGCCGCCAAACTGCAAAGTCGGCGTTACCACGACCACCATGTTCTTCAATACGCCGTCGGCCTGAATCGCGGCCATGATCTTGCCGTAGTCTGCGATTCCATAGGCAGTCGGGTTGCCGCTGCCGTACAAAAAGAAATCGCGATGCTGGATCTGCAGGTGCCCACCGGTCTGCACATACTCGGTGTGCATGGTGTAGTTCATGTTGGCGCTGTAACCACCAAACAACAGGATCGAAGCGGACCCTATTGCCATTGCCACCAACGTCGCAATCGACCGCCGCCGATTCCGCAACAAATTCCGCAACGCCAGATTCAGCGTCATCATCATGCCGCGACCTCCGCCTTGCGCCGGATACCCTGGATCAAGCCGTCCTTGATGAAGATCGAATCATCCGCCGCCTTGATCACCTCCGGGTCGTGCGTAGAGAAGATGAAGGAGATTCCATACTGGTCCACCATGCGGCGCATCAGGGCCAAAATTGCGGCACCGGTGGTGCTGTCCAAGTTAGCGGTGGGTTCGTCGGCGATCACCAGTTTGGGTTTGCGCGCCAAGGCACGCGCAATCGCGACCCGCTGGCGTTGCCCGCCTGACAACTGGCCCGGCAAGTTCTTGGCGCGGTCAGACAAACCCACCGCCTTGAGCAACCTGGGCACGCGGTCGCCTCGCTTCTTGGCTGAGGCACCCGCCAGCAACAACGGGTATTCGATGTTCTCGTAGGCGCTGAGCACCGGCAACAAATTGAAATTCTGAAAGATGAAGCCGATGTTCTTCGCCCGAAAATCCGCCAGGGCATCGTCGGACATCTCGCCGACCTTCGCATCGGCGACGATGATTTCGCCTTGGTCGGGTTTGTCGATGCAACCCAGCATGTTCAGCAGCGTCGTCTTGCCGCTGCCGGACGGACCAATCAGCACGGTGAACTTGGCGTGGCGCACCAAGATATCGACGCCCCGGATCACCGGGACCTCGACCGTGTCGAGATGGTAGGTCTTGTGAACCTTGCTCAGCACCGCAACGGGCCCCTGCTGGGGACCCGGCACGCTTGCCGGCCCGTCATCGTCTGGCTGATCCGTCATCCGCTGGCCCTCATCTTTCACCCAAGGACGCCCTCACCCGGTGCGGCTCATCAGAAGAACCGTCGTCAGGATTATTACCTCTTATGTATCATTTTTGGCAAGCTCTTCCAGACAGCCGCATGTATTTCCCCTGGGCTTGATCCAACACCCGCTCGCGTGCCGCTTGCGTTACCATGGATCGGCGTCCCACCCCCAAAAAGAGAACCCGCGAACACACGTCATGGTTGACCCCCAAGACAAACGCACGTCGCCCCCCGCTCGGGATGCGAACACGCTACCGCGCGAGATTTCCAGCCGTGACCACGCCGCGAGGTTGTTGGCAGCACCCGCGGCGCTGGTGCAACTCAACCCGGTCGAGGCGAAAATCGTAGTCAGTTACATGCGCCCCGAGAAAGTCCCGGCCGGGGTTACTTTCATCACCGAGGGGGACGCGGAAAATACCGGCTTCATGGTGTTGTTGCTCGATGGCGAGGTGGTTGTCGAGAGCATCACGGTCAGCCGCACCGAGCCGGTCACCACTGCGGTGCTCGGGCCGGGTAGCCTGGTGGGTGAGATGGGCCTGCTCGACACCGGCCCGCGGTCGGCTTCTTGCACGGCGAGCACCGACATCCAGTGTGCGGTGATGACGCGCCAGGCGCTTGAGTCCCTGATCGAAGAGCAACCCGCCATCGGCGCCAAATTCCTGCTGGCCGTGTCGGCGCGAATCGCTGAGCGTTACCGTGACACCCAGAAAAAACTCAAGCTATTTGCCCGTTTGGCGTCGACCATGCAGGCAGAATTGGACAAGCAACCTTGAATTGCGTTCCGCCGGTGGTGTGGGTAAAGCGCCAAGGCTGACGCGCCACTCTCAAACTTACAGGCCGGCGCCATGTCACTCCGCCCAGCAACAGCATGTTCTTTTCGCGATCCGACCCATCCCACAAGATCCTGATGGTCTGCATGGGCAATGTCTGCCGTTCTCCCATGGCGCAGTGTGTTGCCCGGCACCTGGCCAAGCAGGCGGGCTTGGCGGGCACCATCCTGGTGGACTCTGCAGGCACCCATGCCGGACGTGGCGGCGCTCCGATCGACCCTCGGGCCGTCACCGTTCTGAGTCAGCGCGGGTATCCGGTTGGCAAAGGCCGCGCGCGGCAGATCGGCGACAAGGATTTCGACAAATTCGACATGATCCTGGCCATGGACCAAGCCAACATGATCGACCTGCGCCAGTTGTGCCCGGGTGAACACACCTACAAGCTTCGTTTGCTGCTGGAGTTTGCGCCTGCTGCAGGCACAATGGAAATTCCGGACCCCTACTACGGGTCTGTGGCAGGGTTTGAACGCGTGCTGGACCTGTGTGAGGCGGGTGTACGCGGATTGGTGGCGCATTGTCTCGCGATGCCGAAGTAGCTCGTATTGACGCAGCAACGCCACGCGACTCCCGAGCGGCCATCTCATCACCAAATCGCATTGACGACCAAGACACCAACCATGCCGTCTGGTGTCAACCCATGCCGTCTGGTTGACATGTCGGCAATAGTTGACAAAATGGGACACAGACGAAATTGCCTGCAATACGATTTGTTGCTCCAAAGCGCCTCAAGCGCGCAGCTCTGCAGTCAGGTCGGAACCAAAGGTTGTTTGTGGTCTCATTTTGTCCCGTTCGGTGCTTGCCATCTTGCCGCAGAGTCCTGAACAGTGTGCGCGGCTCATTTGTTCGCATCAGCAGGTTGGGCCGTTTTTGCTGTGTGTGCGCGCTTGCGACCACGGCATTCGGAGTGCACACCAATTCCGCATTTGGCGCAGACTATTCGATTTCGGCTTATGGCACTGTTGGGTATTCACGCACTGACCAACCGTTTACGTACGATCAATTCATTGACAATCGCGGTACGTTTCGGCACGACACAGTCGCAGGTGTGCAGCTCGACTCACGGCTGTCCAATTCATTTGGGGCCACCGCCCAAGTTGTCGGGCAACCGGCAAGTGAAGGTGATCGCAGATATCGAGCGGCTGTCGCGTGGGCATTTCTGTCCTGGCGTCCTTCTGGCGACTGGCTCTTCAGGCTGGGTAAGCAGAGAATTCCCCTTTACTTGTATTCGCAGACCTATAACGTCGGCGTCACCTACGATTTTGTCCGGCCGCCGATTGAGATGTATTCCATTTCGCCGAACAACGACTATGTTGGAGTTTCATTTGGCAAGACTTGGAATATGGATGCCGATGAGGTCTCGCTTGACGGTATTTGGGGCAACACCAGTATCGATAGCCGGGTTTGGACGCGCGACGACATTCCAGGGGTTCAAACCGCGGCAGCCTCCTATCGGCATTTGGTTGCGAAAGGAGTTGCAATCAGCCTGTCTTACAAGCGCGACGACAGCACCTATCGAGCGGGGATATATCGCTCGGCATTGGTCGGACGAAATGGTGAAACCATCGGGGTGAGCTTTCCATTTGTCACACTGATGCCAGGTGTTGGATATTATCAGCTGTCGTCTTTGTTACCCGGCCCGGGCGTGCCGCAAATTAGGCAAATCGATTACTCAGTTCTCAGTCTGGGCGCGGATATCAGTGTCGGATCCGGCTTTCGGGTCGTTGGTGAATTCGCACGAAGCGTCAGCAACAAGACCGACTTTAACGAAACAGCGAATCGGGGCTACATGTCGCTTCTGAAGCAATTTGATCGCTGGACGCCTTATGTTTTTGCTTCGGCTGTAAAGTCTGCACGGGGGCCGCTTGATCTTAACAGGGCAGTTAATTCGAACACCGTGCCGGCGTTTGTTCCAGGTGCCGCATTCATCAATGCCTTGCAACGTGCTGCCGCTGATCAAATTCGTGTGCAAGACCAACATTCACTGGCAATCGGTGTCAGCTATCGGATCAATGTAACGCAAAAGCTGAAGGCAGAACTGATGCGCGTGCGGATCGGTCGAGTATCCAGTCTTGTCGACTCGCCCAGTGGGATGGACGTAAATAGCAAGAGTATTAATGTCGCCTCAATGTCCTACAGCTTCGCCTTTTGATGAGGGCCCCAGTGTATAAGACCATCATTCGTTGGGTTGTCATGGCGACATTGCCACTATTTGGCACACTGGCGCACAGTCGAATAGTCGTTGTGATCGGCAATACCAATGTGAAGAAAGTCGATGCCGCGGCAATTCTTCGGCTTTATATGGGCAGATCCTCCGAGATCGACGGAGTCGCTGTTTCTGCAGTAAATGCCCCAGTCGGGAGTTCTATTCGCAAACGGTTTCTATCAAGTTGCCTGAAACAGGATGAGGATCGGTACACAGCCCACTGGACCGTAAGAAAGTATGTCGGCAAAGGAACTTCTCCGCAAGAGTTACCTAGAAGTGCCGAAGTCTTGAGTTTTGTTGCTTCAACACCAGGTGCTATTGGTTATCTTGACGAATCAGAAATTGGGCCCGGCGTGAACATACTCTTGAGGTGTGGTACCTCGACGGCCCAGTCACCGCTTGGTTACCTTGTTGGCTTCATAGTCAGTCAATGGGACCGACTGAATAAATCGCACTGACACCCGCCGGCTGGCGTGGTTCATAGAGGCCGTTCCATGACGCCAATCAAGGCGAGCGCCGCGTCAAAATCATAGTTCGCCAAGGCAATATTGAGCTTTGCCAAATCTGATTGACTGATCTGCTCTGCAAGCTCCTTTGCGTTTGTCTGCCAAAGTGTACGGGCGTGGCTATCCCCTTGCAATAACAAACTGCGGAGTTCAAGAAATATTTCACTGGGCTTTAGCGCGCCCACACTCAAGGGGGCGGAATCCAACCGGCACGGATCGTGGACGAGGTTTAAACCGGTTGCTGGCAACTGCTGTCGTTCGCCTTCAAACGACTCAAGCGCACGGATGAGTTCTGTCAGTAGGAAATTCAATTCCTCCATACTTTCCGGGAATCTTGCGCCTGACTCACAACCTCCCAGATCGACTTCGACCTTAACCGCCATCTGTTGTATTTCAAACGCTCCGATAGTGCCCGCAAGCCCTTTCAGTGTGTGAATCGACCGCAGAACAATCTCCCGATCATGGGAACAGTCAAGCGATTGAACAACCGCACTGAATTTTGCGAAATCCTGGACAAATCGCCTCAGAGTCTGCAAATAAAGACTCGGTTTACCATCCGCAAATCGCAGCCCTGTCGATGTGTCGAGCCCCTGTATATTTGGCAAATCTGCGTTTGGCTCTGCCTGCGATATCCTTGGATTTACCTTTGCTGATGTAGTAGGCCCTGGTCGCGCCTTGACGGTTGTCACTCTCAGCCTGTCCAACAGCCCGAACAACACCTTTGGCTCAATTGGTTTACTTATATGGCCATTCATTCCCAATACCAAGCACCGCTCCCGCTCCTCTTCCATTGCGTGGGCGGTCATTGCGTAAATTGGCAGGTCGATAGATTTGGAATTCAACCGTAACAGCCGGGTGGCTTCATATCCGTCCATCACGGGCATCTGGAGATCCATTAGCACTGCATCGTAGTAGCCCGATGGGCGCGCGTCCAATTTTTCAATTGCTTCTTTGCCATTTTCGACTACGTCTATCGCCGCGCCGCGACTATCAAGCAATTCGAATGCCAGTTGTTGATTGATTGGGTTATCCTCTGCAAGCAAAAATCGCATGCCGACCAACGAAACTTCCAATGATTCAGGGGCCGTATCTGCTGCCGCAAAACCGCCCTCACTGGTTATTGATCTAATAATGTCTCGCAATGACTCGGGGAGCACTGGTTTTGGCAAGAAGCGCGCTGCACCAAGTGCCTCAGCTGCGTCCTGCAGGATGTCCGAGTCGTACGCGGAAACCACGACAACCAACGGCCGCGAATCCACTGCTTTACCCTTCAGAATCTTGAGAACATCTGACCCGTCAAACCCAGGCATTATCCAATCCAGCAGCAACAAGTCGTAGGGTTCGCCACGGTCCCGCTTCGACTCAATCATTTTCAGAGCCAAACGTCCATCGGCAGCCATGTCGACAGTTCCCGCGCTGGACTGCCCAATGCCAAGCGCCTCAATCAAATCCCTAAGCGCCGCGCGCGCATCAGGTTGATCGTCGACGATAAGCACGCGCAATGCCCCTGCCTGTGGCGTCAAGACGGCCGATGGCGGGGCCGGAACTGTCTTTTGAACTCTTGCAGTGAAGCAGAAGGAAGAACCACTCCCGAGAACACTTTCAATCCAGATACGTCCGCCCATCAAATCAATCAGCTTCTTGGAAATGGTGAGTCCCAATCCGGTGCCACCATACTTGCGTGTAGTTGAACCATCCGCCTGAGTAAACTCCCGGAATAGGTTTTCTATTTGACCCTGACTCAGTCCGATCCCTGTATCCTGGATACTGAATCGCAAGACAATCGAATCTGGCAGATTTTCCTCGATTGAAATCTTTAGTTTGACAAACCCACGATGTGTGAATTTAACAGCGTTGGAGAGTAAATTCGTCAAGACTTGTCCGAGGCGCAGCCCATCGCCCATTACTGCACCACTCTCGCCCAGCAGCAGCGCGTCAGAAACATCCAACAGCAACTCGATATCCTTTTCGTTTGCGCGCTGCCTGAGCAAGGACAAGGACCTTCCCGCCACATCCTCAAGGCGGAATCGACCGACTTCAAGGTTGATCTTTCCGGCCTCGATTTTCGAAAAATCCAGGATATCGTTGATGATCGCCAACAAAGAGGTTGAGGCGTCGTATATCTTGCTTACGTAGTCGTGTTGGCGCGGTTCAAGTTTGGTCCTCAATGTGAGATAGGCCATGCCAAGGATGGCATTCATTGGAGTGCGTATCTCGTGGCTCATGTTTGCCAGAAACATTGACTTTGCATAAGTCGCCGCTTCGGCGACCTGCTTTGCCCGCTCCAATTCCAGCTGTGTGGTATGCCTTCGCTCAATGTCTGTTTGCATGGCTGCTGCCATCCCATCAACTGCAGTACTCAGGGCAATAAACTCATCAAAGCTCTGCAATACTCCAGTTCGTGCTTCATAGTTACCAGCAGCCAGTTTTTCCGCATTTTTTCCCAGACGATGAATTGGCAACAGAACGCGCTGCCTCAATACCCGCAAAGTGATTGCGGCGGCGGCAATGGTGATGCTCATACAGACCAGCGAAAGCAATATCCATCGATTAAGTGCCTGACTGGCTGCGAGAACTTGGTCGCTGGTTCTCTTGTCCACCAATTCCACGAAACTCTCGACGGCGGTTGACAGGTTTGCCTTCAGGCGGTTGTATGAGTCACTGTGGACCAACTGGATGGCAAAATCAAGCCGCACGGGTCCATCGGCGACAAACTCCTGTTTGTCGGGATCGTACAGACCTTGAGTAGCTGCAAAAGCCTTTTGCTCATCCTCCTTCATCGCCTCTGTTGCCTCAACGACCTTGCTGAATGCTTGCCCCTCGTTTGTGCTAAACCCCAAGGCCTTCATAGTGTCGGTGAAAGACTGGCGCGCTCCAAGCTCAGGGGTAGTATGCACAATACGCCGTGCAACCACGTCGTCCCAATATGATCCCCTCTTGAAGTTCTGTGGAGCAGGCTTTTTGCCCTCACGCACAGCCAAGATATCGTAGTAATAGAGTAAATATCTGTCATCGCCTGTGGCGGTATAGGAGCGGACGAACTGTGTCAAGTGCTCTGTTTCACGTCGGAATTGCTCTGCGGACAACGTGGTTGCTCGCCTGTGGTCTTGCACTGCAACGACATCGTCGTATGCGCGCGAGATCAATACCAACAATATTGCGTTAGCGGCGAGAACCAATAGTGAAGCGCTAAAAACCCAGCTTGAGGCTTTACGTAGCCGCATTTTGAAATCCTGTCGTTAACTCAGTTTGCGAGTTGCATTTATATACGTTCCCGCCTCAGCATATGCCGAATCAGGCTGGTATCAGACATGTCGTTTCAGTATTTCAATAACTTCAGAGACAATGAATTCCCTGGTGTCTCACTGTTTTCGCTGCAACCCGATTATTTGTACTCCCTGGGCCTTGTCGCATTGCCGGGCAAATGAATCGTTGTCAGTGCCAAATGTGTTGCGACTTCTTTTACGTATCGTCGATAGAACTGAAACGCATTTGATACCCCCGCACAGCCATTAAAAACGGACCATCCCGGCCCAGTGGGAATAATATTATTGCAAAGGTTTGAATGACATCGCAATTTCGTAAAACGCTCTCAATACCCACGGAAATCAACCATCGACAAACGCTTGCATTCCGTCCGGCCAAGCTTGATATTGAATTCACGAACCACCTCAAAAGCTCCGCAGAAACTTGAATTCTCAGGCGCAATCTGGAGCGAGAATATCCCGTCAATCCAAGCTTAAAACGGTCACTGGCGAAGCTAGCTTAACCGCGAACACAGCAGCTGGCAACGAATTGTTGACCCATGCGAACCAGGGCATTGCTGACTCCATGTTATCGCCGAGCGTTACCATGACACCCAGAAAAAACTCAAGCTATTTGCCCGTTTGGCGTCGACCATGCAGGCAGAATTGGACAAGCAACCTTGAATTGCGTTCCACCGGTGGTATGGGTACAGCGCCAAGGCTGACGCGCCACTCTCAAACTGACATGCGGGCGCCATGTCACTCCGCCCAGCAACAGCATGTTCTTTTCGCGATCCGACCCATCCCACAAGATCCTGATGGTCTGCATGGGCAATGTCTGCCGCTCCCCCATTGCGCAGATGCAAGACAAGATCAGCTTCGGCCCCATGCGCAGTGCGATAAAAGCTTGCCTCGGCTTGCGGCACAGCGGCAAGAATCTGTTCTATGACAAAACCTTCCCAGCTTGCGCCAGCTACGGGGTGGCCGAGTACGACCTCCAGGCTCTCGAGCTCCAGCAAGGCGTGGTGAATGCCGCTGTCGCGCACAACCACTTTGGGAGCGCGGACCAGCCTTTTGCCGATGTTGCCATGCCAGGCCGGCAAACGGCGCACCAACATGAGGTCACACAAAATGTCGACATCACGGGTCACGCGTCGTGTGTCGAACGTAAGGGCCAACGCTGCACCGCCATAGATCGACAGGTCAACAACGACACCCGCTTCTTTTGCCAGGGCATCAATCTTTCGCAGCCCCCGCTGGATGTCTTCTTCTTTATGGAGCATCACGATGAAACGCGCTCTCTCGAACCGACTATTGCCCGATTCCGACCGCATCTCTACGGGGCCGGAAAAGTGGGCGCCTCAAGAATCGGGCTTTGTGCCCGGCCCAGCCCGGAACAAGCAGATGGTTGCGCAAAGCCAGATGTTCAGCGACGGCAGCAAGGTAGGCGTTGGCGCGATCATCGGCTCCTAAGGGCGGCTCCTAAGGGCGGCTCCTCCTGCAACATGGCACTACGCGCAGTTTCATCGTGTTCAACATAGAACTCGTCCAAAAATTCCCGTAGAAAGCTGTCCACCCCGCCAAGCTCACGGCCCCACTGAGGCTACTTCCTTGAGCGAATGCGGTCGCCGGCCGGCGGCCTGCGCAGCTATAGACGGGTTCGCGTTCATGGGACTCTCCAACTCGGCTGAGTGAACGGCCATTTTAGATACAGTAGATACAGCCTGCTCGTTGCTGATATCCGTGCAATTTGCCATTCCCATGTGCAAATTACACGGTTCCTGGGGCCAAACTCCCAAACATCGATTGCATTGAGATGCCGAGGCCGGCAGGTGGCATCAAGCCTTGTAGTAATCCCGGTACCACGCCACAAACCGCCCAATGCCGTCCTGGATGCTGGTTCCGGGCACAAACCCGACCCAGTCGCGCAAGGCGTCGGTATTGGCGTAGGTGGCGGGCACGTCGCCATCCTGCAGCGGCAAGAGCCGCTTTTCGGCCTTTTTGCCAAGGGCGTCTTCGATACAGGAGATGAAATCCAGCAAAGGCACCGGATTGTTGTTGCCAATATTGAACACCCGGTATGGCGCACTGCTGGTGGCCGGGTCTGCCCGCAAGGCGTCGTAGGCTGGGTCGGCCGTTGCAACACGGTCCATCACGCGAATCACGCCTTCGACGATGTCGTCCACAAAGGTGAAATCGCGCTGCATGTTGCCGTAGTTGAACACGTCGATCGGGCGGCCCTCGAGGATTGCCTTGGTGAACAAGAACAGCGCCATGTCAGGCCGGCCCCACGGGCCGTAGACCGTGAAGAAGCGCAGCCCCGTCGTCGGCAAACCGAACAGATGGCTGTAGGTATGCGCCATCAACTCGTTGGCCTTTTTGGTGGCTGCATACAGGCTGACAGGGTGGTCCACACTGTCGTGCTCGGAGAACGGCATCTTGGTGTTGCCGCCGTACACACTCGAGCTTGAGGCGTAGGTCAGGTGCTGCACACCGCCATGGCGGCAACCCTCGAGGATATTGGTGAATCCGACCAGATTGCTGTCCACATAGGCATGCGGGTTCTGCAGCGAATAGCGCACCCCGGCCTGGGCTGCCAGGTGGATCACCCGGTCGAACTTTTCGGTTGCGAACAACTTCGCGGTGCCGGCCTGGTCTGCAACGTCCATCTTGACGAATCGGAAGTTGCTGTGGGGCGTGATGCGGTCAAGCCGGCGCTGCTTGAGCGTGACGTCGTAATAGTCGTTGAGGTTGTCCAGGCCCACCAGTTCGTCGCCGCGCGCCAGCAGGCGCAACGACGTGGTCATGCCGATAAAACCCGCCGCACCGGTCAAAAGAATTTTCATGGCACCAAGTCTAGTGGCAATTATTGCAGCCCCAGCCGCCGGCAAATCTCCAGCGCCGGCCCGCTCTGGTTCATGGTGTAGAAATGCAGCGCCGGTGCGCCACCCGCGCGCAGCTTCTCGCACATGGCGGTGACCACATCGAGCCCGAATGCACGGATCGACGCAATGTCTTCCTTGTAGGCCAGCAAGCGCAGCCGGATCCAGCGCGGGATCTCGGCCCCGCACATGTCGGAGAACCGCATCAACTGGGTGGCATTGGTGATGGGCATGATGCCCGGGAGCACCGGCACGTTCACGCCCATGCGCCGTGCGTCGTCGACAAAGCGGAAGTACGCGTCCGGGTTGTAGAAATACTGGGTGATGGCCGAGTTGGCCCCGCTCTTGACCTTCATGGCAAAGGCATGCAGGTCGTGTTCCGGGCTGCGGGCGCGGGGGTGGGTTTCCGGGTAGGCCGCCACGTCCAGCAAGAAGTGTTCGCCGGTCTCGTCGCGGATGAATTCGACCAGGTCACACGCATGGCGGAACTCGCCCTCGGCGCCATACGGGCTGGGCATGTCGCCACGCAGGGCGACGATGCGCTTGACACCCATTTCCTTGAGGATGCCGAGTTGATCCCGCACACTGGCCTTGGTGGCCCCGACACACGCGAAATGGGGAGCAGCCTCCAGGCCCTCGGCCAGCATCTCGGTGATAGCGCCGAAGGTGCCCTCCTGGGTCGAACCGCCGGCACCGTAGGTCACCGAACAAAAATCGGGCCTGAGCACCGACAACTCACGCCGCACCGCACGGATCTTCTCCGCACCTTCGGCCGTCCGACCCGGGAAAAACTCCAGGCTCACAGGAAAACTGGCAGACGTCGTCATGGCGTGACCTCCGGTTGACGAATCGAACAGACAAAAAACTCGCGGTTGCCGTCACCACCCGCAATCGATGACGGGAAATAGGCCTGCACCCGCAGACCCAATTTGGCATGGGCGGCGCGGATGCGCTTTTCGACCACTGCGAACATCGCAGAATCGGTGACGATGCCGCCCTTGCCGACCTGGCCCGGCTGCAATTCAAACTGCGGCTTCACCAGCATGAGCAACGCGCCCGTGGGCTTGAGGAATGGCACGGCGGCAGGAAGCACCAGCGTCTGCGATATGAAGGACAGGTCGCCAACGACCAGGTCGAAGCGCCACTGTGACCCATCGAACGGGCCCGCGGCGGTGTCAACGGCAGGCAGGTCGTCGTTCGACAACTGCCGCGCGTTCACCCGCTCCACGCAAGTGACGCGGCGGTCCTGGCGCAACTGCTCGTGCAACTGGCCAAACCCGACATCCACACCCACCACGTGTGCGGCGCCGCGCTGCAGCAGGCAATCGGTGAAGCCGCCGGTAGACTGCCCCAGATCGAGGCAGACCAGGCCCGCCACGGCCAACTCTACGTGTACCAGAGCGCCCTCCAGCTTGAGGCCGCCGCGTGAGACGAAACGCGCCTCGGAGTTGTCCAGCAGCTCGATTTCGCAGTCGGGCGACACCAGGTCGCCGTTCTTGACGACGCGTTTCCACGCGCCATCGGTACGGCATTGGACGCCGGACCCAATCAGACGCTGGGCCTGCGAGCGGGTGCTCGCCAACCCACGCTGGACCAGCAATTGATCGATGCGCATCATGTTCCAGCACGCGCCGTGCGGCGCGCCACGGACTCAATAACGGTAGGTGTCGACCTTGTACGGGCCGGCCTTGGACACGCCGATGTAGGCGGCCTGCTCGTCCGACAGCTCGGTCAGCATGGCGCCGACCTTCTTGAGGTGCAGGCGGGCGACCTTTTCGTCCAGGTGCTTGGGCAACACATAGACCTTGCCGACCTTGTATTCCTTGGGCTTGGTGAAGAGTTCGATCTGGGCGATGGTCTGGTTGGCGAAACTCGACGACATCACGAAGCTCGGGTGGCCGGTGCCGCAGCCCAGGTTCACCAGGCGGCCCTTGGCCAGCAGGATGATGCGTTTGGACGGCGTCTTGCCCTTGGCCGGAAAGATCACGTGGTCCACCTGCGGTTTGATCTCTTCCCACTTGCACTTGGCCAGGGATGCAACGTCGATTTCGTTGTCGAAATGGCCGATGTTGCAGACGATGGCCTGGTCTTTCATGGCCGCCATGTGTTTGTAGGTGATGACGTTCTTGTTGCCGGTGGCTGACACGAAGATGTCGGCCTTGTCGGCGGCGTATTCCATCGTCACGACCTTGTAACCTTCCATCGCGGCCTGCAAGGCGTTGATGGGGTCGATCTCGGTCACCCAGACCTGGGCGCTCAGGGCACGCAGGGCCTGGGCAGAACCCTTGCCCACGTCGCCATAACCGGCCACCACGGCGACCTTGCCGGCGATCATCACGTCGGTGGCGCGCTTGATGGCGTCAACCAGCGATTCGCGGCAGCCGTACAGGTTGTCGAACTTGGACTTGGTGACGGAATCGTTGACATTGATCGCGCGCAGGTGCAGCGTGCCTTTGGCGGACATCTCGGCCAGGCGGTGCACGCCGGTGGTGGTTTCTTCGGTCACGCCGATGATGTGTTTCAGGCGGCGGCTGTACCAGGTTGCGTCCTGCTTGAGCTTGGCCTTGATGGAATTAAAAAGGCAGACCTCTTCTTCGCTGCCTGGCTTGGAGATGACCTTCAGGTCTTTCTCGGCCCGGGAGCCCAGGTGCATCAGCAGGGTTGCGTCGCCACCGTCGTCCAGGATCATGTTGGGGCCTTCGGTCTTGGAGCCTTTGGCGCCAAATTCGAAGATGCGGTGGGTGTAATCCCAGTAGTCGACCAGGTTCTCGCCATTGTAGGCGAACACCGGGGTGCCGGCTGCCACCAGCGCGGCGGCGGCGTGGTCTTGCGTGGAGAAGATATTGCACGAGGCCCAACGCACTTGTGCGCCCAGTGCCTGCAGCGTCTCGACCAGCACGCCGGTCTGGATAGTCATGTGCAGCGAGCCGGTGATGCGAGCGCCCTTGAGCGGCTGCAACTTGGCAAATTCCTGCCGAATGGCCATCAGGCCCGGCATTTCGGTCTCGGCGATCGCCAGTTCCTTGCGGCCCCAGGGGGCCAGGCTCAGGTCGGCGATTTCATAGTCTTGGTTCTTGATAGGTGTCAGGACGGCGCTCATGGTTCACTCCAGAAGTTGAATGGTGGCATTCCACTGGAAGTGCTGCGAACTCTTATGAGAGGGCTCACCACACAGACCAGTGGGTGAGCGCCGTTGGTGCAGTGGCTTCGGCCGTGCCGAAAAACCATGCTGTCCGAGCCTCGTTCACACAATGTGAACTGCAACGCTCCTCGGAAGGCACAGATTCTACCTTTTCCGGATTTGGGTTGTCCATAGATTCATGGGTCGATGCCGGAATCGTGTTGGGTGCGGTTTGCCGTCACCGCCCGGCCTGGTCCTGACGGAACCCGGGATACACAAACGCCCTTGCGATGTGTTCGCAGTCCCGCTCAGATACGCCTGCTGCTCGCGCCGTGGCATACCAGGCACCGCGCACCTGTTCCTCCATGGCATCGATGATGGCGATCGCGTCGCCTTGTTCAAGCAAAAACCGGGCGCTTTGCGATAGCAGATTTCGTGCGTTCGCGAATCTGCCAGCGTTGCCACATTCCATTGCAAGATCCCGCCGATCCTGACTGACGGGTACGGCCGGCGTCAGGTCATAGGCAGGGGACAGCCTCCAGTCCCGATCCCTGGCAATCAGCGCATGATTGCGCGGGTGATCGTCGATGTTGGAAATCAGGGCGTTGAAGCACATCCGACGAAACAATTCCTGCGCGTCTTGCGTTGCCTCCGCAGACACGCGCCGCAGTTCTTCGGCCAGCAGAACATAGGACCACTTGTCGCGTGACTGGTGGGTGTCCTCGGCACGCAGCAACGTCAAGGCGCTGATCATGCGCGCCCGCTGGTAACCATGGGCAGTGCGTTCGCGGTCAAAACGTTTGACGAGTAGAACATCGCGGCCGGCGACATCGACAACGCGGCTTTGTGCCGTGCTCAAGCCACAGGCCCGCGCCAGCAGCAACATGGCGTGTTCGACACGGGCATTGCTCCAAATGTCGTCGGGGCGGTTGAACTTGGCGATCCACAAGCCGTCGTCATCTTCCACCACTGCTTTGGGTCTGGCGCCGCCCATGGAAGTACCAATCAGCAGAAGGTTCTCGACTTGTTCGCAGGCCGCATCTGCGGGGTGGTCCTCGTCCGCGATGATGGCGTCGGCTATTGCCTGTACGTTGGCCAGATGGAGAGTCTGGTTGAACAGCCGCTTGGGTGCAGGCGGCAAAGGGTTGCGCCCAAATCCGAGTGCACCGGCCCTGTCGTCCGGAGAATGGAGCAGGTAATCAAGTTCGCTGGGTTGGGCCAGCCCGATATGGCGCTGGATCACGCGGCGGCCCCAGTAATCGGGGCTGGCATCGCGGAGCGCCCCGAAAATTCCTTTTAGGGCGGTGGTGGTGTAGACCCGCGACGAAAGCTTTAGCTCCACGGGATCAATTGGTACGGCACCCGGGCGTTCAAGGTACGAGCGCCCATAGACCAACTGTCCGACGGGGACGCCCCTGCGGTCAATTGTCGGCGTGAAGCGCGCCGCTGCGACCGGCGCAATCTGACCCGGCAACGTGATGTAAACGTAGCAGTAGGACGAGGGCTCAAAAGTCATTGTCTACCGCCGTCTTGACCTTGCGCGCGCGCGCGCGCTCGCGCCCGAGGGCCAGGGTTTGCCCTTCTTCGTCTTTCTCCGGCAAGGCCACATCGTCGATTTGATATAGCAGCCCTAGCACCCACAGCATGGCGGTATACACGGCGGCGCTGGTGGCAGGTTTGCCTTTTTCTGCATCAGTGACGGCGCGCACGCCAGTGCCAATCTTTTGCGCCATGTCCTCGATGGTCAGATTGCGGCGCAGTCGGGCGGTACGCAGATCTGCGCCCAGCCGTTTGAGCGACTGCTCGACAGCGTAGGGGGGTGCAATCGATAACTTGTTACGGGCGGTCATACCATCACCATCAAGAATGCGTCATCCGACGAAGCACAGACGCAGTAGTGGAATCAATTCGAAAGTCTTCTTTAATAGCATTTAAAGCCGTATAAAAAGCTCTTAAGAGCATGCATATGTTACTACCAAGCGCAAACTTGCAGGTGGGGGTTGCGCAAGACCTTAAACCGTTGCCCCAAGCCATCGTCAGGTCTTTTCAGATTATTTTGACAATTGCTATTTGGGTTTTTGCGCGCAATTGGCTGTTCACTTGGCCGCATATCGCGTCTGGGCGCCCCGCTTCAGGCGGCAATGCCCGCCGGTCGATAATCAAGGGTTTCGTGCGCCCTGTGCGCACGACCAGATTTTGTGGGCACATCAACGTGCGCATAACGACAGATTCATCTTCATGACAAACCAACCCTATCTGGCGGAAACACGGCGTCGCCGCACCTTTGCCATCATCTCCCACCCCGACGCGGGCAAGACCACGCTCACTGAAAAGCTGCTGCTTTTCTCAGGCGCGATCCAGATCGCCGGGTCGGTCAAGGCGCGCAAGGCCACGCGCCACGCCACCAGCGACTGGATGGAGATTGAAAAGCAGCGCGGTATCTCGGTGGCCAGTTCGGTGATGCAGATGGTCTACCGCGACCACGTCATCAACCTGCTCGACACCCCCGGCCACAAGGACTTCTCGGAAGACACCTACCGGGTGTTGACCGCGGTGGACTCCGCGTTGATGGTGATCGACGCTGCCAACGGCGTCGAAGCCCAGACGCGCCGGCTGATCGAGGTCTGCCGCCAGCGCAACACGCCCATCATCACCTTCGTCAACAAGATGGACCGCGAGGTGCGCGAGCCACTCGACATTCTGGACGAAATCGAGCGCGAGCTCGGCATGCCCTGCGTGCCCATGACATGGCCCGTGGGCCAGGGCAAGACCTTCGGCGGCATCGTGAACCTGAACACACACACAATGACCGTGTTCGAATCCGGCAGCGAGCGCCGCCCGCAGGACTTCCGGACCACCCCGCTGACCGAGAGCGCGGCGCTGCAGGAGCGTTTCGGCCGCGAATTCGACACCGCCATGGAAAGCATGGAACTGGCCACCGGCGCCTCCCCCGCCTGGGACCGTGCGGCATTCCTGGCCGGTCGGCAGACGCCGGTTTTTTTCGGCTCGGGCGTCAACAATTTCGGCGTCATGGAGGTGCTGGATGCGCTGGTGGACCTCGCCCCTTCGCCGCAACCGCGCACCAGTTCGCTGGTCGTCAACAAGCAACCGGTCGTCCGGGAGGTCCGTCCGGAAGACGATGCGTTTGCGGGCGTCGTGTTCAAGGTGCAGGCCAACATGGACCCATCGCACCGTGACCGTATCGCCTTTGTGCGCATGTGTTCGGGCAAATACACGCCCGGCATGAAGCTCAAGGTGCAGCGCACGGCCAAGGAACTGCGCCCGACCAGCGTGGTGACCTTCATGAGCCAGCGGCGCGAAGCGGTCAACGAGGCCTACGCCGGCGACATCGTGGGTTTCACGACCCACGGGGGCGTGCAACTGGGCGACACCATCACCGACGGCAGCGTGGCGCTGCAGTTCACCGGCCTGCCCTTCTTTGCGCCCGAGTTGTTCATGACCGTGATCTTGAGAAACCCGCTGCGCACCAAGCAGTTGCAGCAGGGGCTGGCCCAGCTGGGCGAAGAGGGTGCGATCCAGGTGTTCCGGCCGAACGTGGGTGGGCCGATGCTACTGGGCGCGGTCGGTCAACTGCAGTTCGAAGTGGTCCAGCACCGGCTCAAAGGCGAATACGACGCCGACATCCGGCTGGAGTCCAGCCAGTACGTCGGCGCGCGCTGGATCACCGCCGACACGCCCCAGGAGCTGCGCGCCTTCTGCGACGCCTATCCCATGCGGATGGCACTGGACGCAGCCAACACGCTTGCCTACCTGACCACCTCGCAGTACGACGTGCGCCTGGCGCAGGAACGTTTCCCCAAGATCCACTTCCACCCGCTGCGCGAACACGCCGGCCTGGCGCTGCAGTCAGCCGGCTGACCCGCGTTGCCCCGCCGATGCACGCCCTGGACGAGTGGCCCGAGGAAGACCGCCGGGAGGTGGTCGGCGTGTTCACGGACATCGACGACACGCTCACAACCGAAGGAGCCATCACGCCGGATGCGCTGGATGCGCTTGAAAACCTGAAGCAGGCCGGGCTGCCGGTGGTGGCCGTCACCGGCAGGCCCCTGGGCTGGAGCGTGCCGTTTGCGCAGACCTGGCCGGTGGATGCCATCGTGGCGGAAAACGGCTCGGTGGCGCTGGTGCGCGGGCCGCAGGGTCTGGCCCGGCTCTACCTGCAGGACGCACAAACCCGGGCCCGCAACTTCGCGCGGATGGAACAGGTGGCCATCCGTGTGATGCGCGAAGTACCCGGGGCCTTGTTGTCACAGGATTCGCGGGGACGGGAGACCGACATCGCCATCGACCACAGCGAGTTCACCCATCTGCCCAAGGATGCCATCGCAGAGGTGGTGCGGATCATGGAGGCCGAGGGCATGTCGGCCACGGTGAGCAGCATCCACATCAACGGCTGGTACGGCAACCACAACAAGCTGGTCGGGGCGCGCTGGATCGTGCAGGCGCTCTGGGGCCGCACGCTCGACGCCGAAATCGCGCACTGGGTGTATGTGGGCGACTCCACCAATGACCAGTTGATGTTCCAGGCGTTCCGCAATTCATTCGGTGTGGCCAATGTGCGCCGGTTCGTCCCCGAACTCGCGCACCTGCCGCGGTATGTCACGCCGGCCGAACGGGGTGCCGGTTTTGCCGAGGTGGTGCAGGCGCTGCTGTCCACGCCGGGCCGTTGCCATCCACGCGCTTCGCCCGTATGAACACGAAGGTCAACCAGTGAGCCAGGCCCATGCCCGACTGGGGTTGGTGGCGGTGTTCGTCTCCACCTTTTTCGAGCTGGTGGGGTACTTCATGCTGCTACCACTGCTTCTGCTGAAGCTCAAGGGCGACGGGGTATCCACCGCAGTGGCCGGCCTGTTCGCCGCGACAGGCTGGGCGGGCATCTTCCTGTTCACGCCATTTGCGTCCTGGGTCACCCGCCACCTCGGGCGTCGGCCCACCTTGTGGCTGTCGGCAGCCGTCCCGGCGCTGGCGGCGGTCGGGTTTGCATTGACCGATTCCCTGCCAGTCTGGTTTGCGCTCGAACTGCTGGCGGGTGCCGCGTCCGGATTGCGGTGGGTGCTGTCCGAAGCGGTCGTCGCCGAGTTCTCTCCACCCGGCCAACGCGGGCGCTACGTCGGCATTTTCGAGACCATGGTGGGCACCACGTTCGTCATCGGCCCCGGCGTGCTGGTCTGGATCGGGCCCGGACACGCAGCTGCGTTGTGGGTGGCCGCAGGTTTCATGGCGGCGGGTTTGGCATGGAGCCTGGCCATCCCGAAGATGCCCGCCGCGGCCGATGCCGACAGCGCGAAGGTCGGTCTGCACGGCGTCTGGCAGGCGCTGGTGAAACACCCCATCATCATGCTGGCCGGGTTTGTGGGCGGGTTTTTCGAAAGCGGCATCACCTCCATCCTGCCGCTGTACGGCCTGGCCCTGGGCCAGGGGGCGGCCACCGCCGCACTGCTGGTGTCCGCCAGCGGGCTGGGCAGTGCGTTGATGATGCTGCCGGTGGGCATGGTCGCCGACCGCTGGACGCACAAGGCTGCGGGCCGGCGCACGATGATGATCGTGCTGGCCTTTGTCACGCTGGCGGCCACCTGCGTGGTCCCATTTGTGGCGCACATCACCGCCCTGGCCTGGCCGATCGTGTTTCTGTGGGGCGGCGCCGGTGGCAGCCTCTACACCCTGGCGATGATCGACATCGGTTCGCGCGAGGAGGGCATCACGCTGGTGAACAGCACGGCCGTGCTGGTGCTCACCTACACGCTGGGCGGCATGATCGCCTCGGGGGCTTCGGGGGCACTGCTGCAGTGGTCGCCCACCTTCGGGTTCCCTGTGTTGCTGGGCATGGTGGCACTGGTGGGCTGGATCGCACTGCTGCGCACCCGCAACCAGCCGGACTTCTGAAAGACCGACAAGCCGCGTACCGCACCGGCCAAGCGGCCGTCAGCCCGCGCGCTGCTCGAAACCTTCCAGCACGTTCACCGCATTGACACCCAGATCGACCACAGCATAACCACCTTCGAAAATAAAGGCGGTGGGTAAGCCGGCATCGGCCAGATCTCCACCGACGGCCAGGTAGTCCTCGCTGCGCAGCCTGAAACCCGAGATCGGATCACCCTCAAAAGTGTCCAACCCCAGCGACACCACCAACGCGTCGGCGCGGAAACCTGCAATCCGCTGCAATGCAAGCTCAAGCGCCGCGCGCCACTGCCCAAAACCGGTGCCGCGCGACAGCGGCAGATTCAGGTTGAAACCCTCGCCAGCCCCTGTGCCCAGTTCATCCATGTAACCCAGGAAGAACGGGTATTCGGTATGCGGATCGCCGTGGATGCTGGCGAAGAAGACATCGGCCCGGTCGTAGAAGATCGCCTGTGTGCCGTTGCCATGGTGGTAGTCGATGTCGAGCACCGCAACACGCGCCATGCCACGGTCGCGCAGCGCCTGGGCTGCCAGTGCGGCATTGTTCAGGAAGCAGTAACCACCGTAGAAGTCGGCGCCGGCGTGGTGCCCGGGTGGGCGACTGAGCGCGAATGCAGCGCGCGCACCATCCGCCACCGCATGGGCTGCGTCCAGCGCGCAGAATGCGCCCTGTCGTGCCGCCACCCATGTGCCGGATGTGAGCGGCGAGCCGGAGTCGAACGAAAAGCGCCCCAGACGCGCCGCGAAGTTGGCCGGCAACACATCGGTGCGCAAGCCGTGGTTGGGCCACACCGACGGCAAGGCATCCCGCGTGGCGTTGGCCGGGTCCAGTGCCACCCAGTCGGCCCAGGCATGCTCCAGAAACCCCAGATAAGACGCGCTGTGGATTTTGGCGAGCATGGCACTGCCGTGGTCCGAGGCCTGCTGCACCGGACCAAGCCTGCGCGCCCGGACACACGCCAGCACATCGTCAACCCGCCCGGGCACTTCGAAACACGGAACGAGTTGCCCACGGAACATCTCCAGCCTGCCGTGGTGCAAGGCGTGGAGATGGTTGTAGAAGGTCTTCATGGCGTCAGAAGTTGGCTGAGGATGAATGCATTGCACCACAGGACCACGCCGGCTATTGGTTATCATTGACCGATGCGCAGACTGGGAAGTTTCCGGACCATCGCGGGTTTCGTCCTCGCGTGGTACGTGCTGTTTCTCGGGGCATCTGTTGCATCGGCGGCCATCGACGGTGGGCCCTACACCATGGTCTGCAGTGCCAATGGCATGGTCAAGTGGGTGCCAATCCAGGATGACGGCCAGGCGACTGTGCAGACTGGCATGGACTGCCCCTTGTGTGCCAGCGTCTTTCTGCCACCACCGCCCACCCAAGTCCCCAGTTTCAGTCTTCCGCTTGCGTGCATCGCGCATGCCCGACATGCGACAAGCTGCCCGGTGATCCGGGCTGCGGCACCGCCACTGCCTTCGCGCGGCCCGCCCTCCCCTCCAGTTTCCTGAGCTGAATCCCTCGCGTTGCCGAGCCGGCCGAGTCCGGGCGGCACACCGCGCGTCACATGTCCCGTGCACGCGCTTTCGGCTGCCGCAGGCAGCCCCCAGATGCGCATGCAAGCACCAGCCGTTGGTGCCAGGCATTTGCGCGCATCACCTTGCCACACCATTTTTGGAACTCTCACATGAAACCGTTCAACGTCTTTGCGCAGCATCTGCGCAACTGTTTGCTTTTGCTCGTGGCGATGCTGGCCACCGCAACCTGGGCCGCCACCATCGAGGTAACCGACGCCCTCGGGCGAAAGGTCAAGGTCACCAGCCCCGTACAACGTGTGGTGATCAACTTCAACTACGAGGAATTCACCGCGGTCGCCGGCAAGGATGCATGGGCCAAGGTCGTGGGCATGTCGCGCACACCCTGGGAAGGCTGGCGCCCGGCGATCTTTAAGCGTTACGCGGCGGTCATCCCCAACCTGCAGGCGATGCCCGACGTGGGGCATTCGGACGAAGGCACGTTCAGCGCCGAGAAAATCATCGCGCTGAAGCCAGACGTGTTGTTCATCGCCGAGTGGACCTTCAACGCCCTCAAGACCGCACGCGACCAGATCGAGGCTGCCGGCATTCCCATCGTCGTGATCGACTACAACGCCCAGGTTTTGGAGCGCCACCTCGCATCGACCCGGGCCATCGGCAAGGTGATGGGCACCGATGCCCGGGCCGAAGAACTCGCCGCACTGTACGACCGCGAATACAAGAACATCCTGGCGCGCATCGCCAAGGCTGGCGGCACGCGCAAGAAGGTCTACGTGGAACTCGGCCAGGCCGGCCCCGACACCGTCGGCAACAGCTACAGCGGCACGATGTGGGGCAAGATCATCACCGTGCTCGGCGCCGAGAACCTGGCCGACGGCAAACTGCCTGGCCCCTGGGGCCCATTGAATGCAGAAACCGTGATCGCTGCCGACCCGGACCTGATCTTCATCGCCGGCTCGTCCTGGGTCAACAAACCGCTGGCCGTGAAGACCGGCTACGAGGCCAGCGCCGACGTCACCCGCAAGAGCCTGGAGCCCTACACCCAGCGCGCTGGATGGCCAGGTCTGAAGGCGGTCAAGAGCGGGGAGGTGCATGCCATTGAACATGGCCTGTGCCGCACGTTGTTCGACTTCGTACCAATGCAATACATGGCCAAACGCCTGTATCCGGACGCATTCCGAGATGTGGACCCCGATGCGTCGTTCCGGTCCTACCACGCGAAATACCTGCCGGTCGCCTACAGCGGGGTCTGGATGCTGCCGTTGAAACCATGAGGGCCGGGCCGTATCCGGAACCCGCAACACGGCAACGCGCGGAGTCGGGATTTCCCGTGCATGACGCGGTTGCTGCCGCCTACCGGCAGGCGGCCGCGCGCCGCGTCACGGTGCTGCTGGGTGCACTCGGTGCCTTGCTGGCCGGCGTGTTGCTGGACATCGCGACGGGCCCGGCGTTCCTGCCACTGGGGGCGGTCGCCCGCGCGGTGCTGGGCCAGCCCTCGGACGCTGCGGTCCAGGCCATCGTGTGGTCGATCCGGTTGCCGGTGGCCCTGACCGCGCTGACCGTGGGCGCCGCGCTGGGCCTGTCTGGCGCCATCATGCAGACCATCCTCAACAACCCGCTGGCATCGAGCTATACGCTCGGTATTTCGGCCGGTGCGGGTTTCGGTGCGGCCCTGGTGATCGTGCTGGGCGCCTCGCTGCCGGTACCTGAAACCTATGCGATCCCCCTCAATGCGGTGCTGTTCGCAGGCATCGCCTGCGCCGGGGTGTACCTGATCGGTGGTGCGCGTACCGCCAGCGCCGAGGCGCTGGTGCTGGCAGGGATCGCGCTGCAGTTCCTGTTCCAGGCGCTGACCTCGCTCCTGCAGATGATCGCGTCACCCGAGTCCCTGCAACAGGTTGTGTTCTGGTTGTTCGGCAGTCTTCAGAAGTCCACCTGGCCGAAGCTCTGGGTGATCCTGTCTGTCTTGCTGCTGTGTACACCGCTGCTGATGCGCGATGTCTGGCGCCTCACCGCCCTCAAGCTGGGGGACGCGCGCGCCGCGGCCGTCGGCGTCAACGTGCGCGCATTGCGTATCCGCTCGTTCGTACTGGTCTCGGCGCTCACCGGCGTGGCGGTCGCCTTTGTCGGCACCATCGGGTTCGTTGGGCTGGTCGCACCCCATCTGGCGCGCATGCTTGTCGGGGAAGACCAGCGCGGCCTGCTGCCGGCATCGGCCCTGATGGGCGCCTTGTTGCTGTCACTGGCATCGGTCGCCAGCAAGACGATTTCCCCTGGGGCGATATTTCCGATCGGCATCGTGACCTCGCTGATCGGGGTGCCTTTCTTCGTCTGGTTGGTGCTGCGCAACCGAAGGGGGTACTGGTGAGCGTCACGACACGGGCCCTGACGGCGCGTTACGGTCCGCGCACGGTTCTGCATGGCATCGACCTCCTGGCAACAAGCGGCCGCATGCTGGGCATCGTCGGCCCCAACGGCTCGGGCAAGTCGACGCTGATCAAGGCCCTGGCGGGACTTCTGGGCCACGAAGGCCAGATCCTCTTCGGCGGTTCGCGTGACCGTCCGCGCTCGATCGGCTACATGCCCCAGGACCTGCAAACGCCACAGGCCCTGACCGTGCTCGACGTGGTGCTGCTCGGGCGGCTCGGGGAACTGGGTCTGCGGGTGGGTAACGATGACCTGGACGCGGTGCGGCAGGCGCTGCGCGCGCTCGATATCGAACCTTTGGCCGGTTGTTATCTGGGCGAACTCAGTGGCGGTCAGCGCCAGATGGTGTTTCTGGCGCAGGCACTGGTCTCGCAACCATCGGTGTTGTTGCTGGACGAACCGATCAGCGCGCTCGACGTCCGCCACCAGCTCGATGTGCTGCAGGTGGTGCGCGCCATGACGAGGGACCGGCAACTCGTGACCGTGGTCGTGCTGCACGATCTGCAGGCCGCCGCGCGCTTCTGCGACGACATCGTGCTGCTGTATGGCGGACGCGTTCTGGCCAGCGGCACACCCGAACAGGTGCTGACGGTTGCGCACATCGCCCAGGCCTTCGGCGTGGAAAGCGAACTCCTTGCCTGCCAGGACGGCACGCGGGTGCTCGTGCCCAAGCGGCCGTTGGCAAGCTAACGCGCCAGCACCGCCTGCAGCGCCACTCCGGTGTGGGTGCCCAGCGCCACCACGTCCTCCGGCGTGGCGGCAGCCACCACCCGGCCGCCGGCGTCACCGCCTTCGGGGCCGAGGTCTATCACCCAGTCCGCTTCGGCGATCACGTCCAGGTCGTGTTCGATCACCACCACGCTGTGGCCGCCGTCCACCAGCCGGTGCAACACGCGGATGAGTTTTTCGACGTCGGCCATGTGCAACCCCACCGTGGGTTCGTCCAGCACGTAGAGTGTGTGTGGCGCCTTCTGGCCGCGGCGCGTGATGTCGTCACGCACCTTGCTGAGTTCAGTCACCAGCTTGATGCGTTGCGCCTCGCCACCACTGAGCGTGGGCGACGGCTGCCCGAGCGTCAGGTAACCCAGTCCCACGTCCTTGAGCAGCTGCAGCGGGTGGCTGATGGACGGCATGGCGGCGAAGAAGTCCACCGCCTCGTCGACCTCCATCTGCAGGATCTCGCCGATGTTCTTGCCGCGCCAGCTGACCGCCAGGGTTTCGGGGTTGAAGCGCGTGCCGCGGCAGGTTTCACACAGCACCTTCACGTCGGGCAGGAAACTCATGGCCACCGTACGGATGCCCTGCCCCTCGCAACCCGGACAGCGGCCTTCGCCGGTATTGAAACTGAAGCGGTTGGCGGCATACCCGCGCGCACGCGCCTCGAGCGTGTCGGCGAACAGCTTGCGGATGGTGTCCCAGAAACCGATGTAGGTGGCGGGGCAACTGCGCGGGGTCTTGCCGATCGGGGTCTGGTCGACCTCCAGCACACGGTCGATGGATTCATATCCGGTGACGCCAGCGCATCCCACCCAGGCGATCTTCTCGCCAGCCTCCAGCGCGTCGCGACCGGCGCGGGTGCTGCGCCTGGCCACTGCCGTCTGCACATTCGCCAGCAACACGTCGCGCGCCAGGGTGGACTTGCCGGTACCACT
>CAMAWD010000043.1 GCA_945861785.1 Rhodoferax sp. OV413 | reverse complement strand
GGGGGGTTTTGGTGCGCGGCGTTCCAACGACTTTGCAGGACCAGGTCGGCGGTGCGTTCGGCGCAGCGGCATAAAGGAGGAGCCCGCAGGGCGGGGGACAGCCGCGGAGCCGAATGCGCCGTCGGCCTGGTCCCACACCAAGCCGCCGGTATCCAGGCTGTCATGTTTTCCGGAAAGACCAACAACGACCGCAATGGGCCGTTCGCTGGCGGACACGAATAGCGGGTGACCGGCACCCAACCTCATGCAATTGGACCGCCACATTGCGGGCATTGGTGCGCGACTGCTTGCGCAGCCGCGCCGCGCACTTCAGGCCGCCAGGCGGGTCTCGATCTGCGCCTTGGTATCCTGCAACTCCTTGGGCAGGTGGTAGGCCAGTTGCTGGAACAGGTCGGCGTGCAGCTTCAACTCTGCCTGCCAGGCCGCCTTGTCGATGCTCGTCACGGTCTTGAACTGCTCGGGGGTGAAGTTCAGGCCGGACCAGTTCAACTCTTCGTAGGCAGGACTGATGCCGAACACATGCTCCTGCCCCTTGGCCGTGCCTTCGATGCGATCGATCATCCACTTGAGCACCCGCATGTTCTCACCGTAACCGGGCCAGACGAACTTGCCGTCGGCACCCTTGCGGAACCAGTTGGTGGTGTAGATCTTGGGCAGCTTGGCGCCAGAGGCTGTCAGTTTTTCACCCATGCCCAACCAGTGCTGGAAATAGTCGCTCATGTTGTAACCAATGAACGGCAACATCGCAAACGGGTCGCGACGGACCACCCCCTGCTGCCCGGCGGCGGCGGCCGTGGTCTCGGAGCCCATCGTAGCCGCCATGTAGACGCCCTCGACCCAGTTGCGGGCTTCGGTGATCAAGGGCACGGTGGTCGAACGCCGGCCACCAAAAATGAAGGCATCGATCGGCACGCCGTTGGGATCGTCCCAGGCGCTGTCGAGCGCGGGGTTGTTCGTCGCCGCAACGGTGAAACGGGCGTTGGGGTGGGCCGCCGGGCGCAGCTTGCCGTCGGTTCCGGTTTGGGCGGCGAGTGCGGGCGTCCAGTCTTTGCCTTGCCAGTCGATCAGGTGCGCGGGCATCGAACCGGTGTCTTTTTCCAGGCCTTCCCACCACACATCGCCGTCGTCGGTAAGGGCGACGTTGGTGAAGATCACATCGCTGTGCAAGCTCGCCATGCAATTGGGGTTGGTCACCAGGTTTGTGCCTGGAGCGACCCCAAAATACCCTGCCTCCGGGTTGATGGCGTACAGGCGCCCATCGCTGTGGGGTTTGATCCAGGCGATGTCGTCGCCGACCGTCGTGACCTTCCACCCGTCGAAACCCGCTGGCGGCACCAGCATCGAAAAATTCGTCTTGCCACAGGCGCTCGGAAAGGCCGCCGCCACGTGGTACTTCTTGCCCTGGGGGTTCGTGACACCCAGTATCAGCATGTGTTCGGCCAGCCAGCCCGGATTGTCACCCGCACCCTGGGCCGCCGAGCGTCCCATGTTCGAGGCGATGCGCAGGGCGAAGCACTTCTTGCCCAGCAGGGCATTGCCACCGTAACCGGAACCATACGACCAGATTTCGCGCGTCTGCGGATAGTGCACGATGTACTTGGTCTTGTTGCAGGGCCAGCTGACATCCCTCTCGCCGGGTTGCAAGGGCGCGCCAACAGTGTGGACGCAAGGCACGAACACCCCGTTCTCGCCCAGTACGTCATAGACCTCCTTGCCCATGCGCGTCATGATCTTCATGTTGACCGCCACATAGGCGCTGTCCGACAGTTCGATCCCGATGTGCGAGATATGGGAGCCCAGGGGACCCATCGAGAACGGCACGACGTACATGGTCCGCCCACGCATGCAACCGTCAAACAGAGCTGGCGCTCCATCGCCGTGGCCATGTTGCAACAGATCGCGCATGGCTGCCGGGTCCATCCAGTTGTTGGTCGGGCCGGCGTCTTCCTTCTTGGCGGAACAGATAAAGGTGCGATCTTCGACCCTCGCCACATCACCTGGGTCGGAACATGCGAGAAAGGAGTTTGGACGCTTGACCGGGTTGAGCTTGCGAAACGTGCCCGCATCGACCAGTTGCTGGCACAGGCGCTGGTATTCCGCGTCCGACCCGTCGCACCACACCACGCGGGCGGGCTTTGTCAGCCCAGCCATCTCTGCCACCCAGGCAAGCAGGGCCTGGTTCCTGACATACGCCGGGGCATCCAGATGGATGCCCGGTTCGGCAATTGCGTTCATGAAAAACTCCCAAGGTTGAAAATCAACTTTTCAAAGGAGGTGCGGCCGGGCGCTTGCCCATCACTGACTGAGACACCGACTTTGAAAAAAGACTTGAACCTGCAAATGCACGGGGGGTGCTCGACTGCCGTGCTGGTCAGCCATCCCCTGCGGTAGCGGGGCGGGTCAATGGCGTGGGCAATGGGTGTGTCGCGACACGCCGACAGGCTGGCAGAGTCAATTTTAGGAACGCTGGCGGTTGTTACCACCCGGTTACGGTCAAAAGTTATGCAAAACCGGCATCAGCTTATGTTGCGTTACGTTTGCACGGGCCGGCCGGTGCAGCGGATCAGCGACGTCCAAACCAGCGGCTGGACGCATGAACGCCAAAGGCCAGCAACCAGGGGAAAGAACCCCCACAGGCCGCTAAAGCCAGGTTCCGCTATGCGGCATTTCAATCCTGTGCGCGGTGCTGTCGCTCAACACGAAAGCGCCAAGCACAAAACTGAACACCGAAATGAAAATGCTGACGAAGAACGCGGTCCAGAAGCCTGATACAGAGAACCCGCGGACCAACCTGGAAACCAGCAGGACCATCAGCGCATTGATGACCAGCAGGAAAAAACCGAAACTCAGCACGGTCAACGGCAGCGTCAGAACCACCAGCAAGGGTTTCACGATCGCATTCGCAAATCCGAGCAGCAGCGCCGACAGGACCAGCGATGCGGTGTCGGCAAACCGGATCCCGCGAAACAAGTGACTGGCCACCCAGAGTGACGCCGAGGTGATGGCCCAGTGGACCAGGAACGGCCTGATCTCTTCAAGCATGGAGGGCCGGGGTTCGTGCGCGCTTTCGACCCGGTTCAGAGACGTTGAAGGTCCATCTCATGGGGCACGACTGCATGCCGCCAGGGCCTCACAGTGAAAAGGCCTGGGTTCCGCCAACGGGCTGTCCGCAGCCACTCAGGCCATGAAAACAGCGATAAATGCCAGAAGGAACATCAACACGCCGCCGGCCACGGGCAGGACGATCGGCATCAGCGGCACGATTCTTTCAACCGGGTCGGTGGGCACATTGTCATGGTCGTGGTTGGGCGCGGACATGGGGTTCCTTGGATGGGAGTTTCTGGGGGAGCCTGCCGATTTTAGCCACACACACTCCCAAGGGGACACCTGGCGCCTGCGCCGTCGAAAACCAGCCCTGACCAGCCCTAACGGTACAGCGGCGAAGCAGCGATGCGCCGCTCGATCTCGGCGACCATCTTCAGGTACGGTGCCTGTCCGATGCCGCCAAAACGGCGCTTGAACTCGGCCTCGGCCATGAACTCCGGAAGGTCGCGGACATCGGGCAACAGATCTGACTCCTGCAGGCCGCGGGCAAACACCTGCTGCAAGCGCTGAATGCCGGCATCACGGGTTGTGGTCAACTCGCCAAATCGGGTTCCGGCACGGTCAGCGGCGATGTCGTTGAAAGAAAAGCCGCTTCCACGGCGCGAATCGTCGACCTCCTTGTACAGGCCCACCGCATCCGACATGGGGCTGCCGGCGGTGGCGGCCAACGTGGCCGAAATCGTGAAATGCTGCGGAAAATCGGTCCGACCGGCCAGGGTCACGGTGCGCCGCGCCGGCACGGGCCAGGTGCGTGCCGACGGCACCAAGGCAGCCAGGCCCTTGCCGTTGACATAAAAGGCCAGCACCACGAGCATCGCCCGGTGCTCATCAGCGGCGCTGCTGCTGGCGGCCCGTTGTAGCGCCAGTTGGAGCATCGGTTGCAACAAGCGGTCGAGCGTCAACCCCTGCCCCGGGGCCGACGCAGCGACCACCTCCACCAGGCGCGCCTGGTACGCGCGCCAGCGCGCCTGGTCCTCGGGCGGCACCAGCGCGGACTTGATCTGGCGGGCCGCGGCGTCACTCCACTCGAATGCCACCTGCAGCTGGCCCGCCGTGGCGCTGACTTTCTTGATCACATCCGCCGCGGCGCCATAGTCCGTGCTGCCCTCGAGCCGCGCCAGGCCGCTGCGCAACAGCCAGTTGCAGAGAAACGCCGGCACAGGCAACTTGCCGATCCGCAGATGGCCAAGCACGGGCAACTTGTTGCCCTCCACGAAGGCCGCGTCCAGATTGACATACCGCCCGAGTGGATTGGCGGGCAGTTCGAACGTGGCATGCAATGTGCCAGAACCGTCAAGCAGCACAACCCGCGCAGCCCCTCTGGCGTAACGGCTCGCCAGGTAGTTGGCTGCCAACTCCAGGTCCGGCTGGGACACCACCACGGTACGCAACACACCGGGCCGCATTCGACGCGGGTCGTTGCGGTCCAGCAGGCGCTTGGCGCGCTCGATATGGGCGGGGGTGAACGCGACCGGGTTGGCCACCACGGGCCTGGTATCGAGCGCCAGCCACAGCGTCACGGCAATCAGCACCGGCGCGAGGAGCAGCGTAGCCATGGCAAGACGGAGCAACCAGCGCATCATGGCGGGCACAACAAATTGCAGCGCAACCGCAGGCTGGTGGTGTTCATCAGCGACAGCTTAGCCGATCAACGCGGAATTTTCCGGCGGGGTCTTCCATCCGGGGCCAGTCTGCGTTATGGTGCCATTGACATCCGAACTGGAGGCCTTCGATGGTCAAGCGTTTGCCTGGCGACCGGTCCGGAGCCCCGGTGTTTGCATCACCAGGGCTCCAGAACGCGCCGGTTCTCGATCTGATGTGCTCGCACTTCGTGCTGACGCTGGCCGCCAGGCTCGGGTCCAACTTCAATGTGCGCCGCGATCTCAACAGCGTGGTCGGGTTGACCGGGCGCCACCTGGTGTGGCCGGCGCCCGCCCTGCGCCGGCTGCGCGAGTTTCTCGGCCGGCGCTGCGCGAGCAACGAATACTGGCGCGGACACGAAGCCCTGGGCGATGTCGAGTTCCTGGCCCGCCACGGCACCTGGCGCGGACCGTACGAAGAAGGCGCCTTGTTCTTCTACCTCGACGAATATGCCAAGGACCAGCCCAAGGACCTTATTTCCCTGCTGGCGGTCACCGGCGACTGGCTCACCCAGGCGCTCAAGAAACACTCCACCCTGGTGGAGAAGAACATCGACGCGCTGGCCGGCCTGCTGCAACTCAACAAGGCGGAACGCGCTTTGTTGCTGTACGGCACACTGGCGCGGTACCAGCGCGACCTGCGCAGCATCCTGGTGGAGTTCAAGGTCAACAATGCGCCGGAGGCCTATGCGGCGATTGCCGACCTGGCCGGCGTGAATGCCAGCGAAGTCGGCGAGGCGCTGCGCGCCGGTTCACGGCTGGAGCGTATCGGCCTGGTCGAAAACCTGATCTCCGAACACAACATCACCGACCTGGCAGACCTCATGAAAGTGAGTGAAAAGCTGCCGCCGGTGCTGATGCGTGAATACCGCGACCAGGCCGAACTCATGGCCGTCTTCACGCGTCCGTCGAGCAAGAGCGGCCTGACCATGGCCGATTTCTCCTTCGTGAACGATGAGGCGCAGGTGTTGTGCGCCTTGTTGCGCCATGCCGTGGCCCGCAAGGAGGCCGGTATCAACATCTTGCTGTACGGCCCGCCCGGCACCGGCAAGACCGAACTCGCCAAGGTCGTGGCGCAGGCCGCCAATCTCGAGCTTTTCGAAGTGGAATACGCTGACCGCGATGGCAATTCGCTGAGTGGGCGCGACCGTTACCGATCCCTTCAGATCGCGCAGGTGTTCCTCAAGGGCAGCGCGCAAGCCGCCCTGCTGTTCGACGAGGTGGAGGATGTTTTCCCGCCAATCTCCAGCGAAGCTGCGCAGTTGCTGGCCAGGGCCGACCAGATCGCGGCGCCCGCCAGTGGCAGTGTCAGCGGCAAGGCATGGGTCAATCAGATCCTCGAATCCAACACCGTGCCGACGATCTGGGTCACCAACCGCATCGAGCAGATCGACCCCGCGTTCCGGCGCCGATTTGCCTACCACCTGGAGCTCAAGTCGCCGCCGCCCGGTGCCCGCGAAGGGCTTGTGCGCAAGACACTGGAGGGCGTGCCAGTGTCGGAGCAGTTCGTGGAACGCCTGGCGGCACGCAAGGGCCTGACCCCGGCGCAGATCCGCACTGCAGTGCGTTTCGCCGGGTTGGTCGGTGCACCGCCGCAGGCGGGTGGCACTGCCGCGCTGGCGCACTTCGCCCCCGAGCAACTCATCGAGAGGCAATTGCGCAATTCCGACCACGCACTGGGCAACCATGCCGACCACAACCCGGCGCGGCCGATGGCCACCCAGTACGACCTGTCGATGCTCAACGTGGAATGCCGCTTCGAGGTTCCACGCATCGTCCAGGCACTGCAGGCACGCGGACACGGCAGCCTGTGTTTCTACGGCCCTCCCGGCACCGGCAAGACGGCGTTGGGCGAACACATCGCCCAGGCATTGGGAAAGACCCTGCTGGTCAAGCAGGCCAGCGACCTGATGCGCAAATACGTGGGTGAAACCGAACAACAGATGGCGGCGATGTTCCGCGAGGCGGAATCCGAAAAGGCAGTGCTGCTGCTGGACGAGGCCGACAGCTTCCTGCAGGACCGCCGGGGGGCCCAACGTACCTACGAAGTGACCGAAGTCAATGAAATGCTGCAGGGCATGGAGCTTTACAAGGGCATCTTCATCTGCACCACCAACCTGCTGGACCGCCTGGACCAGGCCGCGTTGCGGCGCTTCACTTTCAAGATCCGTTTCAAGCCGCTGAGCGGGGAGCAGCGCGAGACGATGTTCAGGGTCGAGGCGCTGGGCGGTGACGACGCTTCATTCACCAGCGTAATCCGCCATCGGCTGGGCTTGATGGAGCAACTTTGCCCGGGCGACTTTGCGGCGGTCAAACGCCAGGCGCTGATTCTCGACACCCAACTAACGGCGCTGGAGTTCCTGGAACAACTCGAAGCCGAACACCGCATCAAGCCCGAGGTGCGTGAGAGCCGCGGGATGGGGTTCCTGCAGTAAGGCCTTGGGCCCGGCCTTGCGCTTCAAGTCGACGGCGCGGCGTCCCGCGGCAGGATGTGGCAACACCTGCCACCCGGCACAATGATCAGTGCCTCGCCGCGTTCCAGGCCGAGTTCGGCAACAAGCTCGGTGTGCATCAGCCGGTACAGGTCGGCGCGGTTGCGGAAACTCGCTTCGAGTTCCTGGCGCAGGGTGTCTTCACCCGTGGGTTTGCTCCTTGAAAAATGCCCCCAGACGCGGAGCCGCCGCCAGCAGGGCACGGGTGGCCGCGTGTTGCGGGTTGCGGATCACGTCGCCGGTCGGGCCGGTCTCGACGATTTTGCCCCGGTCCATCACCGCCACCCGGTCGGCGAGCGCATGCACGACGGCCAGGTCATGGCTGATGAACAGGCAGGCGATGGCGCTGTCGTGCTGGATGGTGCGCAGCAGCGCCAGAATCTGCGCCCGCACCCCGACGTCCAGGGAGGACACTGGTTCGTCGAGCACCAGCAGGCTGGGACGGGTGGCAAGCGCTCGGGCGATGTTGACGCGCTGGCGCTGACCACCGGAAATTTCGTGCGGCCGGCGGCGCAAAAGATCGGCGTCGAGCCCGACCCGGCGCAACAGGCCGAGTACCGCAGCCTCGTCCCAGGGCAGGCCGTGCAGGCGCAGCGGGTCCGCCAGCAACCGGCCGATGCTGGCGCGCGGGTTGAGTGCGCCCAGCGGGTCCTGGAACACCATCTGGAAACGTTGGCGCACCAGTCGCAGGGGCTCGCCGCGCAGCGCCAGCAGGTCGTGGCCCTCGAACTCGACCGCACCGGCATCGGCTTCGGCCAGGCGCATGACGATGCGCGCCAGTGTGGTTTTGCCGGAGCCCGAGTTGCCGACCAGCGCCAGTGTTTCGCCGGCGCGCAAGTCCAGGTTCACGCCCTGCAGCACCGGTGTGGCTGCTGCACCACGGCCAAAGGACTTGGCCACACGGCGTACCTGCAGCAGCGCGTCGGGCGCCGATGGTGCCGGCCGCGGCGCCACCACCCGGTCGATGTCGAGCGACGCTGCCAACAGGCTCTGTGTGTAGGCATGTACGGGCCGGGTCACGAGGTCCGCCATCGGGGCGTTTTCCACCACCTCGCCGTGGCGCATCACCACCGCCTGTGTGGCCACCTGGGCCGCCAGCGCGATGTCGTGGGTGACCAGCAACAGGGCCATGCCGGTGTCGCGCACGAGTGTGTCGAGCAACGCCATGATCTGGGCCTGCACCACGGTGTCGAGCGCGGTGGTGGGTTCGTCGGCGATCAGCAGCTTCGGCCCGGCGGCGATCGCCATCGCAATTGCGACACGCTGGCGCTGTCCACCCGACAGTTCATGCGGATAGGCGCGCAGGCGCTGCCCCGGCAACGGGATGCCGACACGCTCGAGCAGCGTGCACGCATGGTCCCAGGCCGTGCTCCGGTCGTGCCCCAGGTGCGCCATGCCAACCTCGGCGATCTGTTCACCGATGGTCAACACCGGGTTCAGGCTGGACATCGGGTCCTGGAACACGATGCCGATGTCCCGCCCGAGCACCGGCGGCTGTGCCAGTGCAGGCCAGCGCACAGAGCCCCGAACGCGCGCGTTGTCGGGCAGCAGCCCCGCCACCGCCATCATGCTGACACTTTTGCCCGAACCGCTTTCACCCAGCAGGGCGATGCGCCCGCCCGGCGGCAACACGAAACCGACGTCGCGCACGGCGTGTACGGTCTCGCCGGCGTCGGCAAAATCCACCGCCAGATGCTCGACCTGCAGCAAGGTCTGGGCGGCGGGGCTCACCAGCCACGCCCCTGGCTGCAAGAAGCGAGGCCGATCGCGTGCAGCACGGCCCTGCGGATCACGCCGCCGCCCTCTTGCCCGCCAGGGCCTCATTGATTCCTTCGCCAATCAGGTTCACGGCCAGCACGGTCAGGATGATCGCCACTCCGGGAACCAGCGACAGGCAGGGCGCGGTGCGCAACACCGAGCGCCCTTCGGCGATCATGCGGCCCCAGGTGATGCGGTTCGGGTCGCCCAGGCCCAGGAACGACAGCGCCGCCTCGACCAGGATGGCCGCCGCCACGACGACGGCAGCCAGCGTGACGACCGGCGGCAAAGCATTGGGCAGCACCTCGCGAAATGCGATCTCCATCGGCCGCATGCCCAGCACCCGGTAGGCGTCGACGAAGTCGCGGCTGCGCAGGCTCAGGATCTCGGAGCGCACCACACGCGCCGGGCCGGTCCAGGAGCTCAGTGTGATCGCCAGCACCACACTGCCCAGCGACGGCCCGATCACACTCACCAGTGCCAGCGCCAGGATGAAACCCGGCACCGCCTGGAAGGTCTCGGTCAGGCGCATCAGGGCCTCGTCGGTGCGCCCGCCCACAAAACCGGCAATGGTGCCGACCACGGTGCCCAGGAACAAGGCGCCGATGGCCGCCGCCCCCGCCACGATCAGCGAGGCACTGGCCCCGTGCAACAGTGCCGCCAGCACATCGCGCCCGAGCCGGTCGGTGCCCAGCGGATAGGCCGCGTCCTGGAACGGCGGCAACAGGGCCGGGCCGACCATCGCCTGCGGGTCACCGGGCGAGAGCCAGGGCGCGAGCAACGCGGCCAGAACGATCGGTGCCAGCAGCACCACGCCCGCCACGCCGGAACCAGAGTGCCTGAACCGCCGCCACATCAGCGTATCACCACGCGGGGGTCGAGCCGGGCATAGGCCAGGTCGACCAGCAGGTTGATCAGGATCACCATCACGGTGCCGGCCAGGATGATGCCCAGCAACAACGGCACGTCGCGCTGGCCGACCGCCTCGTAGGCCAGGCGGCCCAGGCCGGGGATGGCGAACACGCTCTCGATCACCACGCTGCCGCCCAGCATGGCGCCGGCCTGCAGGCCGAGCATGGTGACCACCGGCAGCAAGGCGTTGCGTGCCACATGGCGCCACACGATGCGCTGGCGGGTCAGGCCCTTGGCGCGGGCTGTGCGCACAAAATCGCTGCGCCAGGCCTCGACCATGCCCGAACGCATCAGGCGCAGGTACAGGGCCAGGTAGACCAGGCCGAGCGCGCTGGCCGGCAGCACCAGGTGCCAAGCCATGTCGCGCACCCGGGCCAGGCCCTCCATCGGCGCACCGATGGTGCCGATGCCACCCAGCGGAAACCAGCTGAGCTTGACCGCAAAAGCCACGATCATCATCAGGCCGAGCCAGAACCCGGGTGCGGCATACAGCGCCAGCGATACCAGCGACAACACGCGGTCGCGCCAGGAGCCGGGCCGCGAACCGGCCACCACACCGAGTACGGTGCCGAGTGAAAACGACATCGCGATGGCCGCCGACATCAGCAGCAGGGTGTTGCCCAGCCGGTCCAGCACGACCTCGCGCACCGGGCGCGAGAACGCCACCGACCAGCCGAAATCCAGCGTCAGCAGCGACAGCAGGTAGGACAACAGGCGCGCACCGAAGGAGCGGTCCAGCCCCCATTGCTGGCGCAACTGCGCCACGTAACTGGCATTCCCGCCAGCCCCACCGGACAGGTAGGCGTCGACCGCGTCACCTGGTGCCAGGGCCAGCAGGCCGTAAGAACCGATGGCAACGATGGCCAGCACCGGCACGGCATTGCGCAAGCGACGTGCCACGATGCGCACGACCGGGTTCACAACGCAGGCTCCGTGCTTCTCACTGCGGTGCTGCGCATGTTCGGGCGGCCGTGCGAAGCGCGCGGCCCGCACCGGGACGGTATCGCCGAAACGTCACGCACTGAGCCAGGCATCGGCCCAGTTGGACGTGGCCCAGCGCGGATTGTTGGCGACGTTGTGCAGGCTGTCGCGGATGACCGAGATGAAAGTGAACTCCGCCACATGGATCAGCGGCTGGCTCTGCGCCACCTGGCGCTGGAACTCGCGGTAGAGCTGGGCCCGGCCGGCCGGGTCCAGGGTTTCCGATGCCTTGTTGATGAGTGTATTGAGCGCGGCGTCGTTGTAACCGTACTGGTTGGAGAACGGCACCCCCGGTGGCAAACCGCCCTGGTACAGGATGGTGGTGGAGATGGCGGGGTCGTTGCGGTACACCGGCGAGCCGATGGCCAGGTCGAAGGCATGGTCGGTGTAGACCGCCCTGGTGTGGCCGGCGGCGTCGTTACTGACCAGCTCCACGTCGATACCCACCACGCGCAGCGCCTGGCGCAGGTAGTCGCCCATCTGGCGGGTCTGCTCGAACCACGGCGCCGGCAGCAAGCGCAGCTTGAAACGCGTGCCACCCTGGCGCGGGTAACCGGCTTCATCGAGCAGCGCATTGGCGCGTGCGACGTCGAAATTGGGCACCGCCAGGTCGGCCACATGGAACACCTTGTCGAACTTCGGGATCGGGCCCGACGCGGCGTTGGCATACCCGCTGAAGATGGTCTTGACCACAAATTCCTTGTCGATCGCATGCGCAATCGCGCGGCGCACCCGCGCATCGGCGAGTTCCTTGCGCCGGTGGTTGATCTCGACCGTCAGCTGGTAGGTGATGCCCTCGTAACCCTTGTTGACGATCTGCACGCCCTTGACCTTGGCCAGGCGCGGCAATTCGCCAAGCGCAATGGCCGAGAACGCGGCCAGCTGGATCTGGTCGGCCTCGATCGCGGCGGCGATCGCGCCGGCGTCGGGCAACACGCGGTAGACAATGCCGTCGAGATAAGGTTTGTCGCGGTCCCAGTAGGCCGGATTCTTGGCCAGCCGGTAGTACTCGCCGGGTTTGTGCTCGACGAAACGGAACGGCCCGGTGCCGATCAGTTTGGTATTGGCCGGGTTGGTGTTGACATCGGCGCCCTCGTAGAGGTGCTTGGGTAGCACGGCCGTGACCGCGGGCAGCGCGTTGCGGATCAGCTGGAACGGCGTGGGCTGCGAGAAGCGGAAGATGGCCGTGCCGCCATCGGGCGTGTCGACCGCCTCCAGGTCGTTGAACAACACGCGGCCCAGGTTCTGCGCCTTCTTCCAGACCTGCATCGCGGAGAATGCCACATCCGCGGAGGAAAAAGGCTTGCCGTCGTGCCACAACACGCCGGGGCGCAGCTTGAAAGTGATGCTGCGGCCATCCGCCGCAGCGCTCCACTCGGTGGCCAAGCGCGGGGCCAGGCCGCTGCCGTCATAGGACATCTCGGCCAGCGGCTCGATCACCTTGCTGGCCACGAAAAACACCCCGTTCGACGCGACGATGGCGGGGTTCAGGTTGCGCGGCTGGGTGTCGGCGGCCACCACGAGAGTGCCACCCCGGCGCGGTGTACCTTGCGCCCGGGCAGCATGCGGCAACACGGTGGCACTCGCGGCACCCAGGGCGGAACCCAGCACGCTGCGCCGGGAGACGTTAGGCAAGCGCATCGTTCTCTCCTGAATCATTGTTTCAGCATAGCAGAGGGGTCTGCAAATTCGACGCCCGAAATCAGCATGGGCTTGAGCGCGCGCACGGCATCCCAGGGCTTGAACACGCCCGTCTGGGCACGAGGCCAGCTTTCCGATTTCTGAACCCGATCGTTGTCCGGTCAATCCCAGGGACCGTGCCGCCGCCAGACTCAACGCGTACCGGCAAGCAGCCCCGCGTTGGCCTGCGCAACACCACGGAACCCCACCGACACACGCGCATCGCCGGCAGCCTCGCGCCAGAATGCGATCGCCAGCGCGCGCGCGCGCTCCCACTCGGGCAGCATGGCCGCAGTCGGCTGCAGCGGCAGGCGCGAAAAGTCGCGCTCGACCAGTTCACCTGCCACCGGTGCATACAGCATCGGCAACATGTCGTAGGTGGGCGACAGCGTCCAGTCGTCGTCGTCGAGCAACAGCGAGATGTTGCCGTAATGGCGGTCGGTATTGGCGATCAGCAGGCCGTAGGCGTCCAGCAGGCGCAGCGTGCGCGCGTCGTTGTCGGTCAGCAGCCGCCGCGCCGCCATGCGGTTGGCGGTTGCGGCCCAGTTGTCCATCTCGCCCACGTACTCTGCGTCGTAGACCTGCAGCGACACCATGCCGATGCGCCCCCCGGCGGCGGTGCGATCGAAACGCTCCGACTCCATGAAGACCCGCCCCGCGTCCGCGACGATCTGCGTGCGGGCCGCCGCAATACCCGCGTCGGCCAGCGTCTGCAGAGCCAGGTGTTCGCACACCAGCAGATCGCGCGTGCGCTGGTCCGCCGGCGCGGCACCAGCCAGGGAGAACTTGACCAGCACATGGCGTCCGGCGACCAGGGTGCAGAACTTGGGTTGCTCACCACCGGCCGACGACCCGGGATGGCTGCCCTGCATCGCCTGGTCGGCCAGGCGTGGGTAATCGGCCACAGAATCGACACGCGGCGCGCGCCCGGACAATGAATGGAAGCGCTGGAACGCGGCCTCGCCGACGATCAGGTTGCCAGGCAGGTCATCCCCGAACAGCGCCAGCGCCCGCAGCGCATCGTCGTCGGTCCAGTGGCGCGGGTCGCTGCCCAGTTGCAGCTCCGGGTGTGCATGGGCGAAGCTGCGGCCCATGAACCCTTGCGGGCGCATGTCGTCGAGAAACCAGGGCAGGCCTCCATGCCGCGCGCTGAGACCGTCCGCTTCGTCCACCCAGAAGGCGCCTCCCTCCAGCGGCACCATGCGGGCAAACGGGGCCGGCTGGCCCCGGGCATCGACCCGCATCACCGGCACCTCGCGGCCGACGCCGGGCACCGTGCGGGGCAGCAGGTAACGCTGCGACCGCGCCGCGCCCACCTTGCGCACCTGCCCCGACTGGATCAGCGGTGCCAGAGCCCGGGACACCGTGGGCTGGCTGACACCCAAGGCCTCCTGCAACCCGGCGCTGGACGCCACGCCGCCCTGCCTGCGCAAGGCCTGCAAGGCCTGCAATGCCAGTAGGGTGAGGACGCGGGGGATCGCCATGAATATTTGATTGAATGGATATTATCTCCAATAAAATTAATTTATTCAATGACTTACCGAAATACATGAATAGATAAAATGGGCGTCGTGTTCCACACTGGTCGGGCTTGGCAGGTGGCAGATTCCCGCTAATACCTCGTTGGGCAAGGCTGCACATGGCGCGCGAAGAGGACGACGAACTATGCTGACCGAGACACGACCTACAAGCCGGCGGCGCAGCAAAGCGCAGGCGAACCCCCTTCTTGTCAAGGAGCTGCGCCGCTGGTTGCGTCGCCTCCATGACGACTTGCATGTGACTGGCATCTTCGTCACCCACGACCAGGGTGAGGCGCAGGAGGTGTGGGACCACCCGGCCAGCCCCTTCGTGTACTGCTTTCTGGGGGACGTGAGTCTGTTCCACGGACGTGCCTGGTCGGCGTTTTCGACTTCAAGATCCAGGAACCGCGTGCGGGCACTTTCCAGCTGCGGCATTCGGCCGGCACTGCCTGCTGCGCAGCGGCTTGCGGCACAACGCCACCCCGCGCGGGATGGTACGCGCTCAGGCTGCGACGGTCACGGCCGCCTGGTTGGCGGCGCCGGCAAACATTCCGCCGATCTGGACTCCGGCCGCGCCGATCGCCGTGGCCCGTGCTGCATCGCCCATCGCCAGTCCTTCAGCACGCACGATGCGCACATCCGTCACCCCGAAAAAGCCGAACACCACCTTGAGGTAACTCTCCTGGTGCTCGTACGCGGACTCGTCGCCGTAAGCCCCGCCGCGGCTCGACACCACCACCACCGTCTTGCCACCGGCGAGGCCCTTGGGACCCTTGTCGGTGTATGTGAAGGTGCGCCCCGCCTGGGCGACGCGATCGATCCAGGCCTTGAGCTGGCTGGGCACCGAAAAGTTGTACAGGGGCGCACCCACCACGACCACGTCGGCCGCCAGGAACTGTGTCACCAGCGCTTCCGACACGGCATTCTCGGAACGCTGGACCTCGGTCAGGCCTTGGGCGCCGGCGGGCATGCGAAAACCCAGCGAGTCTGCATTCAGATGGCTGGGGGCGTTGGCGACCAGGTCCAGATACTCGACCACTGTCCCAGGGTGGGAAGCTTGCCACTGCGCGACCACCCGGGCGCTCAGTTGGCGGGAAACAGAGGCGCCGCCGAGGGCGCTGGAGTCGATGTGGAGCAATTTCATGGTGGTTCCTTGAAGGTGGGCTACAGCCCGGTTGGTGATGCATATAGTCTGCGGGCAGTCCAATCAATCCACTAGGCTGCCTTTTCAGGTTTAATTGTTCCACCAACAGAACAATGGGGCCGCCATGGAAGATCTCAATGACATGCTGTATTTCGCCGAGGTCGTCGACCGCGGCGGTTTCGCAGCGGCCGCCCGCGCACTCGGGCTGCCCAAGTCGCGCTTGTCACGCCGCATTGCCGAACTGGAGACCCGCTTGGGCGTGCGCCTGCTACACCGCACAACCCGCAAGCTCTCGCTGACCGAAGCCGGTGAACGCTGCCACCGCCACTGTGTGGGAATGCGCGAGCAGGCGGAAGCTGCCTTGGCGGCGGTTGCCATGGTGCAGGGGGAACCGCGGGGCACTTTGCGCGTGGCCTGCCCGGTGACGCTGGCGCAGACAACGCTGGGCCCGGTGCTGCCGCTCTTCCTGGCGCGTTACCCGCTGGTACGGGTCGACATGCGGGTCAGCAACCGGGTGGTGGACCTGGTGGAGGAGGGCGTGGATGTGGCCTTGCGCGTGCGCCCGACACTGGAGGAAAGCGGCAGCCTGGTGGTGAAAAACCTCGGTTTGACGCAGGCGTTGCTGGTGGCCAGCCCGGCGCAATTGGCACGCCAGGGCCGTCCGGCCGACGTGGCGGACCTGGGCCGGCTCGACACGGTCAGCATGTCTGCGACGGACGGGCGCGGCAGTTGGCAACTCGTTGGCCCGGACAAACAAACGCACACCTTTGTGCATTCACCGCGTTGCGTGGCAGATGACCTGTTGACCCTCAAGATCGCCATTGTTCGTGGAACCGGCATGGGCCTGCTGCCCGATTACATGTGCCGTGACGAACTGCGTGACGGCCGGCTGGTACCGGTGTTGCCGGCATGGGCCCCCCCGCCCAGCATCTTCCACGCGGTTTTCCCCTCGCGGCGTGGCCTGGCGCCTACCACCAGGTGTTTCCTGGATTTTCTGCAGGAGCATGTCACAGCCGAAGGTGAATTGCTGGGTACTGCTGCACGTGATCCGGCGGCCAGCATATGAGCCACGGGTGCGTCCACGGCATGCAGAACCCGCCTCCCATGCCCTCCACGCCCCTTCTCTCCATCGCCGACGGTGTCGCCACCCTCACCCTGAACCGCCCGGCGCACCGCAACCGGCTGGAAGACGCCGACCTGCACACGCTGCTGGAGCACATGGCGCGGGTGGACGCCGACCAGACCGTGCGGGTATTGGTGTTCACGGCCAACACACAGGGCCAGCCGCGACCGGTATTCAGCTCGGGTTACCACATCGGTGGGTTCGATGGCGCGGCCCATGACCCGCAACTTTTCGAGAAGGTCCCTGACGCACTGGCCGCCCTGCGACCGGTCACCATCTGCGCACTCAACGGCAGCGTGTACGGCGGGGCCACCGACCTGGTGCTGGCCTGCGACCTGCGCATCGGCCTGTCGGGCACCGAGTTGCGCATGCCAGCCACGGCGCTGGGGCTGCATTACTACCCCAGCGGCCTGCAGCGCTTTGTGACCCGCTTCGGGATCAACGGCGCCAAGCGCGCCTTCCTGGCGGCGCGGCCATTCAGCGCCGAGCGCTTGCTGCACATGGACTGTCTGGAGGAGCTTGCCTCTGGCGCGGACGAATTCGAACGCGCCCTGCGCAAGCTGGTCGGCGATGTCGCCCGCTTGGCGCCACTGGCCGTGCAGGCCACCAAACAGTCGCTCGACGAGATTTCAACCGGTCACAGCAACCTCGCGGCGATGCGCGCCCGGGAGGCAATGACCGCCGCCAGCGCCGACTTTGCCGAAGGACGCCGCGCGTTTCTCGACAAACGCCCCCCCGGATTCACGGGTCGCTGAGGCCGGGCGGTCAGGCCCGATGGTCAGTCCATTGGGGTGCCTGCACCTGGTCGGGAGCGAAGATGGGCCTCCCACGGTATTCTTGCAAGGCCATATCCCCGGGGCCGGCTCTACATTGATACGAATTGGACCGAGCGCCCGGCTCGCGAGCTGCTTGCACTTTGGAACGCGGCAGGGATCTCGCCGCAGCGCCGCACCATCTTTGGCTATGGAACCTGCGGCTCAACCTACCGGCTTGACAGCGGGTTTGCGCGGGCGACGGCCGCGTGGTTTGGGCTGGTCCGCAGGCGCCGCCGGATCGGCTGGCACTGCCTGCTCGGCGCGCTCGGGCCGCGATTGAGCGGCAGCCGGACCCTGGCGCAGGGCGGTTTCGTCCGTGGCGTCGGGCGCCTGCTGCCAATCGGCATCAGCAGCGGCAATCGCTTGCGGCGCCGAAGCCCGGCGCCCCCCGCGGCTGCGCCGCCGGGGTTCGCGCCGCTCCTGGCCGTCGTCCTGGGCTGGTGCGTCGGTCGCGTCGGGCTGCGGGGCTTGCTGCATCGGGGCGGCCACCATCTCGACACGTTCGGAGCGCTCGTTGCGCCCCGGTGCGGCATTGCGGTAGACGTAGGCGCCCGACTTCTCGTCGCGGCCGAACTCCAGCAGACCGCGCGCCTGGGCCTCTTCCAGCAGGTTGCCGAAGGCCCTGAAACCATACCAGGTCTCATTGAAATCGGGCTTGCGGCGCTTGATGGCTTCTTTCAGCACCGAAGCCCAGATCTTGCCGCTGTCGCCGCGCTCGGCCACCAGCGCATCAAAGGTCTCCACCGCCATCTCGATGGCCTGGCTGCGCCGCATGTCCATCTCGTCGCGGCGCTGCCGCTCCTCTTCGGGAGACCGCCGGGGCGCCTGTTGCTGGGGCTGGCCCTGCGCCTGGTGCTGGCGCCGGGACGAGGTGCGTTGGCTTTCGCGCACCAGGTCGTCGTAGAAGATGAATTCATCGCAGTTGGCCACCAGAAGGTCCGAGGTGGACTGCTTCACGCCAACACCGATCACCTGCTTGGCGTTCTCACGCAGTTTGGAGACCAGGGGTGAAAAGTCGGAGTCCCCGCTGATGATCACGAAAGTGTTGACATGCGCCTTCGTGTAACAAAGGTCGAGCGCGTCGACCACCATGCGGATGTCGGCCGAGTTCTTGCCAGACTGGCGGACATGCGGGATTTCGATCAATTCGAAGTTCGCCTCGTGCATGGTGGCCTTGAAGCCCTTGTAACGCTCCCAGTCGCAATAGGCCTTCTTGACCACGATGCTGCCTTTGAGCAGCAGCCGCTCCAGGATGGGCTTGATGTCGAACTTGTCGTACTGGGCGTCGCGCACGCCGAGGGCCACGTTCTCGAAGTCGCAGAACAGCGCCATGCTGAGGTTGTCGTTGTTGGAAGCCATGGGTTCTCCTGGTGGGTGGCGGCTCCGATCATCACACGGAACCCAAGGGCCTGGCCTTGCGCCCAGACACACCCCTGGCTCCGCAATTTGCCAACTCTGTCACATGAAAATCACTTCTAACCCGGAAATTATCATATTCATCAAAATATAACTAGAATTCTCTTAATTGATAAATTTAGAGTGAGATGCAAGTGACTTTCACCATGTTGCCGACCATATTCCAAGCTGCTCCTGATGCCATACAGGCCACCACTTCTGATGGCCCGGCGCGTGAATTCCTGACCTTTCGGATCGGCGCCGTGGCCTACGGCATCGATACTCTCAAAGTCCAGGAAATCTGCGGGTATGAGCCCCCCACCCCTATGGTCGGGGCGACTGCATTCGTAGCCGGTGTGCTGAACCTGCACGGCGCGATCGTCCCGATCGTGGATCTGCGGCGCAAATTCGGCATGACCCGTGTGGAGTTCAACCACCTGACGGTCACCGTCATCCTGACCCTGGCTGATCGCGTGGTGGGCGCCGTTGTCGACTCGGTCAGCGATGTGGTCACCCTGACCCCCGCGCAGATCAGGCCGATACCCGAATTCAACACCAGCGTGGGCGCCAACTTCATCACCGGCATCGGCGCGCCCGGTCGCGATGACCAGGACGACATGCTGGTGCTGCTGGACGTCGAAACACTGATGGCCAGTTCCGACATGGGCCTGGTCGCGCAAACCCTTCAGTAAACACTTTCCCGGCTGCAAGAACCAAGCACCCGCGCGCGAACAAGCTCACCGTCTCCACCCGCCTGACGCTGCTGATCGGCATCCTCTCACAGGCGTGGTGGTGGCCAGTTCGGGCCGGGTCGCCGAACTGATGCGCGAGATCGCCACGGCAACGCAAGAACAGACCGCTGGCGTGGCCCAGGTCAGCACGGCGGTCTGCGATCTGGACCAGGCAACCCGGCAGAATGCGGCTTTGGTCGAAGAAGCTGCGGCGGCCGCGGGTTCACTGTCCGAGCAGACGCAGGCGCTACAAACCCACCACCCGCAGCACCTCGTCACCATAGGCCTCAAGTTTCCTGGCGCCAATACCGCTGATGCCCTGCAGGTCGTCCAGCGAGCCCGGCGCGCGCTGCGCGATCTGGGCCAGGGTGGCGTCATGGAAGATCACGTAGGCCGGCAGGTTGTGCGAACGCGCCACCTCCGCGCGCCAGGCCCTGAGGGCCTCATAACGCAGCTGTGCGGCTTCGTCCAGCGGCACCGGCGCCCTGGCCTTGGCCCCGGCGGCGCCTGACTTGCCGCCCTTGCCGCGCCGCGACCGTTCGCCCCCCGCCGCCACGGCACCGGACACGCTCGCGCGCAATTGCACCGCCACCTCGCCCTTGAGCACGGCGCGCGAGCCCTCTGTGAGCTTGAGCGTATTGAACGCCTGCGCATCCACACTCACCGCGTTGATGGCAATCAGTTGGCGCAACACGCCGCGCAATTGCTGTTCGCTGAACGCGGCGCCAATGCCGAACGTACTGATGCCGTTATGGCCATGCTGCGCCACTTTTTCGGTCGCCTTGCCGCGCAGGATGTCCATGATATGGCCGGCGCCAAACGTGATGCCGCTGGTTTGCTGGACGCGGTAGATGGTGCTGAGCAGCTTGCGCGCTGCGTCGGTGCCGTCCCAGATCGCGGCTGGAAAAAGGCAGTTGTCGCAGTTCTGGCAGGTGGGGCGACCGTACGCCTCGCCAAAGTAGTGGAGCAAGCGCACCCGGCGGCAATCGGTGGCTTCGGCCAGGCCCAGCAGCGCATCGAGCTTGCCGCGCATCACCTGCTTGAAATCGTCGCCGGCCGGGCTCTCGTCGATCATGCGGCGCTGGTTCACCACGTCCTGCAAGCCATACGCCATCCAGGCATCGGCGGCGGCGCCGTCGCGACCGGCGCGGCCGGTCTCCTGGTAATAAGCCTCGATGTTCTTGGGCATGTCCAGGTGCGCCACAAATCGAACGTCCGGCTTGTCGATGCCCATGCCGAACGCGATGGTGGCCACCATCACGACGCCCTCGTCGCGAAGAAAACGGTTCTGGTTGTCCTGCCGCACCCGGGCGTCCAACCCGGCGTGGTAAGGCAAGGCGTCCATGCCCTGCTGGCACAGCGTCTCGGCGATCTCCTCCACGCGCTTGCGCGACTGGCAATACACGATGCCTGCATCGCCGTCGTGCTCCCCCTGGATGAAACGCAGCAACTGCACAGTCGCTTCCCTTTTTTCGACGATGGTGTAGCGGATGTTGGGCCGATCGAAACTGCTGACAAACGCACGCGCGCCCTGCAGTTGCAGGCGCTCCACGATGTCCTCCCGCGTGAGCGCATCGGCGGTGGCGGTGAGCCCCACACGCGGGACCGACGGGTAACGCTCGTGCAGCACCGTCAGCGCCCGGTATTCGGGCCGGAAGTCGTGGCCCCACTGGCTCACGCAATGCACCTCGTCGATGGCGAAAAGACTCAGCTTGCCACGCTCGACCATGGCGTCGAGCTGGGCCAGGAAACGCGGTGTGGTGACGCGTTCGGGCGCGGCGTAGATCAGCGTCAGCTCACCACGCACCATCTGGCGCTCGATTTGTGCTGCCTCGTCCATGGTCAACGTGGAATTGAGGAAGGCCGCGCTCACACCGGCCTCGTGCAACGCGCCGACCTGGTCATGCATCAGCGCGATCAGCGGCGAGATCACGATGGTGGTGCCAAGCCCCGCACTCTGGCGCACGATGGCCGGGATCTGGTAACACAGCGACTTGCCACCACCCGTCGGCATCAGGACCAGCGCATCTCCGCCACCAACCACATGGTCGATCACATCCTGCTGCGGCCCGCGAAAGGCATCAAAACCGAAAGTTTCGCGCAGGACCACGCGTGCAGAGTTCATACCGTGATTGTCTCGCACGCACCGGGGCAGACAGGCCACCACAAAGGTGGGTGGCGCCGCTGGGTCGCTGGAGTACACTGAAATGTTACGCCCTGCACCCCGCATCCATCCTGCATCGCTGAGTTGCCGGCCCCATAACGCTTCGATATCGCTGCCTCGTCCGTTTTTGCGCCCTGGTTTTCCTGCCGGGGTGCGGTGCGGCGCATGCCAACCACGACCGGTACGAAGGCACGTTTCGCGCCGGCACGCAATCCGGCGCCGGCACCAACTTATTCGCCAACGGCGACAATTACGCGGGGTCGTTCGAAGCTGGCGTGCGGCACGGCAAGGGTGTGCACACCTTTGCCAATGGCCAGCAAAAGCAGATGGAATATGTCAACCGAGCCGAGAAACCCAATTGAAACACCCAACCTATACCCGGGGCCTGGCGCTGCCCGCCATCCTGGAGCAGCGCATAGCCATACTGGACGGCGCCATGGGCACCATGATCCAGCGTTTCCGCCTCGACGAGTCGCAGTACCGCGGTGAGCGCTTCAAAGACTTCCACAAGGACGTGAAAGGCAACAACGAGTTGCTGAGCCTGACCCGCCCGGACGTGATTGCCGACATCCACGAGGCCTACCTGGCTGCCGGTGCCGACCTGGTCGAGACCAACACCTTTGGCGCCACCACGGTGGCCCAGGCAGACTACGACATGGCCCACCTGGCCGACGAGATGAACCTTGCGTCCGCACGGCTGGCCCGCGCCGCCTGCGACAAGTTCTCCACGCCAGACAAGCCACGCTTCGTGGTCGGCGCGCTCGGCCCCACCCCCAAGACCGCCAGCATCAGCCCGGACGTGAACGACCCCGGCGCCCGCAACGTGAGCTTCGAGCAGTTGCGCGCGGCCTACCACGCGCAAACGCTGGCCCTGGTGCAGGGCGGCAGCGACGTATTGCTGGTCGAGACCATTTTCGACACGCTCAACGCCAAGGCAGCTTTGTTCGCCATCGACGAGGTGTTCGAGCAGACCGGCGAGAACCTGCCGATCATCATCAGTGGCACGGTCACCGACGCATCGGGCCGCATCCTGAGCGGGCAGACCGTCACCGCCTTCTGGTACAGCGTGCGCCATGCCCGCCCGCTCGCCATCGGCCTGAACTGCGCCTTGGGCGCCGCGCTGATGCGACCGTACATCCAGGAACTGAACCGCGTCGCGCCAGACACCTTCATCAGTTGTTACCCGAACGCCGGCTTGCCCAACCCGATGTCGGAGACCGGCTTCGACGAAACGCCCGAGGTGACCGCGCGGCTGCTGCGCGAGTTTGCCGAGCAGGGGCTGGTGAACATCGTGGGGGGATGTTGCGGGACCACGCCGGAACACATCGGGGCGATCTGCGCGGCGGTTGGCCCACTGCACACCCGTGCGCTGGGCGGCCCCGGGGTGTTCGCGCGCGCGGCCTGAGAGGCTCCAGCCAGCCGCCCGGGCAAGGGGGTCAGGTCTTGCATTGCGACATCCTCCAAGCAACTTGGAAGAAGTGGCATGTGGCAATGCAAGACCTGACCCCATGCCCTTGTGACCCCATGCCCTTTGTGACCCCATGCCCTTTGACCCCATGCCCTTCACTGGCCAGGCAATCGGCACTGCGCCGGCCGGCTTCGAAGGTCCGCGTCGGGCCGCTTGCCGCCGCTCGAATCCGCTCGCGAAAAAATGGAGGACATCGCCACGTGGACGTCAGACGGCAAGGAGGTTTGCCAGCTTTGGCTAAAATCGCAAAGCCCAAGGAGCGTTGCAGCGGAACCACCCGGCCGGAATACGGCGGCGTTCGGCCAGGCTTGGGTGCAGTGCAACAACGACGCTCGCTCCATCCACCTCCGTACGGGTTGCCAGGCACCCGACGCAGACAACCGAAGGGCGAGCCATGACCAAAACCGAATTTTCCACGCCACCGCAGACGGTGGTGGAGCCGATGCGCCTGTCCGGCCTGGAGCCGGTCACCATCGACGCCGATTCGCTGTTCGTGAACATCGGCGAACGCACCAACGTCACCGGCTCCAAGGCCTTCGCCCGCATGATCCTGAACGGCGAGTTCGAACAGGCGCTGGCCGTGGCGCGCCAGCAGGTGGAGAACGGCGCACAGATCATCGACATCAACATGGACGAGGCGATGCTCGACAGCCAGGCCGCCATGGTGCGGTTCCTGAACCTGATCGCCAGCGAGCCCGACATCTCGCGCGTGCCGATCATGATTGACTCGTCCAAGTGGAGCGTGATCGAGGCCGGCCTGCGCTGCGTGCAGGGCAAGGCGATCGTCAACTCGATCAGCATGAAGGAAGGTGAAGAGGCGTTCCGCCAGCAGGCCAAATTGCTGCGCCGTTATGGCGCTGCGGCGGTGGTGATGGCCTTTGACGAAAAAGGCCAGGCCGACACTTACGCACGCAAGACCGAGATCAGCCAGCGCGCCTACAACATCCTGGTGAACGAGGTCGACTTTCCGGCCGAGGACATCATCTTCGACCCCAACATCTTCGCCATTGCCACCGGCATCGAGGAGCACAACAACTACGCGGTCGACTTCATCGAGGCGACGCGCTGGATCAAGGCCAACCTGCCCGGCGCCAAGGTGTCGGGTGGTGTCAGCAACGTGAGTTTCTCGTTCCGCGGCAACGACCCGGTGCGCGAGGCGATCCACACCGTGTTTCTCTACCACGCCATTCAAGCCGGCATGGACATGGGCATCGTGAACGCCGGCATGGTGGGGGTCTACGACGCTCTGGAGCCCGAACTGCGCGAACGTGTCGAGGACGTGGTGCTGAACCGCCGCCCCGACGCCGGCGAACGCCTGGTCGAGATCGCCGAATCCGCCAAGGGCGCGTCCAAGGACGACAGCAAGCGGCTCGAATGGCGCGGTACGCCCGAGGCGCCGGCCACCGTGGGCCACCGCCTTTCGCATGCGCTGGTGCACGGCATCACCGACTTCATCGTCGCCGACACCGAAGAGGCCTACCAGGAGGTGCTGGCCCGGGGCGGCCGCCCGCTGCACGTGATCGAAGGCCCGCTGATGGACGGCATGAACATCGTGGGCGATCTGTTCGGCCAAGGCAAGATGTTCCTGCCCCAGGTGGTCAAGAGCGCGCGCGTGATGAAACAGGCCGTGGCCCACCTGATCCCCTACATCGAAGAAGAAAAACGCTTGCAGGCGGCTGCCGGCGAGGATGTGAAGACCAAGGGCAAGATCGTGATTGCCACCGTCAAGGGCGATGTGCACGACATCGGCAAGAACATCGTCACCGTGGTCCTGCAGTGCAACAACTTCGACGTGGTCAACATGGGCGTGATGGTGCCAGCCCACGAAATATTGGCCAAGGCCAAGGTCGAGGGCGCGGACATCATCGGCCTGTCGGGCCTGATCACGCCCAGCCTGGAAGAGATGCAGTACGTGGCCGGCGAGATGCAGAAGGACGACCATTTCCGCCTGCGCAAAATCCCGCTGCTGATCGGCGGCGCCACCACCAGCCGGGTCCACACTGCGGTGAAGATCGCGCCGCACTACGAAGGGCCGGTGGTCTACGTGCCCGATGCCTCGCGCAGCGTGAGCGTGGCGCAGAGCCTGCTGTCGGACAACGCGGCGAAATACATCGCCGAACTCCGCACCGACTACGACAAGGTGCGCCACCAGCACGCGAACAAGAAACAAACCCCGATGTGGCCGCTGCAGCGCGCGCGCGCCAACAAGACACCCATCGACTGGTCCCGCTACACGCCGCCCAGCCCGAAATTCATCGGCAAACGCTTGTTCCGCAATTTCGACCTGGCCGAACTGGCGAAATACATCGACTGGGGCCCGTTCTTCCAGACCTGGGACCTGGCGGGCCCTTTCCCGGCGATCCTGAAGGACGAGGTTGTTGGTACTGAGGCCGTGCGCGTGTATGCCGACGGACAACGCATGTTGAGGCGCCTGGTCGAGGGCCGCTGGCTCACGGCCAACGCAGTGGTCGGCCTGTACCCGGCCAATACGGTGAACAGGGACGACATCGAAATCTATACCGACGACTCCCGCGCGAAGGTGGCAATGACCTGGTATGGCATGCGCCAGCAAACCGAGAAACAGGTGATCGACGGTGTGATGCGCCCAAGCCGTTGCCTGGCCGACTTCATCGCGCCCCGCAACAGTGGCATCCAGGACCACATCGGGCTCTTCGCCGTGACCACCGGCATCGGCGTGGACAAGAAGGAGCAGTACTTCCTGGACGACCACGACGATTACTCGGCCATCATGCTCAAAGCCCTGGCCGACCGGCTGGCCGAAGCTTTTGCCGAAACCATGCACCAGCGCGTGCGCACCGACCTGTGGGGCTACGCGCCGGACGAAGCGGCATCGCTCGATGTCAACGACCTGATCGCCGAAAAATACCGCGGTATCCGCCCGGCGCCCGGATACCCAGCCTGCCCGGACCACAGCGTCAAACGTGCCATGTTCGACCTGCTAAGGTGTGACGAGATCGGGATGGAGCTGACGGAAAGCCTGGCGATGATGCCAGCAGCCAGTGTCAGCGGCTTCTACCTGGCGCACCCCGAAAGCACCTATTTCAATGTGGGCAAGATTGGTGACGACCAACTGGCGGACATGGTGAAACGGCGTGGAATGGATGCGGCGGAATTGAGGCGGCTGGTGGGCTCGAACCTGTAGGGGGCAGACCGGCTCGCGTCGCGCCCCAGCGCCATCACAGCGGGCTGTTTGCAAACGGGTTGAGGATGCGAACGCCGGCCATGGTCTGCCCGGCGTTGAGATCTTCGCTCAGCAACAGTGCGCAACCCGCTGTCTGCGCAGTGGCCACGATGATCGCGTCGAAGCTTGACCGGTGCGTCGTTGGCCTCGGCATAAATCAGGACATTGGTGTCGATGAAGCTGCGTGCGGCCATCGGTCAGCGCGTATTGGCTTCATCGCGGATGAAAGTCCAACCATTCAATTTTGCATTGGACTGCAGACACCGCGCCTCGAATTGTGCCCACTGCTCGCCACTGCTCGCCACCTCCGCCGAGTTGTTCCAAGTAGTCGCGCACTGCCTGATTCAGGCTTTTTCCCATGTTCTGGGCGGCCTTCCGCGCACGCTGTGCAACCTGCTCGTCGACCGACAGTGTGATATTCATGCGCAAACTCCAAAGAAACTGATCACACATATTGTGTGCCCACAGTGCCCCTTCGTCAAAAACGGACAGGGCTTCACGGCCAGACCACAATGGCACCAAGGGCCGATTCCACGCCGCACCAACTTGACCCGGAAATTCCGCGACACTGCGCAACGCCCGGTCCGGCGCGGCCGGGGCGATATTTTGAATCCATCAAGTCGAGGAGTTTTGACATGGCAACACAAGAACGTGCGGTTCTGGCGGGAGGTTGTTTCTGGGGCATGCAGGACCTGATCCGCAAGCTGCCCGGCGTGCTGGCGACGCGTGTGGGTTACACCGGCGGCGATGTGCGCAACGCCACCTACCGCAACCACGGCACGCATGCGGAGGGCATCGAGGTATTGTTCGACCCGGCGCTCACCAGTTACCGCAAGCTGCTGGAAGTCTTCTTCCAGATCCACGACCCGAGCACACCGAACCGCCAGGGCAACGACCGCGGCACGGCCTACCGGTCGGCCATCTATTACGTGTCGGAAGCCCAGAAACGCGAAGCACTGAACACCATCGCCGATGTCAACGCGTCCGGCCTGTGGCCCGGCAAGGTGGTGACGGAAGTCGAACCGGTTGGCGATTTCTGGCTGGCCGAACCGGAGCACCAGGACTACCTGGAACATTATCCGAATGGGTACACCTGCCACTACCCCCGGGACAACTGGGTGCTGCCGGTTCGGACGACGGCCTGAAGGCCGGTTGTGGAGCTGCCAGAACTGGTCACCGGGCCGGCATCCGTGAAATAGTGCGCAATTGCGCGCCGGGATGGCTTGGGATTTACCGGGCGTTACAAACGAGAACACTGTTGGCGGCAAGTGTTGTTTACCTTTGGGCCTGCCAGCCGTTACAGGCGTACGGCTGGTCGAACACAAAGGAAACACCATGAACCCAAGCACCAACACCCTGCCGGCGTCCGCCGCAAACACCAAACCCCTGTGGGCCGCCGTCAGCGTGCTCGGCGTCGCGGTACTGGCCCTGGGCGCCAGCCTGGTCTATGTGCAGTCAAGGCCGGTGGACGGCCACGCCGCGCTGGCTGCGATCAACAGCAACACGCCGGCGCTCGTGGCGCTCGTGGCGCCCGTCGCCGCTGTTACCCCCGCCGAGACGCTCTCGGCACACGAGGACCTGGTGGCCCCACCGGCCAAGCCGCCGATCACGATGGTCAAACCGACACCGGCCAGACCAGTCGCCAAAGTCGCTCCGGTGCCCGTGGCGGCGCCAACCCCTGCGACGGCGCCAACCACCGTGGCAGGGCCCACGCCCGCGCCGGCACCGGTTGCCACCAGTGGCTCCGGTACTGTCCCCGCGAGCGGCGCACCGTCCGTGGTCACCGATGCCGCCGTGATCACCAGCCAGCCGGTTCCGGTCGTTCAGCAACCCATCTGCGCCAATTGCGGAACAGTTGAAGCCGTCACACCTGTCCAGCGCAATGCCAAGTCCGGCACAGGTGTGGGTGTGGTGGCTGGCGGCGCGCTGGGTGCGGTGCTGGGCAACCAGATCGGCAAGGGCGGCGGCCGCGCGGTAGCCACTATTTTGGGCGCCGTCGGTGGCGGGCTGGCAGGCAATGCCATCGAGAAGAACATGAAAAAGGAAACCATCTACCAGGTGCAGGTTCGCATGGAGGACGGCAGCGTACACAGCGTGGAGCAACACACCCCGGCCACTGTTGGCGCCAAGGTGACTGTGGATGGCGGCGTGCTGCATTCGGCCGACCAGCGCGCCTGGTCTCCGGCACCAGCGTTGCCACAACCTGCGGCGCAGCCACAAGCACCCGCGGGCAATACGCGCGCCTGATGGTCGTCGCCACACCGCTGGCACCATTGATTTGCAGCAAGTTCTTTGCAGTTCACGGTCCGCCAAAGTACGCCCTCGCACGTTGAACACGTGTCTAATCATGGACGAACTCCAAGGAGATCTGCGATGAAAAAGCTGCTGATCACTGGCCTTTTGCTGGCTGCCGCATCCACCTGGGCACAAACCACCACCGTTCAGACGGTGACCGACAAGGCCAAAGCCCTGACCGAGAAGGCCAAGACGGCGGCAGTCGCCGTCACCTTGTGCGACACCTGCGGCACCGTGCAGACGCTCACGCAGGAAAAGCGCAAGGGCAAGGGTGGCATGCTGGGCGTGGCGGGTGGCGCAGTAGCCGGCGGCCTGCTGGGCAACCAGGTGGGCAAGGGCACCGGCAATACCGTGGCGACCGTCGGCGGCGCAGTGGCTGGCGGCGTCATAGGCAACGAGATCCAGAAGAAAATGACCAGCAAGAAGGTCTGGGTCACCACGGTCAAGATGAAGGACGGCACGGTCAAGACTTTCGAGCAGGAAACCCAACCCGCCTGGGCCGTGGGCAACACCGTCAAGGCCGACGGCGCCACACTCGCCAAGCAGTAAACTTGCGGCTCAGCCTTGGTCCGCGGTGCGCGCGGCCAGCGACAAGCGCATCGCCAGCAGCAAGGCGGCGAGGCCGATGCTGCTCATGGCCAGCAGCATCCACAATCCCACGCTGTAACCAGCTTCCCGGCTCCACAACAAACCCAGCGCCAGTGGCGCTGCAGCGCGCGCCAATGCGGCCGGAATCCCGAGGGCGCCATTGAGGCTTGCCACATGGCGGTGGTCCACATATTCCGCGATCACCGTGCCTTTGACGATGGTGTTCAGGCCGTTGCCGACCCCGTACAGCAGCACAAAAACCACCACCAGCGCAACTCCGGTGGCAGCGCTGAAGCTACTGAGCCACGATGAAGCCAGAAGGGCCGCCAGCCCCGTCGGCAGCAGGCAAGGGATGATCCGGTTGGCCAGGTGCACATCAACATGCCGCTCGAATAAATACAGCAGCGCGCGACCCGCCACCTGGACCACCCCGATGCTGGCGGGAGCCGCGATGACCCAGGCATCCGACAAGCCGCTCTCGCGCAGCATGCTCACCAAATGGGCAGCCAAGGCACCAGCCACCGCCATGGTCAGGACCACAAACACACCGATCAGCAAAAACGGTGCGCTAGTGACATGGCGAGAGATGTCGGCCGCCGCAGGCAACCCGGCGCCCGGATGCCGACCTGCCGGCGCATTGCGCAGCAAATATCCGTGCAGGGGCACACACACCACGAACTGCAGGGCGGCCAGGCACCACAGGGCGTGGCGCCATCCGAACGCGGAGATCAGCCAGGCGGTCAAAGGAATGAACACCGTACTGGCCAGGCCGCCCAGGAACGTCACGGTAATGATGCCGCGCCGGAAGTTGTCCGGAAAACGGCGTGTGATGACAGCGAATACGGGCGAATACAAGGTGGCCGCCATGCCAACGCCCAACAATGTCCAGGCCAGATAGAAAGTCCACAGGCTGGTGACGAAACCGTGCAACAACAGGCTCGCCCCCACCAGCAAGGAGCCACCGGTCAATACCGCACGCTCGTGCCCGCGGTCGATCCAGCGCCCGACCGGGTAGGCGCAGAAACCTTCGGCCAGCAGGGCCAGGCTGAACGCCACCGATGTCTGCGCGCGCCCCAGGCCCAGCTCGCGCTCCACCGGCTCGACCAGCAGCGCAAAGGTGTAGAAGGCACTGCCCCAGGTGATCAGCTGCGCCAGCGACAACCAGAGAATAAGGCGCTGGTCAAGCTGGTGTGGGCGGGTCATGCGGGATTATGGCAATCTGCGCAACAAGCCCTTGGCCAGCGCCTTGCTGGCAGCTGGCGTTCAACATGCCGCCAGTGGGGCCAACAGTGCGCATTCGGGCCGCGTGGCAATCAGCGCCTGTACGCGCCCAAGATGCCACCAAAACACGCTCACACCACACCTGCAGCCCGCAGCGCCGCCACGGCCGCGGCATCCAAACCGAGTTCTGCCAGCACCTCGCCAGTGTGTTCGCCCAGTGCGGGCGGCGGGCGGCGCAGAACAGGTGGCGTGTCGACCAAGCGCATCGGGCTGGCCACGCTGCGCACGGCAGTGATGCCATCACTCGCAGCCAGGTCGGGGGCGCGCGCCTGGCTGACTGCCAAACCGCGTGCCCGGACCTGCGGGTCGTCGAAGGCCTCTCCGATATGGTTGATCGGCCCGCACGGCACGGCTTTGTCTTCGAGCAGTGCAATCCATGCGGCAGTGGTACGGGTGCGGGTGACCTCTTCCATCAACGCAATCATCGCAACCCTGTGCGTGACGCGACCCGCCATGCCCTTGAAACGCGCGTCCTGGCTCCACTCGGGTTTTCCAGCAGCATGGCAGAAACGGCTGAACTGGCCGTCGTTGCCGATCGCCAGCAACATCGAGCCATCCAGCGTGGGAAAGTCCTGGTAGGGCGCCAGGCTGGGGTGGCTGTTGCCTTGGCGCTGCGGAATCTTGCCGGTATTGAGGAAACCTGCGGCCTGGTTGGCCAGGATGGCCATGCCGACGTCCAGCAGGGCCATGTCGATCTGCTGACCGGCGCCGGTGCGGTTGCGCACCTCGAGCGCTGCCAGGATCGCGGTGGCCGCGAAGGTACCGGTGAACAGGTCGGTCAGTGCCACCCCGACGCGCTGCGGGCCGCCACCCGGCGTGCCGTCTGCACGCCCGGTGATGCTCATCATGCCGCTCATCGCCTGGATCATGAGGTCGTAGCCAGCACGTTCTGCGTAGGGCCCCGTCTGGCCAAAGCCAGTGATCGAGCAGTAGATCAGGCGCGGGTTGAGCACCTTCAGGCTGGCGTAGTCCAGTCCATAGGCGGCTAACCCGCCGACCTTGAAATTTTCCACCAGAACGTCGCTTTGCAGCGCGAGCTGCCGCACCAGGGCCTGGCCGCGCGGGTCGGCCAGGTTCACGGTAATTGCACGCTTGTTGCGGTTGGTGCAGGTGAAGTAACTCGCCTGGTCGGTGTCGCGACCCTGCGCATCCTGCATGAACGGCGGGCCCCAGTGGCGTGTGTCGTCACCCTCGCCCGGGCGCTCCACCTTGATCACGTCGGCCCCCAGGTCGGCCAGCATCTGGCTGCACCACGGCCCGGCCAGTACGCGCGACAGATCCAGAACCTTGATGTGGGAAAGGGCGCCTTGGGTGGATGCCGGTGCTTGCTGTGGGTTCATCGGGAAGGTTCCTTGTTGTTTCATGCAGTCCGTGGCTGGCTCGGGTTCTTGGTGACTGCCAGTGAGAGGCCGATTGCTGACCTTGGTGGGGGCTGGGGGTCAGGTCTTGCTTTGCGACATTGCAAAACAAGACCTGACCCCGGCGGCTGTGTGCCGGCGGCTGAATGTCGCAACGCAAGACCTGACCCCATCCGCTGCGTGACCCCATCCGCTGCGCCATCCGCTGTGACCCCATCTGCTGGTGCACCAGACACGCCCGCTGCCCAGAGGACTGACCAGTTGTCGCGGCGAGGTAAAGGCGGAGCCCGCAGGGCGGGGGACACGAGCGGCGGCAACTGGTCAGTCCTCTCGGCTCGCCAACAGCGCCCCGCATCCCGTATTCACAACCGAAAGCCAAAACACAGACCGGGCGCGCGTCGGCTGCTGACCAGCATTGCCGGGCTAGTTCGCAAACGCCGCAATGCCGGTCTGGGCGCGGCCCAGGATCAGCGCATGAATGTCGTGTGTGCCTTCGTAGGTGTTCACCACTTCCAGGTTGACCAGGTGGCGCGCCACGCCGAACTCGTCGGAGATACCGTTGCCGCCCATCATGTCGCGTGCCAGTCGGGCAATGTCCAACGCCTTGCCGCAGGAATTGCGCTTGAGGATGGAGGTGATCTCGACCGACGCCGTGCCTTCGTCCTTCATGCGGCCCAGGCGCAGGCAACCCTGCAGGCCCAGCGCGATTTCGGTCTGCATGTCGGCGAGTTTTTTCTGGATCAGCTGGTTGGCAGCCAGCGGGCGGCCGAACTGCTTGCGGTCCAGCGTGTACTGGCGTGCGCGCAGCCAGCAGTCTTCGGCGGCGCCTAAAGCGCCCCAGGCGATGCCGTAACGCGCAGAGTTCAGGCAGGTGAACGGGCCCTTGAGGCCCTGCACCTCGGGGAAGGCGTTTTCCTCGGGGCAGAACACACCGTCCATCACGATTTCGCCGGTGATCGAGGCCCGCAGCCCAACCTTGCCATGGATCGCCGGCGCACTCAGGCCGGCCATGCCTTTTTCGAGCACGAAACCACGTATCGGCCCGACCTGCCCGCCTTCGGACACTTCCTTGGCCCAGACCACGAACACATCGGCGATCGGGCTGTTGGAGATCCACATCTTGGAGCCCTTGAGCTTGTAGCCTCCCGCCACCTTGTGCGCACGCGTGGCCATGGAGCCGGGGTCGGAGCCGTGGTCGGGCTCGGTCAGGCCGAAACAACCGATCCATTCGCCCGTCGCCAGTTTCGGCAGGTACTTTTGGCGCTGCGCCTCGGTGCCGAACTCGAAAATCGGCACCATCACCAGCGAGCTCTGCACACTCATCATCGAGCGGTAGCCCGAATCCACCCGCTCCACCTCGCGCGCAATCAGCCCATAGGCCACGTAGTTCAGGCCGGGGCCACCGTAGCCCTCGGGAATGGTGGGGCCCAGCAGGCCGAGCGCACCCATCTCGCGGAAGATGGCGATATCGGTCGTGCCATCACGGAATGCCTGGGTGACACGTGGCTGGAGTTTGTCCTGGCAATAGGCCGCGGCCGCGTCGCGCACCATGCGCTCTTCGTCGGTGAGCTGGGCGTCGAGCAAGAACGGGTCTTGCCAATTGAATGCGGTGTGGGCCATGGGGGTCTCCGTATGTCTTGAAGGGGCGCGGCTGCGCGAGCAACGGGATGGTAGTGCGGGGCCGATAACGCGGCAAGCAATCAATATGCATCCAGATATGCACCAATCGCATATTTGGAGCTGCGCCACCCGAACTGACTGCCGCTGCAATGGCTACACTTCGACATCGCCCGGCGGTCACAAGCGACCCAGGCACAAACACAGAGGGCCCCCTGTGGAACACGACATCCCGCGGATCGACATCAGCGCCCTGTTCGGCCAAGACCCTGCGGCCCGTTCCGGCGTGGACGCCGCAATCCTCGCGGCGGCCCGGTCAGCAGGCATGCTGGTGATCACCGGCTTGCCGGCCTGGGCGGTGCTCGACCCAGCGCGGCGGCGCATGCTGCTGAGCCTGTTCTCGCTGCCAGAGGCCGATATCCGAAAGTTATGGCGCTGGAACTTCGACCCGGCCCGCCCCAACGTCTACCGGGGCTGGTTCCCGCTACAGAACGGTCTGACCACCTACAAGGAAGGCATCGACATCGGGCCGGACCTGGCCTACGGTGCGAGCGTTGTGGACAACCGCGATCCGCTGCGCGAGGCAACCCCTCTTCCCGATGAGCAATCGCTGCCAGGTTGGCGGGACTGCGCCAGTGGCTACTACCTCGCCATGGTTCGCCTGTCGGCGGCGCTGATGCAATCGGTGGCGCGCGGGCTCGGTCTGCCGGCGCACTGCTTCGACGCCGCTTTTGACGGTGGCGTTTCCACCTTGCGCCTGCTGCATTACCCGGTGCGCCCGCCAGAGTCGTTCGAGGGCGTGGCCGCCACCGATGCCTGGACTGCGCACAAGGGCGAGCCGCACTACCTGCTTGCGCGTGCGCACGTCGACACCGGCTTCATGACCCTGCTGGCACAGGACGGTGTCGAGGGTCTGCAGGCCCAGCACCTGGACGGCACCTGGATCGATGTGCCGCCCGAGGAAGCCACCCTGGCCGTGAATTTCGGCAAGGTGCTGGAGCGCTGGACCGCAGGGGCGATCCGCGCCACGGTTCACCGCGTGCTGGGCTCCGGCCGCGAACGTTGCTCCATACCGTTCTTTTATGAGGCGCGCGTCGACGCCGTGATCGCGCCACTGCCACTGCCGGGGGCGAGCGCGTTCGCACCCTTTTACTTTGGTGACCATTTGTGGGAAACCACCACCAAGTTCGTCGAACAACGCGGCATCGCACACCTGCGTACACCCCTTGGAGACCCACCCGCACCATGAACAAGCCCTGCCCTGCCCGCCGCCAGTTGCTGGCGGCCGCCTGTGCCGCAGCCCTGTCCGCTTTACCGCTCACCGCGCGCGCCCAGATCAAGCCCGACGGCGCCTGAGCAACAGCCACACGGCAAACGTGCGCCGCCAGATTCCCGCCACCCATACCCTGCTGTGTTTCGAAGCAGCAGCGCGGCACGAGAGTTACACCCGCGCGGCGCAGGAGCTGGCGTTGACGCAGAGTGCGGTGTCACGGCAGATCGCCACGCTAGAAACACTGGTAGGCCACGCGCTGTTCCAGCGCACCCGCCACGGTGTAGCGCTCACCGAGCGTGGCAGCGCGTATGCACGGCAGGTGCGCCTGGGCCTGCAAACGCTGGAGCGCGACACGCTGGAGGCCATGTCGGGGCATGGCGAGGGGCGCTCGATCACGCTGGCTGCCGTGCCCACGTTCGCGACGCGCTGGCTGATACCGCGCCTGCCCGGGCTGGCAACACAGCACCCGGACATCGTGGTGAACATCGAAACCCGCACGCGACCTTTTCTTTTCTCCGACACCGGCTTCGACTGTGCGCTCTACGCTGGCTCGCCGGAGCAGGTGGCCAACTGGGCTGGTACGCGGGCGGTCGAGCTGTTGCGCGAGGAGCTGGTTCCCGTCTGCGCTCCGGCGATGCTGCGCGGCGGCCGTCCTGTGGCTCCAACCAAACTCGCGGGAATGCCCTTGCTGCAGCAAAGCACCCGGCCCCTGGCATGGCAACAGTGGTTCGAGGCCGCAGGGGTGGCGGCGCAGGCCACGCTGTCGGGTCCACGGCACGAGTTGTTCTCCATGACGGCGGCTGCGGCGGCACATGGAATGGGCGTGGCGCTGGTGCCACGGCTGCTGGTCGATGCCGAACTCGCCAGCGGGGCACTGGTGGTGGCCTGCACCCGCCGCCTGCACAGTGACCGCTCCTACCACCTCGTCATGCCGGAACGCACCGAACACAAACCCGCGCTGGGCCATTTTTGCCAGTGGTTGCTGGCCTGCGCCCTCGCGGCGCCGGCAACCGGGCGGTGCGCGGGATCGGCACGGCGCGCAAAGCACGCCGATAATCAGTGATCACACGCCATTGACTTGGGGACGCGCATGGCCACCACCGGCAACAACAAGGAGATCGGTTTTCCGCCGATCCACTGGGACGAGGAAGACCTTGCGACTCGCCCGATGCCGCTGCACGAGTTGCCACGGCAAGTGGGAATCGACACTGCCCTGGCGGTGATCGCGGCGCACCATGAACGCATCGCCAAGGCAATCCGGATTTTCTGGGGCTCACGCGATTGTGTCGAATACATCCAGAAGCTGGTGATGGGCGGCGGCGACGGTTTCGGCAAGGCACGCGTTGGCTTCAAACCCGAGGTGGTGTCGGCGCTGATGAGCCTGATCACGCTGCACCGGGTCGAGCCCTGAACCAACCCGACGCGCCCACACTGCCACGCGCCGCGCCCCACTGCCCTGGTCAACCCTTGCCCACGCGGGATTGTGCGAACGCCACATACCAGTCAAGGCAATGCGGGTTGGCCATCGCCTCGCGATTCACCACCTTGTCCAGGGGCTGACCGAGCAACAACTTCTTGATCGGCAACTCCTGCTTCTTGCCCGACAAGGTACGCGGAACCTCGGGCACCTCAAAGATGTCGTTGGGCACGAAGCGCGGCGACAGCGCACTGCGAATCGCCTCGTTCAGGCGCTCGCGCAGCACCGCGTCGAGCTGCACGCCCTGGCGCAGCACCACAAACAGCGGCATGTAACTCTCGCGCCCCAGGTATTCGAGGTCCACCACCATCGCGTCCAGCACCTCCGGCAAGGCCTCGACCGCGCTGTAGAGCTCGCTCGTGCCCATGCGCAGGCCATACCGGTTGATGGTCGCGTCGGAGCGGCCGTAGATCACACAGCCGCCATTTGGCAGCACCTTGAGCCAGTCACCGTGCCGCCAGACACCCGGGAACATGTCGAAATAACTCGAGAGGTAACGCTGGTTGCCGGTATCGCCCCAGAAATACAGGGGCATGGACGGGATGGGCTCGGTGCAGACCAGCTCTCCCACTGCGTCTGTCACCACTTCGCCCTGCTCGTTCCAGGCCGCCACCGCGCACCCCAGCAGCCGGCACTGCATCTCGCCCGGCACCAGCGGCAACTCGCGGTTGCCACCAATGAACGCGCCGGCAAAGTCCGTTCCGCCCGACATGTTGCACCACCAGATATCGCCCCCACGCTCGCCCACTTCGTGTGGCTCCCTGCCCCCCGAGGGGGCCTTCGCGCCTTGGGGCGGCCCGGCGGCGACGACATCGCCCCCACGCTCGCCCACTTCGTGTGGCTCCCTGCCCCCCGAGGGGGCCTTCGCGCCTTGGGGCGGCCCGGCGGCGCTCACGACGTCGCCTCCGTCGTGCCGCAGCCGGCGAAATTGCGCCGTGCCCCAGGCCTGGGTATCGGCGCCCAAGGGCGAACCGGTGGTGCCCAGGGCCCGGATGGTCGACAGGTCGCCACACGTGGACAGGTCCAGGCCAGCCTTCTGGCAGTTGGCAAAATAGGCTGCTCCGGCACCGAAGAACGTGACCCTTAACTGTGACGCAAAACGCCACAGGGTGCTCCAGTCCGGGGCCACGCGCTGACCTGCTGCGTCGACCGAGACACCGGCCGGATTGCCGTCGAAGATGCAGCATGTGGTGCCACCCAGCAAGCCACCGAGCTGGCAATTCCACATGATCCATCCGGTGGAGCTGTACCAATGGAACCGCTCACCCCGGGAATGCGGCGCGTAGCTGCAACCGATGTCATTGTGCAGGGTCATCAGCGCCAGATGCACCACCACGATGCCGCCGTGGCCATGCACGATCGGTTTGGGCAAGCCGGTGGTGCCGCTGGAATACACGATCCACAAAGGATGGTCGAAGGGCAAGTTCAACGGCTCAAAGTCGCGCGTGTTCGTGTCGTCGCGGGCAAGTGCATCGGCAAGGTCGATGGCATCGAATCCACCCGTCCGCGCCGCGGCCAAGGTCCCCAGGCTGTCATGGACGATCAGGTGCACAACCGTCGGCAGGGCGGCACGCAGTTCGGCCACCACCCGCAGGCGGTCCTGGTCGCGACCGCCGTACGTGACACCATCACAGGCAATCAACACCCGTGGCCCGATCTGGCGAAAGCGGTCCAGCACAGCGTTGCTGCCCATGTCGGGCGCGCACAGGCTCCACACTGCGCCGATGCTGGCACAGGCCAGGAAGGCCACGACGGCCTGGGGCCCGTTGGGCAGGTAAGCCGCCACCCTGTCGCCCGGCTGCACACCCATCTCCTGCAGGGTCAGGGCCAGCGAGGCGGACTGGCGGCGCAACTCCGGCCAGCTCAGCGTGCCCGGCTGCCCAAGGGCAAGGCTCTTCTCGGTGTGGCTGAGCACGGCTGGCATGCCAGCCGCATGCGCCGGCTCCACATGCCGGAAAACCTGCCGTGCGTAGTTGACCTGCGCACCGGGAAACCAGACCGCACCGGGCATGCGCCGCTCGGCCAGCACGGCTGTGTGGGGCGTAGGCGAGTGAATAAGAAAGTAGTCCCAGATGCTTTGCCAGAAGGCATCGAGGTCGGTGACCGACCAGTGCAACAAGGCATCGTAGGACGCAAAAACCAAGCCCCTGTGCACCGCCAGCCAATCCTGGTAGCGCCGGATCTCGGGAAAAGAATGTGCAGGGCTGGTACTTTGCATGGCACGAGGTTATCGCAAACACCGCGGCAGGGCCAGCACTGCGCAATTCCTGCGGTGCGATACTTTCGGGGCACCGCAACTTGCGCGTGTTCATGTTGCCACACCCCCAATGGCCTGCCTTTGCCCTGGAGTTCGGATGCGTATCTGGAAAAAACCCATATCGATCGAAACCCTCACCGCCATGCACATCGGCACGGCCGTGGCCCATCTGGGCATGGAATTCCTGGAGGTGGGCGACGACTTCATCCGCGCCCGTATCCCGGTGGACGAACGCACCAAACAACCTTACGGCCTGCTGCACGGTGGGGTGTCGGTGGTTCTGGCCGAGACGCTCGGATCCTGCGGCGCGGCCTCGGCAGCGCCCGAAGGTTACCGCTGCGTCGGCCTGGACATCAACGCCAACCATATCAAGGGCGCCACCAGCGGCTGGGTCACCGGTGTCACGCGGCCAGTGCACATCGGGCGCACCACGCAGGTGTGGCACATCGACCTGCACAACGACGCCGGCGAACTGACCTGCGTGTCACGCATCACGATGGCGGTGCTGGCGCCACGCTGACGCGTGGGTGCCGACGCCTCCTTTCCTTAGTCCGCAGCGCCCTGCTGCATCCGCTCGCTCTTCCAGTAGACATCGTCGCCAACCGAGCCATCGGTGCGAAAGCGGTTGAGCACGCGCGCCAGCACGAACAGCAGGTCGCTCAGGCGGTTCAGGTACTGGCGCGGGGTGTCCTTGAGGGCGTCCTGCGCGCCCAACGCCACCACGGCGCGTTCGGCGCGGCGCGCCACCGTGCGGCACACATGGGCCAGCGCTGCGGCGCGGGTGCCGGCAGGCAGGATGAACTCCTTCAGCCGCGGCAACTTTTCGTTGTGTTCGGCCAGCGCCTGGTCGAGCGCCAGCACTGCCTCGGCCTTGAGCAGCTCGAAGCCCGGGATGGACAACTCGCCACCCAGGTTGAACAGCTGGTGCTGGATTTCCACCAGCACAGTGCGCACCGGCAAGGGCATGTCTTCGCACAACAACACACCGATATTGGAGTTGAGTTCGTCCACATCGCCCATGGCGTGCACGCGCAGGGCGTTCTTGGAAATGCGGGTGTTGTCACCCAGGCCGGTGGTGCCGTCGTCGCCGGTGCGGGTGGCTATCTGTGTGAGGCGGTTGCCCATGTTGCGGTCTCCAGAGTTCGCGACATTGTCGCGCCTGGGCGCAGGCACGCGCGGCGTGGGGCCTGCGGAGGCCGGACGCGGCCGCGCAACACCAGCGGGCGACGACGATCCGCGACAAACGCCGCGCCGGCGTACACTTGGACCGAGCTTTGGAGAACCACCATGAACGCACCCGCCCATCCCGAACACCTGCTGCCCCAAGTCGCCCAACGCGACGTGCCACAGGCCTTGATCGATGCGCTGCGACAGCGTTTCGCGGAGCGTTGTTCAACCGCACTGGTCGTGCGTGAACAGCATGGGCGCGACGAGTCGTCATTTGCGGCGCCACCCCCGGCGGCCGTGGTGTTTGCCGAATCCACGGCCGACGTGTCCGCCGTGGTGGCGCTGGCCAGCGAATACCGGGCGCCGGTGATTCCGTTTGGCGTGGGCTCGTCGCTGGAGGGCCACCTGCTTGCCGTGCAGGGTGGCATCAGCATCGATCTGGGCCGCATGAACAAGGTCTTGTCGATCAACGCGGAAGACCTCACCGTGACGGTGCAGCCGGGCGTGACACGCAAGCAACTGAACGACGAGATCAAGAGCACAGGGCTGTTCTTTCCGATCGATCCCGGCGCCGACGCCAGCATCGGTGGCATGAGCGCCACCCGCGCCAGCGGGACCAATGCCGTGCGTTACGGCACCATGCGCGAGAACGTGCTGGCGCTCGAGGTTGTCACCGCCAGCGGCGAGGTGATCCGCACCGGAACACGCGCCAGGAAGTCCGCGGCCGGTTACGACCTGACCCGCCTGATGGTGGGCAGCGAAGGCACACTCGGGGTCATCACCGAGATCACGCTGCGCATCTACCCCCTGCCAGAAGCGGTCACCGCAGCGGTCTGCTCTTTTCCGAGCATCGAAGCCGCCGTGCGCACCACGATCCAGGTGATCCAGATCGGCATCCCGATTGCACGGGTGGAGTTGATCGACGTGAATTCGGTGCGCATGGTGAACCGCTACGCCAAACTCGGCCTGCGCGAGGAACCGATGTTGCTGATGGAGTTCCATGGTTCCCCAAACGGGGTCAAGGAGCAGGCCGAAGCGGTGCAGGAGATCGCCAGTGACCACGGTGGCAAGGCGTTCGAGTGGGCCAGCACCCCCGAAGAGCGCACCCGCCTTTGGACCGCGCGCCACAACGCCTACTTTGCGGCCATCCAGTCGCGCCCCGGTTGCCGCGCGATTTCCACCGACACCTGTGTGCCGATTTCCCGTCTGGCCGATTGCCTGCTCGACTCCGTGGCAGAGGCCGATGCCTCAGGCATTCCGTATTTCCTGGTGGGGCATGTTGGCGACGGCAACTTCCACTTCGGGTACCTGCTGGACCCCGACCTGCCGCAAGAACGCGTGACGGCCGAAAAGCTCAACCACCAATTGGTGACCCGCGCGCTGGCTTTGGGCGGCACCTGTTCGGGTGAACACGGCATCGGCCTGCACAAGATGGATTTTCTGGTGTCCGAGGCGGGTGACGGCGCGGTCGAGATCATGCGCACGATCAAGCGGGCGCTGGACCCGCACAACATCATGAACCCCGGGAAGGTGTTCACCCTGTAGTCAGGGGCTCTCGGCAATCGCCTTGGCCATGTAGTCGATCTTCTGCTGCAGGTCGGAGTCGGTGTCGGCGTAGCGGTCCGCGATGGCGGCGAATTCGTCCTGGATCTCGATGAAAGCGTCGACCATTTCGGGGTCGAATTGCGAAGCCCGCTCCTGGAAAATCTGCTGGACGGCCTTGTCGTGCGCAACACCGGAGCGGTAGACGCGGTCACTGGTCAGGGCGTCGTAGGTGTCGGCGATCGCCATGACACGGGCCGCCAGCGGGATGCGTTCACCCGCCAGGTTTTGCGGATAACCCTGGCCGTCCCAGTGTTCGTGGTGGCTGTAGGCGATGTCGCGCGCGACCTCAAGAAACTCTGTCGACACACCCGCACTGGTGCGGATCTGCTCGATGGCATCGCGCCCGAGTGTCGGATGGGTGCGGATGACGTCGATTTCGTCCGGGCTCAGCGGCCCTGGCTTGAGCAGGATGCGATCCGGTACGCCGGCATTGCCGATGTCATGCAGGGGGCACGCGCGAAACAACAGGCCGATGCTGTGTTCGGACATCCGCCGCCCATAGGCTGGGGATGCCTTGAGTTTGTAGGCCAACGCACGCACGTAATGCTGTATGCGCACGATGTGGTTGCCCGCCTCGCCAGGTTCGGCCAGGTGCGCCATGACCAGAACGGTGGCGTCGAACACGCGGGTCAGGTCCTGCATGGAGTCCCGGGCGCGCGGCAGGGTGGCGCCAACGTCGGACGAAACCGCCGGGTGGCCGGGCGCTGGTTCTGCGTGCTCCACAAAAAATCTCCGCGATGTCAATATCAATGTCCGCCATGTTACGCCGAGTTACCGCGCCAATGTGTCATTGGGGCAACTGATTTGTGCGCGCGGCCACAGGCGCTGCAGCACGGGAAAACGGGGCCAGGTAGACCCACACCGGGCATCCGTCGGACAAGCAGACCACATGGTGCGCGCGCCATGCTTTCGGGGCGCTGGAACAGGTAGACGAGTTGGCAGGGTCGCCAGTCGGCGCGCCAGATGCCGCCCTGGCGCACGCGCGCCCAGGGACAGCGCAAAGCGCACACAAGGCGCAGCGGCCAACTCCATCCAATGCCGTGCACCTGCGCCGACGGATACGCCTCGCGCAGGGCCTGCAGCCCATGGCCCAGGCCGCAACCGGCGTCCAGCACCAACGCACCCTCAGGCAGCGGTGCGCGCCCGGGCCGGGCATGCAGGCCCTAACGCGAAGCCCCGTGGCTAAGCTTGTCGATCAAACCATTGAGTTCGTCGAGAGAGCCAAACTGGATCACGACCTCGCCCATCTCCAGCATGCGCCCGGCGCGTTTGACGCGCTTCTTGACACGCACCTCCACCTCGGCGGTGAGCAGGTCGGACAACTCCTCCTCCACGCGGCGCAGATCGCGCGATTTTTCCTTCTTGGGTTTGGTCGAGGTGAGCGTGAATTCGGCGCTGAGCTTCTTGACCAGGCTCTCGGCTTCCCGCACCGTCATCTTGCGGGCGGCGATCTGGGTCGCCGCGGTGATCTGCGACACTTTTTCGAGGCCCAGCAGGGCGCGGGCGTGCCCCATTTCAAGGTCGCCGGCCATCAGCATCGTCTGCACCGGCTCGGCCAGGTTGAGCAGGCGCAACAGGTTGCTGGCCGCGCTGCGTGAACGCCCGACGGCCTGGGCGGCCTGCTCGTGGGTCATCCCGAACTCACGCACCAGGCGCTGCAGGCCCTGGGCTTCCTCGAGCGGGTTGAGATCCTCGCGCTGCATGTTCTCGATCAGCGCCATGGCCGCCGCCGCTTCGTCCCCGACATCCCGCACCAGCACCGGCACACTGTCGAGCCCAGCCAGCCGCGCCGCGCGAAACCGGCGCTCGCCGGCGATGATCTCGTACACCGGGCGGCCCGACAGCGCATCGGCATCGGCACTGCCACCGTTGTGCGCCACGAAGGCCGCCATGCGGGCCAGGCCCTCGGTGTCCGACAACTGGCGCACCAGAATCGGTTGCATGATGCCCTGCGCCTTGATCGACTCTGCCAACTCGTACAGGGCGCCCTCGTCCATGCGTGTGCGGGGTTGGTACTTGCCCGGCACCATGTCGGTCAGCAACAGGGAAGCCGGCAACCCGGGGCCCGAAGCACCCGATTCGGCCAGTGCCAGTGCCGCGCTGCCTTGGGCCGTCGGACCAAACAATGCCTCCAGGCCGCGGCCCAATCCCTTGAGTTTCTTGGTCACCATGGTGTTTTCTTTCAGGTCGTTCAGACCGGGTTTGACGGCTGGCACAAGCCCTGCAGCAGGGCGTACCCCTGTGGCCACAGGCCGAGGCCGGATTCGGCATTGATATGGCCACTGGCACCGCAGTCCAGCAGTTCGGAGCCCCAGGCCGCCGCAAAAGCGCCAGCCCGCTCGAAGCTGCAATACGGGTCGTTGTGGCTCGCCAGCAAAGTGCTGCGAAATGGCAGGCGCTGCAGGACGATGGGGGACCAACTCGAAAGCACGCCCCGCAAGGCCTCGCGCTCGGGGTCGCCTGGCGCCACCAGCAACGCCCCGTGCACCAGCGCGCTGTTGCGGGAATGCGCTGCCCAGGCGGCTACCAGCAAGCAACCCAGGCTGTGGGCCGCCAGCACGATGCAGGGTGCGGCGGCGCGGCTCGCCGACGGCATCGCATGTTCCAGCACCACGTCTTCGAGGCGCGCGATCCAGTCACCGCGCAACGGGCGCTGCCAGTCGTGCTGCTCGACGCGCGTGCAGCCGTGCTCCGCTTCCCACAGGCTTTGCCAATGCCGGGGGCCGGAACCCTGCCAGCCGGGCAGCACCAGCACAATCGGTTCACTCATACGCTATGAAAAGAGTAGCAAGGTGCGTCAGAGCCGACCGATGCGCTCGACCATTTCCCTTGCGAACGCAAGGTAGGCCTGCGCTCCCTTGGACGACGGGTCGAACACCACGCCCGGCACGCCATAACCTGGCGCCTCGGCGAGCCGCACGTTGCGCGGGATCACCGTGTCGAACACCTTGTCGGTGAAGTGTTGCTTGAGCTGGTCGCTGACCTGCTGCTGCAGCGTGATGCGCGGGTCGAACATCACACGCAGCAGGCCGATCACGGCAAGGTCCTTGTTCAGGTTGGCCCGGACCTGCTTGATGGTGTTGACCAGGTCGGTCAGGCCCTCCAGTGCGAAATACTCGCACTGCATCGGGACCAGCACTCCGTGGGCGCAGCACAGGCCGTTGAGCGTGAGCATCGACAGCGAAGGCGGGCAATCGATCAGGATGAAGTCGTACTCGTGCTCCACCTCGGTCAGCGCGGCCTTGAGGCGGCGCTCGCGGCGCTCGACGTCGACCAGCTCCACTTCGGCGCCCGCTAACTCACGGTTGGCACCCAGTATGTCGTAACCACAACCGGCAGCGACCAGTTTGTCGCTGCGCACCCGCGCCTGGGCCACGGAGCTCGACTCCAGCAAGACGTCGTAGATGCTGGCCTTGAGCTGGCGCTTGTCGACGCCCGAACCCATGGTGGCATTGCCCTGCGGATCGAGGTCGACCATCAACACACGTTGTCCGGCCTTGGCCAGCCCCGCGGCCAGATTGACCGTGGTGGTGGTCTTGCCGACACCACCCTTCTGGTTGGCAATGCAAAAAATACTGGCCATGGGTGGTTGCCTGCGCGGTGGGGTTGCGTGGAGCAGCCGTGTGCTCAGCGCGTGACGGCCAGCTTGATGCCGAAACCGATGAGGAACACGCCGGCCAGTTTTTCCATCAGCCGGCCAATCAGCGGGTTGGCGCGCAGCCGCGCAGCCAGGAAGTGCGCCATGAGCACCACCGTGGCGGCATACGCGAAGGTCAGGACGGCAATGGTGAACGCCATGAAGGCAAAAGTGGAAAAGCCCGGTTTCTGCGCCGGATCAACGAACAGGGGGAAGAATGCCATGTAGAAAACAATCGCCTTGGGGTTGAGCAGCGTGATCATCAGGGCCTGTCGAATGTACTGCCCGGTGCGGATGTGCAACACCGGCGCATCGCCGGGCCTTGCCAGCACCATCCGCATGCCCAGCCAGGCCAGGTAGCCCGCGCCAACCCATTGCACCGCATGAAACGCCGCCGGGTAAGCGGTCAGTACAGCGGCCACCCCCGCAACCGCCATCCACATCAGGACCTGGTCGCCAACCATCACGCCACAGGTGGCGCCCAGGCCACCGCGCAGCCCGCCCTTGCTGGTCGATGTGATCAGGGCCAGGTTGCCCGGCCCGGGAATAAGCAGAAAAACAATGATCGCGATGACAAAGGCACCGTAGTCTGCAACACCGAACATGGGGGATTCCTGAAGAGAGAGCGCCGAGTTTACTTTGTCCGTCGCCGCATCCAGACCAGGCACCGCTGGGCGTCGAGGCCCGGGACCTGCAATTGTTCCACGTGAAACACGTCGACGTCAGCCGCCAGAGCCGTCAACTCGCCCGCCGGATGTTTGCCTTTCATGGCCAGCCAGACGCCGCTCTCCTCCAGCGCCTGGGCCGATAGACCCACAAAGTCCGGCAAGGACGCAAAGGCGCGCGACACGATGACATCAAACCGCCCGTCGAGTTTTTCGACCCGTGCATGCAAGCCACGAAGGTTGGGCAGGCGCAGGCTTGCGGCCACTTGCTGGACAAACGCGGCCTTCTTGGCAACCGAGTCCACGCAGGTCACCGCCAACTCCGCAAAGCAGATGGCGATCACCACACCGGGCAAACCCGCGCCAGAGCCAACGTCGAGCAGGCGCACGCCCGAGGCGGCCCGCCCCATCGCCCCGAGTTGCCGCTGCAGCGGCCCAATCACGGCGAGGCTGTCGAGCAGGTGGTGGGTAAGCATGTCCTGCGGGTCACGCACCGCGGTGAGGTTGTACACCCTGCCCCACTTTTGCAATAACCCAAGGTAGTCAAGCAACTGGCCGACCTGGACATCACTCAACACAACCAACAGGCTGGCCGCGCCCGCGCGCAAAGCTGTTTCAAGCGCTGGCGCGTGCATCGGCAAGTTTCTTGGGCAATGGTTCAGGCGGCAAGCTTGCCAACCCCATCGTCCGCGGCGGCGGCCCTGCCACGCTTCTTTTTGAGGTGCACCAGCAAGAGCGAGATGGTGGCCGGGGTGATGCCGGAAATCCGGGATGCCAGCCCCAAGGTCTCGGGGCGGTGTCGTGCGAGCGTCTGTCGCGCCTCGAAACTCAACGCGGACACCTCCAGGTAATCAAGGTCCGGCGGCAAACGCATCGTCTCGAAATGGGCCACGCGGTCGATCTCCTCGCGCTGGCGGTCGATGTAGCCCGAATACTTGGCCATGGTTTCGACCTGCTCCGCGACCGACAGCACAAACAATGCGGCGTCCGAAGTTTCCGGGCTGTCCCCGGGCCCGGCGTCGGCTGTTTCACGTGAAACAGCCATCGGCAGGTCAAGCGACGCATACTGGCCGCCGGCGAGGGACATCAACCCGGCATAGTCCACGCCGGGGCGCCGAAGCAGCTCGGCCAGGCAATACTCGTGGTCGATCTCCTTGCCGAGCACGCGCACCGCCTCGTCAACCGGCAGGTTCTTCGGGCTGACCCAAATCGACCGCAGGCGCTCTGTTTCACGTGAAACAGCATCGCGCTTGCGGCAAAAAACATCCCATCGCACATCGCTCACCAAGCCAAGGGTACGGCCAACTTCGGTCAGGCGCATATCGGCATTGTCTTCACGCAGTTGCAGGCGGTATTCGGCGCGGCTCGTGAACATGCGGTACGGCTCGGTCACGCCCTTGGTGATGAGGTCGTCAACCAGCACGCCGAGGTAGGCCTGGTCCCGCCCCGGCAACCATGGCGCCTGCTCGCGGCACAACAAGGCAGCGTTGATGCCTGCGAACATGCCCTGGGCAGCAGCCTCTTCATACCCGGTGGTGCCGTTGATCTGCCCCGCAAAGAACAGGCCGGTTATGGCGCGGGTCTCAAAGTTCGTCTTGAGCGAACGCGGGTCGAAGTAGTCGTATTCGATGGCATAACCCGGGCGCAGGATGTGGGCATTTTCCAGGCCCTTGATGGACCGCACCAAGGCGTACTGCACGTCGAAAGGCAGGCTGGTGGAGATGCCATTCGGGTACACCTCGTGGGTAGTCAGGCCTTCGGGCTCCAAAAATATCTGGTGGCTCTGCTTGTCGGCAAAGCGGTGGATCTTGTCCTCGACGCTGGGGCAATACCGCGGCCCTACGCCCTCGATCTTTCCGGTGAACATGGGGCTTCGGTCCAGCCCCTGGCGGATGATGTCATGCGTCGCCAGATTGGTGTGGGTAATCCAGCACGGCATCTGGCGCGGGTGCTGCTCTGCGCGCCCCAGGAAACCAAACACCGGCATGCGCGCACTTTCGCCACCTGGCATGCCGTCGCCCGGTTGCGCGGTGCATTGGCTGAAATCGATCGACCGGCCATCTAGCCTCGGAGGTGTACCGGTCTTGAGCCGCCCCTGGGGCAACTTGAGCTCCTTGAGCCGCGCCGACAGGCTCAAGGCTGGCGGGTCCCCTGCCCGACCGGCCGAATAGTTGCTCATGCCCACGTGGATCTTGCCGTCCAGGAATGTGCCCGCCGTGAGCACCACGGCCCGGGCGCGAAACCGGATGCCAATCTGGGTCACCGCGCCGACGACCCGGTCTCCTTCGACCACCAGGTCATCCACCGCCTGCTGGAACAACCACAGGTTCGGCTGGTTTTCCAGGCGATGGCGGATCGCCCCCTTGTACAGGATGCGATCGGCCTGCGCGCGCGTCGCCCGCACCGCCGGCCCCTTGCTGGAGTTGAGGATCCTGAACTGGATGCCCGCCTCGTCGGTGGCTTGCGCCATGGCACCACCCATGGCATCGACCTCCTTGACGAGGTGCCCTTTGCCAATGCCGCCGATCGACGGGTTGCAGCTCATCTGGCCCAGCGTCTCGATATTGTGGGTGAGCAGCAAGGTCTTGCTGCCCATGCGGGCCGCCGCGAGGGCGGCTTCGGTGCCGGCATGGCCGCCACCAACAACAATGACATCAAAAATCTGCGGGTAGAACATGGCGGCATGGGCGCATGGGAGCCACGGCTGACGGCTCCGGGGGCATGCACTCTGTGTGGGGGAAGCGGCGATTTTACCGGGCCATACAAATCTGTCGACAATCAGGGCGATGAAGCTCCTTATCTTTGCCGGCAGCACCAGGCTGCACTCCTTCAATCGCAAACTCGCCGCCGCATCGGCAAGCTTGGCGCGAGCGGCCGGCGCTGAAGTCACACATGTCGAGTTGGCCAATTTCGACGTGCCGATGTACAACGCGGACTTGGAGGCCGGCGGAACCCCCGCCGATGTCATCCGCCTCAAGCAATTGATGTTTGACCACCCGGCGTGGATCATCTGCTCACCCGAGTACAACGGCAGTTACACCGCCTTGCTCAAGAACACCCTGGACTGGGTATCGAGCCCGGTCAAGGGCGATCCAGAATGGTCCAGCGGAACCAAGCCGTTTCAGGGCAAAGTGGTGGGGCTGCTGAGCGCCTCGCCAGGCGCACTCGGCGGCCTGCGCTCGCTGGGCCACCTCGCGCCCCTGCTGCTGAACCTGGAGTGCTGGGTCACGCCCTGCAACTACTCACTCGGCCAGGCCGGCCAGGCCTTCGACGCACAAGGCCATCTGACAAGCGAAACACAACGCAACGCGGTGGTGCGCGTCATCACCCAGACGTTGTGGGCGGCCGAGCGTTTGCAGTTGCAAGCTTGAGGTGGTGGAGCGATTGCGTGGCGACCAGCACCCCCGACCAATGTCCGTTTTCGGCCCTTTGCGGACGGTCGTTGCCTGGGCTGCGTTGGCGTTGGCGTTGGCGTTGGCATGGGCATGGGCATGGGCGTTGGCGTTGGCGTTGGCGCGCGTCGCGGCAGGCGCAGCCCGGCGGGGGCTCATACTGGAGCGGTCGGGCGCTGAACGCGCCGACTGCCCTGCGGTGCTCGCCCGAGGGTCGGGCCGCAGAACTCACTACGCGCCCTGCGGGCGCTTCGTTCGGACAACCGCGGCCAGAATGATGACGAAGTGCGCTGCGCGCACCGACCCTCGAGCTCCGC
>CAMAWD010000042.1 GCA_945861785.1 Rhodoferax sp. OV413 | reverse complement strand
TCGCCAACATCCCGCGCCGCTACCACGACGCGCAGGGCCGCTTCGTCGTGAACTATGCCGAGATCTTCGGCGTGGTCTACAACACCGACAAGCTCAAGGCCGCCGAGCTGCCGCGCACACCGGCCGACCTGCTGGCGCCCAAGTACAAGGGCCTGATCATCGACGAGCCGAACAGCGCGCGCGCCACCGACCTGGTCTGGAACGAGCTCTACAACAGCGGCAAGATCGACGGTGCCTGGATCCGCGCGATGAAGGCGCAGGCCAACTCGGTGCCGTCTTGGGTACCGATGCTGAACCAGCTGACCACCGGCACCATCACCATGATCCCGTGGGTCGGGCATGCGCGCTTCCTCGGCCTGAAGCAGGCCGGCGCGCCGGTCGGCTTCCAGGCACTGCCCGGCATGGCGACGCCCTCGTACGCCGGCACGGTCATCCTCAGCAAGGCGCCGCACCCGGCGGCCGCGCGCCTGTTCCAGGCCTGGTTCATCACGCCCGAGGCGCAGAACGCCATCATCACCAAAGGCAACAGCTACGCGCTGGCGCCGGCCGTGGCGCTGCCCGATAACAAGGCCGACTGGCCGGCGCTGGCGCCTATTGCCGAAGCCCTCAAGCCGCTGTCCGGCGAGGAATACATGGCTGCATTGGGCAACCTGCGCAAGGCGGTGGATGCCAACTTCAAGTAGCCGTTGATGAGCGCTTCGCTGGAACTGCGCATGCAGCCCTGGCGCGCCGGCTCGCCGGCGGCGCCGGTGCACCGCTCGCACTGGCTCGACGAGGCGCTGGCGCTGGAACCGTCGCAAGGCGGCGCGCCCTTGGCAGGCGAGCAGCGCGCCGATGTCTGCGTCGTCGGCGGCGGCTTCACCGGCCTGTGGACTGCGCTGCGCCTGCTGGAGCAGGCTCCCTCGTTGCAGGTGGTGATCGTCGAGGCCGATGTCTGCGGCAGCGGCGCCAGCGGACGCAACAGTGGCGGCACCGGCCACTGGTGGACCAAGCTGCCCTTGCTGCTGCGCCTGCTCGGGCGCGATGACGCCTGCAACGTACTGGCGCACAGCGTGCAGGCGGTGCAGGACATTCACGACTTCGCGGCGCGGCACGGCATCGACGCTGGCCTGCGCCGCGAGCCTTCGGCCTGGACCACCACCATGCGCGGCCAGCCGGAGCCGTGGGCGCCGATGTTCAAGGCCGCGCAAAGCGTCGGGCTGCAGCCGCCCCACCGTGTGCTCGGTGCCGACGAACTGCGCGCCCTGTTCGGCGCCGCGCCGGCCTACAGCGGCATCATCGAGGACACGTCCACGCGCATGCAACCCGCCCGCTTCGCGCGCCAGTTGCGCCGTCTTGCGCTCGCCCGGGGCGTGCGCGTGCACGAGCATTCGCCGGTGACGCGCATTGCCGGCGGCGCCCAGGGCGTGCGGGTGGAGACGCCCACCGGTGCGGTGCTGGCGGCGCAGGTGGTACTGGCCGCCAACGCGTGGATGGCGCACCTGCCGGCGTTCCGGCCCTACATCGCCGTGGTCTCCAGCGACATCGTGATGACCGGGCCCATTCCCCAACTGCTAGAGCAACACGGCCTGACGCGCCGACCGGCCGGCCTGAATGCGCGCCAGATGGTCAACTACGGCGGCCTCACACGAGAAGGCCGCGTCTACGTGGGGCGCGGCGGCGGCAGCATCGCCTACGGCAATCGCATCACGGCCGCGTTCGACTATTCGGCGCGCCGCGCGGCCGAGGTCGAGGGCGACCTGCGCTACCTTTATCCGGAACTGGCCGAGGTGCCGATCGAGCGCAGCTGGGCCGGCCCGATCGACCGCACACCTTCGGGCCTGCCCTGGTTCGGGTGCCTGGCCGAGGATGCGCGCGTGCACTACGGCATCGGCTACTCGGGCCACGGCGTTGCCGCTTCGGCACTCGGCGGGCGGATCTTGACCGCGCAGCTGCTGCAGCGTGAGGACGAGTGGCGCGAACTCGGCCGCTGCCTGCAGCGCGCGCGCGGCGGCTACTACCCGATTGAGCCGCTGCGCAGCATCGCGGCGCACACCATCCGCGCGGCGGTGGCGCGCAAGGAGCAGACCGAGCAGGAGGGGCGCGGAGCCAGCCGGCTGGACCGGCTGCTGGCCGGCTACGCCAATGCCAGCCTGCCGCGCCCGCCGGGGCGAATTTAGAGCCTGCAATCAGCCCCGGCACCGAACCCGTAAAAACATTCACCCAAGGAGACTCCCATGCCCCACGCCAGCTCAGCCCATTGGCGCGCCCAGGTCCACGGCCATGCGCTGCCCGACTACGCACGCCCCGACTCGGTGGAGGAGTTGCGCAACCGGCGCGCCGGTGGGATGAAGATGCTCGAGGACCTGGCGGCGATCGACCCACTGCAGGTCGGCACCTTCCACGAGCACGTGGTGCTGCGGCCCGATGGCAGCGGCGCGCCGTCGGCCGAAATCTACGTGCCCGAGGGCCCCGGCCCGTTTCCGGTGCTGCTGCATATTCACGGTGGCGGCTGGTTCACGGGCAGCGCCAAGGGCGAGCGCAAACTCGGCATGCAGTTCTGCCATGCCGGCATGGTGGTGGTCAATATCGACTACCGGCTGGCGCCCGAGCACCCGTTTCCGCAGGGGCTGCAGGACTGCATCTACGCCGCGCGCTGGATCGTGCGCAACATCGCGCAGTACAAGGGCGACCCTACCCGGCTGGCCATTGGCGGCGGCTCGGCCGGCGGGAACCTCACGGTATGTACAGCACTGGCGCTGCTCGGCAGCGAGGAGGGCTTGGACGGTGGCGACCTGGCCGGCGCCCCCGTGGCCATTCGCGCGCTGGTGCCGCAGTTCGCGGTGCTCGACGTGCCGCGCTGGATCAACGAGCCGCACTACTATGCCGGCGCCTCCGAGCTTTATGTGATGTCCTACCTGGGGCAGAACTTCAGTGACCGCTTTCGCCATCCGCTGGTGAGTCCGGTGCACAGCCCGCACCTGGCCAAACTGCCACCGGTCTACTTGAGCTGCGGCGACGAGGACGCGTTCCTGAGCCACACGCTGGCCATGGCCAATGCGCTGACACAGGCCGATGTGCCGACCACCGTGTCCGTGGTGGCCGGCGCTGACCATGAGTTCCTGAAGCTGCCTCACATCGTCGAGGAGGCCGGTCCGGAACTGCAGCGCATCATCGGCTGGCTGCACAAGCGCCTCGGCTGAACGGAGTTGCGGGCGATGGGAGATGGCAGCACGCTCCCGGCCGTGGCCATGTTCCCGGCCAGCGACCACGTGGCCGAACAACTGGCTGCGCTGCGCGCACTGGCGCCGCGGCTGGAGATTGCCACCGAACCGGCGGCCTGCGACCCGCACCGCACCGAGGCGATCCTGTGCTTCGGGCTTGCGGCGGGCCTAGCGGCGCGGTTGCCCCGGCTGCGGCTGGTGGCCTCGGTCGGCGCCGGTGTCAGCAACATCCTGGCCAGCGGCGAGCTGGTGCCGCATGTGGCGGTGACACGCGTGGTCGACCCGGCGCAGGCTGGCGGCGTGGCGCAGTATGTGGTGGGCCAGCTGTTGCGGCACTTCCGCGAGTTCGAGCGCTACCGCGACCAGCAACGCGAAGGGCTATGGCAGCGCTGGCCGGCGCGCGACGCGGCCGGCTGCCAGGTGGGGCTGTTGGGCCTGGGCCACATCGCGCGACCGGTGGCCGGCGCCTTGCACCAGCTGGGCTTACCCGTGATCGGCTGGTCGCGTAGTGGCCGGGCGTTTCCGGAACTCGCCGGGGTATTTGCCGGCCCGGTGCAACTCGACGAATTCCTTTCGGCCTGCGACTGCCTGCTCTGCCTGCTGCCCGGCACGCGGCAGACGCGGGGACTGCTCGGCGTGAGCCAATTGCGCCGGTTGCGACCCGGTGCGTTCCTGATCAATGTGTCGCGCGGGGGCATCGTCGACGAAACCGCCTTGGTGGCGCTGCTCGATGAGGGCCACTTGGGCGGCGCCGCGCTCGACGTGTTCGCCGAAGAACCATTGCCACTCGACAGCCCGCTCTGGCGCCACGAGAAAATCATGCTCACGCCGCATATCGCGGCCAACCCGTCGGTAGCGGTGACAGTGCACCAGTTCCTCGACAACCTGTGCCGGCTGCGCGATGGCGCGCCGCTGCTGCATACCATCGACCGGCAAGCGGAGTACTGACCATGTTCGCACCACGCGAGGATTTTTTTGCGTTGGCAGGCCCGGCACCAGCGGGCTGCGCAGCGGCCGAATGGCGGGCGCGGCTGGAACTGGCGGCGTGCTACCGGCTGTTCGACTGGCTGGGCTGGGCCGAAGGCATCTACAACCACATCACGCTGCGGCTGGACACGCCGCAGGTGGACGGGCCACACGCGGACGGCGTACAGCCGGTGTTCCTGATCAATCCGTACGGTCTGCACTACGGCGAGGTCAGCGCCGCCAACCTGCTGAAGATCGACTCCGTAGGCCGCAAGCTCGACGACTCGCCCTACAGCGTCAACGCCGCCGGGCTGGTGATCCATTCAGCCGTGCATGGCGCGCGCGCCGACGCCCACTGCGTGATGCACACCCACACCACCAGCGTGATGGCCTTGGCTTGCAAGCAAAGCGGACTGCGCGACGATAACTTCTACAGCGCCTACTTCAAGGGCCGCGTGGGCCTGCATCCGTTCGAAGGCATCACCACCTCCTCGGATGAAGGCCCGCGGCTGGTCGCCAGCCTGGGCACGCATCCGGTATTGCTGTTGCGCAACCACGGCGTCGTGGTGGTCGGCGCGAGCATCGCCGCGGCGTTCGAGCAGCTGTGGACTTTCCAGCGCGCTTGCGACGTGCAACTGGCCAGCGACAGCATGGCCGGAGCGAACCTGCCGGTTGCACCCGATGTGTTGGCTCGCATCGGCGAACAGGCTGCGCGCATGACGCCGCAGGGCGCAGGCCAGGGCGAGCTGCTGTTCTACGGCATGCTGCGCCGCGCCGGTGTGACGGCTTCAAGCATCTCAAACCTCAATAGAATCAAAACATGAAGCAAACCACGGCTTCCGCACGCCGCGTGACGCGCAAGGCGTCAACACCTGCGGCAATACCGGCAGCAGCGCCGACAACCGCCACACCGGCACCCGCCGATGAGGGCATGCTGCCGGTAGCGGCTGGGCGCTGGGGCCCGCGCGCCAGCGCCTTGCGCGATGCTAATCCACGCACACTGGCCGGCCAGACCGCGCTGCGCCTGCGCCAGGACATCATCCGCAACGAGTTCAGCGCCGGCGAACGCCTCACCAACGAAAAGCTGGCCGAACGCTACGGCGTGGGCACCAGCCCGCTGCGCGAGGCGCTGTTCCAGGTCGCCGGCGAGGGCCTGGTGCTGGTCGAAGACCACAAGGGCTTCGTCGTGGCGCCGCTGTCGCGCGAAGAGATGCTCGACGTCTCTTCGCTGCGCGCGTACCTGGAGATTCACGCGCTGCGCCAGTCGATCGCCAGCGGCGACGAGGAATGGGAGACGGCGGTGCTGGTTGCCGACCACCGGCTCAAATCGGCCGATGCGCGATTGCTGAAGGCCACACCCGACAACCTCAAAGCTGCCAAGGACGAATGGGAGCGGCGCCATCGCGATTTCCACTACGCGCTATGCAGCGCCTGCGGCTCGCCCTGGCTGCTGCATTTCTTCGACACGCTGTACGACCAGCTTGAGCGCTACCGGCGCCACCTGTGGCGCTATGGCGAACGCGCGCGCGGCGCCGACGACCAGCATGACGAAATCGGGCAGGCCGCGCTGGCCCGCGATGCTGATGCCGCCACCGCGCTGCTGGCCGAGCACTTCCGCCGCCAGGCGGAACTCACCATTGCCGAGGAACCGCAGCTGAAGCAGCGCGGCTCCGCCGGTGCGGCGCGGCCGGCCTTGGAGCGCAGCACTGGTGCCGCGAAGCCGGAGTCGGCGCTTGTCGCCAAACGCGTGAACGGCGCACGCCGTCGCGCCGCCTAGAAATCCATAAGCGGCTCATGCCCGGCACCACCACCCACCTGCTCTACCTGCCGGCTTTCGCTCCTCGCCAAGGTCCACCAAGGCCACCGTCGTCGCGGCGCGCGTGGCGGCGCGGCATCCGGAGGTGACCTGGTGGTGTCCGCAATTGCCGCCACCGCCGAAGGATGCAATGGACTTGGTGCGGGGCTGCCGCAATTCGTCCGTGACCAGTTCGACGCCTTCCTGGAGTGCGGCATTCTGGCCCACGGCTTCCTGCGCCTGCGCTGCGGGGAGTGCGGGCACGACAAGCTGGTCGCGTTCAGCTTGCCAAGCGCCGTGGCTTTTGCCCCTCGTGCGAGGCCCGGCGCACGGCGCAGCCGTCGGCCCACCTGGTGGAGCACGTCATCCCGCAGGTGGGCGCGGCTGCTCAAGCGGGTGTCCGATATCGACATGCAGTACTGCCCGAACTGCGGCGCCAGGGAGCTCAAGATCATCGCCGCCATCCTGGAGCGGCCGGTGATCGAGATGATCCTCGCCCACCTGGGCTTGGACCCTCAGCCGCCGGTGGCGCTGCGCACTGTGTCGGCAAGCCATGGCCAACATCAGGGTCAACCCTGAGACCTGGTCCAATCCTGCGCGCCGTGAACGTTCAAAGACCTGCCAACTCGCCAGCCCCGAGCCTGCAGACGCCCGGACTTGCGTACTTCGGCCCTCTGCGGGCTCGGCCGAGCGCCTTTTCAGGCCCTTTCTTGCAGCGTCCTATGGCGTTTGAAATTCCTTTTCCCAGCGCCTGCATCAACTGCGGAACCTACAAAGCATGGGTGCTGCGCGCAATAACTGTTCAGATCGCTACGGCAGGTCGGTTCCTTCATCGCACTTTCAGCAGAATCTTGCCCGTAGTCTCCCGGGCTTCCAATGCGCGATGTGCGTCAGCAGCTTGAGAAAGCGCGAACTGCCTGTGATTTAACTCCACTCTCACCTTGCGGTTGCGGTACAACTCGAAGAGGCTTGAACTCGCCTTCTCCAGTTCCTCCCGGCGCGTTATGTAATGCGCCAAGTGTGAGCGCGTAACGAAAATCGATCCATTCTCCGCCAGGTCTTGCATGGGGCGCACGCATTCGGGTATTCCTGAAGCAGCTCCGTAAAGCGCGCAGACGCCCCTGGGCCGCAAGCACTGCATGCTGCGCCGGTAGGTTTCCAGGCCGACTGAGTCGTACACCACATCGACGCCGCGGCCACCGGTTTCGTCACGCACGCGTTCGACGAAATTCTCCTCTTGGTACAGAATTGCGCTGCGCACGCCGAGCGCCTCCACAACGGCCTTCTTCTGCACTGAACCTACGGTCGTCCAGACTTGCGCTCCGAGACTGTGAGCGAGCTGGATGAGGATCTGGCCTACCGAACCGGCGCCGGCGTGCACCAGGCAAGTGCTTCCGGTCCCTAACGGGTAGAGCAGGTGGCTCAGATAATAGGCGGTGAGCCCGGTGATCATCAGTGCACAAGCGACCTGCGAGTTCACGTCGGCGGGCACCTTGACGATCTTCCAAGCCGGAACCGCAGCATACTCTGCATAGCTGTGATGTCCGAGCGCGTAAGTAACGCGCTCGCCGATGGAGATATCGGTCACGCCTTCGCCGAGCGCCACCACCTCGCCCACGCCATCGATGCCGGGGATGAAGGGCAGGTGAGTCGCATAGGTATGCGGCGGCCGGTAATAGCCCTTGCGCATGTAGGTGTCACCAAACCCGGCGCCGACATAGTCTAGACGCACCAGCACTTCGTTCGCGCCCGGCTGCGGCCTCGGGACCTCCCGCAGCACCAGCACATCCGGACCACCGTACTCGGTGATCTGGATCGCCTTCATCGCTGACATGCGACTGCGCGGCTCATTAGTTGCTCTGCCGAATGCCGGCAACATCGATGATCTGTTTCCACCGCGCCAGGTCGGCCTTGAGGATCTCCTCCATCACCTGCGGAGTGGAGGGGGAAGCTTCCAGACCGGCACTCGCAAGGCGTTCCACGATCTCCGGATTGCGCATTATCCCGGCGACTTCCGCGTTAAGCCTTTGCACGATGGACTTGGGTGTGCCCGCCGGTGCCATCAGCGAATACCAGGAAACCACATCGCTGTTCGTCACGCCGCCTTCCCGAAATGTCGGCACATCGGGGATGGCCCGAATGCGCGTTGCACTCGCGACGCCGATGCCCACCAGCTTTCCCGCCTTGAGAAAGGAAAGCACCGGCCCAATGGAGGAATACATCAGGGGAATCGTGCCCGCAACGACGTCGCTCACGGACTGCCCGCCCCCCTTGTACGGCACGTGCGTCCAGTCCATTCCGGCGCGGGCGCGCAGCAACTCGCCACCCAGGTGCGGCGTGGTCCCAAGTCCTGAAGATGCGTATGAGAGCGAGTTAGGCTTCTTCACCGATAAGGCGACAAGTTCGCCAATGGTCCGGGCCGCCAAGGAAGGATGCGCCGACACCATCAACGGGACGTCCACCAGCTTGGAGATTGACTCAAAGTCTTTGATGGGGTCGTAGGCCGGTTTGGCAACGAGGTTGGGCGAAATGGCGAGCGTGCCATCGAATCCGAGAAGGAGTGTGTAGCCATCGGGGCTGGACTTTGCCACGTTGGCTGCAGCGATGGCACCCCCCGCCCCGGCCTTTACATCGACGACGAAGTTCTGCCCGAGCCGCTGTGCAAGTTCCTTTGCAAGCAGTCGGGCCGTCAGGTCAAGGCTGCCCCCAACTGCAAACCCGGAAACGATGGTGACTGGGCGATCGGGGTATGTGCCTGTCTGTCCCAGAGCGGTAGCCGAGGCGAATGCAAGGCCAACCGCCGCCAGAACCCGCAGCACCAATGATGGACGAGGAGCGAAAACATTAGCCATGATGGTCTCCGTGCGCCGTATTACCGGCAAAGTGTTGTAAATGAAAGAGTCATATTGAAAACTTAGCCGGCTACACTGCCCCCAAGCCATGCGGACACATTCGCAATGACTGCCGAACGCTGTGCACGCGCAGCCAGACCAAGCACCAGACATGGGAAACGGATGTGCGTACCCATCCCCCATTGGTTACCTCCGGTGCGTATCTGCCATCCCACTCGAACCAACGTTTGATCGTTCACCAACCAAGGCAGGAGCCGTAAGCGGCGATTCCGCTGCACGCTGAAGCCTAGTGCGTGGTTGACTCGCCCGCCGGCTGAGCCGGAATCGGCCTTTCGCCGCCGATCTGCGTTCGGTGCATGATCCGCCGCTCTTTACCATCGAAGGCATCTCGACGGTGCATGACACAGCGGTTGTCCCAGAGAACCAGGTCCCCCACCTTCCATTGCTGGTGCCAAGTGAATTGCGGGCTGGTGGCGTGCGCCCATAACTGGTCGAGCAGTTCCTCGCTTTCCTTCTCGGGAAGCGAAGGAATGTCCGCGTTCCTGCGGCGGCCCAAGAACAACGCATTGCGCCCAGTGACGGGGTGGGTACGCACGAGCGGATGCAGCGCCCCAGGGGCCCCCCTGGCTGAATACTCCCCCTCGTAGCCGCTGCGCTTTCCACCGCCACTGTTGCGCGTGATGTCATGCTTACACTGCAAGGCCAAGATGCTGTGGCGGACGTCTGCCGGCAGTGTCTCGTACGCCAAGTACATGTTGTCGAACCCAGTGTTACCGCCGCTCGCCGGGACTTCGAGCGCATACAGCGCACTGCCGGCCGGCGGCACCTCCACATAAGACATATCTGTGTGCCACAACGCCTCGCCGTCGCCGAGGTCACCGATAGGGCTGCCGTTCTCCATGACATTGGAGATCACAGTAACATAGTCGCTCTGGACGTGCGACTTCACTCCTGGGCTGTAAGGGGGGACCCGATCTAGGGGCCCCAGCCGCGCGGAGAAGCGCTCTAGTTGGAGATCAGTCAATTTCTGACCGCGAAAACGTAGCACCAGATGGCGCGCCCATGCGTCACGGATCAGTTGTAGTGCGGCATCGCCTAGATGTTGACTGAGGTCTAGGCCGACTATGTCAGCGCCTAGGGCGGAAGACAGGGGAACAACGGGGGGCGCTTCGGTCGCTCGCTGGTTTTTGACACTACTCATGCTGAGCTTGCCTCCAGGGAATCCAGAATGATGCGGCCGCGGGCGTGCGATCCGCGACTTCGCGCATGCGCGTCGAGGGAGGGCCTTTCTCCGGCGCACTGCCCGCGATGCATGACGCGGCGCGCGCGCGGATCGAAGTCGCCACGGCGGTGCATCGTGCACCGGTTGTCCCAGACGACCACGTCCCCAACCGCCCAGCGGTGGGACCAGATGAACGCCTCCTGGGTCGCATGCGCCCACAGTTGGTCCAGTAGGCTCTCCGATTCGCCGAGAGAAAGTCCATTGACGTAGGCATTGCGACGGCGGCCCAAATACAGACAGTCCAGCCCCGTCGTCGCATGCGTGCGAATGATGGGGTGGCTCACGCCGGGGGAAACTCTCACGTCCGTGACAACCTGGTCCGTGCGCCGCTCTCCGGCACTGTTGTACGTGCCATCATTCTTTATCGTGAGCAACTCAATGCGGCGGCGCAGTTTTGGCTCAAGCGATTCCAGCGCAAGATACATGTTGGCGAAGTGAGTGTCGCCACCTACGGCTGGAACCTCCACCGCATACAGCAGCGCGGCACCGAGCGGTTCCTCTTGGAACGAGTGGTCGCTGTGCCAGTTCACTTCGCCAGAACCGAGGGCGCCGATGGGCTTGCCGTTTTCTACTACATTCGAGATGATTGTCACATCCTGATAGACCCCATCCTTTGGCGTGACCGCGGCAACCGTGGGCGTGCCGAACACGGTAGTTAATTCGAGAAGCGTGACAGCGTCGAGGCGCTGCCCCTGAATGACCAGCACCAGGTGTTCCGACAAGGCTTTGAGGAGGCGGTGCCGGCCGCGTTGTTCGAGTTTCCGCACGGCGCCGCACTCAACCAGTGCGCCGAGCGCAGCGGTAAAAGGAGTGATGCGGATGTCCGCAGTCTGCTGATCTGCCATATTGAATCTCCGGCGCTTCGGCGCTGACTAGCGTTATGTACGCTTATCTAATATAGGTTAGAAGTTACCACGTGAACATAGGGAATTCCCTCGGCTTGGACGAAGATGTGTAAGCATTTTTCCTGAGCCGCCCGCCCGCCCAGCTTGGCGCAATTCACGCGCTCGCGTTAACAACCGGGAACTGCAGGCCGCGCGTCGCGCTGAGCGGAGCTGACCCTTCTTTTAGAATTGCCCGCTATGAATACCCCGGATCGAGTTATCGCACGTCTCGCGAGCACCCTCGCACAAGCGAGCAACGCTCCCGGCCCTAAGTACGAGCACCTGGCTCGCGCGCTCCTCGTGCAGATCGAGGCCGGAGCCTGGAAGCCCGGAGCGCGACTGCCCGCGGATTCGGTGTTCCAGCAGGCACTGCCACTCAGCCTTGGAACGATCCAGCAAGCATTGCGCAAGCTGGTCCAAATTGGCGTCTTGGAGCGCCGCTATCGGATCGGCACTTTCGTGCGGGACATTGAGGTTCATTCGGAAATCCGGCACCTGCGTTTCATTGCTCCGGGGCAGGATACGCTAGCGCCGGTGACCGTGCGCGTGATCGACATTGCCAGGGTCGAGGAAAATACAACGAACCTCGGCCCGGCACTGGTGGCTGTGGGCGACCTAGTACGGGTGCGGCGACTGTGCACCATTAATGCCGAATTTCGCGTTTACTTGGAAACATTCCTGCCTGCCGACCGCTTTGGTTCCCTGTTGCACGTCCGTCCGTCGGATGTGCACGGGATTTCGCTATCAACCTTGCTGAAGGAAAAATTTAACGCGCCCACTGCGCGCACCGAACACTGCTTGCGCATAGCGGCCGTGAGTGAGCATGCGGGCAGCTCGCTGGGACTCGAAGCGTCCGCGCAGGTAATCGACTGGTGCATGTACAGCTACTCACACGAAGGAGGGCTGCTGATGGCGCAGCGGGCAGCAGTGCCCCGGACAACAAACTGGATCACCGTGGTTTCCACCTAGCCCGAATTGTTCGCCTTTGACTGGGCCCTAACCCAGCATGCATGCGGGTTGCGGCCTATTTTTTCAGGCCCATTCTTGGGACGTCCTATGGCATTTGAAAATCCTATTCCCGCTACCCAACTGGCATCAAGGTATGACAGGCGCAGATGAACCGCGTCAACATGCGCCAGCATAAGGTTCTGCCAATGTGGAACTACACACTCGTTTCCACATGGGCCGAAAATGTGAGCTAATTTTTGCGCGGACCCTTACCCCAAAGAGCCGGAAACCACGATTTGTTTTCCATAGAGAAGAATTCTCATCTCAGACTCCTTAGTATTGCCCCATGGAGTCCAAACTCATATGACTGAATCAGTACAGCAGCCGATCAAGAGCTTTGCCGACCCCCGGGCAAAGAAGTACCGCGAAGCAGCTCGCGAGTGGATAGATGCCACGTTGCCTCGGCAATGGCAATCGGGGCCGCGCCCGGATTTTGAGGAGGAAATCCGACGAAGGCGTGAATGGGACCGCTTGATGGCTGTAGGCGGCTATGCGGGCATTGTCTGGTCGCGAGAATACGGCGGACGCGGTGAAGGGCCCATCGAGGAGTATCTTTTTTATCAGGAAGCGACACGAGCCCATGCGCCCAACACCGCCAACGCCATCGGTCTGGACTTGACCGGCCCAGCCCTGATGGAATTTGGCACAGCGGCGCAGCGCGCGCGGTTTCTTCCGCGCATCATCTCGGCTGAACATCTGTGGTGCGAGGGCTTGTCGGAACCGAACGCGGGGTCTGATCTGGCGGCCGTGGCAACTCGCGCGGAAAAGGTTGAGGGTGGATGGCGTATTCATGGCCAGAAAATCTGGACCAGCCGGGCGCAGTTCGCTGACTGGATTTTCCTGGCGGTGAAGACCTCCGACGGTCCACGCCGCAGGAATCTCAGCGTGATGATGGTGGACATGCACCAGCCGGGCATCGTGGTGCAGCCGATCAACCAGATCAGCGAGGGAGCGGAATTCAACCAGGTGTTCTTTGACGGCGCCTTCGCGGCCGACGATCAACTGCTCGGGGTTGAAAACAAGGGCTGGGAAATCATCGGTTTGTCGGGTTTTCGGCAGCGTCGACGCATCTTCGATGCGGTTCGCTGGTACGTGCTGATCGGCGAAACCCTGGATCAGTTGGCCCACTGCGTCGCCGCTACCCAATGGAGATATCGGCAACAGTTGATCGATCTTCAGGCGCGCGCGGCTGCGCTGCGCTGGCACATGATGCGCACCACCGAACTGATGGCGCAGGATGCCGACTGGCTCCACTCTACCCAGGTGCTGCGGCTTGAATGGTCAGAGCTCTGGCAAGCCATCACCGAATGCGGCTTCGCCACAGGTTGCGAGTCGCACGAGGACTACTGGCGCTTTCGATATCTCGATACCCGCTCCGTCACCATTCATGGCGGCACCGCGCAGATTCAGCGCAACCTGATCGCAGACCGCGTACTGGAGTTGCCGCGATGAGCAATGATGTGAGCATTCCACTGACAGTTTCGGCCGATGGTCAGTCCTCCTTGCACGAGCTCGGCAAGATGATTCAGGGTTGGCGCAAAGACAACAAGTCGGTGCCGCACGCACCCGTTGGCGACACGGACCAATGGCGCCAACTGACAAGCGCGGGCTGGCATCGCTTTGGCATCACCATTGACGGTGAAAATCCGACCTCTGGCTGCGACCTACTGGCGCTGTCTGAACTTTGCGGGAGGGAATTGTTAGCCTTGCCGCTGGTGGCGACGGTTGGGGCCTTGCGCTGGCTTCACCGCAGTGATCCGCCCGCGGCCGGGCGATGGGAGCCGTTGCAGGCCGCCAGTCTGGCGCTGCCGGCTTCGGGCCATCGCATGGTGGTGCCGTTTGCTGCTAACGCTTGCGCACTGATACCGACACCGGAGGCCATCGGTCAGCCAGCCGATCTCGGCGCCTATGCCGACCATGACGACTACGCGAGCACCTTCCCTCTTGCCTTCGTGCGGGTGTCGGGCCACGCGAGCGTTTCGGCACTGGCGAACCCCGGTGTGCGTGAAGTAGCCCTGATGCATTCGGCCACCACCGTGGGGTGCGCCGCGCGGTGTCTTGAGAGGTCCGTCGAATATTCACGTGAACGCAAGGCCTATGGCGCTCAGATCGGGAGCTTTCAGGCAGTGCGCCACATGATGGCCGACATGTATCGCGACGTCGAGCTGATCCGCAGCGGACTGGTCGGTGCATTGATAGAGAACGACTGGATCGCCCTGGCCTTGCACTGCACCGCCGTGGCACAAAGGGTGGTGGCTCAGTCGATTCAGATTCACGGCGGCATTGGTTTCACATGGGACGCAGGTCTTCACTTCCATGCGCGTCACATCATGGCTGTTCGAAAAATGCTGATGCGGCTTAACGAAGCGGCTTTGCAAGAACAGGAGATCACTCATGCAGCCTGAAGAAATTTTTACTGCGGACGAGATCCGCACCATGCGTGACACATTGCAGTCCTATCGTCCCGCCGATTGCTACGCCCAAGGCAAGTGGATGGTCAGCCCGCTCAATCGCCAGTGGGGGACCCGCCCCGGTGCCTTCCCTGGGCGGGTGGATTTGCGCGACATCAGTATGCGCACCATGGAGCAGATGCCGGGCGTGGTCAACTCGCCCGAGGAGCGGCTTGAATACCTATGTGAGTTGATCAGCGCCGGCGTATTGCACGTGGCGACCTCGTGCTTCAGGCGCGGCCACAGCGTGCAGACCATGCGCGCAGAGATCGAGGCCGCGCGCCGCATTGACCCAGCCAGCCGCCTGATGTACGGCAACCCAGTCCGTGCGCAGGAAATGCAGCTGGCGGCGGAGTCCGGCTACGGTCTGGTTCAAATCTGGAACGCCACATATCTGGGCAAGGCCATGCCCGCATCTGCGGGCGCGGTCTACCACCGTGTCTGGCAGGGACGAGATTGGCGCGACCTGCGCTTCCCCGCCGACGCCACCGAGCACATCGGCCGTGCACGCCGCCTGGTTGCCGCAGGCCGTGAATGCGGCCTGCAAGTTTCAGCGCTGGTCAACCTCATCACTTACACCAATGAGGATTACATAGCGGAGTTCTGCAAGGCCATGGCCGGCGACGGTGCTTGCGAGGTCATCCTGGCAGATTCATCGGGCGGCTGCGGGCCAGAGGCCATCGCGCGACTGGTCCAGGTCGCCCGCGCGGCCGCCCCGGACATTCCTATAGGCGTACACACGCACAACCTGTTCGGCCTGGCGGTGGCGACATCATTGGCCGGAGCGCGCGCTGGGGCCCAGATCATCGAGGTCTCTGTCAATGGGTATGAAGTCGGCCCGGCAGGTGTGCAAGCGAGTCTGGCTTCGACAGCCGCCGCGCTGGAGGCACTGTATGGGGTGAGCACTGATATTGACTTGAGTCGCATGTACAGCATTGCGCAACGAGGTGCAAAGCTCACTGGCATCGCGATTCCGTGGAACGAGCCGATTCTTGGCTCTGCCATTCTGGAGACTGCCGGCGCAGACGAATATGAACAAGAGGCCCGCTTCGACCCTCTGATTCACAGTGCGGTGACTGCCGCATTGTCAGGCGCGGTGCGAAGCAGCGGCATCGGCATCACGACGGGTCCGTTGGGCATGCAGGAAAAGCTCAATGAACTTGGCCTGCAGATCGACAAACCTCTGGTCGAGCCGATTTTGAAAGCTTGTCTCGATCTGATGCTGCAAGTGCGAAGGCCGCTGGCAGATGAGGAAATTCGCGGCTTGGCGCGGGCCGTCAAGGATCGGGAATGAGCGTCGGCAGCAAGGACATGCCCCAGGCCTCGGGTACGCCGCCGCGTCGGCTGGATCTTGGCGCCGTGTTTGCACCCGCATGCATCGCCGTCTATGGCGCATCGATGGAATCGGGCAGCATGGGCGCTCGTGCCATCGAGAACCTGCGCAAAGGTGGGTTTGGAGGCGTGATCGTTCCCATCAACCCCCGCCATGCCGGCCAGACCAGCGGTGGACTGACCTGGTATCGTAGCGCCGCCGAGTACGGCCGTTCCATAGATCACGCCATTTTCCTGGTGCGAGCCGATGCTGTGCCGGCGCTGCTGGAGGACAGCATTGCGGCCGGTGTGCGTACCGTCTCCGTGCTGTCGGGCGGATTCAGTGAAATCGGGCCGGAAGGCGAGTTGCTGCAAAGTCGCATTACCGGCTTGGCCAGCGCAGCGGGCATGCGCGTGTTGGGTCCGAACTGCCTGGGCTTTGTGAATGTGGCACAGTGCGTCTACGCCAGTCCTGCCAGCGTATTCGAGATCGTATGGCCACGCGGCGGCCCGCTCGCACTGATCAGCCAAAGCGGCGCGGTGGCGGCCGATCTGCTGGCACGCGCTGCCGCTGAGGACATGGGGGCAAGCTTCTGGGTCTCTACCGGCAACGAGGCCGACCTATGCGTCGCCGATTGCATCGAGTTTGCTTGTGCCATGGAGTCGATCAAGGTGATTGCGCTCTATCTCGAAAGCCTCAAGGATGTCCACGCTTTCAGCGCGGCAGCCCTGCAAGCACGCGAACTTGGCAAGCGCGTGGTTGCCATTCGTCCCGGCCGCACACCCGCGGGTGCCAGCGCTGTGCAGTCACATACTGCGGCCATGGTCACGGGTGACGTGTTGTACGAGGCGCTGTTTCGCAAGCTGGGGGTGCTGCGGGTGGATGGTCAGCGCGAGCTCATCGACGTCTTGCGCTTGGCCGTGTGCATGCCGCACCGGCCCTCGGGCTTGGCCATCGTGACTTCGTCAGGCGGCAGCGGGGCCATGACGGCTGATGCCGCCTGGCTTAGCCAGGTTCCTATGGCGCAGATTTCCGAGTCAGGCCGAGTTCGCATGCGCGCCTTGGTACCCGCGTGCTCTCCCAATAACCCGATCGATGTGACCGGCGCGACCAACCAGAATCCGGCCATGTTACCGGCGTTCTTTTCGGCCGTGTTGGACGAGCCCGAAGTTGATTGCATGGTCATGATTCACGGGGCGTCCATGTTATGGCGAGACCGCGCCGAAAAAATCAGCGCCGCCCTGATCGCCATGGCCACGCGCTACCCAGACAAGCGCATTCTGTTCGTCGGCATGGTTGACGCTGACATCCGTGCCGCAATGGCCAAGGCCGGTGTACCCGTGTTCGACGACGGCGTTGCACTGGTCAGAGCGATGGGCGTGCTGGACGTCGACCCGTCGCATGAACCGCGCGAGAGCTCCATGCCAATGGCGCAGTCCTCGGTTCAGAAGATGGAAGAGTCCGGGCACCTACTTGCGGAGGATGACGCTCTTGACTGGGTCGAGCTGGACATCGGCATCCCGGTCGTGGCCCGCCGCCTTGTCGCACAAGAGAGCGAACTGGCAGCGGCCTTGTGCGAACTACCCAGCCCGGTTGCCATGAAGGCAGTCATCGCGGGTGTCACCCACAAGACCGAGATCGGTGCGGTGAGGATCGGCCTGGGCAATGAAGCGGTCGCCCAGGCCGCCTGGCGCGAGCTGGCCGCGATTTGCGTGCGCCATGGCTGCGCTACGCGGGTCTTGGTGGAGGCGATGGTCGAGGACGTTGTCAGCGAAGTCTTGCTGTCTGCATTTGTCGATCCCTTACTCGGTCCGTTCATCACCGTGGGCGCGGGCGGCACTCTGACCGAACGCGTCCAGGATCTGGTCGTGGCCCCTGCTCCGATCATGCCCCAGGAGGCCCTGGCCATGCTGCTGCGCCTGAGAAGTTGGCGCTCCATGTCCCATCACCGCAATGGCTTGAAGGCAAATCAGTCTGAGCTGGTCGATGCCATGGTGAAACTGTCCAAGGCAATCACTCGGCCCCCCCATCGCGCAGGTGCGCAATTGGTGCAGGTGGAGATCAATCCCTTCATGCTGCGGCCCAGCGGCTCGTGCGCCGTGGATGCAGTTGTCACGCTGCGCGCCCAGGCACCTGGATGATGTGACAGGCGGGGCTCAGTTGCCGATGTGGGCGATCAAGCGGCACAACCCGACAAGATCGTGCGCGATGACCTTGATGGTAGCGTCCGGATAGGTGCCCACAAACATTGACGCGCAACAGACGGTATCGCAGTACGCGCTGTCCGTGATGATCGGACTCGCAATGGAGAGCAGCCCCTTGTTCGCGACCGCATCGTCCACGGCGTAGCCTTGCGCACGTGCCGTTTGTGCTTCGAGCATGAAGCTGTCGAAATCCATCGGCTTGTTCCAGCGCACATTCTGGAAAGACTGGCGCAACTCATCGCGGTCCATCTCTACCCGGGTTGCCATCACACGGCCCACCGAGCCCAGCAGCAGCCGGATGGTGTGGCCCACAGTCAGATGCAAACGCACAGCGGCATCGCTTTCCGAGGCCGCGACCAGTGTCATGCGGTCAATCGCCGAGCGCTTCCAGACCGTGATGATCAAGTCATGGGTCTGCGCGATTCGGCGCATTTCGGGCTGTGCCGCAGCCAGCGCACCCTTTGGATCGACCGCCCCCCGGGCGAGATTCGCCACCTGCGAACTGATGGAATAGCCTTTCCCCCTGGGTGAGAACTGCACATACCCTTGCAGTACGAGCGTGTTGAGAATGTTGAAGCATGTGCTCAAGTGCATACCCAGCTCCTTCGCAACGTGAGTGACACGCACGGGCGAGGGCAAGGTGCTCAGGTACTCGAGAATTCGCAGGGCGTGAATGACCGCGCCAACCGCCTTGCGATTGATGCGACTGAGCCAGGCGGGCCGGTGGTAGTCGACCAAGGTAGCTTGCGCGGCCGCCTTCTTGCTTGATAGCATGGATTTGATACTGAGAATGAATCAGCGTCGCTGCGAAGGCTCTTGCCCTGGCGCCAAGGGGGTGCCGGGTTGGAGTTGCTTGCGCCAGATGTGTTGGCACACGATAGCCTCGCGCTGCAGCGCAGCGACGATTTGGTCCAGGCGTGAAGTGATGCGATCGCTCAGCGCCGAAACGCTCAGTGCGCCCAAGGGCCGGCCATCGTGGCCCAGTATGGGCACGCCGACACCGCCGACACGATCAATCACGATGTCCAGCGACAGCGCATAACCCTGGCTGCGAGATTGAGCCGCCATGCTCTCCACCAGGGCCGGGGTCACGCGTGGATGGCCGCGCAGTGCCACCGCCAGAGATTCCAGCACCGCCTGCGCTTCGCGTGCGGGCAACCAGGCCAGCAATGCCAGGCTGCCCGCCCCCAGGCCTAACAGACGTCGCCCGCCCACGGGCAGGTAGTTGGCGCGGATTGGAAAGCGCCCCTCCTGCGTCGCAAGGCAAAGCGATTCATGCCCGCGAGGCACCAGCAGCACCACCGTGTCTTCGAGTTCATCGGCCAAGCGAAGCAAGCTCGGTCGAACAATGGCGGAGGGATCAAAGCGCGCAAGGGCCATGGCGCCCAGTGCCTGTAGCTCCGGTCCGATGGCGTAGCGCTTGGTGCTTTCGTTGCGCACCACAAACCCTTCTTGGGCCAAGACACCGAGCAGACGCAATGCAGTGGCCTTATCCACGCCGGCGTGCACGGCGACTACGCCCAGCGCACAAGCGTCATGCCCACAAACTGCCCGCAGAATCTGGCAGGCCTTTCGTACCGACGACGGTGGAAGCGAATCAGGAGCGACGGGCATGGACGGCATGGAGCGGCATGGGCAGAGCCGGTTCAACCTGGGTTCAATGACTGGGACTCATTGTATGCCGCACCAGTAGAGCAATTTTGCTGAGTGAAACGGCGGAACAGATCCACGGCTTTCTCACGTATACCCCGTTGACTCTCATATATCCGACACCCATAATGATCCATCTGCAGAATCCAACGCGAGCGGAGTTGGGCACGCAGACCACCAGAGATTTCATTCAATAAACCGATTCTTCCCAGTCATCCAGGAGACCTTCAATGAACATCTTTCGCCACATCGTGGCCGGCTTTGGTGCAAGCCTGCTGCTTCTGTGTGCAACGGCACCCGCGCAGGCGCAGTTTCCGGAGAGACCGGTTCGGATCGTCATGCCCTACCCGGCAGGATCGAATGGCGACATCAGCGCGCGGTTTCTAGGGCAGCGTCTGTCCTTGCGGCTCAAGCAGCCCGTGATCGTTGAAAATCGGGCCGGTGCCGGTGGCGCGGTCGGCACTCAGGCCGTGATCGCTTCGCCTGCCGATGGCTACACGATGCTTCTGCACAGCCCGGCCATCGCCACCGAGGTGGCCATGCGCGATGACCTTCCCTACGACATGCGCAAGAGCCTGGCGCCTGTGAGCATGGTCACCATCGGCGCGAACGTGCTGCTGGTGCGTCCGGACTTGCCGGTGAAATCAATGGCCGAGTTGATTGCCTATGCCAAAGCCAACCCTGGGAAACTCAATCACGGCTCGCCCGGCATCAACAGTTCGATTCACCTCTCGTGGGAACTTTTCAAATCGATGGCCGGTGTGAACATCGTCCATATCCCCTACAAAGGTGGTGCGCCCTCTTACCAGGGATTGGCCACCGGAGAGATCCAGATGATCATCGATCCGCTGCCCACCGCCAGGACGCTTGTTGCGGCGGGCAAGGCACGGGCACTGGCCGTGACCACGGCCGCGCCCAGCGAATTCTGGCCAGAGCTACCCGCCATCGGCGACACGGTGCCCGGCTACGACACATCCCTCTGGTTGGGCCTGTTTGTCCCGGCTGCCACACCCAAGGACGTGCAAGCCCGCTTGAGCAGTGACGTGCGGGCGGTGATGGCTGAGCCGGAAACCAGGGAGTGGCTGAGCAAGCGAGGGGCCAGCGCGGTCGGAGACACACCGGATGAGTTCCGCGTGAAGCTTGACGCAGAGGTCAAGCGCTGGACCCAGATGGTTCAAGCCACGGGCATCAAGACCAATTGAGGCTGTGGCATCGGGAAAAAAATGCAGTTCGACACCGACCCGCACCCCGAGATCCGCGAAGCCATTTTCAAGTTGTGCGACTCATTCGGGCTCAACTACTGGCTTGAGTGCGACAACGACGAGCGCTTTCCCACGGAGTTCTTCGCGGCCCTGCGTGAGGGCGGGTGGACGGGCATTTACTTTCCGCAGGAGTTCGGAGGCTCAGGCTCTAGTTTCACCGCAGCGGTCACGATGATCCAGGCGATCGCCGAATCCGGCTCCGGCTGGACCGGCGGCGGCTCGATTCATCACTATCTGTTTACACCGCATCCCATTGTGGTGTACGGCACACCTGAGCAAAAGCGCCGGTTTCTGCCGCCGCTTGCCCAGGGCATTGAACGGCCTTGCATGGCACTGACGGAGCCCAATACCGGGCTTGACACCACGCGCCTGTCCACGCGCGCGCTGCGCTCGGGCGATCACTACATCATGAATGGCGAGAAGGTCTGGACCACCGGCGCAATGATTGCCGACCGGATGCTGGTGCTGGCCCGCACACGACCTGTGCAGGAGACCCCGCGCCCCATTGACGGGCTGACGCTGTTCTACACCGCCATCGACAGACGCTATGTGGACGTGCGCCCCATCAAGAAGCACGGCTACCAGGCCAATGCATCGTGCCAAGTCCTGATAAACGACCTTCCCGTTCCCGTGCAGGACCGCATCGGCGAGGAAGGCAAAGGCTTTCGCTACCTCCTGGACGGACTCAACCCGGAGCGGGTCACCGCGGCAGCGATGGCTGTGGGCGTGGGCCGCTTCGTGGTGAAGAAGGCCTCGGTCTATGCCACCGAGCGTGTCGTGTTCGGCAGACCCATCGGACAGAACCAGGCGGTGCAGCTGCCGCTGGCACAGTGCTGGGCCGAACTGGAGGCCGCCAATCTCATGGTGTACAAAGCCGCCGCCATGTATGACGCGGGCCTGCCCTGCGGCGTTGAAGCGAACGCGGCCAAATTCCTCGCCGCCGAAGCGGCGCAGAAGGCTTGCCGGCAAGCCATGATCACACACGGCGGCTTTGGCTTTGCCAAGGAGTTCCATGTGGAGCGGCTGCTGCGCGAAATCATGATCCCTGTGCTGGCGCCGGTGGCCCAAAGTCTGGCACTGTGCTACATCGCCGAGCGGGAACTGGGCATGCCCAAATCCTACTGACATTGCGGATTCATGCCCAAGACAGATCGCATCAGGGCGTTGCTGCAGCCCCGCTCCATCGCCATCATCGGTGCATCCAGCGACAGTTCAAAGCAATCAGGCCGGCCCCTCGCCAACCTACTCCAATATGGCTATGAGGGTCCCATCTACCCGGTCAATCCGCGGCATCAGCAAGTGATGGGACTCAAGGCCTATCCGTCGCTCACCGACATCGGTCAGCCCATTGACCTGACGATCGTGATGACGCCAGCATCTGAAGTGGTGGATGCAGTGGCTCAGGGCATTCAAGCCGGTTCACGCGCATTTGCCATCTACGCCAGCGGCTTCGCGGAGCTGGACGCCCAAGGACGACACCGCCAGGAGGCACTGCTTGCATTGGCCCGCAAGCACGATGTGGCCATCCTGGGCCCGAACTGCAATGGCGTCATCAATACCCATGCGCGCATGTGCGCGACCATGGCCGGCATCAACATGCCCGAACTGCGAACCGGTCCGGTGGCGTTTGTCGGCCAAAGTGGCGCCATGGCAGCGTACTGGTTGCAGATTTTGGTGCAGGACAATTTCGGCTTCAGCACCTGGCTGCCCACAGGCAACGAGGCCGATCTGGGTATAGACGATTTCGTGACTTATCTTGTCGGCGATGCGGCGACGCGCGCGATCTGCATCTACATTGAAGGCGTGCGCGATGGGCCCGCGTTGCGCCGCGCACTGGAAAGCGCACAGCGCGCCAACAAGCCGGTGTTGGCCTTGCGCGCAGGCAGGACGACGCTGGGCGCCGCCGCTGCGCTCTCCCACACCGGCGCCATGGCGGCGCAAGACCAAGTGTGGTCGGCGTTGTTCGAGCAGACGGGCGTGCTGGCCTTTGACTCGTTGCGCGAGATGATCGATGCAGCAAAACTGATCTCCAGCGAACCCCTGCCGTCTGCCGGACGTGCGCTGGTGCTGTCAGTATCGGGCGGCGGCGCGGCGTTGATCAGCGATGCGGCTGAGCCCAAGGGCATCGAACTGCCACCCATCTCTGAGCAGACCCTCCCTGCGTTGACAGCGGCCCTGCCCAGTTTTGGCAAAGTAGGAAATCCGCTGGACCTGACGGGCTCGTGCGTCATCAATACGGCCATCTTCGTGGATGCGGCCAAAGCGGTGTGCCACGACCCGGCTTTCGACTCATTTGTTCTATATTTTGGGCTGATCTCGCAGGGCTACCAGTCCATCATTGACGCGATCATTGAACACCTTCTACCCACGGGAAAGCCGGTGCTGGTGATCTGGGTAGCGGCCCAGCCACAGGTGATCGCCGCGCTGCGCAAAGCCCGGCTGGCCTTCTATGAAGACATTCCGCAGGCGATTGGCGCACTCGCAGCGTGGAACACCATCAGCGCGCGCCAGCCGGTGCAGGGCAATGGGCTTGCACCCGGCCGGCCCAGACTGTCTTGCGCTGGTTCGTTCTTGTCCGAAGTCAGGGGCCGCGATGCCCTGGGCCAAGTGCAAGGCCTGACTTGGCCCATCGGCCGGCTCATCACCCACGCCAGCCAACTGGATGAAGCCTTGCGTGGTTTGAAGTTTCCGCTGGTGGCCAAGATACAAAGTGCTCAATTGCCACACAAGACTGAGCATGGCGGCATCGTGCTGAGCTTGGGCGATGCGATCTCAACCCGGGCCGCCGTTGATGACTTGTTCAAACGGGCCATCGAACTCGACCTCGCGCTCGATGGCATCCTGGTGCAGGAGATGGTGCAGCACGAGCACGAACTGATTGTTGGAATCCGGCAAGACCCGGTGTTCGGTGCACTGCTCTTGCTGGGCAGGGGTGGCGTCGAATCGCAAGACCAGCCAGACACCTGCCTGCGCCTGCTGCCGGTCACAGCGCACGAGATTGAGGCCGCCTTGCTAACTCTGCGCATGACCACTCGCCTCAAGGGATGGCGGGGCCGCCCGGCGGTAGATCTCAAGCGCCTTGCCGACTGCATTTTTGAATTGACCCAACGCGTTGCCGCCCGGCCCGAGTTGCTTGAAGTTGAATTCAACCCCCTCGCCGTCGCTGCGCCTGACCGCTTCGTGGCACTCGATGCTCTGGTGACGCGTGCCGACCCTGGCGCGGCCGCTTCCTCATCTTCCTGAAACGCATCTTTCATGCAACCCGAAGACATTTTCACCGCACAAGAGCTGGCACACTTCCGCAATGAGTTAGACCTGCGGCGTCCGGCCGGATCCCACGAACCCGGGAAATGGATGGTCAATCCGCTCAATCGCAGCATCGGTCGCGACGAGGGACATTTTCAGACGCGGGTAAAGCTTCGCGACATCACGCTGCGAACCATGGAACAGATGCCCGGCGTGGCCAACACTGCGGAGCAACGGCTCGACTTGCTCAGAGCCCTTGTTGAAGCCGGCGTTCCAGAAGTGCAAACCTCCGCCTTCAGGCGCGGACACACCATGCAGGAGATGCGCGCAGAAGTTCGCTTGGCCAAGAGCATCAATCCCCATTGCCAGATGGTCTATGGTGGCCTGGTCAAGCGCGAAGACATGGACCAAGCCATTGAGGCAGGCTACGACATTTTGCAATCCTGGACCGCGGCATACCTGGGCGGAGCCATCCCATTGTTTGCCGGTGCGGTGTACCACAGGGTGTGGAAAGGTCAAGACTGGCACGACCTGAAATTTCCCGCCTCAGAGCAGGAATTCATCGACCGACCTTGCCGCCTCATCAGAGAGGCTGTGCAACAGGGGCTCAAAGTCAGCATGGGCCTGAACCTGCTGGCGCTTGCCAACGAAGACTTCGTCAAACGCTATGCCCGGGCCAGTCGGGACGCTGGCGCGTTTGAGATCATGCTAGCCGACTCCACCGCTGGCACCGCACCCGAGGCCTTCAGCCGCATCGTGCATTCCATCAAGGAAGCGGCACCCGGGCTTCAGATCTGCATTCATGCCCACAATCTCTACGGCCTGGGCGCTGCGTGCTCGGTGGCCGGTGCACGCGCCGGCGCAGAAGTCATAGAAGTGTCGGTGAACGGCTATGAGGTCGGCCCGGCAGGATGCCAGGCCAGCCTGACCGGAATGGCAGTGGCGCTGCAAGCACTGTACGGGGTGGACACCGGCGTAGACCTGTCCAAACTTGCGCACACATCCGACGTAGCGGCCCGGATGACCGGGGTGCCCACACCATGGAATGAGCCCGTGATCGGATCGGCAACGTTAGATTCAGCGCAGCCCGATGAATTCGAATTGGAGGCCTTGTTCGACCCGCTCATCCACGGATCATTCGTCCCCGAAGCGGTGGGCCTGAGCCGTCGCATCGAGGTCGGCGTAGTCACAGGACCGCTGGGCATGTGGAACAAGTTGGAACAACTGGGAATCACCGTGCAACGCGAGCACGTGATGCCCATCCTCGAGCAATGCTGGGACGCGATGACCAAGAGCGGCGGGCGCGTATCGGAGCAAGACATCCGCAAGATCGCGGCAGGCGTGTTGCTAGGTTCGGGGCAATAACTTGCCAGCGCGAGGGCGCCAGTCAGACCCGAAATCGAACCGCCGGTGTTGCCGTCCGACAGTTGGCCACTTTGCGACCCGTGGACTTTGGGATGTCGTCAGGGCTTGCGGAGTCTGGGCCGGGGCTGTTAGTCCGCAGGTCTGGTTCGAGCCCAGGTCGAGGAGCCAACTAGTGTTGCAATTCAGAAGTATCGAATCATAATGAAAGTGATGGATTCGGTTGCAGGGCTAGTGTAGCGAGTCATAAATTTGGAAGTTCACCGTTTTTCTTAGCCGCCTTTTGGCGAATTTCGATAGCACCAATTACTGTCACCATATGGTGAACCCCACGCCCTTGGCCCTTTGTTCGCCGGGGTGATGGGCGGCGCCAGGGCGTCCACACCGATGTGCTCCAGGATCCGCCTGATCTGGCGTAAGCGGGTATTGACGACCGGTAGCTATACGGCAGTCCAGTTTTAACCATTGCAGCCAACCTCAGGGGTCCCCCTGCATCAAAATCGCCCCCGTGTCAAAAGTAACACATGTGTTACCATAACGCATGGCAATCAAAGTCGAAGAGTACATCCGTGAGGACGCATCCAACCCGTACAAGCAATGGTTTGACAGCCTGTCAGCGCAGGCTGCGGCCAAGGTGACCGTTGCCAAACTTCGAATGACTTTGGGTAATACCTCCAGCATCAAGTGGTTTGACGGCATGGGTGAATATGTGATTGACTGGGGACCGGGCTACCGGATTTACCTCGCCAAAGATGGCGACACGCTCATCGTCCTGTTCGGTGGAGGAACCAAACGCGGTCAGCAACGGGACATCGACAAAGCCCGGGCATTGTTGGTTGAGTACAAGGCTCGCAAAAAGGCGATAACTGCCAAACCTGGCAGCAAACACAAGGGGTAACAGAATGGCATTGACCAGAAATTTTAAAGAAACCGTCATCCAGCGTGTGCAGAGCGACGCGTCATTTGCGCAGGCGCTGCTTGATGAAGCTGCGACACTATTTCTCAATGGTGAGCCGGAAACAGCCCGACTGATTTTGCGTGACTTGGTGAACGCCACCATCGGTTTCGAGCAACTCGCAACGCTGACCGCAAAGCCGAGCAAGAGTTTGCACCGTATGTTGTCGCCCACTGGCAACCCCAGCATGGACAACCTAGCGGCCATTTTTCGAGCAGTGCGCGAGCAGCTGCAGGTCAGCCTGTCAGCACACTCGGTAGCAGCCTGAGACCATAGGCATACTTCATCGTCTCTTTTGCAGCGTATCCGGTCTTAGTGATTTACGATCTACCTGCTCCATTGCGGTCTTTGACAACTAGGGATCGACGGTCGGATTTATGGCTGCCGTTTTGACAAAGTGGGCACCCGCCATCGACCAAATGCAGTCATCGCAGGTCGTCGCCCGTTAGTACCCTTCAGCTGAGGCGAATTCTCCAGACCGGTCATTCAGTCTGCCAAAGAGGAATATGACCTTGGGCGTCTCTTGAACAGCGTAGGAGCACTCGCTCGCTGCAAGTTAAAAATTTCTGTCGAATTCTCCTGACCGCTCGTTCCAGTCGCACATCCAATTCCTTCATCCAGTTACCCGAAATATCCAAAGCGGACATCCACCGGCGACAGAGTATTTTTCGATCCAGAGGTGGTGGTTTTCTCGATGGTGGTCATTGACTACCTTATGTTGGACAGTAAGTCCTGATCATTAAAGGTAATAGAACCCTAGACTCCAGATCACAGCTTTGGCATCACTGAATCTTGGAAATATTGATTTTACTGTGTTACTTGAGTTTTAAGTCCGTCCAATCCAATTGTTTGCATTCAAAAAGCTACTATATATCTCCAAGCTTGGACTCATGCGTCCGCGGAGAGTTTTGGCCAGCCGTGTCGACCAAGCATGCGATGGACTGTTGAGCGCGGGACCCGCTTGCCCACCTTCTCCTCCAGCGCAACGTGAATCAGCGCTATGGTCGGCGCATCTCCTTGCTTGACCTGCTCGATGAAGCCCCGCACAAATCGCGCCTCTTCCTCCAGGCTCAGCAACTCCCGCCTTCGTCCTCCACGTTGATCCTGATCGCCCAATAGTGGCGCTTGTCCCGGCGTTCGAAACTGGCGGCGCAGCACGTACACCTGATTGCGCCCCAGGCCCAATAGCGTAGCGGTGGTGTCCATTGATGCGCCCGTTAACGCGGGCAGCAGCATCGCTTGGCCGCGCTTGAGTTGTTGCACCGTGGTGGCCGTTTCGATCAAGAGCTTGGCCCACGCCAGTTCCTCGTCTTGGTAGTGCGCTGGTCGGGCCATGTGTAGCTTCTATCCATGTCGTTTAAAAACTTTTTCCTAATTTTATATTAGTACGATTTAGAATGCAATATCAAACCTAACCGCAGAAACTTGACTTCGATGAAGGAGCGCGCAATGGATGTGATCCAGGAGTTCGCAACGTATCTCGAGCATGTGAGCCAGGGGATCGGTCGCTCCGAGCGCAAGGCCAGCCTGAGGGACTACTGTCAAGGCTTGAGCTGCCCTTGAAGCGCAAGAGCATGGAGCCGCTGGCGGCCGCGCTCGACGCCATGCACGTGAGCGCGCGCCACCAGGCGCTGCAGCAATTCATCGCAGATTCGCCCTGGTCGGATGAGACCGTTCTGGGCAACGTGCAAAGCTGGGTGCTGCCCAGGATGGACTCGGGGCACAAGGGTCGGGTGTTCCTGATTGCCGATGACACTGGCATGCCCAAGGCAGGCACCCACTCGGTGGGCGTGGCACGCCAGTATTGCGGCCAACTGGGCAAGACCGACAACTGCCAAGTCGCAGTCAGCCTGTCGCTCGCCACAGAGCAGGCCAGCCTGCCGATCAAGTACCGGCTGTACTTGCCCCAGGTCTGGATCGATGACAAGGCGCGTTGCAAGCAAGCTGGCGTACCAGGCGACCTCACGTTCCTGACCAAGCCGCAGATATCGCTGTTGCAGATCCAGCAGGCCAAGGCAGTCGGTGTGCCCGGCGATGTCGTCGCCGCTGACGCCGGCTACGGCGACGACACCCACTACCGCGACGGCATCAGCGCTTTGGGGCTCTTGTACGTGGTGGGCATCAAGCCGGGGACCACGGTCTGGGCTGATGGCACCGGGCCACTGCCGCCCAAGCCTTGGTCGGGTCGGGGCAAGAAGCCCACCCGGCTACGCCGCGACGCGCAGCATCTTCCGGTTTCGGTCAAGGAGATGGCGCTGTCGTTGCCTTCATCAGCCTACCGCAAGATCACGTGGCGCGAGGGAACCAATACCAAGCTCTCTTCGCGCTTTGCCGCCGTGCGCGTCTCAGCGGCGCATCGCGACTACTTGGGCGACGTGCCACGCGATCAAGAGTGGCTGCTCATCGAATGGCCCAGCGTTGAACCCGAGCCCACCAAGTACTTCTTCAGCACGCTGCCTGCGGACATCGGACGCAAGCAACTCGTGCACGCCGTCAAGAGTCGCGGGCGCATCGAGCGCGATTACCAGGAGCTCAAGCAAGAATTCGGATTAGACAACTTCGAGGGACGAAGCTGGCGCGGCTTTCACCACCACGCAACGCTTTGCATAACCGCCTACGCTTTTCTGATCGGGCAGCGTCTGCTGCACGGCCAGGGCACAAAAAAAACTCCGTTTGGCGCACGCAACCTGCCCTACCCGTTGGTTACGCCCCACGGGGCGCCGGTGCGACCGCAGCGCCACGTCCTGGACTCGATCCCAACCCTGCGTTGGTACATCGCCGCCGCTCTCGCTCAAATGATGTCGATCCACCCTCGGCGAACCTGCAAAAGGAAAGACACAAAGAAGGTGAAAAGAACACATAACACAGTATGATTAAAAAACTGCCGATCCCAAAATTTCGGGCTCGCGGTGGTTTTCTGGAATTGTCACGCTCGCAAGGGCTCGGGCGTGCATTTTCGCGGTCGCCATGCGCGATGTTGCGGTTTTCGGGCGAGCGTAGCCCCGGATTTTTGCAATCCTGTCGTCAAGAAGGGGCTTCGCCCGCGCTTTGCTACGCGGCCAGCTTGTAGGTCGTGTCTCGGTCGGCATAGTTCGTCGTCCTCTTCGCGCGCTCTTGCTCGTGTTGCCACAGGATTGCTCCAATGCGGTGGATATTTCTTGCCACCACGACCCGTGGTTGAGGATTGCGCGACCAGGCTCGGCGATAGAACGAACGCCACGTCACGCATTGAAGACAAAGTCAGTCCCATTCGCTTCAAGCCTTCGCTATGCCACGCAACACCGCATCCCGCAGGGCGGCATTGATGCGGGTTTGCCAGCCTTGCCCGGTCGCCTTGAAAGCTTCCAATACATCAGGGTCGACACGCATATTCAGGGTCGGCCGCTTCACTGCCGCGACGGGTCTGCCTCGGCCACGCCTGATGCTTGCCTGTTGCCAGTAGGCCGACACGGCGGCGGCATCGTTGGGGTCGTAGTGGCCATCGGTCGCAGTGTGTGCAATGTGCGCATCCTGCGCGGCATCACGCTTCACGCGGTCCCAATCGGTGACCTTTTGTTTAGCGGAGGTTTTCGGCATACAACTTCCTTTCCTGTTTGGATCCCCGGCGCAGCGAGATAACTCGCACTTCGTCGAGGTCGCGCATCACATAGACCAGCACCAGCACCATGCCAATCACCTCCATAAGCGCCACATCCATCCATCGGGCTTCGTCGGATCTGGCCTTTCAAGCGTCAGTTTGTTGGGTGCATTGAAAACCAGCGGCGCGTCACTCAGTGAAAGCCCGTGTTTGACGATGTTGGCAGCGTCCTTGCGCGGGTCGAACGTGAATTGCATTGTGATGTTTATTGTATGGGCATCAATTGCAATTTTCAAGCGGTCTTGATCAACTGGCAGGGTGTCGCCTGTTGCGATCAAGCCCGGTCTCTTCGCCATAGTGACTCACGTCGGATTGGACGGCGACACAGCGTATTCAGCCTATTACAGTGCTGACTCCGGCGTAGGTTTTGGCGTAGGTTATTCGCAGAAAATTGTAATTTTCCCTGTGCGGCTCCGTTCTGCCATTGAATTTCTGCCAGCCCGCCGATGGGCACTATCTCGTTGGCTTTGCACGCAACACCTGACTGGAGCATTTGACGGAGTTCCTGGAACTCGCTGTGATGAATGCTTAAAACGCATCACTGGATCAGGATTGCCGCTGCGGTGCCCAGGCCGGATCGTTGCCGCCATGGGAACACCGAGTCCACGGTGGCGGTCTCGATACGGTCGGCATATCGCTACTTGTTGGGATCGTCATCGAACCCGACGTTGGCAACCGTTACGCGTCCACCCAAGCGGGTTAGTGCACCGGTTTAGATTGCGGTCGGTGTATGGTCCTTGAGTTTGAACCATGACTAGGAAACCACACCGTGAGGTCGCTGATCCATAAGCGACGCAATCTAGAAAGCACCCCGCCGCTTAATTCATGCGCCTACGATGCGCCAACGGATGCGCCTACGATTCAGTATATGTTAGCGACCACTGCTGAAAAATTCCGCATGAATGCTGGTGCCGGAGGCCGGAATCGAACCGGCACGGGTGTTACCCCGCGGGATTTTGAGTCCCGTGCGTCTACCAATTTCACCACTCCGGCAGCGGACAGACAAGGCGAGAATTATGGCACAGTGCAGGCTATGAAATACCCAACAATTGAAGACGCCATCGGCAAGACGCCCCTGGCCGTATTGCAACGTATCGGGGCGGCAGAAGCTGCTACCCGTGGCAATGTGGTGCTCGGCAAACTCGAGGGCAACAACCCGGCAGGCTCCGTCAAGGACCGCCCCGCACTGTCGATGATCCAGCGGGCGCAGGAGCGCGGACGCATCAAACCCGGCGACACCTTGATCGAAGCCACCTCGGGCAACACCGGTATCGCGCTGGCGATGGCGGCGGCGATCAAGGGGTACCGCATGGTGTTGATCATGCCCGAGGACCTGTCCGTCGAGCGCGTCCAGACCATGAAGGCCTTCGGCGCTGAGCTCATCCTGACGCCCAAGAGCGGCGGCATGGAATACGCGCGCGATCTGGCGGGCCAGATGGAGCTTGCTGGCAAGGGCGTGGTGCTGGACCAGTTCGCCAACGAGGACAACCCGCGCATCCATTTCGAGACCACCGGGCCGGAGATCTGGGCCGACACCCAGGGCCAGGTCACCCATTTCGTCAGCGCGATGGGCACCACCGGCACCATCACCGGCGTATCGCGTTTCCTCAAGCAAAAAAACCCTGCGATCAAGGTCATCGGGGCCCAGCCCTCGGAGGGCTCGCGCATTCCCGGCATCCGCAAATGGCCCACCGAATACTTGCCCAAGATCTATGACCCGTCCAACGTGGACGAACTGGTCTACGTCAGCCAGGTCGACGCCGAGCAGATGTGCCGCCGGCTAGCGCGCGAAGAGGGCATCTTTGCCGGCATCTCGGCCGCCGGCGCGTGCTGGGTGGCGCAGGAGATCAGCCGGCGTGAATCGAACGCCACCATCGTGTTCATCGTGTGTGACCGCGGTGACCGGTACCTGTCCACCGGCGTTTTTCCCGCCTGACCCGCCATGGCCCACGAATTCAAATTCTGCCCGAACTGCGCCGCGCCACTGGAGCTGATCGCCGCGCTCGAGGACGGTGGCGCAAAGGAACGGCTGCGGTGCGTGGCCTGTGGTTACACCCACTGGAACAATCCCACGCCGGTACTCGCGGCAGTGATCGAATACGAAGGCATGATTCTGCTGGCCCGCAATGCTGCCTGGACGGCCAAGGCCTATGCACTGATCACTGGTTTCATGGAGGCCGGTGAGACCCCGAAGGACGGCATCGCCCGCGAGATCCAGGAAGAAACCAGCCTGCAGGCCAGCGAGTTGAACCTGATCGGCGTCTACGACTTTCAGCGCATGAACCAGGTCATCATTGCCTACCACGCGGTGTGCAGCGGCGAGGTGCGCCTGTCGCCCGAACTGGTCGACTACAAGTTGACGCGCCATGAAGACGTTTTGTGCTGGCCCGCCGGCACCGGTTACGCACTGGCCGACTGGCTCACGTCGCGCGGGTACGAACCGAAATTTGCCGATTGGTCACGGCGATGAGCCGGAAATTTTTGAGAGGAGGCGTTCCGTGCCGCAGTACCAATTCAATGTGAACGGCGTCGCCCGGTCGGTCGATGCCTGGGACCCGGACATGCCTCTTTTGTATGCCTTGCGCAACGACCTCGGGCTGCACGCAGCCAAGTTCGGTTGTGGTCTGGGCCAGTGTGGTGCCTGCACCGTGTTGGTGGACAACGTGCCGACGCGGTCCTGCCTGCTGCGTGTGTCGGACGCCACCGGGCGGCGCATCACTACGGCCGAGGGCCTGGGCACACCCGACAAACCGCATCCGGTGCAGGCCGCCTTCATCACCGAGCAGGCGGCGCAGTGCGGCTATTGCACCAATGGGATGGTGATGTCCGTGGTGGGCCTGCTGGCCCAGACAGCCAAACCGACACGCGCGCAGGCCCAGGCTGCGTTGGCAGGTAATCTTTGCCGATGCGGCTCCCACGACCGGGTGTTGAAGGCCGTCGCCCGTGCTTCTGGCCAAGGGAGTGCCTGAGCATGCACCAGACCCTTGTTCCTGTGGCTTCCCCGACCCGACGCGATGTGCTCAAGGCCGCTGCGGTCGTGGTCGGTTTTTCGATGGCCGGCAAGCCGCGCGCCCAGACAACGGCAGCACCGGCGCGCACGCTGGCCCTGACCGAGGTGGACGCCTTCCTCGCGATCCGGCCGGACGGGTCGTGCGTCGTGTATTCCGGCAAGGTCGATCTGGGCACCGGTCACCGCATCGCCATGCGCCAGATCGTGGGTGAGGAGTTGTCCCTGCCAGTGGAGCGCATCGACCTGATCGAAGGTGACAGTGCGCTGACGCCCAACCAGGGGCCGACAGCGGGCAGCTCCGGGGTGATGCGTGGTGGCATGGAATTGCGGCAGGCCGCAGCGACTGCGCGGGAGGGTCTGCTGGCGCGGGGCGCCAGCCGGATGCAGAAGCCGGCTGCGGAATTGACGCTCCAAAATGGAAACGTCCTTGCCGCGGACGGCGCGCGGTTCGGTGTGGGTGAACTGGCAGGCGGTCGCAGCTTCAGGCTCGCAATGAATCCCAAGGCAGCACTGAAGAACCCGGCGCACTACACGCTGGTGGGCCAGTCGCTCCCGCGCCCGGATGTTCCCGCCAAGGTCACCGGCACCCATGGTTACGTGCATGATTTCGTGCTGCCGGGCATGCTGCACGCGCGGGTGGTCCGCCCGCCAGCGGTCGGCGCCCGCGTGCAGTCGGTGGACGAAGCCTCGGTCGGGCATCTGCCTGGCGTGCGCGTGGTCCGGCGCCTCGATTTTGTGGCCGTGCTGGCCCGCGACGAGTGGGCTGCATTGCGCGCGGCGCGCGAGCTCAAGGTGCAATGGAGTGACAGTGCACCGCTGGTGACCCATGAGGGCGTGGTTGACTGGGCGCGCCGGGGGCCCTTTTTGTCGCACGACACGGTGGTCAGCAAGGGCGACGCAACCCGGCTCGCCGCCCTGGCGCAGGCGCCTGACAAGCTCAGCGCAACCTATGTGTGGCCGATCCAGTCCCACGCGTCGATGGGCCCTTCGTGTGCGGTGGCCGATGTCCGGGCCGACAGCGCGCTGGTCTGGACCGCATCGCAGGCGAGCCACCGACTGGCCGGGTCCTGCGCAGCGGCACTCGACATGCCCCGTGAAAAGGTGCGAACCATCTACCTGGACGGGGCCGGCTGTTATGGCATGAACGGCCATGACGATGCGGCTGTCGAAGCAGCGATGTTGTCGCAAATGGCCGGGCAGCCGGTGCGCGTGCAATGGAGCCGCGAGGACGAACTCGGCTGGGACCCGAAGGGCCCGCCGCAATTGCTGGAGATAAGGGGCAGCCTGACACCCGAAGGGCGCATAGATGCCTGGGAAACCGAGATGTGGCTGCCACGTGCCACCGCCAACCTCGAATGGATTCCGCTGCTGTCACCGCTGGCTGCGGGGCTCCGGCAACCGACCGGCCAGTCGACCGGCATGGTGACGCAAAATGGCGACCCGTCTTATGCCGCGCGGGCTGTCAAGGTTTCCGTCCATTGGCTCGGCGCAGCACCGCTGCGACCGTCCAACATCCGGGCCCCGGGCAAGGTTGCCAACTGCTTTGCCGTGGAGAGTTTTACCGACGAATTGGCGGCCCGCGCAAAGACCGATCCGCTGGAGTTCCGCCTGCGCGACCTTGCCAATCCGCGCGGGCGCGAAGTGATCGGGCGCATGGCCCGGCGCATGGCCTGGGTGGCCCGCCCATCGCCCCAGCCGCGCTCAGATGCACGGCTGTTGACCGGTCGGGGCATGGCCTATATCCATTACAAGCACAACGAGACCTATGTCGCCGTCGGTATGGAGGTCGAGGTGCGGCGTGACACCGGCCAGATCACCGTGCGCCGCATTGCCTGTGCGCACGATTGCGGGCTGATGATCAACCCCGACGCGGTACGGGCCCAGGTCGAGGGCAATCTGCTGCAGACCTTGTCGCGCACGCTGCATGAAGAAACCACTTTCGACCGCAGCCGCGTCACCAGTGTCGACTGGGCGGGGTACCCGCTGTTGCGTTTCAACGAGGTTCCGCTGATCGACATCGACCTGGTCGAGCGGCGCGACCAACCCCCACTGGGTGCCGGCGAGGCAGCATCCAGCCCGGTGCCGGCGGCGCTGGCGAATGCGGTTTTCGACGCCACCGGGGTGCGGCTGCGCACAGTGCCGTTCACGGCGGCGCGGGTCAAGGCCGCGTTGGCCTGATCTGGCCGATGGCCCCCAATAGCTGCCTAGAATCGGGGCAACCGAAGGAAATGTGATGCAAGCTGATATCGAAGTCGACGCCCGGGGCCTGAACTGCCCGCTGCCGATCCTCAAGGCCAAGAAGGCGCTCAACACCATGCAAAGTGGCCAGACCCTGCGCGTGGTGGCGACCGATGCGGGTTCCGTGCGCGACTTCCAGGCGTTTGCCAAGCAGACCGGCAATGAACTGGTGGAGCAGCAGGCGGTAGGTGCCGAGTTCATCCACCTCATGCGCCGGCGGTAGCCCGCGCAGCTACTCCATCAGCGCGAGAGTCTGCCCGAAACCAGGCCAGGCCTTGCGAGAGCGGGGCTGATGTGCGCTGATCAGCCCAGGCGCGCCAGTTGTTCCTTCACCTTCGCCAGTGTCGCGACAAAATCCGCCACCCGCTTGCGCTCCTGCTCGATCACGGTTGCAGGGGCCTTGGCCACGAAGGCCTCGTTCGACAACTTGCCGTTGGCCTTGGTGATTTCACCTTCCAGCCGCGCCGATTCCTTGCCCAGGCGCAGTTTCTCGGCGGCGACGTCGATCTCCATGTGCAGGCACACCCTTGCCTCGCCCACCACGGCCACGGGTGCCGCCTGTGCCGCAACAGACCAGGCGGCCTCGTCGTCGAACACCCGCACTTCGTTCAGCTTGGCCAATGCCTGCAACACTGGCGCAGCCTGGCGCAGGAAAGCGGCTTCTTCTGCGTGGTTGGCCACCACGAAGAGCGGCAAACGTGTAGCCGGTGACACACCCATCTCGCCGCGCAGGTTGCGGCAGGCGTCCACCAGTTGTTTCAGCTTGGCCACATAGGCGATCGCCTGTGCGTCGATCCGCTCTGGTTGGCTGACGGGGTAAGCCGCGATGCTGACCGAATTGCCCGCACGCCCCGCCACCGGCGCCACTTTTTGCCAAAGTTCCTCGGTGATGAACGGGATCACCGGGTGTGCCAGGCGCAGGATGGTTTCAAGCACGCGGATCAGCGTGCGGCGGGTGGCGCGTTTTTCAGCGTCGGCGCCGGTGTTGATCTGGACCTTGGCGATTTCCAGGTACCAGTCACAGAACTCGTCCCACACGAACTGGTAGATGGTGTTGGCGACGTTGTCCAGGCGGTATTCCTCGAAGCCTTTGGCCACGTCCGCTTCCACTTGTTGCAGGATCGACGTTATCCAGCGGTCCGACTGGCTGAAGCGCAGGTAACCATGGGCCGCGCCACCGGGTGCGCATTCGGCTTTGGTGTGTTCCTTCAGGCCGCAGTCCTGGCCCTCGCAGTTCATCAGTACGAAGCGCGTGGCGTTCCATAACTTGTTGCAGAAATTGCGGTAACCCTCGCAGCGCTTGGTGTCGAAGTTGATGTTGCGGCCGAGGGATGCCAGTGCCGCAAAGGTGAAACGCAACGCGTCGGCGCCAAATGCCGGGATGCCCTCGGGGAATTCCTTCTGCGTGTTCTTGCGCACCTGCGGTGCCGTCTCGGGCTTGCGCAGGCCTTCCACACGTTTGGCCAGCAGGGGTTCGAGCGTGATGCCGTCGATCAGGTCCACCGGGTCGAGCACGTTGCCCTCGGACTTGCTCATCTTGTGGCCCTGGGCGTCGCGCACCAGACCGTGGATGTACACATGCCGAAACGGCACGCGCCCGGTGAAATGGGTCGTCATCATGATCATGCGCGCGACCCAGAAGAAGATGATGTCGTAACCGGTCACCAGCACGCTGGAGGGCAGGTACAGGTCGTAGTCCTGCGCGCCGCCAGGTTTCGCCGAAGCCGCGGCATCTGGCCAGCCCACGGTGGAGAACGGCACCAGCGCCGACGAATACCAGGTGTCGAGCACATCATCGTCGCGGCGCAGCGGCCCGCTGTAACCGGCCGCAGTGGCCTGGGCACGCGCATCGTCTTCGTTGAGCGCCACAAACAACTCGTCGCCGCTGCCGTACCAGGCGGGGATCTGGTGGCCCCACCAAAGCTGGCGGCTGATGCACCAGTCCTGGATGTTGTTCATCCACTGGTTGTAGGTGTTGACCCAGTTTTCGGGCACAAAACGCACCTCGCCCGATTGCACTGCGTCGATGGCCTTCTGGGCGATCGACTTGCCGTTAGGGTCGCCCGCACCGATCTTGGTCATGGCCACGAACCACTGGTCGGTCAGCATGGGCTCGACCACCTGGCCGGTGCGCGCGCAGATTGGCAGCATCAGCTTGTGGGGCTTGCTTTCCAACAGCAGGTCTTGGGCTTTCAGGTCGCGCAATACGGCCTTGCGGGCATCGAAACGGTCCATGCCCTGGTACGGTGCCGGGCCGTTGCCGTTGACTTTGGCGTCCAGGGTGAAAATGGTGATCAGCGGCAGACCATGGCGCTGGGCGCAGGCGTAGTCGTTGAAGTCGTGCGCCCCGGTGATCTTGACGCAGCCCGAGCCGAAGGCGCGGTCCACAAAATCGTCGGCAATGATCGGAATGCGGCGGTCGCACAGCGGCAGATCGACCAGTTTGCCCACCAGGTGCGCGTAACGCGCATCCTCCGGGTGCACCGCCAGCGCGCCGTCGGCCATCATGGTCTCGGGGCGGGTGGTGGCAATCGTCATGCCTTGTTGCAGTGTGCCGTCGATCAGCTGCGGGCCGTCGGCGAACGGGTAGCAGATGTAATGCATCTGGCCGTCGGCCTCGGTGCTTTCCACCTCCAGGTCGCTGACCGCACTCTGCAGCACCGGATCCCAGTTGACCAGGCGCTTGCCGCGGTAGATCAGGCCTTGCTGGTACAACTTGACGAAGGTGTCGGTCACCACGGTAGACAGCTTCGGGTCCATCGTGAAGTACTCGCGGCTCCAGTCGACACTGTCGCCCATGCGGCGCATCTGGGTGGTGATGGTGTTGCCGCTCTTCTCCTTCCATTCCCAGACCTTGGCGACGAAGTTCTTGCGCGCCTCGGCTGGCGTGGGGCCCATCGCGTGGCGGCTGATGCCCTGGGCTTGCAGTTGGCGTTCGACCACGATCTGCGTGGCGATGCCGGCATGGTCGGTGCCCGGGATCCAGGCTGTGTTGTCGCCCCGCATGCGGTGGTAACGCGTCAGCGAGTCCATGATGGTCTGGTTGAAGGCGTGCCCCATGTGCAGCGTGCCGGTCACATTGGGCGGCGGCAGCTGGATGGCGAAGGACGGCGCACTGGTATCGGGCGACCCCGTGCCGCGATGGCCGGCCACGGCGTAGTTGCGGCGCTCCCATTCAGGGCCCCAGCGGGCCTCGATGGCGGTGGGTTCGAAGGATTTGGAGAGGCTCTCGAGGCCGGGTTGCTGCAGAGGGTCGGTCATGGACCGATTTTAGGGGGCGCGTCGCAGCACCCCTTGTCGTGCCGGAACGTGACGCCAGCAGCCGTTGACTTCTGCAATTTCATGCGGCATGGTTGCATGAAATTTTGTGGGGTTGCACTATGTTGAAGGAAGTCGGTACCAGCGGCCAAATATCCCTCGGCAAGAAATTTGCCGGGCAATTGTTTGACGTGCGTGCGCACCCGGATGGCCGGTTCGAACTGGTACCCATGAAGGTCGTGCCCCACAGGTCAATGGGCCTCGCAATCGACGCCACCGTGGATGCGGACTGGCTGCCACCGGGCGGCTATACCCAATCAAACACCTGGGCATCTGACAACCGCGCCGCGTTGGAAGCTTATGCACAGCGCGTTGCAGAGCAGGGTACGGCGGCAGAGCAATTACACGCCTACCTCGCCGCCAACCCGGATGCCACCGCCGGCTGATTGCCATGCCGCGCTTCGACGTCTACCGAAATCCGAATCCGCGGGCCAGCCATGCGCACTATCTGGACGTCCAGAGTGATCTGGTGACGACCGTCACGCGATGGTGCCCGACTCCCGGTGGAATGTGAAGATCTGCGAGCCAACCAGGTCCAGCAACTCGTCGACGTAAGGCGGCGTCTTTCGCATGGGGTGTCAGCGCAACGGCGGTTCCTCTTCCAGTCTTGCCGCCTGGATGCAATCCGCCAGCACCCGCGCGTCGCCCAACTGGTTGGCCAGCAGCAGGATCAAACGCGCGTTGAGCAGTTCGGACTGTTCGCGGCTCAGGCCGGAATGGGCATCGAGCAGTTGCTCGTAGAAGGTGTCGGCGTCCTGCAGGTGCAGAGTGGTTTTCATGCTGCGTCTCCCGCCTTCAGTCCGAGGGCGTGTTCGATGGCGGTGATCAGCGAGCCGTCGACCGCCTCACCGGTTGCGGCCAGGTAGGTGTCGGGCCGCACCAGCGCCCAGGCGTGGCCGAACACGTGGCATGCACCCTGCAGATGGCCCAGCGGGTCGCGCACGGCTTCCAGTGCATGCGCGCGACCGTCCTCCTGCCCGAGCACCTGCACGCTGCGCACCGGAGCATGCCGGGCGAGGGTGGCCAACCGCTGGCAGGCGGCGGGCGACACCTCGCCAAACACCAGCAACAGCAAGTGGCCATCGGCCCACAAGACGAGGTCGTTGACGCAACCGCTGCTGCCGTCGGCCCACTGGAATCCGACGTTCTGCACCGACAGGCCGCCGTGCTTGTCGCACACCCTCGATTTGGTGTACGTATTGGCCACCGCCATGCGCCCGGTATTGACCAGCTGGCGGGCGAACGGGTACTGGCGCGCCAGCCCGATGACGGCACTGCGGAAGATGCGCTCCATGCCGTCGGCCGGGCGCAAAAAACGCGCAGTGCGGTTGGTCACCAGCACGTTTTGCCGGGCGGCTTCCAGCCGCTCGTCGTTGTAGCTGTCGAGCAGCGCCGGGCTGGCCTGCCCACGCAGCACGGCGGCGAGTTTCCAGGCCAGGTTGTCGGCATCGGCGACACCGGTGTTGCCGCCCCGGGCGCCGAACGGGCTGACGATTTTGGCGGTGTCGCCCATGAAAAACACACTGCCGATGCGCAACTGGTTCAGGCATTGGCTGCGGTAGGCGTAAGGCCCAACCCAGACGATTTCGCACTGGATGTCGGGGCCGAACTGCCGCTGCAGGCGCGCGCGCACCTGCGCTTCGCTACTGACATGGGCAGGGTCGGCGTCGGGCTCCATCTGGTAGTCGATGCGCCACACGTCGTCAGCCATCAGATGCTGCCAGACGGCGCGGTTGTCATTGAATGGGGCCTCGATCCAGGTGTGGCGTTCGGCGGGCGGACGCTTGGCAAACCGCACGTCGGCGATGCACCAGCGGTCGTCGCCGCGCCTGGCCTGCATGCCGGCCTGGCACCATGCGTGGAACGGCGTGTGCGAGCCGCTGGCATCGACCACGTGGCTGGCCTCCAGCTTGTAGCTGCCGTCCGGGGTGGCAACGGTGAGGGTGGCAAATCCGTCGCATTGTTCGAAACCGACCACGCGTGACATCCAGCGCATGTCGACGCCGGCATCGGTGCGCGACAACTCGGCGATGCGCTCCACCAGGTAGCCCTCTATGTAGAACTGCTGGATGTTGATGAAAGGCGGCTGGGCCGACAACTGGAAGTTGCTTTGCTGGCGCAGATCGAAGGAATAGACCTCATCTTGTCCGGCAAAGGTGCGCCCGACACTCCATTGAATGCCCTTGGCCGCGATACGTCCATAGATGCCCAGGCGGTGGAAGATCTCCAGCGACTTCTGGGTGTAACAGATGCCGCGCGACGACGCCCCCTTGACCCCTACCGAATTGTCTTCGTCCAGCAGCACAGCAGGCACACCCCGCTGCGCCAGCGCGCACGCCAACGTGAGGCCGGTGATGCCGGCACCGACGATCACCACCGGGTGGCGCGGGCGCTCGCCGCTGGTCAGCTCCGGCGGCGCGACAAACGGATATTCCGGGAGCGTGTAACCGCTGCCCTGGGTGAACTCGTACCCGTTGGTGAAAGGGGTATCCCCAAAAGGGGTGACTGTGGCACGCATGGCGCTGCGGCTGGCTCAGGGATTTGCCGCCACGCGCGCGGCCGCCTCAGGCCGGTCGTTCTGCTGTGGCTTGAGTTTTTCAGGGGCGCGCCCCTGGGCGCGTTCCGCGCGCCATTGCTGTTTGCGGGCTGTCCATTCGTCCAGCCGCGCGTGGGCGCTTGTGCTCTCCTTGAGCATCTGGAACTCGCTTGCCACCTGGGCCGACAACTCCAGGCGTACGCCGTTGGGGTCGAAGAAATAGATGCTCTTGAAGATGTGGTGGTCGGTGATGCCAATCACGTCGACACCATGGGCCTGCAACCGGGACTTCATGGCTTCCAACTCGGCCACGTTGTTGACCCGGAAGGCCACGTGGTTCACCCACGCGGGCGTGTTGGGTGAGGGCAGCGCGGCTTCGTCATCGCCCAGGTCAAAAAACGCGATGAAGGAGCCGTCCTGCAGACGGAAGAAGAAATGCGTGTAGGGGCAGTACTCACCGGTGCTGGGCACGTGGTCACTCTGGATGATGTGGTACATCGGCAGGCCCAGGATGTCTTCGTAGAAACGGCGCGTCTCCTCGGCGTCCCGGGCGCGGTAGGCATAGTGGTGCAACTGCTGGATCGGCGGGGGCGCCGGCATGGCGGCGCGGTTGGTGGAGGGGCTGGTCATTGTGGTCTCCTGGTCTGCGGATCGGTCAAGGCGGGGTCGATCTTCGCTATCGTAATCCCGCCCGGGCGGCTTGGGGAATTTCGGTTGAGAGCGGTTATCAATTGGTTTATGTTCATAGGCATTTTGAATGCAAGGCATTGATTGTGGCAATTGGACGGATCCGCCACGGCCGGCTAACCTATGCGGGTCGCCGTACGGTGAGCCGTGCTGGGCGACATGTTTCGATTCTTAACCCTAAGGAGATTTCCATGGCAGCACTCAAAGGCTCCAAGACGGAAGACAACCTGAAGGCCGCCTTCGCAGGCGAGTCCCAGGCCAACCGCCGGTACCTGTATTTCGCGAACAAGGCCGACATCGAAGGCCAGAACGACGTGGCGGCCCTGTTCCGCTCCACCGCCGAGGGCGAAACCGGCCACGCGCACGGCCACCTCGAGTGGCTCGAGCAGTGCGGCGACCCGGCCACCGGCCTGCCGATCGGCCCCACCCGTGACAACCTCAAGGCCGCAGTGGCCGGCGAGACGCACGAATACACCGACATGTACCCCGGCATGGCCAAGACGGCCCGCACCGAAGGCCATGACGAAATCGCCGACTGGTTCGAGACCCTGGCCAAAGCGGAACGCAGCCATGCGAACCGTTACGTCAAGGCCCTGAACGAACTGGTGGATTGATTCCCTGACGGACTGAAAGACGGCTGCTCCGGCAGCCGGCTTTTCCAAGTGGTCTGCGACCTCTTCGACAAGCTACTCCCCCATTCCACCAAGATTACCCAAAGGACGCCATGGCACGCGAAGGCAACCTGGAAGCCCCCACCCGCCACCCGATCGACTGGCAGGGCCCCGACTACTACAACGAAGAGGCTACGTTCCATGAACTGGAGCGGATTTTTGACATATGCCACGGCTGCCGCCGCTGTGTAAGTCTGTGCGGTTCCTTCCCAACCCTGTTCGATCTGGTCGACGAAAGCAAGACCATGGAGGTCGACGGCGTCGACAAAAAAGACTACTGGAAGGTGGTCGACCAGTGTTACCTGTGCGACCTGTGTTACATGACCAAGTGCCCCTACGTGCCGCCGCACGAATGGAACCTCGACTTTCCGCACACCATGTTGCGCGCCAAGGCGATCAAGTTCAAGAAGGGTGAAGTCGGGTTTGGTGAAAAGCTGCTGGCCTCCACCGACGTGCACGGCCAGTTTGCCGGCATACCGATCGTGGTGCAGGCGGTCAACGCGGTGAACAACACCAAGGCGGCCCGCAGTGTGATGGAAGACGTTCTCGGCGTCGACAAGGATGCCTGGCTGCCGTCGCTGGCCACACGCAAGTTCCGTTCGAAGGCGCCCAAGAGCAAGCCCCATGCGGTGCGCAACGGCGCAAAGACTCCCGGCAAGGTGGTGATTTATTCCACCTGCTTCATCAACTACAACGAGCCCGGCATCGGCCTGGACCTGCTCAAGCTGCTCGACCACAACGCCGTTCCCTACCTGCTGGTAGAGAAGGAGAAATGCTGCGGCATGCCCAAACTCGAACTTGGCGACATGGATTCCGTGAACGCCAGCAAGGAGGTGAACATCCCCATCCTGGCGCGTTACGCCCGCGAGGGTTACGCCATATTGAGTGCGGTGCCCAGCTGCACCCTGATGTTCAAGCAGGAGATCCCTCTGATGTACCCGCTGGATGCCGACGTCAAGCTGGTGCAGGACGCCATGTGGGACCCGTTCGAGTACATGATGGCGCGCAAGCGCGACGGCCTGCTCAAGACCGAGTTCCCGCAGCCGCTGGGCAAGGTCAGCTACCAGATCCCCTGCCACGGCCGGGTGCAGAACATCGGCAAGAAGACCGAGGAAATGCTCAAGATGGTGCCAGGCACGAGCGTGCACACGCATGAGCGCTGTTCGGGCCATGCGGGCACTTTCGGCGTGAAGAAGGCCACGCACCAGCAGGCCATGAAGATCGGCAAACCGCTGTTCAAGGCCATGGCCAACCACAAGGACGGCGGCGCGCCCGACGTGCTGAGCTCCGACTGCCCGCTGGGCGGCCACCACATCGCCCAGGGCTTCGATGTGAACAGCCTCGGGGCAGTGCCGCAAAAACATCCCCTCACCCTGATCCGCGAAGCCTACGGACTCAAATAGGAGCACCCCACCATGATGCAACTCACCCGACACATCACCCCCGACAATCTGATGGGCCTGGAGGCCTACAGCAAGTTCCGCAAGGCGCACAAGGCAGAGGTCATCGCGCACCGCAAGCTGCGCTCCGTGGGCCTGGGCGACCACATCACGCTGCAGTTCGAGAGCGAGACCACCATCCGTTACCAGATCCAGGAGATGCTGCGCATCGAAAAGATCTTCGAAGAGGAGGGCATCGTGCAGGAGATCGAGGCCTACGCCCCGCTGATGCCAGAGGGCAGCAACTGGAAGGCCACCATGCTGATCGAATACCCTGACGTGAACGAACGCAAACGCGAACTGGCGCGCCTGATAGGTGTGGAAGACCGCATGTTCGTCGAGGTCGAAGGCCAGCCCCGCGTGTACGCAATTGCCGACGAAGACCTTGACCGCGAGAACGATGAAAAAACCTCCGCCGTGCATTTTGTGCGGTTCGAACTCACGCCGGCCATGTGCGCCGCCGTCAAGGCCGGAGCCGGTGTCAAGCTGGGCTGCGACCATACCAATTATCCGGCCCACATGGCGATACCGCCCGAGGCGCTGGCCTCGCTCGCCGGCGACCTCGCTTAGACTCGGTGCCCATGCTCTTTCTGCTGTCACCCGCCAAGACCCTCGATTTTGAAACGCCGCTGGGTGACGTGCCCGCCACCGACCCCCTGTTTGTCAAGGACGCCGTCAAGCTGATCGCGCTGCTGCGCAAGCACAAAGCCGCTGATGTTGCCGCGTTGATGGACCTGAGCGAGCCGTTGGCACGGCTCAACGTGGCGCGTTACAAGGCCTGGCGGCGCAACCCCGACCCGGCCTCCACGCGCCAGGCCGCGCTGGCTTTCGATGGTGATGTCTATGGCGGCTTGCAAGCTCGAACTTTGCCTGCGGACGACCTGGCGTGGGCGCAGGCGCACCTTTGCCTGCTCAGCGGCCTGTACGGTGTATTGCGCCCGCTCGACCGCATGCAGCCCTACCGGCTCGAGATGGGCACCCGGCTCGACAATCCGCACGGCACCAACCTGTACCAGTTCTGGGGCCGCCGGATCGCCCAACACCTCAATCAACGCCAGGAGGGCGAAGCGCTGCCGGTGGTGGTCAACCTGGCTTCACAAGAGTACTTCAAGGTGGTCGATACGAAAACCCTGAAGGCCCGCGTGATCGAATGTGTGTTCGAAGAACAGCGCGAGAACGGCGAATTCAAGATCATCAGCTTCATGGCCAAACGCGCCCGCGGGCTGATGGCGCGGTATGCAATCACCCACCGGATTGAGACCCCAAACCAGCTGGAAGCCTTTGCCGCTGAAGGTTACGCTTTCGAGCCGGCCCTGTCCCTCCCTGAGCGCCTGGTGTTTCGCCGTGGCGCCACCACCTAACCAGTATCCGCCATGAAAATCAAGGCCAACGGCATCGGGATCGAGGTCGAGGACACTGGCGCGGTGGCCGGCGAAGACCGCCCGGTGGTCCTGCTCATCATGGGTCTGGGCATGCAGCTGATTGCGTGGCCGCCGGCCTTTGTGCGCGCGCTGGTGGACGCCGGTTACCGCGTGATCCGTCACGACAACCGCGATATCGGCCTGTCGCAGCACTTTGACCATGCCGGCCTGCCAAACCTTGTCTGGACCGTGATCAAGCACAAGCTGCGGGCTTCGATCCAGCCCGCCTACAAGGTGGGCGACATGGCGCTGGACGCTGTGGGTGTCCTCGATGCGCTGGGTGTGGACAAGGCCCATGTGGTGGGGGTGAGCATGGGCGGCATGATTGCGCAGCGGGTGGCGATTGCTGCGCCCAAACGTGTTCGCAGCCTCACCAGCATCATGAGCAGCAGCGGGGCACGCGGCTTGCCAGAGGCCAGCGGCAAGGTCCGAAGAGCCCTGCTGGGGCGACCGAAGAGCCTGGCGGTGGAAGACATCGTGGCCCACTACGTGCACCTGTACAAGACCATCGGCAGCCCGGCCTACCCCATCCCCGAGCGTGACATGAAACTGCGCATCCGCACCGCGCTGGAGCGCAGCTTTCACCCTGCCGGCACGATGCGCCAGATGGTGTCGATCGTGGCCGACACCGACCACCGGGCGCAGGCCCTGGCCGACATACGCACCCCGACATTGGTGCTGCATGGCCGCGCCGATCCACTGGTGCCGTATGCCTGCGGCGAAGATACTGCGCGGCGCATCTTTGGTGCTGAAATGGTCGGCATCGACGGCATGGGCCATGACCTGGCGCCGGGCGTGGTGGACCAGTTGCTCCCGCACCTGACACGGTTCCTCGGCGCCCAGCCACGCACTGCCTGACGCCATGCCGGCCCCGGAGCAATCCCCGCTGGGCAAGGCCACGGCCTACACCGACCACTACGACCCGACACTGCTGTTTCCGATCCCGCGGGCGGACAAGCGCCGCGAGATCGGCGTGGTAGACACGCCGCCGTTTTTTGGGGCCGATCTGTGGACATCGTTCGAGTTGTCCTGGCTCAACCCGCGCGGCAAACCACAGGTGGCGATAGCCCATTTCACGGTGCCCTGCGAAACCCCGCACATCATCGAGAGCAAGTCCTTCAAGCTCTACCTGGGCAGCTTCACCAACACGCCATTCGCCGATGTGGCGCAGGTGCTGGCCCGCCTGCGGGCTGACCTGAACGAGGCCCTGTGGCGAGGGGCGCCGGCGATGCAATCCGGTGTGGGTGTGAAGATCCTGCTGCCCGAGATGTTCGATCGCGAGCCGGTCCACGAACTCGACGGCCTGAGCCTGGACCGGCTGGACATCGAATGCACGCGTTACACACCGGCGCCCGACCTGTTGCGGGCCAACGTCGCAGACCAGCCCGTGACCGAAGTGCTGACCAGCAACCTGCTCAAGAGCAACTGCCTGGTGACAGGCCAGCCGGACTGGGGCAGCGTACAGATCGTCTATTCGGGCCCGCAGATCGACCAGGAAGGACTGCTGCAGTACCTGGTGAGTTTTCGCAACCACAACGAGTTCCACGAGCAATGCGTGGAGCGCATCTTCATGGACATCCGTGCGCGCTGCCAGCCGACCAGGCTGGCGGTGTATGCGCGTTACACGCGCCGTGGCGGGCTCGACATCAACCCGTTTCGCACAAGTTACCCGCAGGCGTTGCCAAAAAACGTGCGCACGGCGCGGCAATAGGGCCCCGGTGGGCGGGTGACGGCCGCGTGTTTGGCCGGGCCGCAAGTTACCCTTTGCAGCAGCCGCCTTCGGGTGTCAGGCCGCTGGCTCGCCGAACTGCTGCAGCGCCGGCAAGTCGGAAAAACTGCCAGCCCGCTTTTCCCTCATGGCGGTGACCGCCTCACGCACATGCTGGTTGCTCCAGATGGCGGATTGCAGCAGACCCATGTGTTTGAGCGCATCGTCCACCGAGTGGTCCCGCGTGTAGTGGATCGCCTGCTTGGTGCCCCAGATGGCTACCGGCGGTTTGGACGCAATTTCGCGCGCGGCCTGCATGGCACCGGCCAGCAGCGCTTCGGGCGTGTCGAACACCTCGTTCACCAGGCCCAGCGCCAGGGCGCGTGCAGCTGGCAGGCGCCGACCCGTGTAGGCCAGCTCTTTGACCACCGCCTCGGGAATCAGCTTGGGCAGGCGCTGCAGGGTGCCCACGTCGGCCACCATGCCGATGTTGATCTCCTGGATGCAGAAGAACGCGTCGGCCGTGGCGTAGCGCAGGCAGCAGGCGGTGGCCATGTCGACCGCGCCGCCGATGCAGCCGCCCTGGATGGCCACGATGACCGGAATACGCAACGATTCGAGCCGGGTGAAGGTGCCCTGCAGCTGCAGGATCAGGTCGACCATGGCGCTGCGGCCTTCGGGGCTGGTGTCGTCCATCTGCACGCCTCCGGTGCCAAACACCTCCAGCGCCATGCCAGCGCTGAAATGTTTGCCGGTGCTGGAGATCACCAGCACCCGCGCCTGGCCGGTACTGTTGACCTGGTTCAGCGCGGCGTCGAGCTCACGCCAGAAGGTGGCGTGCATGGTGTTCATCTCCTGCGGGCGGTTGAGCACCAGGTGGGCGATGTGGTCGGTGGTGGTGAGGGTGAAGCAATGCATGGTGGGGTCAGGGTTGAGGTTGGTTGTGCGGAGCCAGTCGCCACTGTACTGCGCGACGCCGCTGGCCGGCTTGCCGCGTGTCAATTCAAAACAGCTGCCCGGTTTGCGGCACCGCTTGCTGCTCGCGCGCAAGTTGTGGCGCGCCCGGCGCGTTTTCAGCAAACACCTCGCTGCGTTTGGCGAGCGTGCCGACCCGCACACCGATCAGTCGCAGGCGCTGCTGCAGCGGCACACGCTTGAGGCACTGGCCGGCCACCTGGCGCAGGGTGTGCGCGTCGGCGGTGAAATGGTCGATGGTCTGGTCGCGGGTGGCTATTCTGAAGTCGTCGAAGCGCAGCTTGATGCCAATCGTCTTGCCCACGTAACCTTTGCGTTGCAGGTCGCCCGCCACCTGCTCGCACAGCCGGGTGAAGATGGCGCCCAGCTCGGCGCGGTCGTGCACGGCGTGCAGGTCGCGCTCGAAGGTGGTCTCGCGGCTCATCGAGACCGGCTCGCTCTCTGTGACCACGGGGCGCTCGTCGCGGCCCCAGGCGGCGGCGTGCATCCAGGCACCGGTGCTCTGGCCGAAATTGTCAATCAGCCACTGCAGGTCCTTGGCGGCCAGCTCGCCGATGGTGCGGATGCCGTGGCCCAGCAGCTTGTCGTCGGCCTTGGGGCCGATGCCGTTGATCTTGCGGCAGGCCAGCGGCCAGACCAGGGTCTGCAGGTCGGCTTCAAACACGATGGAGATGCCGTTGGGCTTGTTGAACTCGCTTGCCATCTTGGCCAGCAGCTTGTTGGGCGCCACCCCGACCGAGCAGGTCAGGCCAGTGGCGTCGAAGATGCTCTTTTGGATCAGCCTCGCCAGCACGCGACCGCCCTCGCGCTGGCCTCCAGGCACGTTGGTGAAATCGATGTAGACCTCGTCCACGCCGCGGTCCTCCAGCTGCGGCGCGATCTGCAAAATGGTGGCCTTGAACAGGCGCGAGAAGCGGCGGTATTCCTCGAAGTCCACCGGCAACTGGATCGCCTGCGGGCACAGTTTGGCGGCCTTCATCAACCCCATCGCCGAGCCGATGCCGAATTGGCGCGCCGCATAGGTGGCGGTGGTGATGACGCCGCGGCCGGCGTAGTCTTTCAGGCGGGCGAACGCGTCGATGGGGATGAAGGCGCGCGGGTTGCCACTGGCCTGCGCCGCGGGCGAGGCCTCCAGCAAAGAGAGTGCATCGTCCACCGCCCGTCGCCCGCCGCCGATGACGACCGGCAGGCCCTTGAGCTGCGGGTAACGCAGCAGCTCGACGGACGCGTAGAACGCGTCCATGTCGAGGTGGGCGATGCGGCGGGGTAGGGGAGGCATGACCGGTGTGTCTCGCAATCCGCTAAATTGTCGATATGAACATAGTCACCAAGTCGCCCAGGTTTCAGGTCGTGAAACTACTGGCCGCGCGCCAGGCGATGGGGTTGGCACCCGGGATGCAGCTGCTCGTCACCCAGAACGGCAAGGCCATCAAGTTGGTACTTGTACCCACGCTGGACGAGCTGCAGGCAGAGCTCAAGGGCAGCGGTAGCACGCTGGAGGATGCAGCAGAGCGCATCTGACGGGCATTGTCGTCAAGCCGGAGCCAGTGCCGCCAATGCATCCAGCGGGCTCGCCGTGCCGCCAGCCGCCAGCTTGAGCACATGGGTGTAAATCATGGTGGTGCT
>CAMAWD010000041.1 GCA_945861785.1 Rhodoferax sp. OV413 | reverse complement strand
GGAGAAGGTCTGAAGCAGCACCTGGATTGCACCATCGGCCACGTTGCTCTGGGGTTGGTTGGATATGTCCACCGCTATCACCAACTCGGCGCCCATCTGGCGGGCATAACCCACCGGGACGGGTGCCACGAGACCGCCATCGACGAACTCCCGGGTTCCAATTTTCACGGGCTGAAACAGGGACGGCACTGCGCTCGAAGCGCGTACCGCCATGCCGGTGTCGCCACGGCGAAAGAGAATTCCCTCACCGCTTTGCAGGTCCGTCGCCACGATCCCAAGCGGCGTTGGCAGTTGGTCGATGGGCCGGCTGCCCACCAGGCCATTGACATACCGTGCCAGCGCCTCCCCGCGCAGCATGCCCCGTCCGAAAATTGGCAGGGCCCAGTCGGTCAGCGTGGCCTCTTCCATGTCAACGGCAATCTGCTGCAACTGTGCACCGGTCTTGCCGCTCGCGTAGATGGCTGCCACCAGGCTTCCAGCGGAAGTACCCACTACAAGATCTGGCTTGATCCCGGCTTCTTCGAGCACCTGGATCACGCCGACATGGGCGAACCCCCTGGCCGCCCCGCCGCCCAGAACCAACCCGACACGGGGCGCTTTTCTGGGCGCCACCGGCGCGACGACCGGGGGCACGGGCGTGACCACGGGCGTGACAGACGGTGGGCTGACAGCACACCCTGCAAGCCAGGACAAGGACAGGATTCCGACCCAGGAAAATACGCGCGCTGTCCGGCGCCAAGCCAATGCACGGTCAGGATTCACAGAGCATGGCCCCCGACATATTGCGAATGATTCGCGTTTGACTTATTATCACCTTCTTCATCAGAATCCTTTACGACGCAACCTGTCAACATGAACTTCAAACAATTCGCGATAGGCGGCCTCTGGATTCTCGGCAGTGCTTGTGCGATGGCGCAGGATGCCACGCTCAACATCTATTCAGCACGCCACTATCCCACGGATGAGGCCCTCTATTCGAACTTCACCAAGGCCACCGGCATCAAGATCAACCGCGTCGATTCCGACGATGCTGGAATTCTCGCCCGCCTGCGGGCCGAAGGCACGGCTTCCCCGGCCGATGTGATCTTGCTGGTGGACGCGTCGCGACTTTGGCGAGGTGAAGTCGACGGCCTGTTCCAGCCGATCCATTCGCCAGTGCTTGACAAGTCCATACCGGTCCAACTGCGCGGCAAGGCCGACCCCGAGGGCAGATCGTCCTGGTTCGGGTTCTCCACCCGGGCACGGGTTATCGTCCATGACAAGGTCAAAGTCAGAAAGGAAGACGTCGCCACGTACGAATCGCTCGCAAATCCCGTCAACAAGGGGAGACTGTGCATCCGTTCCGGTTCCCACCCGTACAACCTGTCCCTGTTCGGCGCGGTGCTGGAACACCTGGGGCCCCAGAAGGCCGAGGACTGGCTGCGCGGCATGGTCAACAACCTGGCGCGGGCTCCCAAGGGGGGAGACACCGACCAGATCAAAGGCGTGGCGTCTGGCGAATGCGCGATCGCAGTCACCAATACCTACTACCTCGCACGCATCATGCGGTCGGACGCAGCTGCAGACAAGGCCATCATGGACCGCGTTGGCGTGGTCTTCCCCAATCAGTCGTCCTGGGGTACGCATGTCAACGTTGCTGGCGGTGCCGTGGCCCGCAACGCTCCACATGCCGCAAACGCGGTCAAGTTTCTGGAGTACCTTGCCAGCCCCCAGGCGCAGGATCACTTCGCCAACGGAAACAACGAATGGCCTGTCGCCAAGGGTGTGGTGATCAGCAATCCCGCTCTGCAGGCGATGACCGGAGGCGGATTCAAGAGCGAGAACCTGCCGGTTGCAGTGGTCGGCATGAACCAGGTGAAGGTCCAGCAGTTGCTGGACAAGGCAGGATTCAAATGATGCGGCGGCATCCGCTGAACCAGGTGCGCCACCACCGTTGAACAGAGCGCGGATTACCTGCGTGCAGAGTGCCGCACTCGGGGGCTTGAGTTCAAGGACGATGTTGAATTTTGTCTGGACCGCCCCGCTGGGGCCATGCAGTTCCGGTCAGCCAGTCGCCTTGGGCGCAAGGATTTCGGCATCAACCGGGCCAGGATGAAGACCACCCAGGCCCGGTTCCAGGGCTAACCGACTGCCGCCTCTTCTGGCTTGGCCTTGCCCTCTTTCTTGGGCAAGGGCGTGATGTCGAGCAAGACGTCGGTCTTTTCCGGATCGGCGTCGTCGAGGTCGACGGTCAGGCGTCCACCCTCGGTCAACCGGCCAAACAGCAGCTCGTCGGCGAGCGCGCGGCGAATGGTGTCTTGGATGAGGCGCTGCATCGGACGGGCGCCCATCAACGGATCGAACCCCTTTTTCGCCAGATGCTTGCGCAGTTTGTCGGTAAAAGTGACATCGACCTTCTTCTCGGCAAGCTGGGTTTCGAGCTGCAACAGGAACTTGTCGACAACCCGGAGGATCACGTTCTCATCCAGCGACTTGAAACTCACGATCGCGTCCAGGCGGTTGCGGAACTCTGGCGTGAACAGGCGTTTGATGTCAGCCATCTCGTCGCCCACCTCATGCTTGTTCGTGAAGCCGATCACCGCCTTGTTCATGGCTTCGGCGCCCGCGTTGGTGGTCATGACCATGATGACATTGCGGAAGTCGGCCTTGCGCCCATTGTTGTCTGTCAGTGTGCCGTGGTCCATGACCTGCAGGAGTACATTGAAGATGTCAGGATGGGCCTTCTCGATCTCGTCGAGCAGCAGCACGCAATGCGGCTTCTTGGTCACGGCCTCGGTCAACAATCCACCCTGGTCGAATCCGACATAACCGGGAGGCGCGCCGATCAGACGACTGACCGCATGGCGCTCCATGTATTCGCTCATATCGAAGCGGATCAGGTCGATGCCCATGATGTAAGCAAGCTGCTTGGCAGCTTCGGTCTTGCCCACGCCAGTCGGGCCACTGAACAGAAAAGCCCCGATCGGCTTGTCGCCCTTGCCCAGACCGGACCGCGCCATCTTGACCGCCGAGGCCAGCACATCCAGCGCCTTGTCCTGCCCGAAGACGACGTTCTTCAAATCGCGCTCAAGGGTCTTCAGCTTGCCCCGGTCGTCATTGGACACGTTGGCGGGCGGGATGCGGGCGATCTTGGCAACGATGTCCTCGACCTCGCTCTTGGTGATGGTCTTCTTGCGCTTCGAGGCAGGCAAGATACGCTGCGCTGCGCCGGCTTCGTCGATAACGTCGATGGCCTTGTCCGGGAGGTGCCGGTCGTTGATGTACTTGGCGCTCAACTCAGCGGCAGCCTGCAGGGCGGCAACAGCGTACTTGACGTTGTGGTGCTCTTCAAAGCGGGATTTGAGTCCTTTGAGAATCTCGACGGTCTGCTCGATGGTGGGCTCTACGACATCCACCTTCTGGAAGCGGCGTGACAACGCGGCGTCCTTTTCGAAGATGCCGCGGTATTCGGTGAAAGTGGTGGCGCCAATGCATTTGAGCGCCCCGGAACTCAAGCCCGGCTTCAGAAGGTTTGACGCATCCAGTGTGCCCCCGGACGCAGCTCCAGCCCCGATCAGGGTGTGGATTTCATCGATGAACAGGATTCCGTGCGGCTTGTCCTTCAGCGATTTGAGCACCCCCTTGAGGCGTTGCTCGAAGTCACCGCGGTATTTCGTGCCGGCCAGCAAGGCCCCCATGTCCAGCGAATAGACGACTGCTTCCGCCAAAATCTCGGGCACGTCTTTCTGGGTGATGCGCCAGGCCAGGCCTTCCGCGATTGCGGTCTTGCCCACACCGGCCTCGCCGACCAGCAATGGATTGTTCTTGCGCCGGCGACACAAAATCTGGATCACGCGCTCAACTTCGTATTCGCGCCCGATCAGCGGGTCGATCTTGCCATCCTTGGCAAGTTGGTTCAGGTTCTGGGTGTACTGCTCCAACGGCGACTGCTTCTCGTTCTTTTCGCCACCCTCCTCGGCTTCGGCCTGCGTTTCATTGGCCTTGGTCGGCTCCGGAGGGTCGCTCTTCTTGATGCCATGGGCAATGAAATTGACCACATCGAGGCGCGTCACTCCTTGCTGGTGGAGGTAGTAGACGGCGTGCGAATCCTTCTCGCCAAAAATGGCGACGAGAACGTTCGCCCCAGTCACTTCCTTCTTGCCGCTACCGGTGGACTGCACGTGCATGATCGCGCGCTGGATGACCCGCTGGAACCCCAGCGTCGGTTGGGTGTCGACGTCGTCAGTGCCGGCCACCTGGGGGGTGTTGTCCTTGATGAACGTCGACAGCGACTTGCGCAGATCGTCAATATTGGCCGAGCAGGCGCGCAAAACCTCGGCCGCGCTGGGGTTGTCCAGCAAGGCCAGCAGCAGATGCTCGACCGTGATGAACTCGTGCCGCTGCTGGCGCGCCTCGACAAACGCCATGTGCAGGCTAACTTCCAGTTCTTGGGCAATCATGCGATTTCCTTCTGCCTTGCGGTGATGTTCAACTGTAATCCGATTTGCAACTGGTACATGATACGGCGTCGATGTTTACAACTCGACCGGTTCGCTCAGGCACTGCAACGGGTGTCCGGCCTTGTGGGCCGCGTCAAGTACCTGATCGACCTTGGTCGCCGCGACGTCTTTCGAGTAGACCCCGCAGACGCCGCGCCCTTCGAGGTGGATCTTCAGCATGATCTGGGTCGCGGCCTCCAGGTCCTTGCTGAAAAACTCCTGGATCACGACCACGACGAACTCCATGGGTGTGTAGTCATCGTTGAGCATCACGACCTGGTACATCTGGGGTGGTTTGGTCTTCTGGGTGCGCCGCTCCAGCACAACGGCGCCTCCACCATCGCCATCAGGCAGGCGAACTGGGGGAGCAGGAGAGATGACTGGAGGTTTGGTGGCCATGAATCGATTCTATCGACGGCCTCAAAGCATTGCCGCGCCTTGGTGAATTGGTGTCAACTATTCCACATTCAAGCGGAACGGAAAAAAATCACTACCCCTCTCTTTCGGGCGGGAACTGCACCCCTGCATGCCAACGCCGGTTGGGCGTTGCCGCGCGCTTGTCTCTACATGTGGTCGATCATCACCTGGCCAAAGCCCGAGCAACTGACCTGTGTCGCGCCTTCCATCAAGCGCGCAAAATCGTAGGTGACCCTCTTGCTGGCGATCGACTTTTCCATGGAACTGATGATCAGGTCCGCAGCTTCGACCCAGCCCATGTGCCGAAGCATCATCTCGGCAGAGAGAATCTCGGAGCCCGGATTGACATAGTCCTTGCCGGCATATTTGGGTGCCGTGCCATGGGTCGCTTCAAACATGGCCACGGTGTCGCTGAGATTCGCGCCCGGCGCGATCCCGATGCCACCGACCTGCGCGGCAAGGGCGTCAGATATGTAATCCCCGTTGAGGTTCAACGTCGCAATAACGCTGTACTCCGCCGGACGCAGCAGGATCTGCTGCAGGAAGGCGTCCGCAATGCTGTCCTTGACAACGATATCCTTGCCGGTGCGGGCGTTCTTGAGCTTGCACCACGGGCCGCCATCGATAAGTTCGGCACCGAACTCGCGCTGGGCCAGGGCATAAGCCCAATCGCGAAAGCCACCTTCGGTGAACTTCATGATGTTGCCCTTGTGCACGATCGTCAGGCTTGGCTTGTCGTTGTCGATGGTGTACTGCAGCGCTTTTCGCACCAGGCGCTCGGTTCCTTCGCGCGAGACAGGCTTGATGCCGATTCCCGAGGTGTTGGGGAACCGGATCTTCCTGACGCCCATTTCCTCCTGAAGGAACTTGATGATCTTCTTGGCCTTGTCGGACTCCGCCTCGAACTCGATCCCGGCGTAGATGTCCTCGGAGTTTTCTCGGAAAATCACCATGTTGGTCTTGTGCGGCTCCTTCACCGGGGAAGGCACTCCCTTGAAATACTGGATTGGCCGCAGGCACACGTACAGGTCAAGCTCCTGGCGCAACGCAACGTTCAGAGAACGGATACCGCCGCCAACCGGCGTCGTCAGAGGCCCCTTGATGGAGACCACGTAGTCACGAACCGCATGCAGGGTCTCTTCGGGCAACCAGACGTCCGGACCATAGATCTGCGTCGATTTTTCGCCCGCATACACCTCCATCCAGTGGATGCGGCGCTTTCCGCCGTAAGCCTTGGCAACCGCGGCATCGACGACCTTGATCATCACCGGAGTGATATCCAGTCCCGTGCCATCCCCTTCAATATAGGGGATCACGGGTTGGTCCGGCACATTGAGCGACATGTCAGCGTTGACGGTGATCTTCTGCCCTTCGGCGGGGACCTTGATGTGCTGGTACATGGGTGTGTGTCTCACAAAACGGTGGCGCACGAGCCGCGCGCCAATAGGCCTCTTGGCCCTGCGAAAGGCAGAGGGAAGGAAATGGGCAGAATTTTAGCTGCAAAAAATTTGCATGAAACTGTCAACCGCGAGGGTCTGCGCCCCGTTACGGGAGGGCTTCCCGAACAGGGAAGAAACCATCCTCCCTTTCGTTGTACCAAGGAAGTTCCAAATGAACAAAGTTCTCGCTGCCCTGATCGCTGGTCTGTTCGCCGCTGGCGCAATGGCGCAAACCGCCGCCGCCCCTGCCAAAGCTGCTGCCCCCGCTGCTTCCGCTGCTGCCAAGGCCGCTCCTGCCGCTGCTCCTGCTGCCGCTGCTGCTCCTGCTGCCGCTGCTGCTCCTGCCGCAGCTGCCAAACCTGATGCAAAGGCCGATGCCGCCAAGATGAAAAAGGAAAAGGCGGAAGCCGCCGAGAAGAAGGCCGCCGAGAAGAAGGCCGCGGCCGCCAAGAAGAAGGAAGAACAGGCTGCTGCCATGAAGGCCAAGGCTGATGCCAAGCCTGCCGCCAAGAAAGAAGAACCCAAGAAAGAAGAAGCCAAGAAATAATTCCTGATTGGCTGATCCCGAATGCCCGCTCTGCGGGCATTCGTGTTTCTGCTGCACAATAAAAGCATGAAGTCAATAGTTACAAGGCTGGTCTGGTTGGCCTGCCTTTTGTCGGGCTTTGCGTATGGACAGGGCCAGCCGCAAATGAACCTGCCGCGCGCCAAGCTCCAGGCGGGTGTGCACCAACTGGACGTGCAGCTTGCCCTGACACCCGACCAGCGGCAGATCGGGCTCATGCACCGCGCCGACATGCCGCAACACGAAGGAATGTTGTTCGTCTTCGAACAAGCTGCGCAGCAATGCTTCTGGATGAAAAATACGCTGCTGCCATTGACAGCGGCGTTCGTGGCGGAGGACGGGACGATCGTGAACCTGGCGGACATGCAGCCCCAGACCACCGATTCGCATTGCTCCAGCAAACCGGTCCGCTTCGTACTGGAAATGAACCAGGGATGGTTCGCCAGGAAGTCAATCAAGGCCGGCTACAAACTGGCAGGAAAACCGTTCGAACCCTCCAAGTAGGTCCATCGAGCGGCTGCCGGGGAGAAAAAAGCCGGCCCGCGGCCGGCTTTCAGGTCCTGAAGAAGGTCTGGTATCAGGCGAAATTCGCTTCTGCGAAGTTCCAGTTCACAAGCTTGTCGAGGAAAGTCTCGACGAACTTCGGACGCATGTTGCGATAGTCGATGTAGTAGGCGTGCTCCCACACATCGACAGTCAGCAAGGCCCGATCGGCGGTCGTCAAAGGTGTCCCGGCAGCCCCCATGTTGACAATGTCGACCGAGCCGTCCGGCTTCTTGACCAACCAGGTCCACCCTGAGCCAAAATTGCCCACCGCCGATTTCACGAAGGCTTCCTTGAACGCCGCATAGCTGCCCCACTTGGCATGTATGGCTGCGGCGAGGGCACCGGAAGGCTCGCCACCACCGGCAGGTTTCATGCAATTCCAGAAGAACGTGTGGTTCCAGATCTGGGCCGAATTGTTGTAAATGCCGCCGGAGGACTTCTTGATGACGTCTTCGAGCGCCATGGTCTCGAACTCCGTACCCTTTTGCAGGTTGTTGAGGTTCACAACGTAAGCATTGTGGTGTTTCCCATGGTGGAATTCCAGGGTCTCACGGGAGTAGTTCGGGGCCAAAGCATCAATGGCATAAGGCAGGGCCGGCAGGGTATGTTCCATTTTTTCCTCTTTAAGTTGAAGCGCGGAGCCCGATTGTAGGAAGATTGTTCAATCCCGCTTTTGTACCAGCAAATCGAGCCCACCGGACGCCAGGGTTGCGTGCAACTGTTGGCCGGGCTGTGTTTGTGCGGCGGCGGTTATCGTCCGCCCTTTTTCGTCGACGATCCAGGCGTACCCCCGCTTCAGGACCAGCGTTGGGTCGAGCAAGGCCAATTGGGCCTGCGCACGCGCAAGACGGGCACGCCGGGTCTCCAAGCCGCGCACGGCCTGCACGGGAACCTGCACTTGCAGCCGACGCAACTGCGAATCCCTGAGCCCGAGCGTGTAACCCGCCGCACGCTGCATGCGCCGCGCAAGGGCCAGCAACGTGAACCTCTGCGTTTGCGCCAACGCAGACGGCCGGCCCAGACGTGCAGCCAGCGCGTCCACGGCCTGGTTGTGCATATCGAGCCGCCGCCAGACGCGGTCACGCAGACGCGTATCTGCATTGGCCAAGGCGTCCAGCCATGCAGCGCGCGCGGTGGCCACCATTTCTGCCGCTGCGGTAGGTGTTGACGCACGTACATCGGCCACGAAATCCGCAATCGTGAAGTCAGTCTCGTGACCCACCCCGCTGACGACCGGCACCGGGCTGCGTGAAATCGTGCGTGCGAGTGACTCGTCATTGAAAGCCCAAAGGTCCTCGATCGAACCGCCGCCCCGCACCAGCACTATGACATCGACAGGCGGGGCTCCAACAGGTGACCTCGGGACCGCGTCCTGTGGTGCCAACGCGTACAGGCGCGACAAGGCCTGCACCAGTTCACCTGCCGCACCAGCGCCCTGCACTGGTGCGGCGGATACAACGACAGGGATGTGCGGTGCGCGCCGGCGCAACGTGGTGACCACGTCGCGCAAGGCTGCGGCCCCCAGGGACGTCACGATACCGATGCCCCTGGGCATCAGCGGCAAGGTTCTTTTCCGGGCGGGATCGAACAGGCCTTCCGCCTCCAGCCGCGCCTTGAGTTGCAGGAACTGCGCGAACAGGGCACCGGTGCCGGCCTGCCGCATCGACTCCACTGCCAGTTGGAGGTCGCCACGCGGTTCGTAAAGGGTGACACGGCCACGCAGTTCGACCAGTTGCCCATCACGGGGCGAAAAATCAAGCATGCCTGCGGCGCGCTTGAACATCACACAGCGGATCTGTGCGCTGGAGTCCTTCAGGGAAAAATAGAGGTGTCCGCTGGCGGCCCTCGTGAAACCCGTCAGTTCGCCTTGAACAGTGACCGGGTTGAAACGGGCCTCCAGCGCATCGGAAAGCGCCCGGCACAACGCCCCGACCTGCCACGTGCGAACCTCAAGAACGGCCACAAGCACAGCCCTCGCCAGCACGGTCGCTCGCCGCATCCGACTTGTCGTAGCAAGTCATTGATTTGATTGACATTTTCACTGCCCCATTTGTCATCAATCCGACGCAAACCCGCGTCGGCAAAGGGTGTGGCACGGTTGTACCGGAGTTCTGCACAAACTTGTCCACATCTTCTGTGGGTCGATGGCGCAGAACGGCCACGGAACGGCCGCGGACAGCCGGAACCCGGCACCCAATTTCAGAGCGACATGCGTGCGCCATAATCGCTTGGACACTTGCCACTTGCGCGGAGACCCATTTGTTTTCAATCATACAAGCCGCAGGCTGGCCCATTTGGCCCCTCGTTGCCTGCTCCATCCTGGCGCTCGCGCTGGTCATTGAGCGCTTCATCAGCCTCAAGACTTCCAAAGTCGCACCGGCGCGCCTGCTTGACGAGGTGCTCACAGTCTCGCGCAAGGGAGTTCCATCGACGGCCATGGTGGCCCAACTCGAGCGCAACTCGGCGTTGGGGGAGGTACTGGCAAGCGGGTTCCGGGCACTCAACGCCAATCCGCGCTGCAGCGAAGCGGACCTTCGCGCCACGATGGAGGGTTCTGGGCGTCTGGTAGCCCATCGCCTGGAAAAATACCTGAGCGCCCTCGCCACAATCGCCTCTGCGGCTCCGCTCATGGGCCTGTTCGGCACTGTCGTCGGCATGATCGAGATTTTTGGCTCACAGAGCCCTGCCGGCGGCGCCACGGGTGGCAATCCGGCGCAACTCGCACACGGAATCTCCATGGCCCTGTACAACACGGCCTTCGGCCTGATCATCGCCATTCCCGCCCTGATTTTCTGGCGCTACTTCCGGGCCATGGTCGACGGCCACCTGCTGACACTGGAACTGTCTTCGGAGCGACTCATCCGCCACCTCAACACGCTGCGCAAGGGCCCATGAACTTCCGCACGACTTCCCGCGAGGAGCCCGAGATCAACCTGATCCCGTTCATTGACGTCCTGCTGGTCGTTCTGATCTTTCTGATGCTCTCCACCACTTACAGCAAGTTCACCGAGTTGCAACTCAAGTTGCCGGTTGCCGATGTGGATGCGCAGCGCGACTACCCGAAGGAAATTGTGGTGAGTGTCAGCAGCGATGGCGCATACGGCATCAACGCAGTCGCCATTGGCGGTCGCAGCCCGGAAGCCCTGGCCAATGCGATTCTGTCAGCCGCCAAGGAGGGCAATGACACTGTTGTGATCATCAATGCCGACGCCAGCGCCAAGCACCAATCGGTCATCACGGTGATGGAAGGAGCCCGCCGTGCCGGCCTGACACGGATCACTTTTGCCACCCAGCCGTCTTCGGCCAAAACCTCGCAACCCTAGAGCCATGGGCGCAGCATTGCGGCGCACTGTGGCAGGCATCTGGGAGCGGCGGGGCATCATGGCATGGGTGCTTTGGCCATTGTCCATGCTGTATGGCCTGCTCGTTGCCGTGCGCCGGTTTCTTTACCGCGCCGGGTTCCGGGCAACGGCGCGGGTGCCTGTGCCGGTTATTGTGGTTGGCAACGTGGTCGCTGGCGGAGGTGGCAAGACCCCCCTCGTAATGGCCATCGTGTGCCATCTCCAGCGCCAGGGACACCAGGTCGGAGTGGTCTCGCGCGGGTACGGTCGCGGTGGAGTGGATTGCCGCGAAGTCCTGCCCGACAGCGCCGCCGCCGACGTTGGTGACGAACCTTTGCTTGTCCGGCAGTCGACGGGCGCTGTTGTATTCGTTGCGCCGCAGCGTATCGACGCCGCGCGCGCCCTGTTGCGCCGATACCCCGCGGTTGACAGGATCGTATGCGACGACGGCCTGCAGCATCTTGCATTGCAGCGCGACCTGGAAGTCTGTGTTTTTGGTGACGGGGGTATCGGCAATGGTTTCTTGCTGCCGGCCGGGCCCTTGCGCGAGCCCTGGCCGCGCCCGGTGGACCTGCTTGTCGCCGATTACCGGTCACCCGTCGAGGGGGCGTCGGCGGTACGGCGCTCGCTGGCCGGCCACGCCCGGCGCGCTGACGGCACGCAGGTGTCGCTCGGTATGTTGCGAACCGCTGCACTCGAACCGGGCGCCAATTTCTGCGCGGTAGCAGGCATTGCACGTCCGCAGTCGTTTTTCGCCATGCTGCGTGACGCAGGCATGCCACTCAGCTACACACTCGCGTTGCGGGACCACGCGAGCTTCGATGGTCCACAATGGGCCGACGGGACGATGCAGACCATCTTGTGCACCGAGAAAGATGCCGTCAAGCTCTGGCAATACCGCCCGGACGCGTGGGCCGTGCCGCTGCAAATCGAACTCGACAATGGATTCTGGGCGCTTTTTGACGCAACCCTCCAAGCACGTGCCGGGGCAAAGTTATCATCTGCCCATGGATACAAGACTTCTTGAGTTGCTGGTTTGCCCCGTGACCAAAGGCCCACTCGAATACCACCGGGAGCACCAGGAGCTCTGGTCCCGCAGTGCAAGGCTCGCGTATCCGGTGCGCGACGGCATACCGGTGGTGCTTGAACACGAAGCACGCACGCTCAGTGACGAGGAACTCGGGATCTAACCGGCCAGCCGGTCCTGCGATGGCACAGGCAATACCACATACATGAGCTTCACGGTTCTCATTCCCGCGCGACTGGCGTCGACACGCCTTCCCGACAAACCCCTTGCGGACATCGCCGGCAAACCCATGGTGGTGAGGGTTGCGCAGCGCGTGGCGCAAGGTCTTGGCACGGGGCCCCCGGTGCGGGTGGTGGTGGCCTGCGACAGCCACTCGATCGTCGAAGCCTGTACCGCCCATGGCGTTGAAGCAATCCTGACGCGGTCCGACCATGCCTCGGGCAGCGACCGCCTGGCAGAGGCCTGTGAACTTCTGGGGCTGGCGGACGATGGGATCGTGGTCAACGTCCAGGGGGACGAGCCGCTGATCGAGCCGTCGCTGGTACAGGCCGTCGCCGGCCTCCTCGCATCCAACACCGGCGCCAGCATCAGCACCGCCGCGCACCCGATCGACAATCTCGACGACTATCTGAACCCGAACGTCGTCAAGGTGGTTCTCGACGCCCGCGGCCAGGCTCTGTATTTCAGCCGCGCGCCGATTCCTGTGGCACGGGATTCCGGCACTGGAGCGTGGTGGCAGGGCACCAGTCGACCGGAGCAATTGCGCCGTGCTGCACCGTTGCGCCACATCGGAATCTATGGCTACCGGGTCGGCTTCCTGCGGCAGTTTCCCCACCTGACGCAAGCCCCCCTGGAAGTCGCAGAAGCGCTCGAACAGTTGCGCGCCATGTGGCATGGGTACCGGATAGTTGTGCACGTCACGCACCAATCCCCCGGCCCGGGGATCGACACGCCGCAGGATCTGGAACGCGTTCGCCGCTTGTTTGGGCATTGAACGTCTGGTTGCGGGTTGCGCGAGCGGCCCATGCTATTCTTGGCACCCTGAAAAGAGTCTGGACGCGGTCACTGCACAGGCGGGCGAGACGCGTTGATTCCACACATCCAAGGAACTCCATGAGACTGATTTTGCTGGGCGCACCAGGTGCTGGCAAGGGCACACAGGCCACCTTCATTTGCCAAAAATACGGCATTCCTCAAATATCCACTGGCGACATGTTGCGCGCTGCGGTCAAGGCGGGATCTCCCATGGGTTTGGCAGCAAAGAAAGTCATGGATTCCGGCGCCCTCGTCGGCGACGACATCATCATCGGCCTGGTCAAGGAGCGTATCACCCAGCCGGATTGCGCCAACGGGTTCCTCTTCGACGGGTTTCCCCGGACGATTCCACAGGCCGATGCCATGAAGGCTGCCGGTGTCAAGCTGGACTACGTGCTTGAAATCGATGTGCCGTTCGACGCCATCATCGAGCGCATGAGCGGCCGGCGCTCGCATGCGGCGTCCGGGCGCACCTACCATGTGCGCTTCAATCCGCCGCAGCGCGACGGCATTGACGACGTCACCGGCGAGCCACTCATCCAGCGCGACGACGACAAGGAAGAAACCGTGCGCAAGCGCCTGGACGTATACAGCGCTCAGACGCGCCCGCTGGTCGACTACTACAGCAACTGGGCGAAGTCCCAACCGCAGGGTGCCCCGCAGTACCGCACCATCAGCGGTACCGGTTCGGTCGACGACATCCGGGAGCGTGCGTTGGCCGCCCTTGCGGGTTGACTCGGCTCATCCGCCTGAAAGTTTGCCGGCCCCCCGATCGGCGATCATCCCCAGCATCAACGCGATGCGCGCCTTGGCGGGCGACAGACCGTCGCAATGGGGCAGGACGTCGTTCCGGGTGGACAACACCCTGCCTTGACAGCATCGGGTAGACCGCCGCACCGACACTCCTTGAGCCTGGGCCCGCAGCAAGGCTGAAAGCAGCGCCTCGTGGACACTCCCGTTGCCGGTTCCGGCCACGATGATTCCGTCCAGTTGCATGCCGGTGGCATGGGCGTGCGCCAGCAATGCGTCTACCAGCAACGCGCCGGCGCCAGCGTGGCTCATGATGATTTCCACCCTGGGCCAGGACGCAGGGGGCGGCAGGGACAAAGCCACAAGTTCAGCCTGACCCGCCATGCCAACCGCCATCCACGATCGCACGACGCGCACACGGCCCTCCTCCACGTAGGCCAGCGGGCCGGCATCGGGCGACTCGAAGGCGTCCAGTCGATAACCATGGACCTTCTGGACTTCGGCACCAGCAAACACCTTGCCCGCCATCGCTACAACGACGCCGCAGGCGCCCACGTCAGCGGCCACGGCCAGAGCATCCCGCAGGTTGCCCGGACCATCGGGCGACAGGGAAGACGCCGGGCGCATTGCACCGGTCAACACCACCGCCTTGGCCATTGCTTCAGTGCCGGCCAGCACGCAGTGCAGGAAATACGCGGTTTCTTCCATCGTGTCAGTCCCGTGGGTGATCACGAGGCCCCGCACGTCGGCCTGCGCGAGATGGTGCCGGCATCTGTCAGCCAGCCTTTGCCAGACCAGACCATCCATGTCCTTGCTGTCGATCTGGGCAACCTGCTCGGTGACCAGCGACAAGCCATCGGGAGGTCCGCCCGGCACGCTCGCCGCCAGATCATCCACCCCGACCTCGCCGACCGCATAGGCCACGTTGTCAGCACCAATTGCCGCGCGTCCCGAAATCGTTCCCCCAGTCCCCAGTAGCACCAACTTGTTGCCGAATTTTTGTTCCATCACTTGCATATTTCAAAAAACTGGTTAAAAATACAGTTACTGGATGCCCAAACAGCATCCAGCACCACAACCCAAGGAGTGAGCATGATCGACCTGCCGCAGTTCCAAGTGAAGCTTACCGCGCGCCAACAACAAATTCTGGATTTGATCCAGAGCGCCATCGCACGCACAGGGGCCCCGCCAACAAGGGCCGAAATTGCAACTGAGCTTGGTTTCCGGTCCGCCAATGCGGCGGAGGAACATCTGCAGGCCCTGGCACGCAAGGGAGTGATCGAACTGGTCAGCGGCACATCCCGCGGGATCCGATTGCGCAGCGACGCTTTGCGCTCCATCAACGAGTCCCGCATCAAGCAGTTCTCGCTGCCGCTGCAAAGTCTGGCCCAATTGGCGCTGCCCCTGATCGGGCGGGTCGCGGCGGGGTCACCCATCCTGGCCCAGGAACACATCGACCAGACCTATTACGTCGAAAGCAGCCTGTTTCAGCGCAAGCCAGACTACCTTCTGAAGGTGCGCGGCATGTCCATGCGGGACGCCGGCATCATGGACGGTGATCTGCTCGCAGTGCAGGCCACCAAGGATGCCAAGAACGGCCAGATCGTGGTGGCGCGCCTCGGCGATGAAGTCACTGTCAAGCGGTTTCGGCGCAACAAGCATCTGATCGAACTACACCCCGAAAACCCCGACTACCAGACCATCGTTGTCGAGCCGGGCGAGCCATTCGAAATTGAAGGGCTCGCCGTCGGCCTGATCCGGAACACGATGTTGATGTAACTCAGCCACTGAACTGAAAGGTCTCCCATGCCAAGCACCCTGTATGCCACCGTCAGCATCCTGTCCTGCATGCACGCACTCCTTCGGCGCGTCGCCGCTACCTCGGTGCCGGGGTGGCGCAATGCCCCGGTACGCAGGGCGCATGCGCCGTGCTTGAACACAACACCGTGCGGTGCGTCTGCACACAACGCGCCACCGAGCCCGCCAATTGCGCGCGCTGAGCGGCGTGCAACGCCTGCGGTGCGGGTGGTGCGTGTTGTCGAGGCCGGTCAGACCACCGCGCAGGGTGGGCGCATGGTCATCTCGGGCCGCATGGCCGACGTGTGCGCCGAACTTGACCGCATGGTCGCCCGTGAGTCCGCATTGCGGCCGGGAGCCTGAACGCCCCTGGCAGCGCAGTTGCGCAAAGGCCCAAAGGCGCTGTCTTGGTCAGGCCGCAGGGCCGACCAGGTAGTCAGTCTTGCCAAGGTTGACTCCATTGTGGCGCAGGATGGCATAGGCCATGGTGACGTGAAAGAACAGGTTGGGCAACATCCAGTGCTTCAGGTAGGCCTCTGCCTGCATCGTGCGGGTGGTATCGCGCCCAGAAGGAAAGGTGATTTCCTTGGTTTCTGTCCCATCCAGTGTGGCAGCCGGCACCGAACCAAGAAATGCCAACGTCTTCTCGATTCTGGCTTTCAACTCTGCCAAGGTCGTCTCGGTGTCGTCGAACTTCGGTGCTTCGACGCCTGAGATCCTCGCCACACCATTCTTGACTGCGTCGCAGGCAATCAGGATCTGGCGTGTGAATGGCAACATGTCGGGTGCCAGGCGGTACTGCGTCAAGGCGCTCGGGTCGCACTTCTTCTCGTCCACGAAGGCCTGCGCCTTGTCAAGCATGTGCCCGAGATTGGAAAGCATGGTTCTGCAAACAGGCAGGCTGGCCGATGACATGGAAATGGACATGGGAGTCTCCGTAGGTAGTTGATCAAACGGCCGCAATACTAACCTGAACCCGGTGTCGAACCATGGGGCATCGGGCCAATTGCGCTCGCCGGGGGCGATTGCATGCGCCGACCCAAGGCACAATGCTGCCATGAACATTGTGATTCTCGACGACTACCAGGATGCCGTGCGCAAGCTCATCTGCGCCAGCAAGCTCGAACCCTTCTCGGCAAAGGTGTATACCAACACGGTCAAGGGCATTGGCCAACTCTCGATTCGACTCAAAGACGCCGACATCATCGTGCTGATCCGTGAGCGCACGCAGTTAGCGCGCCCGCTCATCGAAAAACTCCCAAGGCTGAAACTGGTGGTGCAGACTGGCCGCCTTGGCAGCAACGTCGACGTGCAGGCCTGTACCGAACGCGGTATCGCGGTGGCGGAAGGCACCGGCTCACCGCGTGCTGCGGCGGAGCTGACCTGGGCCCTTGTGATGGCGGCAATGCGCCGTCTGCCCCAATACATCGGCAACCTCAAACATGGCGTCTGGCAACAATCCGGCCTCAAGTCTGCCTCGATGCCGCCGAATTTCGGTATTGGCAACCAGCTCCATGGCAAGACCCTGGGCATCTGGGGTTACGGGCGGATCGGGCAATTGATCGCTGGCTACGGGCGTGCATTCGGAATGAACATCGTGGTATGGGGCAGCGATGTTTCGCGCCAGAAGGCTGTTCAGGATGGTTACCAACAGGCCAATTCGCGTGCGGAGGTTTTCTCGACCAGCGATGTACTCAGCCTGCATCTGCGATTGACCGACGCAACCCGCGCAATTGTGACGCTGGAAGACCTCTCCAACATGAAGCCCGAATCACTGCTGGTCAACACCTCGCGCGCAGAGTTGATAGAGCCGGACGCCCTCATCTCCGCGCTCAACCGCGGCCGCCCGGGAATGGCGGCGGTGGATGTGTTCGAAACCGAGCCGATCCTGCAGGGCCATGCCCTGTTGCGGCTGGAGAACTGCATCTGCACGCCCCATATCGGTTTTGTCGAACATGCGAACTACGAAGCAATCTTTAGCGCGGCTTTCGACAACGTTGTCAACTTCATTCGAGGCACGCCAAGCAACATCGTCAATCCTGGCGCCCTGCAGGTCAGGCGCTGACGTCGGCAACCTCCGACAGACCGCGCTAGTGCCGTGGCCCGGCCTTGTCGCCTTCAAGCGGCAAGGGTGGCAGGTCGAAATCGATCAGGTTGCCTGGAGTGGTTTTGGCCGCCTGCAAAGGCACAGGAGCGCTTGCGATCGTTGGCAGCTGGTCTGACAGCGGCAGCTCGAAGCCCAGATCGGAGAGGTCGATATCGACCTCTCCGAGGCTGGACAGTTCCGGAAGCGCAAAGCCGTTGTCCGATCTGGCGGCAAGCAGCGTGATTTGCGATGCCGCTGTTTGCACCACCGGCTTGGACGCACTTGAAAACGGGCTGCGTGCAAGGGTGCTCGCCGCCGGCACCAGCAACTGGTCAGGCAAGAGCGCCGCCGATTGCGCGACCGCATGCAACAGCAGCAGGTCGCGAAACGCTGCCAGATCCAGCAACTCGCGGTCACTGGTCCATTGGTCCCGGAACAAATGGGCCTCGATGGAGGGCAGTATCTCGGGCTTGCCCCACACGGCAACCAGACCCGCAACAATTTCCGGATAGGACTCCAGATCCCGCCCTTCGTTGGTGAAGGCGGCGAACTCTGGCACGCGCGCATTGAAGAGAAGATTGAAATCCTCCCGCACCTGGCGGAAGTCTGCTTTCAGTCCGAGGGAGTGGAATATCTTCAGAAGGTCCAGGTAAGCCAGCGGACTTGACTCACCGCTTTCGCCAATCCGGTTTTCGAGAATCCTCACGGCCTGATCGGTCTGCCCCAGTGACACGAAAAACTCTGCCTGCTGGCGGACATCGAACAGGTCTTCGGAGTTGATCAACCGACTCGCCGGCTCGGCCCCAGGCCCGCCGGGCTCCGTGGGTCGCGATTTGCGCACCGCACTGTGGGTAGTGCCGGACTGCATGAGGCGGTCGAACGTCGACTCGCTCAACTCCACCAGGCTCACATCCACCTGTGTGATCGGAGCCGGCTTGGAAGGTGGCCCGGAGCGTTGTGTCTCCGCTGCGGGCAGGGAGTCCGGGCGCGACAGGGGCGCCGGCGACGACATCGGTGAAAAGCCGCTGCGGCGCGCTGCATGGCTCGCAGGCAACGGACCGGCGCCCGCAGTGTTCTGGGACGCATGCGCTCCGCTCCACCAATTGCCGCCACCCGCACTGGAGCCACCGCGACGCGCCAGCAGGAAAGCGATGCCCGCCAGCGCAACCAGCAAAAGACCGGCGAGAGCATAGACAAGCGGATTCGCATACCGGTCGGACTCGGCCCGCTCCACACGCAGCCGAAGTTCGGCCAGGTTGGTTTCGTTGCGCGTCGCCACGGCCAGCAGGTTCTTGACACTGGCCTCCAGCGACTGCAGACTCTGTGTGTCGCGTGCCTCGCGCGCTGCCTTCCCGGCTGGGGCGGTGGAGGACTCCAGCGTGGCGACACGTTCAGACAATACCTCCAGCGGGTCAAGCTTGAGCCGGGACTGGCCAGCCACGCGTCCGGCAACCAGTTTCTCCGCGGCGCCGGCGCCGGCGGCGGTCGGAGCCGCCGTCTTGGCAGGCACCGGTTTGCGCGGCGACTCGGCGACCGCAGCGGGTTTCTCCGACGGGTTGGCAGCGGCCTTGCTGCCCGCAGGCGCGGCGGCGGCCGGGGCCGCGTTTGTGGCTGCGCCCCGCCCTGTGGCTGCGCCGCCACCAGTTGGAGTCGCGGCACCAACCGCCGGCGCTGCGGCAGACGCCGTGACCGGGGCAGTCTCGGGAACGACCAATGGCAGCTGCTGCGCCAGCGCGAGCGGCTGCGCAACCGGCTCGCTCAACACATCGGCCAGCATGACGTAGCGCCGGGTGGTTTTCTGGATGCACCCGGCCCGCAGATAGACCGTCACAACCGGCTCGTCAACAGCTGCAGACGACTGGATCCGGACGTTGACTGTCTGCGGCGACTGGGTTGACTCGAGGATCACCTGGACCCGGGCTGGATCCTGGCGAGTGTCGGCATGGAAAACCTCGGCCTCGAAACACAGCGCCGAAGCGCTCTCTTCGGGGTCGGTCTGGACCTGGAAGGACACATCCAGGCTCTGCCCGATCAGTGCGACGCCGCGCATGCGGCCCAACGTCAATGCCTGGCTGTCAAGGGCTGCGAGGAGCAGCACCAGCCCAAGTAAGCTGATTGTTTTTGTCGGCATGAAGTTTCGAATGGGAACCGGTGAAAATCCTTGCTCCACCAACGGCCGGACGCCCAGGAAGTAATCCACAAATTCTCGCACAGCCTTGCCCGCTGACGCCCATTGTGCAAGGCGTCCGGGCACGGACAAGGCATCGATCAGACAATAATCCAACACATGACCCCCCAATTCAACACCACAGGAATCATCGGGACCGGCGCGATGGGCCGCGGTATCGCGCAGATGGCGGCCCAGACCGGCAGCCATGTCTGCCTGTTCGACAGCCAGCCCGGTGCAAGCGCCAAGGCCTTGGAGGCACTTTGCGCGCAGTGGGACAAGCTGGTCGAAAAGGGACGCCTGGCACCCGAGCAGGCGGCAGCGCTCAAATTGCACACACGTTGTGTCGGCTCGCTTGACGAACTGGCAGCCTGTGACCTGGTGATTGAAGCCATCGTCGAACGCCTCGACGCCAAGACCGAGTTGTTCATGGCGCTCGAAAAGGTCGTCGGGCCTGAGGTCGCACTCGCAACCAACACCTCCTCGCTGTCTGTCACGGCGATCGGAGCGCTCCTGCAACATCCCGGCCGGTTTGCGGGCATGCATTTCTTCAACCCGGTGCCGCTCATGAAGGTGGTCGAGATCATCCCGGGCTTGCGCACCGGCGCCGCTGTCTGTGGTGCATTGAGCGCGTTTGCAAGACAGATGGGCCACACGCCGGTCCGTGCCTCCGACACGCCGGGGTTCATCGTGAACCATGCGGGCCGGGGTTACGGCACTGAAGCCCTGCGCATCGTCTCGGAGGGTGTTGCCGATTTCGCCACCATCGACCGGATCCTTCGCGATCAGGTGGGCTTCAAGCTCGGCCCGTTCGAACTGATGGACCTGACAGGCCTCGATGTGTCGCACCCGGTGATGGAGTCAATCTACCGCCAGTATTACGAAGAACCGCGTTACCGGCCCAGCGCGCTGGCCGCCCAGCGCGTCGCAGGTGGTTTGGTCGGGCGCAAGGCCGGCGAAGGTTTCTACCGGTACACCGACGGTGCCGCGGTGTTTGTGCCAGAAGCATCCGCGCCGGAAGTGGCGGCCATGCCACCCGTGTGGGTTTCGCCGCGCGCCGCGCGCAGGGCCGAACTGCTGCAACTGCTGAAGACGCTTGGCGCCAGCATCGAGACCGGGGCTTCACCTTCCCCGCTGGCCCTGACCCTGGTCGCACCGCTCGGCTTTGACATCACCACGGTCGCCGTGGTCGAACGGCTGGACCCGGCGCGCACGGTCGGCATCGACATGCTGGTCGACGACGCGACGACCCGCCGCCGCGTGCTCGCCACCAACCCGGCGACCCGGGTCGACATGCGCCAGGCGGCCCACGCCCTGATGGCACGTGACGGCAAGCGCGTGAGCGTGATTCGCGACAGCGGCGGTTTCGTCACGCAGCGCGTCGTGGCAGCGATCGTGAACATCGCCTCCGACATCTGCCAACAAGGCATCTGTTCGCCCACCGACCTGGAAACCGCCGTCAAGCTCGGGCTCGGTTATCCGATGGGCCCGCTCGAGATGGGCAACTGTTATGGGCCGACCAACGTCCTGGAGGTGCTGTTCAACATGCAGACCGTCTATGGTGACCCGCGCTACCGCCCCAGCCCATGGCTGCGCCGGCGCGGGGCAATCGGGTTGAGCCTGCTGCACGAGGAAGAATAGGCCGTGCCGTGAGGCCCTGGAGTTCGCCGGTCCCAAGCGCGACAATGCGCCGAAGACATCAGTCACAAAAATGAGACAGCACATGGACAACCCGATCCTTACCATCGATGAACGCGAGGCGATCAATTCCGGTCGCTGGTTCGGATCCCTCTCCCCTTCATTGCGGCACGACATCCTTCGATGCGCCTACGTCAGACGATTTCGCGACGGCGAACTGATCGCCGCACGCGGCGATCCGCCAGAAGAATGGCTGGCCTGCGCCAAGGGCGCAGTGCGCGTCAGTTCGACATCGATATCCGGCAAGCAGGTGACACTCACCTATGTGGAGCCCGGCATCTGGTTCGGCGATGTGGCCATCTTCGACGGCGACCGGCGCACGCACGATGCGTATGCCCATGGCGAATGCACCACACTGTGTGTTGCCAAGGCCGATTTCAAGAAGATCCTGTCCAACCACGCCGAGCTGTACGAAGCCATGTTGCGCCTGCATGCGCGCCGTATCCGGCAGCTGTTCGGGCTGGTGGAAGACCTCAACACCCTGCCCTTGCGGGCGCGCCTGGCCAAGCAGTTGATCCACCTGGTGCGCAGTTACGGCGTGCCCAGCCTGTCCAATGCCAACGAGATGCGCATCGGCCTGCAACTCGCGCAGGAAGAGCTGGCCCAGTTGCTCGGTGCGTCGCGCCAGCGTGTGAACCAGGAGCTCAAGTCCATGGAGCGCGAGGAGATCATCCGCATCGAGCCGGGTGGGCTGGTGATGCGCGACCGTGCTGCCTTGATGCGCATCATTGATGCCGACCACTGAGAACTTCCTGCATGAACGACTTTGATCACTACATCGGCACCCGCGCTGTCAGCGGGCAGCACCTGTTCGACACCGATGCGCTGCACGCCTGGCTGCAAGACCACCTGGAGGGGTTCCAGGGCCCGCTGACGGTGGAGATGTTCAAGGGCGGGCAGTCCAATCCGACCTACAAGCTGCTCACCCCGACCCGGAGTTACGTGATGCGTGCCAAACCAGGGCCGGTCGCCAAGCTGTTGCCTTCGGCCCATGCCGTGGAACGCGAGTTCACCGTCATGCGCGGGCTGCATGGCACCGGCGTGCCGGTGCCGCGCATGTACTGCCTGTGCGAGGACGAATCCGTGATCGGGCGCGCCTTCTACATCATGGAGTTCATGCAGGGGCGCGTCATGTGGGACCAGTCGCTGCCTGGCATGTCCAACGCCGAACGGGGCGCGATCTACGACGAGATGAACCGCGTGATCGCGGCGCTGCACACGGTGGACTTTCGTGCCCAGGGCCTTGGCGGTTACGGCAAGCCCGGCAACTACTTCGAGCGCCAGATCGGCCGCTGGAGCAAGCAGTATGTGGCGTCCGTCACCCAGCCGATCGCCGAAATGGACCAGCTGATCGCCTGGTTGCCCGGCCATATTCCCGCCAGTGCGCGTGACGCGTCCAAGACCACCATCGTTCACGGCGACTACCGGCTCGACAACCTCATGTTCCACCCGACCGAGCCACGCGTGCTGGCAGTGCTGGACTGGGAGCTGTCCACCCTGGGCCATCCATTGGCGGACTTCAGTTACCACTGCATGGCATGGCATATCCCGGCCGGCGCCTTTCGCGGCATCGGCGGAGTGGACACTGCCAGCCTCGGCATCCCGAGCGAAGACCAGTACATTGCGCGGTATTGCGAGCGCACCGGCCTGGCCACCCCGCAGGAATTGCGCCAGGACTGGAACTTCTACCTGGCCTACAACATGTTCCGGATCGCCGCCATCCTGCAGGGCATTGCCAAACGCATTGAGGCCGGCACGGCGTCAAGTGCACAGGCGGCCAAGTCGGCACAAGGTGTTCGGCCCATGGCTGAACTGGCCTGGAGCTTTGCCCAAAAGGCCTGATTCGCAGGCCTGAAGCAGCTGCCACTGCGGGGCCCCGCGCAGCAGATCTGGCGCTAAATGCCGCCTGGGGCGGACTCACCCATCCACAGGGCGTCCAGGTCGGTGAATTTCCACTTTGCCGGGTCTTCGCGCGCCGCGATCCGGTCGCGGCATCCACGCTCGGACAAGTCCAGCGCAGCAGGGGTGATGTGCTCACGGGTCTTGGTCGTGTAGAACACCTTGACCACAGGCATGGTCAAGGTGCTGGCGTTTTGCTGCGTTACCACACCGAGCAGCCCGGAGGTGAGCCGCACCAGCGAACCCACCGGATAAATGCCCAGGCTCCTGGCAAACGCCTGGAACACGACCGGGTCAAAATGCCCGTCGGCCCACTGGCCCATCCGGCGCATGGATTCCGCGGGGTCCCAGCCTGTCTTGTAGGGCCGGTTGGACGTGATGGCATCGTACACATCGCACACTGCGCCCATCTTGGCGAACAAGCTGATCTCGGCGCCAGGCAGGCCCTTGGGATAACCTGACCCGTCCATCTTTTCATGGTGGTGCAGGCAGACGTCGAGCGTGATCTCCCCGACACCGGCCGACTTGCCCAGCAGCGCATGGCCCAGCGCCGGGTGCTGGCGAACGATGGCGAATTCCTCGGCAGTCAGTTTGTCCGGCTTGTTGAGCACCGACATCGGGAGCAGCGCCTTGCCCATGTCATGCAGCAGGCCGGCCTCACCGGCTGCACGCACCGACGCGTCGTCAAGCCCGAGTTGCCGGGCCAGCGCAATCATCATGGCGCAGACGGCCACCGAATGCATGTAGGTGTAGTCGTCGACCGTCTTCAGCCGCGCCAGGCTGATGAGGGCGCTGGAGTTGCGCGCCAATGAATCCGAAATATCCTGCACCAGTTGCCCCGCGGCCGAGGAGTCTACCGTATTGCCCATGCGGGCTTCCTGGAACATGGACGTGACCGCCTGCTTCGACCGGGCGCAGATCAGTGTGGCCCTGGAGAGCTCCTCGGCCATGCTTGCCGGAGGAAGGTCGGGGGCCCGCGACTGCCCGATTTCGTCCAGGGTCGCCGCAGCGGTGTCCGAGAAGCTTGCCTGCGGGGTGGCCACGTCAAGGCCTTTGGCGGTGTCGATCCAGATTTCAAGGATACCGCTGGCCTTGAGCAGGGCGATGTCCTTGGGGTCGGTGAGCAGGAAACTCTTGCGCCAAAAGGGGGTATTGATCCAGGACGCACCGAGATCTTCCAGGTACATGCCGACCACCACGCCATCCACATCAATTTGCTTTCGCATGTGCCTTTCTGACCCTCAAACTGCGCAGATTATCGCTCTCGAACCACTGCGCCCAGCTGACGCAGATAGGCCAGCACCTCGGGGTTGGCGCCTCCCAGCGCACGCGCCTGCTCTGCCAGTTCGGAGGCTTGGGCAAGCTGCCCCTGTGCGGCCAGGGCCACTGCCGCACCCAGCATCCAGCGCGGCTCGCCAGGGCGGATCCGCAGGGCCGCAAGGTAGGCCTGGCCGGACTCCGCATGTTGCGACAGCCGCTGCGCTGCACTGCCGCGCATGGCCCAGAGGTCGGCCTGGTTCGCCCACAGCCGCTCATGGCGCTTGAGGACGGCAAGTGTTGCCACATGCTGGCCCAACTGCGTCTCCATGCGCACCAGCTCCCGCACCATCACCAGCCCCACGACCGCACCGGCGCCACCGGGCAGCAGGTCCGCGGCGTGGGTGCGCTCGACGCCACCCAGCGCGTCCCGCACCAACTGCGCGGCATGCTCGCGCGCACCGGAGTTCCACAACCGCTGCGCCTGGCCCACCGCCTCCATGGCGGCGTCCGTCCAGGGCAGGGGCGCGCTGGCAATGTCGGTGGCGGCCGGCTCGGGGCGCACCGCCAATGGTTGTTTCGGGCGCGCGGCGTCGGATTCGGCGGACTCCACAGCGGCGGCCAAGACCGGTGGCCGGGCGACCAACGGGGGCGCTTCGGCAACCAACCGCACGGCCGATGGTGCCGATGGTGCCAATGCGGGCGGGCGGGCGGGTGCGCGTGCAGCCGCCAGCGGTGGGGGCGCCGCCGGGCCGGGCAGCACTGCGGAAGCCGCGGGTTCGCCCTTCGGCGGCACACTGGCGAACGGCACGGGGGGCGGCACGATCGACGCTGCACCAGCGACCGGCAGGGACACAGCTGCGGGTGCTGCGCCGGCATCGGCGAGCGCAACGGCAGGCGCCTGGGCAGCTGGCGCCGCCCTTGGATTGGACGCCTCGCGGTCCGCGCGCAGCCTGGCAAGACCACCCACGCCGGACCAGACCCACCACACGCCCACCAGCAACACAACAGCGGCAAGCACCAGCACAGGCACACGCCGCCCTGCACCACGCCGGGCTGGTGCGGCCACGGCGTTCACACTGGCGGTGCCATGGGTGACCGCCACGTTGGCGGCAGGATCCGCAAAAGAGGGATCGGTGCGCGCCGCACGCTGGTCCAGGTCGCGCAGGACCTTGTTGATGACGCTCACGGCCGCACCTTGGGCGGCCCACCCGCCCGTGAGGCCGGTAAGGCCGCGCCAGCGTGTGCGCCCGCAGCGCGGAAACGGCCGCCTACTAGCCGATCCCACCAGGATGTTTCCGAGGTGTCCACACCCCCGGTGTCCTTGGCCGCCAGCCGCACGTCTGCCGCAGTCACGCGGCGGCGGTTTTCGCCGTAGGCGAGCATCAGGCACTTGTTGGCCAGCACGTTCACAACGCGCGGCACTCCGCCACTGAAATTCGCCAGCGCGTGCACCGCCTGCGGGTCGAAAAGGTCCGGGTCACCGGCCTGGCCGGCAGCCGCAACCTGCAGGCGGTGGCGCAGGTAGGGGCCGACGCGTTCCGCCGCCATCGGCCCGAGGTGCTCGCTGAAGGTGATGCGCTGCAACAGTTGGCGGATCTCGGGGCGCGCGAGCTTGCGGTCCAGTTCCGGCTGCCCCAGCAGGACGATCTGGATCAGCTTGCGCTTTTCAGTCTCCAGGTTGGACAACAGTCGCAGGCTCTCGACGGTGCGCACCGGTATCGCCTGCGCCTCGTCGACCACCAGCACCACCGAGCGCCCCTGCGCCGCATGCCCGAGCAGACACGCCTGCAAGCTGCAGAGCAGGCGGTAACGGGTGGCCGAAGCCGGCAGTTGGAGTCCGAGCTCCCCGGCCAGGGCCAGCAGCAGGTCGCGTGGGCCCAGGTCGGGGTTCGGGACATAGGCCGTGACGCATTCGCCGTGCAGGGTGTGCAACAGCTGGCGGCACAACACCGTCTTGCCGCAGCCAACCTCCCCCACGATCTTCAGGAAACCCTCGCCGCTGCGCAGCGCCACCAGCAGCGTATTGAGCGCCGCTTGCGCGCCCTCGTGCGGGTAGAAGAAGGCTGCATCTGGCGTGATCGAAAACGGCGCCTCAAGCAAGGCGAAGTGCTGCAGGTACATCACGGGGCCGCGCCTTTCGGCTTGCCCTCCTCGACGCGCCCGTCGAGCCGGATCACACGCACACGGACCTGCTCGATGTCGTCCAGCGCGGAACGCACCAGCCGGTTTTGCTGCTCCCAGTCCTGGGCGCTGCGGATGATGGTTGGTTTGATCAACACCACCAGTTCTTTCTTGCGCGAGGTGTTGGCACGGTTGCCGAGCAAGGACGACAGGAACGACGTACCAGTGGCCCCGGGCACACCGGACGCGCTGCGGCTCGACTCGGCCTGCATCAGGCCGCCGATGGCCACAATGCTGCCATCCTGCACCCGCACCATGGTGTCGGATTCGTTGACCGCGCTCGACGCCAGCGGCAGCCGGTAACTGCCGATGCTCCCCAGGTCGATCTGCTTGGTGCGCTCGACCACCGAGGTCACCGAAGGATGGATATGCAGCATCACGTTGTTGCCCTCGTCGATCTGGGGCGTGACATCGAGCGCAATGCCCGAAAAGAACGGTGTCAGTGTCAGCGTGGGCAAGGTGGTGCTGGCCGCAGCGCCCACGGTGCCCGCCGTGGTCGACCCCCCGGAGACGTTGGTCACGAAGTAGTCATCGCTGCCCACCTTCAGGACCGCCTTCTGGTTGTTCACCGTTGCAATGCGCGGGCTCGACAGCGTTTGCACGTCACCCTGGCTTTCGAGGAACCCGAGCACCGCTGCAAAACGGCTGGTCGACAGGGCCAGGCCGAACAGGCCACCACCGGCCTGGATGGAAGGCGTCGGCGCCGCACCAGGGCGCACCACCGCGCCGGTCTGGGCCAACGGGTTGGATGTGGCCAGGCCACTGCCTATCACGGCCGTCCCCAATGAAGAGCTGCCAGCCGTGGCCAGCGCGGCCCAGTTGATGCCGCTCTGGTAACCGTCGCTCAGCTCGACCTCGACGATCTTGGCCTCGAGCATCACCTGGCGCTCCACCGCAATCTGGGCCGCCTTGAGAAACTTGTCGACCTGGCGCAATTCATCGGGCATCGCCCGCACCGCCATGATGCCGGCCTGCGGGCTGGCGATCACGGTGCGCCCGGGCCCCGCACCGACCAGTGCCCGCACCGCATCGGTCAGTTCGCCCCACAGATTGGTGGACGAACTGGTGGAGACCCGGCTGTTGTCGATTGCCTGCCCGGAGCCTGAAGACGGCGTACCGGATGTCGCGGAGTTCGCCGAGCCGCCGCCGCCGCCACCGGCATTGGTGGCACCGCCCGACGCCACGCGCAGGTCACTCGTACCCTGGCGGCGCGAGTTCGGGTAATTGACCGTGAAGATGCGGGTCTGCAGGCTCGGGGCAAACACGGTGATGCGCCGGCCATCGATCTTGAAGTCGAAACCGTACACGTCGCGGATGGCTTCCAGCGCTTCGGTCACCGTGACGCCGCGCAATGTCACCGAAAGGGTGCCGGCGACATCCGGGTGCATCAACATGCTGTAACGCGTGTCCGCCACGATCGCCAGGAAGACCTCGCGCGCCTGCGCGTTGTTGACCAGCAAGTCCAGGCGGGCTTCAGCAGCAGCCGGCGCCGCCGCGACCACTGGCTCGGCCAGCGCATCACTGACACTCGCCGGCACGGCCACCGCCGCCGCAGGGCCGGTGGCGGACAACTGCGCGATGGCGGTTGCACCGACATCGGGCGTGCGAAACGGCCGGTCTGCGGCACAGCCGCCAATCACCAGCGCGCACAGGCAGGCGCCAGCCCACGGCGAGCGTGCTGGCGCGCGCCGCAAAAAAGCGGGCAACAGGAAGGGGGATATCTGTTTCATCGGTGCTTGCTCATGGTTCATGGAGGGCAAATCTCGGGCGCAGGAGACACACGGGTGGAGGCCCTCTTTTTGTTGTCGGCCACAACACAGGCGGGCGCGGGCGCCGCTGCACCTGCGACACGGCGCTCGATGCCGGTGAAAACCGGCCTCTTTCGCAAGGCCTTGCCCTCACGCAGCCAGACCTCGGTCTCGGTGATGCGCTCGATGCGGGAGTCGCCCAGCATCTGCCCCTGCGCATAAAGCCGCGTACCAAACACCAGGTAGGGACGACCGTCGCGCACGATCACCGCCACCGGTCCAACATCGATCACAGGCACCCGTGCTGAGGTGTCGGAGGCTGCGGCGCTGGATGCACCGGTCGGCGGCTGCGTCGGGTCCCGCGAAGCTTGCGCCCGCGCCCCCGACACACCTGCCACAAGTGCCAGACCCAGCAGGGTCCAGGTCAAACGGCACGCGAGTCGCGTCTTGCACATGGTCATGGCCGCACTCCCACCAGGAACACCTGCAGCGTCAGCTCGGGGGGTTGTTGTTCGGCCTGGAGCTTGAGCGACCCCCAACGCAGATCGGGCATGGCGGTTTCGAGCGTCTGGACGAAACGCACCAGGTCGGCGTAAGGCCCGGTCACGGTCAGCTCCAGGGCCTCGCGCGACACCGTGGCGGGGGGTGTCGCAGTTGCGGTCTCGGCCGCAATATTGCCGGTGCGAACCAGGCCCAGTGCCGGGTAGCGTCGCAGGAAATGCCGCAACACATCGGGCAGGGATGTCGTGCCCTGGGGCCCCGCACCGACGGCGGCAAGGTCCTGGTTGGTTGTGTCGATCTGCGCCTGCACCCGCACCAGGTCGTCGCGCGCCTGTTGTGCCGGTTGCGGCTTCATGGCGTTGAGCCGCGACTCGTCGCGCAGGCGCTGGAGTTCGAGGGTGTTGGCTTCGAACTGCTGGCGCGCCAGTTGGTGGCGCAGGCGCTCCGGAGAGACCCACCAGGCATCCACCACCGCCACGCAGACCAGTATCACTGCCAGGAACAGGAACACCCGCTCGCGCAGCCCCAAGGCGTCGATGCGGGCCGCGAATGCCTTCCAGCTGGCCATCATTTGTTGGCCTCCACAGGGCGCAAGGTGCTGCTCACCAGCCTGAACGACCACAACGGCCGGCCATCTGGAGCGGCGGTGGCGCGTTCGACCTTGACACGTGACAGTTGCTGGCCGGACATGCCCGGGCTTTTCGCCAGCTTGTCGACCCAGTCGTTCAGCACGGCAGGCTCCAGCGTGAAGCCGCTGACTTGCATCTGGGTTGCATCCGCCAGGACACCGGTGACCCAGGCCTGCGGTGGAATGCTTTGCGCCACCACCTGCAGCCGGGCCGAGTGCCCTCGGCCGGGCACCAGCATGCCCTCGCGAACCTCGGCCAGCGCCCTGGTGCGTTGCGCCAGTTGCAAACGTGCCGCCTGCAGTTTCTGGGCCGCCATGGCCTCACCGCCCGTGTCGCTGACCTTGGACAGCGCAACCGAGGCACGCAACCGCAGCAGTTCAGGCTCCTGGGATGCCAGCGCGGTGTGCATGGCCTGTGTCACCGAGCGCAGCTCCCACAAACCGTAGGCCGTGCCGCCAGCGCCCAGCAGCCCGAACACCGCCAGCGACACCAGCATCGTTCGGGCTGAAAAGTAGCGTTTCTGCGCCAGCAGGACGGGTGTGCTGAGGTTGATTTGCTGGGGCATGGCGGGTCGTCGGTCAGTCGAGGCGGCGCGACGGCATCACAGCTTGCGGCTGTCGGTGCGCAGCAGCAGGCCGAGCAAGGGCCAACATGCGGCGATGTCTTGATCCGTGCCGCCTTCCATGCCAGGGAAGAACGCGTTGACGTCCATCGGCAAAACTGCCTGCCCCAGTTCGCGCCGCAGCCACTGCGCCAGTTCGGTAGTGCGTGCGCCGGCGTAAACGCGCACCACCGACAGCGGCAGGCCGGACCAGCTGCGGTCCCACAAGTCCAGGGAGCGTTGCACTTCGACCAGAAAACGCTGGGCGCGCTCGGTGTCGGCAGAGCTGGCGCTGGCGACACCGACGGCCGGGGCAGCTGGGCTGGGGAATGAATAATCGATGCCGTACGAGGCGTCGCCCCCCCCGCCGTAATCGGGCACGTACTCCCCGACCGGGGTGTAGCCTTGGTCCAGAACAGCTTCTGCGGGCTGGCCGAGCTGCACGGAGCCGGAAAAAAATCCCTTGGGAACCTCCAGCCGGCGGGTGTAGAACAACTCGTCGTTGGCGCAGATCGTCAACACTGCCTGCGTCTCGTCTGTCAGCACCAGTGCTGCGTTGGCACGTGCCGTGGTGCCATCGCGCCGCGCCAGCGCATTTTGCAGGTTGCGCTGCGCGGTCTCCTGCACGTCGATCACGGGGATGGTCCAGCGCAGGGCCAGGCCGAGTTCTGCCGAACTGCGCAATACGGCATTGGCCGCAGCCACCACAAACAGGTGGGCAGCGCCCTTTTGCTGGCCGTCGCCCAGGCGCATCACGTCCAGGGTGACATCGTCGAGGTGGGTCTCGAGCATGTCGCGGATCTGGTAACGCGCCGCCGAGCGGAGTTCTTCGGGTGCCACGCCAGGCGCATCGATCTGCAGCCACTGGTACTGCTGCGGGCGCAACATCACACGGACCTCGCAGCCCTTGAGGCCGACGGCCTCCAAATGGCGCGCGAAGTCGGGCGTACTGGCGCCTGCCTGGCGTTGCACCCCAAACCGGGAAACCGCGAACCTGCCATCTGCCTGGGCCCGCGCAAGGACGTAGACCAGGGTCGCGTCGCACCAGGACACGGCCAGCAGGTCGCCGTTGCCGGTGGATTGCCATGGCCAACGCATTCAGGGCCGTCCTTCTTCTGGGGATGTCGCTGCCACCCGGGATTCGGTCGACAGACACTGCCCCGTGCGAGGCCAAGCAGGCAGGATCATCATCAAGGAATGCGGTGCAGGAGGTAGGACATGGAAAAAACCTGTGGATTGTGCTTTCATTTGCCTGGGCCAATCAGCTGAAAAGCCATGGAAAGGCATTGCCGCGCCAGCCGGGCGGCCTTTCCTCGGCATGTCTGCAACAGTCAATAGTTTTCGCGGCCATAGATGATCGGGCTCTTGAATACCCCAAAGCTGGCCCGGGCTGCCGGATTGCCCACCGTACCGCTCCAGTTGTGCTGCAGCCAGGGTGTGGCGGTGGTCGACGCTGCGCCACTGAAACCCGATCCTGCGTTTACCGCAGTGCACGCATTTCCAGTCGCACTGACACCAAGGTTCAGCGCCAGGTCGGCCCACCCTGTGTTGCCCACGCCCGGCGCGCTCAGGGTCACGGTGAACGCCGGCGCTGTCCCTGCGACCGTTAACGCCGACTCGCAAGCCGCGAGGTTGTTGGGCCGCGCGGCGGAGCCGGTGGGAAACACCCAGGAGAACTGGCTGGCCCCAATGCTGGTGCAGTTGTCGGCGGTGTTCGCCTGCCAGCCATTGTTCCAGTACTGAATGTCCAGCGGCATGCGCAAGGCCAGCCGCTCCGAGCCGTACGCGTTTTGCAACCGGATGCGCCCACTGCGCACAGTGGTGCTGCCCTCCAGGCTGCTGGCGGCAACCGCCCGCAGGGAGGAGACCCCGTCGGTGTCCGCAGCACGAACCTTGACGCTACCGGGCGCTGTTGCTGCCGACGTGAAGGTGAACACCGGCGTGGCGCTGTTGGCGACCCCGGAGGCAAAGGCCGTCACGGCGATGGCGCCGCCGGTCAGGCTGCCGCCGGCCAAGCTGGCGCCATCGGTCAGCGTAACCGCCTTGGCAAACGTCGTGCCGCCATAGTTGGTTGTCACAGTCGATGCGGACAACCCGTTCATCGCCGTCACCCGCACCGAGAACGGCTGCCCGGAGTAGCTGAAGCTGCCCGCCGTGCAGCCCTGCGTGACAACCGTGTCGAAATGGTCAGCCATGAAGCGCCCGACATTGCCCGAGCTGGTGCCAGTGACGTCTCCGACCCCCAGGTAGTTGGCATCGGCCACGCTGGCCCTGAGGGTGATGATGCCAACCTCGCTCCAGCTGAAGGCCGTCCCCGTCGCGGCTCCGCCGCTGAAGGCGCCGAAACTGCCCGCATTGCCCAGCAGCCCGGCGCTGCCGCCGGCCGGCTGCACCAGGGTATGGGTGAGGTTGACGCTCTGCGGCGTGGTCTCGCGCCCGTAGTTGGGCGTGGTGGAACCGGCGGAGTTGACCGCAGTGACGGTGGCCGAGAAAGCCTGTCCCGCCGGGATGAAGGCCGTGCCGGCGGCAGAGGCGGACCCGGGGTTGTTGCCGGGCGAGGCGATCGCCGAGGTGGCGCAGGCACCCGCCGCATACGAGGTGCACTTGATGCCGGACACGGTGAAGCCCGCAGGCTTGACGACGAACGCGTTCGTCGACCCGCTCAGGCTGCTGAGCAGGCTGCCGCCTGAGGCCTTGGACGCGCTCAGCGTCACCAGGCCCACATCGGCATGGTTGAAGCTGAATGGCGCGTTGCCGTTGGCGTCGAAGGTCATCGGCACGGCCGTGGTGGCGGTGACGCCCGAATTCGGGTTGCCGGCGATCGCGGCCGCGCTGCTGCCGGTGACTGTCATGGCGTTGGCCACTGCGCAGGTGGTCGGGTTGTTGCATTGGGCCGCCCAGTTCACGGTGGTGGAGCCGGTGAGCGCCGCTACGCAGACCTGGGTGGTGGTGCTGGTCTTGACCGCTCGCAGGTAGTAGGTGCTTGAGGCGCTACCGGCTGTCTGGGTGGGCAGGGTCGCCGACGCACCATTGGCGCTCGCAGCAAAGATGAACCCGGCGCTATTGAACGTGGTGGAGCAACTGTTCGCCGCCGCGCAGCTGACACCATCCGGGCAGCATTTGCGCGCATTGGTGGCCGTGGTCTGCTCGCCAGAAAGGGCCACGCTCACCGCCGTGCCATTGGCAGCGGCCGGATAGCTCAGGCTGGTGCTGGCCTGCCCGGTGGCGTCGAAGGTGACGGTCGTGGCCGCCAGCGTCGCCCCGGTGGTGCCAAGGGTGGCCGTCTGACCGTTGAGCGTCGTCGCCCTGTTGGTGCAGGGGCTGGTGGCGTCGGCGCAGGCGGTCACCGTCACCGTCGACGCGCTGCAAGACAGGCTGCCGGTGGGCAGGCTCAGCTCGTAGTGGTCCACCGCTGCGGCGTTGAAGCAGGTGTTGCTTTGCGCCAGCAGGGCGGCCAGGGCCGATTGCGCCAGCACCTTGTCGAACACCTTGACGTCATCGATATTGCCGCGCAAGTGAAAACTTGCGGGCGATTCCGCGGAGGCGTTGACTTCGCCACCGATCGACGCATCTCCGGGGTCGGTGGTGGTCCAACCCGTGGACGCCGTGCTCACTGCGGAGAGCAGCGCGCCGGAAGCACTGAACACATACAGGCGGCGCGTGCCATTGGTGATGTCAGCCACACCTGCCACAAAATACCAGGTGTTGTTGGCGATCACGTTCGGGGTGTCCAGGATGACGGTGGACGAACCGCGCGCGAAAAACCGCAGCGCCCCAGTTCCGGCATCGCCCAGGCTGATGCCGTAACCTCCGCTGGTGGCATCGTCGACAAAGACCCGCTGCCCGGCGATGGTGTTGTTGGTGGTGCGGATCCACGCCGTGACGGTGAAATCGGAAGAAAGGTCGGGGAATCCCGGCAGCAGGATGTGGCCGCGGGTGATGGAGCTCCCGTTGTCGAACACGCCGAAACGGCACGAGGGAGCGCCGGAGGTGGTGGTGATGGCCCCGTTCTGGGCCGTTCCCGGAAAGCTGCCCTGACTGTCCGCCACTTCGTCGGTGGTGCCGTTCCAGGTCTCGTCCATGGACCAGGCCGCCAGCGGTGGCGTGCTCGGCACGGTATAGACCTGCCCGGTGAAGTTGCCGTTGCCCGTGCCCGAGCCACCCAGGGCATTGCCTGGCACATCCAGGATCGAGTCGTTGTCGACCAGGTTGAGCCCGAGTGTCCCGCTGCCATAACCGGTGTTGGCCTTGACCGCCCAGGTGGCACCGCTCCCCGTGACCGAGTCGATCACCGCGCCGGCAAGCCCCGTGGCTGCCAACTGGAAGTCAGCGGCGTCGACGTTGGCGACGGCCTCGCTGAAGGTCACGGTCCAGAACACGAAGGAACTGGTGGTCGGGTCCGGGTCGGTACGGTTGATGGAGGTCACGGTGGGGGCAGTCTTGTCGACGCTGTAGACCTGACCCGTGGCGTTGCCATTGGCGGCACCGGTGCCGCCGAGCGCGATGCCGGTGGCGCTGTCGGCGATCGAATCGTCGTCCACCAGGTTCAGTCCCAGGGTGCCGCTGCCGCTGCCAGTGCTGGCCGCGACCGTGTAGGTGGTGCCGCTGCCAGCCACGGCGCCGAGCGCAGCCCCGCTCACAGCGCCGCCCTGGGCCAAGGCAAAGTCGGCGGCATTCACGCCTGAGACACTGCGGTTGAACACCACCGTCCAGGAGACACTTGCCGCATTCGTGGGGCTGGCTGCGACGCGATTGATGGAGCCCACCACGGGTGACACACGGTCGACGGTGTACACCTCGCCGGTGAAATTGCCGTTGCCATTGCCATTGCCTCCCAGCTTGTTGGTGTTCGGGGAAACGTCGCGGACCGAGTCGTCATCGACCAGGTTCAGCCCCAGGGTGCCACTGCCACTGCCGGCACTGGCGGTCACCGTGTACTGCGTGGTGCTGATCGCGGCAACCGACGTGATCGACGTGCCGCTCAGCCCGCTGCCCACGGCCAGGGAAAAGTCCGAGGTGTTCACTCCCGTCACGGCCTCGCTGAACGTCACTGTCCATGACACGCTGGACGCGGACGTGGTGGCGAGGCTGCCACGCGTGATCGATGAAACCACGGGCGGCGTGGTGTCGTCGGTGTAGTCCACCGTGATCGAGATCTGGTCGACCGCCATGGTGTGCGAGGAGCCGGAACTGCTGGCCTTGGTCGCCGCGAAGGCGGCGCCGAAGCCGGCGGCGTTGACCACGTCCGGCGTCAGCGTGGCGGTGGTCAGGCCCCACAGGTCGGTGGCCGTGCCATGGGCCTCATTGACCAGGCTGGTGGTGTACAAGGTGGCGGTCGAGCGGTCGGTGGCGCCAATGCCGCCAGCCGGCGTGACCAGGCGCACTGCGGCGTCCTTGGCACCACCGTTGCTGGTACGGTTGGACTTGCGGTTGACATTCACCTGTACCCCGAGGATGGTCGACGTGCTGGGAATGCTGAAGCCGTAGTTCAGGCATCGCAGGTAAACGGTCGTGGTTCCATCCACCGAGGCGGTCGCCAGCGAGTTGTCGGTCCGGTAGGCGCGATTCGGATTGCTCCAGTTCCGGGTGCCGATGCCGGACACCGACGTGCAATCGGCCGTCGATGACGTGGGCGTGCGTGTCACGGTGGCGGCCCCTGCCGACAGCCCGTGCAGCGCCATCCACGCGAGTGTGAGGCAGCTGAGCAGACGGCGCCAGAACATGCTCAATTCTCCAGCGAAGCCGACAGGCTGCGCTCCACGTAGCCCAGACTGCCAGCCGTCCCCTGGGTGGCGACCGCAGTCAAGCTGAACACCTTGACCGTGGCCGCACCCTCGCTGTAGGACAGCACCGAGCAGGTCACGGTCAATGCAAAGCTTGCGCCGGTATCCACGTTGAACGTGCTTGACGCTCCCGGGCAGGCCCCCCCGGACGTCGTCAGCGCCACCGCCCACTCGAGCCCGGCGCGCGCCGCCCAGTAGGCGCGGGAACCTTGCAGATCCTGCGCCGAATTGACCTGCTGGGTGTTGGAAAGGGTGAGCAGGAATGCCCCCAGACCGGCCAGCAACACCAACACAAACACTGCCGCCATGGCGGCAAAGCCGCGTTGCACAAATCCGAAGCGGTGCAAGCGCACGGACGCAGGTGCACGTACGCATTGCGCCGGGCGGTGCGAGTTTGCTTGTGGGCGGACCGGCGCTGCGCTCATGGCGTATTGCTCACATGAACTTCGTGGTAGAGGCTCACGGATTCACCGGAATCGGAGAACACAAACGACAACTGCACCAGCGCATTGCGCTGAAGATCGGAGCCGTCGTACACGAAATTGCAGCTGCTCAGGCCGGACGCCATCACCGGCGTTGCTGCGGCAGGGGCTTGGCAACTGCTGCTGGCGGAATAGGCGTAGTTGGCAAAACGGTACAACTTGCCACCGCTGCAGGCATACGACACAACTTTTTCGGCCGCAGGGACCACCTGGAACCGGTTGCTGCCGGAGGCGAGCGGGAACTGCTTGGCGCTGATGCTGATGCTGCTGACCGGGCTGGCAATGGTCACTGCAGTGATGGTGGCCACATTGTCCAGGTTGTAGGCGTCGGAGCCCGTGATGCCCAGGTTGTACACCACCAGCAGGTCGCCGGCCGCCGGCTGCTGGCTTGCCGGCAACGCGCCCAAATTGGCGAACACATCGAAACTGGTGTCGGCGGTGGTGAAGTCCAGGATGTCACCCGTGCCGGTGCTGCTGGTGTCTGCGCGGTAGCGGCCCCCCGCCTTGGTGGGAATGAACTCGATGCACTGGTTGCTGGCGGCACGCAGGCTGTTGGGCAGGGCGCCCCGGATGTCCCTCGCCATGCGCCGGGTGGCGGTGTCGGCCACGTCTGCCAGCCCGGCGCGTCGGCCGGTGCTGACATAGGCATCGATCGGCTTTTTCATGAACACTGCGACCATCGCACCCACGATGCCCATCAGCGTGATGACAATCACCATCTCGATCAGCGTGAAACCGCCCTGGCGGCCAGAAGTTGGCGAGTTGACCATCGTCAGTAGTTTGTCCGGTAACCGGTCATCGAGATGGCATTGGAGCCCCCGGTCACGGTGACAGTCACCCTCTTGGCCGAGGCAGTAGTGCCACTGCCTATCGTGGTATCGGTGACCACGATCGCAACCTGGTAGCCGCTCAGTCCGGCTGGCCAGTCCGTGAAAATCACCTGCGTCTTGCCGTTGTAGTCCGCCACGTTGTCGAAGGTCGCCCGGGTGGTCTCGCCGTCGACCCCATCCGGGTCGGAAAAATCCTTTTGCAGTATTTCCTCCAGGAGGGACTCTGCCAGAGCGATTACCTGTTTGCGCACCATCGGGTCGGCGCTCGAGCGCACGCTGACGTCGGAAACACTGAGCACCCCGGCCAGGCCGACCGACACCACGACGATGAAAAACACCAACTCGATCAGCGAGAAGCCAGCAACACGCTTTGCAAGCCTATTGATGGACATACCCGGTGACTGCTTCAATGACAATCTGCTGGGCCGCGCCGAGCACCTGGATGGTCTGGCCAGCACCCGGTTGTCCCAGAGCGTCGAATATGACGGCGGTCGGCGTCGTGGCATACACCACGGGTGAGCGCGCCGCAACCCGCCCTGGGTTGTCGCCTCGCGGCCCTGCAACGCTGGCTTCGCAACCGTTTGTCCCTGTGGCACTGTTCTGGTCGGCATCCAGGCCCAAGGTGGCTGAATCCGGAGCAAATACAACGCACACCGTGCGCCGCTGGGCAATCGCGGTTTTTTGGGCGTAACGCATCAGGGCCAGGGTTTCGTCGTGAAAGCCGCGTGCATTGAAGTCTGACATGCTGATGAAACGCGGCACTGCAAAGATCGCAAGCACAGCCGCCAACACCATCACGACAACCAGTTCGACCAGGGTAAAGCCGTTCGGGCATGCCGGCCCGGCAGGCCTTGCAAGCCACGGCCACGTCACCCGGCTGCGCGCCGCCCTTCGCGAAGAGCGGCGCATGCCGGCCCCCGCAGTCATGGCCGAAAAAACTCAGGGCGCCGTCGTGGCGGTGTAGGTGGCGATCTGCCCGGCGGTCGTTCCATCACCCACCACCACCGTGCAGGTGATGCCAACGGCTGTGGTTGCGGTGTCAAGGGCGACGTAGGCCGTGCCGGCCACCGTGGGGTCTGGCTTGACGGCCATCGTGAGCGAAGGCTGCAGCAACGTACCAAGGTCGGCGCAGCTGTTCACCAGCACACAAACATTGGCGGTTACCACCCCGCCCTTGGCCTGACAACCGGCATAGTTGATGGCATTGGCAGAAGACAGTGCCCCGGCATAACCCTTGGCCGAGGCCAGGTAGGCGTCGGTTTTCAGATCGACGAACTTCGGAATCGCGACGGCCGCCAGTACACCGAGGATGACGATCACCATCACCAGTTCGATCAAGGTAAAGCCGCGTTGTTTCTGTTTCATATAAATAGTCCCATCCCGATCAAATAAAAAAGCACTATATTTCCACATCGGATCATGCAGCGAGTTGGGACCGATCCGGAAAAGTCCGAATCAGGAATCCGGACATACGCCACAGTTTCACTGTGTTTGTTGACAAAGTGCATCAGCCCACGTCAGTCGACACGTTGGCCTTGCCAGAGATAGGTCCCCAGCGCGGCCAATTGCAGCGGGCCTTCACCGGTGACTACGCGAAATCGCAACCCTGTGCCGCCTGTGCCTCCTGTGCTGCCGGCCAGCCAACGCGTTTCCAGGGGTGCGTACACCACGCAGCTGCATTGGGGGTCGAACCACCAACTGCCCGGCCGCACGGTCGCCGCCTGCGCCGCGCCGAGTGGGCCGAGGTAGTTCTCCGGACGGAGCTGCAACAAATCGAAGGGGTTGGCGCCAGGCGGACCAGATCGGCCGTGCAGCCTGGCCTGCAGGTCGTCCATCACCGCGGCAGTGCGCAACGCGCCGAGTGTCCGCTTGATGGCTGCGAGTTCGGCCTGCCCCTGCACCTGCTGCGCCTGGTGCATGAAGGTCAGCAGGACGACAAGGACCAGCCCCGCCATCAGGCCCCATTCGAAGAAACGGCTGCGCGCACGCGTCGCCTCACGCCAGGCAGGGGTGCCTGTGCTTGCCACGCTCAGCCGGACCGGCCCATCGCGGCCTGGCCCATGCTCCACAAGGGCAGGAACACGCCCAAGGCCAGAACCAGCACCAGCGCCGCAATGACGGACAACAGGATCGGCTCGATGGCCGCGGACATGCCCTTGATGTTGTAGTCGGTCTCGCGTTCGTACATGCCCGCGATCTCGAACAGCAGGCTGTCGAGTTCGCCGGTTTCCTCGCCCACCGCAATCATCTGCAACACGACCGGTGTGAACACGCCGGTGGCCGCGGCACAGCGCGAGATGCTCTCGCCGCGCTCGATACCGTCACGCATCTGCTCGATGCGGCTGCCGATGTAGGCGTTGTCCACCGTCTGCGCCACCACGGTCAGGGCCTGCACCAGCGGTACGCCGCTCTGGCTGGACAATGCAAAGCTGCGGGAAAAGCGGGCCAGCGTGGCCTTCAGAATGATATCGCCGATGATCGGCAGGCGCAGCTTGCGGCTGTCCCAGCGGTAGCGGCCTTCGGGCGTTCGCAGGTAGCCCCGCAACGCAACCGCCGCAGCGATCAAAGCGGCCAGCAGGACATGCCACCACGCGACCATCCAGGTCGAAAACCCCAGCAGGCCGCGTGTGATGAGCGGGAGTTCCGCATTGAAACCGGCGAACACCCTGGCAAAAACCGGGAGGACAAACACGTTGATGACCACCAGCGCGATCACCATCGCGATGATGACGAAGCTCGGGTAACGCATGGCCTGCTTGATGCGCTCGCGCACATCGCGCTCGAACTCCATGTGTTCGTTGAGGCGCAGGAACACCTCGGTCAGGCGCCCGGTCATCTCGCCGACGCGGATCATCGACACGTAAAAGGAACCAAAGATGGCGACATGGCGCTGCAAGGCCACCGAGAGTTCCCGCCCCTGGTCGAGGCTGGCGCGGATGTCCTGCAGCAACTCGACCATCGCGGGTTTGACGGCCGAGGCCTGCAGGCCCGCAAACGCCCGAAGGATAGGCACGCCAGCCTTGCTCAGGGTGTACATCTGGCGCGAGAACACCAGGATGTCCTCCACCGAAACCGGCTTGCGGTTGAGTTTGGCCCACCAGGCCTCGGCACCCCCGGAAACGGCGGCCTCGGCAGATACCGCAATGTGCACTGGAGCCACACCCATCGACACCAGCTGGTCGGCCACCGCCCCCTCACCCACGGCCTCCAGTTGCCCGGTGACCAGTTCTCCGCGGCCGTTGCGGCCCCGCCAAGCGTAGGTGGCCATCGGGTCAGTCGATTCCGTCGTCGTCCTGACCCACACGCAATCCCTCGGCGACCGAAGTGCGGCCCTGGCGCACCAGCTCCAGCGCGTGGAACGCCATGGTGCGGCCCTGCATGCGCTCGCGTCCCGCACGCATGAAAGCGGCAGGGTCGGCGCGCGTGGCAGCGGAGGTCATTTCGGCGTCCATTTCGAGCAATTCATAGACACCCTGGCGCCCGGTATAGCCGGTGCCGTTGCACGCCGAGCAGCCGCGGCCGCGCTTGGGCACGATCTGTTCACCGGCAGGCAGCATCGCAGTGAGCCAGGCCTGCTCCTGCGGGCTGGGGGCATGCGGCTCGGCGCACACGTCGCAGTTCACGCGCACCAGGCGCTGGGCAATCACGGCCTGCAGCGAGGTCGCAACCATGAACGGCGGCACGCCCATGTCGAGCAAGCGAAACGGCGTGCTGATGGCGTCCCGGGTGTGCAACGTGGACAACACCAGGTGCCCCGTGATGGCCGCGCGCAGGCCGATCTCGGCGGTTTCGGGGTCGCGCATCTCGCCCACGAGAATTACATCCGGGTCCTGGCGCAGGCAGGCGCGCAGTACGCGGGCAAAGGTGAGCTCGATCTTGTCATTGACCTGCACCTGGGTCAGGCCCGGCAGCCGGTATTCGACCGGGTCTTCGACCGTGATCACTTTGAGTTCGGCCGCGTTGATCTCGGCCAGCGCCGCATACAGGGTGGTCGTCTTGCCAGAGCCGGTCGGGCCCGTGACGAGCACCAGGCCTGAACTTCGACCCAGCACCTCGCGGAACCGGCGCAGCACATCGGGTGGCATGCCGATCGAATCGAGGCGGCGCATGCTACCGCCCTGGTTCAACAGGCGCATCACCACCGACTCGCCGTAGTTGGTGGGCAAGGTGGACAGGCGCACGTCGATCGTGGTGTCTTTCAGGCGCACGCTGAAGCGGCCGTCCTGCGGCAGGCGCTTTTCGGAGATGTCCAGGCCAGCCATCAGCTTGAGGCGCTGCGCCAAAGCCGCAGCGATGCGCTTGTCGGCCTCGGTCTGCGTCTGGAGAACGCCATCGACCCGCACGCGGATATGCAGGCCGGCCTCCTGTGGCTCGATGTGCACGTCGGACGCGCCCACCTGCATCGCGTCCTCGAACATCGATTGCAGCAGGCGCACCACCGGCGCACCTTCCAGACCGACCGTGGCTGTGAGTTCGCCAAAGTCGACCGCGTCGCCAAGGTCTTTTTCCAGGGCCCGGGCCAGGCCGCTGATTTCCTCGGTGCGGCGGTACAGGCGGTCAAGTGCCAGTGGCACCTGGCTTTCGGGCACCGCTGCAATACCGATGTTGCGCTTGAGCAAGCGGGTGAGTTCGTCGAATGCGGCCAGATCGAGCGGATCGGCCAGTGCCACCAGCAGCGAATCGCCCTTGTCTTCCAGCACCACGGCACGAAACCGGCGCGCAGCCGACTCAGGCAGCAGCTTGACGACGTCGGCGCGGAACGGGAAGGTCTTGAGATTGACGAATGGGATTCGCAGTTGCCGGGCCAGGCCGTTGGCCAGCAGTTCTTCGGTGATCACGCCGCTTTCGATCAGCAGGCGCCCGGTCTTCTTGCCGGTCTGGCGCACAAGCTCCAGCGTCTGCTGGAGTTGCTCCTGGGAAATCAGCCTCTGCTGGACCAGCACGTCCCCAAGGCGCAATTTTTCAGGGCGTCCGGGCGCGGGGCGTGCTGCCTCAGGCGTCGAAGTAGCGGCAGTGGCCATTGTCAGTGGTAACTCCGGTTGAAGACAGACACCATGCCTGCCGTTTAAGGAAGCCTAATGCAGGTGGCGCGGTTTGCGCCCACCGCCGCCATGGCCGGAGCCGCCAAACCCACCACCCGAACCGCGTGGGCGTTTGCCAAGGTCGAGCGAACTGACCAGCGCATCGAAGCGCTTGGCGAACAATTTGTCGATCTCGGCCACCACGCCGGACAGTTCCGAGCCATCGAAATGGCGCTCCATCATGCCAACCACGTCCTGCACCAGCAGATCGCGCTGCACCTGCATGATCGCCGATGGCGTGGGCCCCACGAACAGCATCGTGAAGTCATCGCGCGATTCGGCCCATTGGTCTTCTTCTTCCTCGTCGAATTCGGTGTCGTAAAAACTCACCTCGATCGCGGCACCGGTCTGGGCCAGCTCGTTCAGGTTCATGCACATTTCGTCGAGCGTCTGGCGAAAGTCCTCGTCACCGGCGACCGTCCAGCACATCTGCAGCAGGTTCTGGGGCGCATCGAACTTGATACCTGGCTCGTCTTCGTACGAACTGCGGGCACCGTCGGCCAGCGACCGCGCACCTGCGTATTTCCAGATCGGCTTGAGGGCCTCCTGGATCTGGTCGAACTTCACCTCGGCGCGCAGCGGCACATCACCGTGGATATGGATCTCGAATGGGGGGGTGGGACTGGACATGGGTTCCAAGTGTAGTGCCGCCGGGGCCGGAATGACAAATCGGGGCATTTTGACAAGATGGAAACCGCTGCGCGGCAAATGGGCCTGCACCCAGGACAAGGTGAGCCTTCTGGGAAAAGGGTGAGAGTGGGAAATGGTACAGGATCAAGGTCGGCATGGTGGCAGACAGTCTGGCCGCAACCGGCGGCATATAGTCCAGTCACATCAACCCGACCATCACCATGAGACTCAACCTGCAGTGTCCGTTTCAGGACAAGGACCTGGCCAAGCAACTGGGCGCCCGCTGGGACCCGAAGCTGCGTGTGTGGTACGTCGAGAATGCGCCGGATCTCGCGCCGTTTGCACGCTGGCTTCCCGCCGGTGCTGTGGGTGTGGGCGCCTTGGGTGCGACCGCGACAGGCGCCGTCGCGGGCCCGGGCAGGCCAGGCCCTGCCCGCGCCGCAGACAGACCAGCCAAGACCGGCGCGGTGGTCACGGGCCCTGATACGGTCATGGACTGTGGTTGCGCCGCCCTCCCCTGGGAGCCCTGCGACTGTGTACGCACGGGCGACGCCCCCCGGACCAACCCGCCTGCATAACAGGACGCGCGCCCAGGGGCAAGCAGCAGGTGGAAGCTTCACGCAGTGGGCGAGGCGGCTGATGCGGTCCGGCGGCTTGTGGACATACCCAACTTCCATGGAAACGCAGCGTTTTCGCTCGACACACGGGCGACTACAATGTTCCGATGCCCCAGCCGGGGTGGTGAAATTGGTAGACACAGCGGACTTATAAATTGAGCACCAGGCCAGCGAAAGCACCTGTGTGAATCCCCTCAAATTCGGTGAACCCCCTGGACACGCATCCGAGGCAACGCCGAGCCAAGCCCATGCACGGGAAGGTGTAGAGACTAGACGGGGGGCACCTACAGCGGCAGCGCCAAGGTGAAGGCATAGTCCAGCGCACGAACAGCCATGGCTGGCGGTGAAAACCGTGGTGTGACGAAAATCCGCCGCTTGCCGAGAGGCAGCGTACGGGTTCGATTCCCGTCCCCGGCACCATGAAATTTCAGCGTTTTCGATGCGCGACCCGGCCAGCAATTGCAGCTTGGCCCTGCAGCAGCGACCCGGATGCCGCTTGCAGCATTTGGTGAAGCCCAAACCATGTTTAAGATTTGCAAGGCTGGATGCAGATTTGTAGAACCGGCACTTCCGACAAACCAACTGTAACCCGCATGGATTCTGGAGGCGCGACCCGGAGTCGAACCGGGCTGATCGGATTTGCAAGCCTGGTGCTTCCAATGGATTCAAAGAGTTACGAGTTCGCTACGACTTTTGCTATGGAATCGGACGGAAACGCAGGTCCTGCAAGAGCCACGCTGCCAGCTACAGGACGCCGACGCTTACCAGCGCGCGCATTTGGAAGTGGGGGTCACGGCCGGTCGGCCCGGCACCTGCTTTTGCGTCCTACGAGTTTGGCTCACGCTTGCCGCTGCGTCGTAGCATCGTCGACCCGCCCATCAGTGCCAGCGACACCAGCATCAGGACCGTCGAAACCGCGGGTATCAGCGGCGAGATATCAAAGTCGATGTTCTCGAAGAGCTTCCGCGGCAATGTCTTGTTGGACACGCCTGACATGAAGAATGAGACGATCGCCTCATCGAACGAGGTGAGGAAGGCGAACACTGCCCCGACGGCGACGGCTGGTTTCACCAGGGGCAGCGTCACCAGGCGGAATGCTCCGAACCTGCTCGCCCCCAGATTCATCGCCGCCATCTCCAGTGAGCGGTCGATGCGATAGAGAGCCGCCGACACAGTCAGCACCACGAAGGGAACCGCCAGCGCGGTGTGCGAGAGCACGAGCCCCGGCACATTGCCCGACAGCCCCAGTGGCGTAAAGCTCAAATAGAGCGCCACGCCCAACACGATGTGAGGCACGATCAAAGGAGCCAGCGTGACGGCGGTCAGCATCTTCTTCCCCGCCAGGGTTCCGCGCGTCAGCGACACGGCAGCCATCGTGCCAATCACCACTGAAGCGATGGTGGTGAGCGAGGCGACAGTCAGGCTATACAACGCGGCGGCGCGCCAGTCGGCATCGCCGAAGAATTCGCCGTACCACTTGAGGGTCAGGTTCTTGGGCGGAAACTGCAAAAAGCGCTCGGAGCCGTGCGACATCGGAATGACGACGACGTTAGGAACCAGCAGGAAGCCGAGTATCAGCACCAGCAGTACCACACCGAGCACCCGCTGCGGTGTGAGCGGACGGCGCCGCGCAGACACGCGAATTTCACTAGTCGGCATTGCCCGCGAGCCTCTCGACGGACAGTGCGCGCTGGAAAGTGATCACCGCACCCATCGTCAACACCAATAGCACCGTCGACACCGCGCCAGCGAATTCCCAATCAAGTAGATCGGTCACCTGCTGCGCGATCAGTGTGCCGATCATCAAGGTCTGGGGGCCGCCGACCATCGCCGGCGTGATATAAAAGCCCAACGCCAGGATGAAGACGAACAGCACCCCGGTCGACACGCCTGGCAGGCTTAGCGGCAGTGTGACCCGCATAAACGCCTGTACGCGCCCGGCGCCGAGATTGCGCGCCGCGCGTTCCAACTCTGGCGGAATGCCGCGCAGCGTTGCGAAGATGGGCAGGATCATGAACGGCAGCAGCACGTGCGTCATGGCCGCCAGCACCGCGCCCTCGGTATAAAGCAGGCGCAGCGGCGCGCCGATCAGGCCGAGATCGTTCAGCATTGCATTGACGACGCCGTTGCGCTGCAGCAGAAACACCCAAGCGTAGGAACGTACCAGCACCGAGGTCCATAACGGTATCAGCACGCAAGCCGCAACAAACGCGAGTCGCCACCCCTTCAGTCGCGCCATCGCGTAGGCGACCGGATAGCCTAGCATCAGCGACAGGAGGCAACAACATGCGCTGATCCAGAAGGTGCGCCCGAAAATGCGCCAGTACAGCGGCTCGTTGAAGAGCCGCTGGTAGTTTTTCAACGAAAGCTCCGGAACGAAGAAGCTGCGTGAGAGTAGATTGACGATTGGCCAGAAAAAGGCGAAGGCGAGTAGCAGCAACAAGGGCGCGATCAGCATCCAGGACGCCCCCGGCCGCAAGGCCCCGCGGATCGGGCTGGCAGCGTTGCTCATGGGCGGACATTCACGGTGCGCGCTTGCGGGGTCCCCGCTGCAGGACGCTTTGGACTCACGTTCGCTCTGGCTCGCCGGGAAACACAATGGCATCCTCGGTTCGCCAGCCAACAACAAGCCCCCCGTCGACGCCAGGCTGCCACCCCTGGTCACGGGTACCGATCCGCAGTCTGAGGGGTTGTCCGTCACCGATGCTGCCGACCAGCGTCAGATCAGGACCAACGTAGATCGCATCGGCGACGCGCGCGAAGATTCTCGACTGACCCTCAATCGCCGGCCCGAGTCGCTCCGGCCTGATGCACAGGCTGGCGATATCACCAGTTCGCAGTTCACGCATGGTCACCACGGCATCTACCTCAGAGGCATCCCCCGTTGGCTTGGGCGGGGTCGTGCTCGCCACCCGTCCCTGGACCGTCTCCCCAGTCGCCAGCTCAAGCGTGACGACGTCGCCTTCAACAGTGCGCACAGTGCCGCGCAGCAGGTTAGTGTCGCCTACGAAATCAGCCACGAACATGCTTTGCGGCCGATCGTAGAGTACTTGTGGCGCGGACAGTTGCTCGATACGCCCGTGGTTCATCACCGCCACTCGGTCGGACATCGTCAGCGCCTCCTGCTGGTCGTGGGTGACGTAGACCACCGTAGCTCCCAGCTCACGCTGCAGTTGCTTGATCTCAATTTGCATCTGTTCGCGCAGCTTCTTGTCTAACGCGCCAAGCGGCTCGTCCATGAGGATCACCGGCGGATCGAACACCGTCGCCCGAGCCAGCGCCACACGTTGCTGCTGGCCCCCCGAAAGCTGGTCGGGCTTGCGTGCGCCATATCCGGCAAGGCGCACGCGCGCGAGCGCTGCCTCGACCTTATGAGCGATATCAGCGCGCGCGAGCTTGCGCATCTTCAGAGGGAAAGCAATGTTGTCAGCGACAGTGAGGTGCGGGAAAAGCGCGTAACGCTGAAACACCATGCCCAGGTTGCGCTCGTTTGGCTCTGCCTGGGTGACGTCCCGATCGCCGATGTACAAGGTGCCGGCGTCGGGCGTTTCAAAGCCAGCGATCATCATGAGCAGCGTCGTCTTGCCCGAACCCGAGGGGCCGAGCAGTGAAACAAATTCACCGGCCGCCACTGCGAGTGACACCTGCTGCACGGCCCGGACCGCGCCGTAAGATTTGGCGATCCGGTCTACGCGAACCGCCGCGCCTCGGCCCGCAAGCCGCTCGCGAGAGCCCAGCCGACTTAGCGCGAAATCCACTCGTTCCAGCGGCGATTGATTTCCGGCGCATTCGCCGCGGTCCAGTCGCTGTCCTCACTCACCATACGGTCGAGAAACAGGCCGGGGTGCTTGCCTCGATCGGCATCCGGTATTGACTTCAGGTAAGCACGGTTTCCAGAGTCCCACTTCGATGTGTTGTAAAAGGCCATGTGACCTTCCGAACTGGCGTAGAAGTGGTTGAGGAAGCGAAGCGCATTGGCGCCGTTTGGCCCGCCCTTCAACACCACCCAGTACGCTTCGTCGGTGGGAGCGCCGTCCCAGACAACGTGCAGGGGCATGTTCTCAGAAACGAGGTCGAGCGCGCGGCCCGACCACAGCTGGCCTGCGATAGCTTCCTTCGATCGGAACACCTGTTGGCTCTGGTCACCGGACTTCCACCACACCGCAACTTGCGGCTTGACGCGGTCGAGCACCTTGAACGCGCGGTCAAAGTCAATCGGGAAGAGCTTGTCCTTGGGTACCCCGTCCGCCTGCAGCGCCGACATCAACACCACCATTGGTGAGCCGTAGTTGGGCAATGCCCGAGGACCGGGAAATGCCGCGACGTTGAAAAAGTCTGCCCACGAACCCATCCGCTTGCCGCCGAAGGCGTCGGTACGATGGACCAGCGGCAGTCCGCCGATGACACCCAGCGTACCAAAGGGCTTGCAGCCGCCCGCCACGATACTGTCAGGTGCGACCTTGGCGAGGGCGCAAACGTCCTTCAGCAAGTAATCGTTGAGCAGCTTCGCTTGAGTTTCCGAAGTGAGCACGATATCCCATTCGACTCGCTTCGCCTCGTTCATCGCCTTGGTCTTGACTGCACGCTCGCCCGGGCTCGACGCGACGAAGCGCACGTTGACGCCAGTCGACTTCGTGAAGGCGGCTGCGATGTTCTCTCTGATGCCACGCTCAAATAGTCCGCCGCCGGTAACGACCACTACCTCGCCGGCACCCTGCGCCTGCGCGACCGAACCGAACAGCGCCAGCACCGCGACGCACACCGCGCCTATGCCCTTAAACGCCAAAGTTTGCCTTCTCATTTCTGTCTCCTGGTTATTGCATAATCACTTTCATCAGTGTAATCACTTTTTAGAATGGAACTGCAATGGGCGTGTTTGGACTGAGGGCAAACTGGGTTCTGGCGCGGGAGGCTGGCAAGGCGCGTCTGCGGCAAAACGTCACGGTAGTGGTGGACGGTAAAACTATCGTGGCCGTGCTGCCGGATGACGATCCGAGCGTCCCCGATGCCACCATTGATCTCGGCGAGACACTGCTGATGCCTGGCTTCGTCAACACGCATTGCCATTGCGTCGGCGCGCCTCTTTTCCGTGCGCTGCTCGAAGACCGGGACTTTTCTGACGGGAAGGACTCGGTGATCAATAACATCATGATGCCGCTTGGCGAGATCATGACTGAGATTCTTTCCGAGGACGAGATCCAGGCAATTGCCGCACTAGGCCAATTGGAGGCCCTCAAGGCCGGATCGACCACCATCGTTGACATGCCACGCGCCACGCACGACGCCGTCGCACGCTCTGCCCGACAGATCGGCTTGCGCGCGTACATACACCCCTATCTGATTTCTGGCCCCCGCGCGTCCTGGGATTGGGAAAACGACGGCGTCCAAGATCCAGACGTCGCGCAGGTAATGAAGACCTTCTGGCGCTGGCGCGAAGCCTTCGACCAGGGGCCGTCCGGCCTCATACGCATCGGACTGGGGCCGCACGCCACCGACACCTGTGCGCCGGCGCTGGCGCGCGCGATCGCCCGCGTGCGCGACGAGATTGACGCACCGCTCACTGTGCACCTCGCACAGGGCATTCCCGAAGTGGAACTGGCGCGGCAGCGCTTCGGCGTCTCCCCTGTCGTGTATTTCGACCGCGTGGGGTTGCTCGATTCGCGCCTCCTCGCTGCACACTGCTTGTACGCGGAACCCGAGGACCTCGCGCTGATGGCGAAGCGAGGCGTGACGATTGCGCATTGTCCAATCTCCTATGCGCGCAGTGGCCGCCTGGCAGCCCGCACCCGATTCACCGCGGCGGGCGTTCGCACGACGATTGGCACAGATGCGAACGCTGTCGATATCATCGCCGACCTGCGCATAGCAGCCATCAACAGCAAATACGACTCAGGCGACACCGTCGCAGGAAGCGCCTGGGAAATGGTTGAAGCCGCCACCGTCACCGCTGCCGACGCGTTGCGACGTCCCGATCTGGGCCGCATCGAGCCAGGAGCGACTGCCGATCTGATCGGCATCAACCTCGCCCAGGCACACTTGCAGCCAGTTTACGACCCTGTGAAGACGCTTGTATGGAACGGCTCAGGCCGCGACGTCCACTTCGTGATGATCGCAGGCGAGGTGCTTGTGCACGGAGCCAATTACACGCGCCGTCCGGAAGCTGGAATCGTCTCAGCCGGAGCCGCTGCGATGCATCGGGTTTGGCGGCTCGCTGAGGAGCGCCGGGTGATCGAGCCAGTGGCGCAACGGAGTACGCGATAAGCGGGGCGATTTGCGCCGTGAACACTGACGGCGGCGAGGACAGTTGAATCCGGCCAGGAATCAACTCCTCGCCGATCAACTCGTTGAACTCGTCGGCC
>CAMAWD010000040.1 GCA_945861785.1 Rhodoferax sp. OV413 | reverse complement strand
TACTGGCTGGTGGCCGCGGCCCGGCGACAGAAAAAAGAAAAAGCCGCCGTGGACCAAGGCGGCTTTGAGGGGATTTTCGCAGGCCGGGTTCAGCACCATGTAGCCCATTATGCTTGAGCACCATGACCCGCCAGAGGCGGATCAGGCGGCCTTTTTCAGCGCCTTCACAGCCTTGAGGACGTCGTCCACGTGACCGGGTACCTTGAGGCCTCGCCACTCTTCCTTCAAAAGGCCGTCGGCCCCGATCAGAAAGGTGCTGCGTTCGATGCCCTTGACCTTCTTTCCGTACATGATCTTGTTCTTGACTACGCCAAACATGTGGCACATCTTTTCTTCGGTATCGGCGATGAGTTCGAATGGCAGCTCGAGCTTGAGCTTGAAGTCTTCATGCGACTTCATGTTGTCGCGCGAGACGCCGAACACCGCAGCGCCAGCTTTCACGAAATCCTTGTATTTGTCGCGGAACTGCATCGCTTCGGTGGTGCAACCCGGGGTGTTGTCCTTGGGGTAGAAATACAGCACCATGGTCTTGCCGACGTGTGTTGTATTGGATACCTTGACACCGCTGGTGGCATTGGCTTCGAATTCGGGCAGGGGTTTGTTGACAACGATCGCCATAAGTTTTTTGAGTCTCGCGTGCAGAATGTGTCAGGGTCTGGCGGATGGGAAACATGCTTGTGAAACATATGACCGGCATCGACCGCAGCTCGCTATTTTAGCCGCAAAAGTGTCGTGAAATTGCCTTATCGCGCGCTGTCTTCAATCAGAAATGCGCCTGCCACCAGCCGTCCCTCGCCCGAGAGAATGTTGTAGGTCCGGCAGGCAGCGCGGGTGTCCATGGTCTCGAGGCCAATTCGTCTGGCCATCAAAGGTGCGAGCCACGCGGGGCTCGGGAACCTGATTCGGTCGCCACTGCCGAAGATCACCAGTTCCGCCTCGATACCGGCCAGCAATGCGAAATGCTGCGGGGTGAGCTCGGAGAAAGTGCAGCAATCCCAGGGCTGACGCAAACCGGTCGAACTGATCACGATGCTGCTGCTGATGCGCTCGCCGTCGACCGCGATCCAGCCCGGGCCATAACCCGTAATGGTCTGAACGGATGATTTGTCTGGCTGGAGTTTCATGGATATGCGCCGTCGGAACTGTGGTCAAATTATAGGTTTTCTGAATGCCTGCGAACCTCCTGGAGTGACCATGAAATCGATTCGCAAATCCACCAAGCTCGACAACGTCTGTTACGACATTCGCGGCCCGATCCTGGAGTGCGCGCACCGGATGGAAGAAGAGGGGCACAAGATCATCAAGCTCAACATCGGCAACCTGGCGGTGTTCGGGTTCGATGCACCGGAAGAGATCCAGCAGGACATGATCCGGAACCTGCCCAATTCCGCCGGTTACTCCGACAGCAAGGGTATCTTTGCCGCGCGCAAGGCCGTGATGCATTACACCCAGCAGCAAGGTGTCAAGGGCGTGGTACTCGACGACATCTACCTCGGCAACGGCGCATCCGAACTTATCGTGATGGCCAGCAACGCGATGCTCAACGATGGCGATGAAATGTTGATCCCTTCGCCGGACTATCCCTTGTGGACGGCGGCGGTGGTGTTGTCTGGCGGCAATTCTGTGCATTACCTGTGTGACGAAGCCAACGGATGGATGCCCGACCTGGACGATATCCGTGCCAAGGTCACGGCGCGCACCAAGGGCATTGTTGTCATCAATCCGAACAACCCCACCGGGGCTCTGTACTCCGACGAACTGCTCAAGGGGATCATCGGGATCGCGCGCGAGCATGGCCTGGTGATCTTTGCCGACGAGGTGTACGACAAGGTCCTGTACGACGGTGCGCGCCACACAGCCATTGCATCCCTGAGCGACGACGTGTTGACCCTGACCTTCAACAGCCTGAGCAAGAGTTACCGCTCCTGCGGATACCGCTCCGGCTGGATGATCGTATCGGGCGACAAGAAGCCGGCCCGGGACTACATCGACGGCCTGAACATGATGTCCAACCTGCGCCTGTGTCCCAATGTGCCGGGCCAGTGGGCGATCCAGACCGCACTGGGTGGGTACCAGAGCATCAATGACCTGGTCGCCGAGGGCGGTCGCCTGCGGCGCCAGCGTGACCTCGCCTATGACCTGATCACCGCGATCCCGGGGGTGAGTTGTGTCAAACCTCAAGCGGCCCTGTACATGTTTCCGCGACTCGACCCCGGAATCTATCCGATCGACAACGACCAGGACTTCGTGCTGGAACTGCTCGAGGAAACCAAGGTCATGCTGGTGCAGGGCACTGGTTTCAACTGGGCCAACCCAGACCATTTCCGGATTGTTTTCCTGCCCCATGAAGACGACCTGCGTGAAGCCATCGGCCGGATCGCGCGTTTCCTGGAGCTCTACCGCAAGCGCCACAGCGATACAAGCTCGCGCGGCCCGATCAAGTTGGTGGCGGCGCGCGGCTGACACTTTTACCTCTCACTCACTCTACCTATTTTCATGAACCCCATCCAAGTCGGACTCCTGGGCATCGGCATTGTCGGCAGCGGCACGTTCAGCGTCCTCAAGCGCAACCAGGCAGAAATCCTGCGCCGCGCCGGGCGCGGCATCGAAATCACCATGGTTGCCGACCTGGATGTGGCCCGTGCCCAGGCCCTTGTCGGTCCGCAGGTGCGGGTTGTGAGCGACGCGCGCGCGGTGATCGCCAACCCGGACATCGACATCGTGATCGAACTGATCGGGGGTTACGGCATTGCGAGGCAACTGGTGATGGAGGCCATTGCCGCCGGCAAACATGTGGTCACCGCCAACAAGGCTTTGCTGGCCGTGCATGGCACCGAGATCTTCGCAGCCGCCCATGCCAAGGGTGTGATCGTGGCGTTCGAGGCTGCGGTGGCGGGTGGCATCCCCATCATCAAGGCGCTGCGCGAAGGCCTGACTGCCAACAGCATCCAGTGGATCGCCGGCATCATCAACGGAACCACCAACTTCATCCTGAGCGAGATGCGCGACAAGGGCCTGGACTTCGCGGTCGTGCTCAAGGAAGCACAGCGCCTGGGTTATGCCGAGGCGGATCCCACCTTCGACATCGAGGGAGTGGACGCGGCGCACAAGGCCACCATCATGTCGGCCATCGCGTTTGGTATACCGGTCCAGTTCGACAAGGCCTATGTCGAAGGAATCACTGCGCTGACTGCCCAGGACATCCAGTACGCCGGGCAATTGGGCTACCGCATCAAGTTGCTCGGAATCACCAAGCGAAGTGTCGACGCCACGACGGGCAAAGTGCGTGGCATCGAGTTGCGCGTGCACCCGAGCCTGGTGCCGCAGAAACGGCTGATCGCCAACGTGGAAGGCGCGATGAATGCGGTGATGGTGCAGGGCGACGCTGTGGGCACCACCCTGTATTACGGCAAGGGCGCGGGCAGCGAACCGACGGCCAGCGCGGTGATCGCCGATCTGGTGGACATCACGCGGCTGCACACGGCGGACGCTGCGCACCGGGTTCCGCATCTGGCGTTCCAGCCGGACGCCATGAGTGACCTGCCGGTGATGCCGATGAGCGAGATCGTCACCGCCTACTACCTGCGCCTGCGTGTTGCCGACCAGGCGGGAGTGCTGGCGAAGGTCACCGGCATTCTTGCGGAGGCGGGAATCAGCATCGATGCCATGCTCCAGCGCGAGGCCGACGAAGTCGGCCCAGCAGCAGCAGGCGGCGCCGATCCGCAAGTGGCGCAGACCGACCTGATCATCCTGACCCATGACACCCGTGAAGGCACGATGAACGATGCGCTCGCACAGATGCAGTCCCTGCCCAGCGTTTTGCAGAAGATTACCCGCATCCGCAAGGAAGAGCTGGCCTGATGGACTACGTGTCGACACGGGGCCATGCCTCGCAGCAACGTTTCTGCGACATCCTGCTGGAGGGCCTGGCACCCGATGGCGGCTTGTACCTTCCCAGCCGTTACCCGCGCGTCGACGACGCCACCCTCACCCGTTGGCGAGGGTTGCCGTATGCCGAACTGGCGTTCGAGGTCCTGTCGCTGTATGTGGACGACATCCCCGCGGTCGAGCTGCGGTCCATCTGTGCCAGGACCTACACCCGGGAGGTGTTTGGCTCGCCCGAGATCGTGCCGTTGCGTCGTCTGGTAGACAAGGCGTCCAGCAACGCGGCTGCGTTCTACCTGCAAGCCCTGTCCAATGGCCCGACCCTGGCGTTCAAGGACATGGCCATGCAACTGCTGGGCAACCTGTTCGAATACGAACTGGCCCGGCGTGGCGAGTCCCTGAACATCCTGGGCGCCACCAGCGGCGACACCGGCAGCGCCGCGGAATCTGCGATGCGCGGCAAGAAGGGCGTCTCGGTGTTCATGACCAGCCCGCATGGCCGCATGAGCCCTTTCCAGCAGGCGCAGATGTTCAGCCTGATGGACGCCAATATCCACAACATTGCAGTGCGCGGCGTTTTCGACGATTGTCAGGACATCGTCAAGGCAGTGTCCAACGACCTGGAATTCAAGCGAAAGTACCGCATCGGCACGGTCAACTCGATCAACTGGGCGCGTCTGGTGGCACAGGTCGTCTACTATTTCGCCGGCTATTTCCAGGCCACGCGCGCGAACACCGAGAGGGTCCGTTTCACTGTGCCATCGGGTAATTTCGGGAACGTGTGTGCCGGCCATGTGGCCCGCATGATGGGCCTGCCGATCGACGCCTTGGTGGTCGCCACCAACGAAAACGACGTGCTCGACGAGTTTTTCCGCACCGGCGTCTATCGTGTGCGCAGCAGCGCCGATACGCACGAAACTTCGAGCCCGTCGATGGATATTTCCAAGGCATCGAATTTCGAGCGTTTTGTGTTCGATCTGGTCGGGCGCGATGCGGCCCTGGTGCGCGACCTGTTCGACCGCCAATTGCGCGAGCATGGGTTTTTCGATCTCAGCGCCCATCCCGCGTTCGCGGATGCCGCACGCGTGTTCGGTTTCGCCAGTGGTCGCAGCACCCATGCGGACCGCTTGGCCACGATCCGTGACATCGACACCCATAACGCGCAGGTGATCGACACCCACACCGCAGACGGCGTCAAGGTGGCGCGCGAACATGTGGCTGGGGAAATGCCGATGATCGTGCTGGAGACCGCGTTGCCGATCAAGTTCGCCGAGACCATTGTCGAAGCGCTGGGACGCCAGCCAGAGCGGCCGGCCGGCTTCGAGGGCATCGAGGCGCTCCCCAAGCGGGTGGTGGTGGTGCCGGCCGATGTGGAGGCGATCAAGTCCTTGATCGTCGCGAACTGTGAAGCCCGGGTCTGAAGTGGCGATGCCAGCCGGGCGCTTGACTATCCCGGGGTGCGCATGACGGCGGCGCGTCCCACCCTGAGGCCACTGGACGATGCGCTGGCCGAACTTCTCGGTCATGCCAGCTTGCTCGAGGGCCTCGACGAGGTTTCCACATTCGATGCCGATGGCCGTGTGCTGGCACTGCCGGTGGTGTCGGGCTTGCAGGTTCCGCCGCAGGACAACAGCTCCATGGACGGTTACGCCATGCGCAGCACCGACGTGCCGCGGGCCGGTATCAGCTTGCGTGTGACGCAGCGCATCCCGGCCGGCGCTGTCGGCAGCGCGGTGCAGCCCGGATGTGCCGCGCGCATCTTCACGGGTGCACCGGTCCCCGAGGGTGCCGACGTGGTGGTGATGCAGGAAGACTGCGAAGCCCTGCCGGAGTCATCCGACCTGCGGGTCAACACGGCGCCGCAGCCAGGGCAGTGGATCCGCCGCGCCGGCGAGGACGTGACCCTCGGTGCCACGGTCCTTGTGGCCGGGCAGCGTTTGTCGCCGGCCGAGCTTGGCTTGGCTGCAAGTGTTGGCATGGCGACGCTGGTGGTGCGCCGCCGGCCGCGCGTGGCCCTTTTCTCTACGGGCGACGAACTGGTGATGCCGGGGGAAGTGGCGCCTGCCGACATGCATCCGGGCGCCATTTACAACTCGAACCGGTTTTTCCTGCGCAGCCTGCTGGTGCGCCTGGGCTGCGTGGTGACCGACCTCGGCATCGTGCCCGACCAGCGCGCCGCGACGGTCGACGCGTTGCGTGCGGCGGCACTGACCCACGACGTCATCCTCACCAGTGGTGGGGTCTCGGTCGGGGAGGAAGACCATGTCAAGCCGGCCGTGGCCGAGTTGGGTCGGCTCGATCTGTGGCAGATCGCGATCAAGCCAGGCAAGCCGTTTGCCTATGGGCACATCGGACAGGCGCATTTCCTCGGTTTGCCCGGCAACCCCGTGTCGAGTTTCGTGACCTTCCTGCTGCTCGTGCGCCCGTTCATCCTGTCGCTGATGGGGGTGCGGCAGATTGCACCGCCAAGCGCGGAACTGCGTGCCGATTTCGATTGGCCGCGTGCCGACCGGCGGCGGGAGTTCTTGCGTGTGCGGCGCAATGCGCAGGGCGGGCTCGACCTGTTTCCCAACCAGAGCTCAGGCGTGCTCACCTCTGCTGTGTGGGGCGATGGCCTGGTCGACAACCCGCCCGGGCGGACGGTCGTATCGGGTGAGGCGGTGCGTTTCATCGCGTTCTCTGATTTGTTGTCCTGAGCTTGTGATGCACATCACCGTACGTTATTTCGCCTCGATCCGCGAGGCCATCGGCACCGGCAGCGAGTCCTGTGAGACTCTCGCCACAGACTTGGCCGGCCTGCGCGCCATGCTGAGCTTGCGCAGCCCGGCGCATGCCGAGGCACTGGCCCGCGGCCGGGCTGTGCGCATGGCCATCAACCAGGTCATGTGCCAGGAGTCGGCAACCCTGGTCGACGGTGCCGAGGTTGCCTTCTTTCCGCCCGTGACAGGCGGCTGAACCACCTTTTCAGTCTGAACGCGCGGCACCGCGCCACCGGGATGCGGCTTGAAGGCAGGGCGTCGCCACGCCGGATCGCCAGCATGGCGACATCCTGCCGGCCCTTGTCTCGCGGGCCGCTTGCGGTGCCACAATGCTGCAATGAGCGCACAGCGTGTATCCATCCAGAACGCCGATTTCGACCTGGCCGCCGAATTGGCGGCTTTGCGCCGCGACGATCCCCGGGTCGGCGCGGTGTGCAGTTTTCTGGGCACGGTGCGCGACCGCAATGACGGCAGTGCAGTGCGCACCCTGGAACTCGAACACTACCCGGGCATGACCGAGAAGGCCATCGAGGAGATGATCGACAAGGCCCACCGCCGCTTCGACATCTTTGCCGCACGGGTTGTGCACCGGATCGGCCTGTTGCATCCGATGGACCAGATCGTGCTCGTGGCGGTGACCTCCGCGCACCGGGGTGAGAGTTTTCAGGCGTGTGAGTTCCTGATGGACTACCTCAAGACCCAGGCGCCATTCTGGAAAAAGGAGCAGACGCCCGATGGCGCCCGCTGGGTCGACGCCCGGGTGGCCGATGACGCCGCGTTGCAGCGCTGGGGTGTTGGCCTGACCAATACCGATTGAGGTGCCGTCGACACCTGGCTGCGGTCAATGTATACATTAAGAAGTTCTTTCAGTCGAACGCTGAAACCGTGTTCAAGCTGCAACCCACGTGAGCGGGAACACCGCGTGACCCAATCCACACCGCTTCTGGAGAGAGCACGACCACCCGCTGCTTCAAACCCGTTCTTGGCCTGTTCCTTGCCACTGCGGTTCATGCTGCATGTGCCCTGCCGCGGCACGGCCGGCTACACCCAGGACCTGCTGTCGGGTGAGTTGGTGGTGGGGGTCAACCGGCTCAGTTCAGGTACTGCGGTTTGTCCGGGCCGCGGGACGGATCCGCTGCAGGCGCCGCAGGGGCTGCCAGTGCGGCGTCCTTCCATTGCGACTGCTGCACGGCCCGCTCGAGCAAGTGCACAAAAGCATGGATCAGCTCGTCCGACAGCGCCATCTGGAAACTGCGCTGTTCCAGATCGCCCGACAGCTTTTCCGCAAAACTCAGGCGCAACTGGCCATTCGGGAGCGGCGCGACGTTGATCTCCGTCACCAGCAGCGGATGGTCAAACACCGGCACGCTGGCTTCAGTTGTTCTGTAGGGCGTGGCGAAGTCCGATGTCTTGAGGTTTTCGGTGCGCTTGAATTGCGCCATCGCCTGCTTGGAAAGATCGTCCATGGCCGCCACATGGGAGGTGGCTGGCCCGCCTTGGCGGGCCACATGCTCCGCCACCTCCCGGTCCAGCAGGGGCAAGAGGCCCAGGGTGAGTCGGCGTGTGAACCAGAACCGGAGTTCCTGGCCCTGTTTGGTGTTCACCCGCACCTGAATGCGGTCCTGCTCCGGGACATAGGCAATGGAGAGTTGGTGTACGTTCATATTTTGATTTTAGTCAGACCCCGATGCCGGCGGTGCGGCAATCGGGCTTGAAAACTGTCGTAATTGCCCTACGTTCAGGTCAACCCGGAGATATACCCATGCGAATCGACAAACTCACCACCAAATTCCAGGAAGCCTTGGGCGAGGCACAGACACTGGCTCTCGGCAGTGACCATGCCTATATTGAACCAGCCCATGTGCTGGTGGCGATGCTGCGCCAGGACGATGGCCCGAAGGCGCTCCTGCAGCGCGCCGGCGTCAACGTCAACGGGCTGCTGGGCGCTGCCGAGACCGCCATGAAGCGATTGCCCCAGGTACAGGGCCAGGAGCAGGTCCAGGTCGGCCGCGACATGGTCACGCTGCTGCAGGCAGCCGAGAAGGAGTCCATCAAGCGCGGTGACCAGTTTGTAGCCGGTGAACTCTTCCTGCTGGCCTTGTGCGACAGCAAGCAGGATGCTGGCCGCATTGCCAAGGAAAACGGCCTGACGCGCAAGTCGCTCGAGTCCGCCATCGATGCCGTGCGGGGTGGTCAGAACGTGGACAGCGCCGATGCCGAAGACCAGCGCGAATCCCTCAAGAAGTACTGCATCGACCTCACGGAACGCGCCCGCATGGGCAAACTCGACCCGGTCATCGGCCGTGATGACGAAATCCGCCGCGCCATCCAGGTGCTGCAACGGCGCACCAAGAACAACCCGGTGCTGATCGGTGAACCCGGTGTGGGCAAGACCGCCATCGTGGAAGGCTTGGCCCAGCGCATCGTGGCCGGCGAGGTGCCGGAGTCGCTGAAGGGCAAACGCGTCCTGTCGCTGGACATGGCCGCCTTGCTGGCGGGGGCGAAGTTCCGCGGCGAGTTCGAGGAACGCCTGAAAAACGTGCTCAAGGACCTGGCCAAGGACGAGGGCCAGACCATCGTTTTCATCGACGAACTGCACACCATGGTGGGTGCAGGCAAAGCCGAAGGTGCGATGGACGCCGGCAACATGCTCAAGCCCGCACTCGCGCGGGGTGAACTGCATTGCGTGGGCGCCACTACGCTGGACGAATACCGCAAGTACATCGAGAAGGATGCCGCGCTCGAGCGCCGTTTCCAGAAGATCCTGGTGGGTGAACCCACGGTGGAGGCCACCATCGCGATCCTGCGCGGCCTGCAGGAAAAATACGAGGTGCACCACGGCGTGGACATCACCGACCCGGCCATCGTGGCTGCAGCCGAGTTGAGCCACCGCTACATCACCGACCGTTTCCTGCCCGACAAGGCAATCGACCTGATCGACGAGGCCGCAGCCAAGATCAAGATCGAGATCGACTCCAAGCCCGAGGTGATGGACAAACTCGACCGGCGGCTGATTCAGTTGCAGATCGAACGCGAATCGGTGCGCCGCGAGAAGGACGAGGCTTCGCAGAAGCGTTTTGACCTGATCGAGGAAGAAATTGAAAAGCTGCAAAAAGAAATCACCGACATGGACGAGATCTGGAAGGCGGAAAAAGCCCAGGCGCAGGGCAGTGCCCAGGTGCGCGAGGCGATCGACAAGTTGCGCCAGCAGATCGAGGAATTCACCCGCAAGGGCGAGTACAACAAGGTCGCTGAACTGCAATACGGCAAGCTGCCGGAGCTGGAAAAGCAGCTCAAAGATGCGCAGGCGGTCGAGGCGAAAAAGGGCCCGGGCACGGCGCCCCGGTTGCTGCGCACACAGGTCGGCGCGGAAGAAATTGCCGAAGTCGTGGCGCGCGCCACCGGCATTCCGGTGTCCAAGCTGATGCAGGGCGAACGCGACAAGCTGCTGCAAATGGAAGACAAGCTGCACCAGCGTGTGGTGGGCCAGAGCGAGGCGATCACGGCGGTGGCGAACGCGATCCGTCGCTCGCGTGCCGGCCTGGGTGACCCGAACCGTCCCACCGGCTCGTTCCTGTTCCTTGGCCCCACGGGCGTGGGCAAGACCGAATTGTGCAAGGCGCTGGCCGGTTTTCTGTTCGATTCGGAAGACCACCTGATCCGGGTCGACATGAGCGAGTTCATGGAGAAACATTCGGTGGCCCGGCTCATTGGTGCGCCCCCCGGGTATGTGGGTTACGAGGAGGGCGGCCACCTGACCGAGGCCGTGCGGCGCAAGCCCTACAGCGTGTTGCTGCTCGACGAGATCGAGAAAGCGCACCCGGACGTGTTCAACGTGCTGCTGCAGGTGCTCGATGACGGTCGGCTGACCGATGGCCAGGGCCGCACCGTCGACTTCAAGAACACCGTGATCGTGATGACCAGCAACATCGGTTCACCGATCATCCAGAGCATGGTGGGGCAGGACAGCGAGGACATCAAGGACGCGGTGACGGCCGAGTTGAAAAACTACTTCCGCCCCGAGTTCCTGAACCGGATCGACGAGACGGTGGTGTTCCACGCACTCGACGCCCGACACATCGAGCAAATCGCAGCCATCCAGATCAAGGTGCTGCAGGCACGGTTGGCGAAGATGGACCTGGATCTGCAGGTGTCTCCGGCGGCGCTGGCCGAACTGGCCAAGGTGGGTTTCGACCCGGTGTTTGGTGCGCGGCCGCTCAAGCGGGCGATCCAGCAACGGATCGAGAACCCACTGTCGAAGCTGCTGCTGGAAGGCCGGTTTCTGCCCAAGTCGGTGATACCGGTCGACGTGGACCCGATCCGTGCGCCGGGGCAGTTCAGCTTCGAGCGGGTGGTGCACTGAGCCGGATCCTGGAATGCCGCGTGGTGTGGGACCAGGCCGACGGCGCGTTCGGCTCCGCGGCTGTCCTCCGCACTGCGGGCTCCCCCTTTATGCCGCTGCGCCGAACGCACCGCCGACCTGATCCTGCAACTGGGTTGGAGTGCCCTGCACCAAATCACAATCACAATCTCAACCGGAGCACCCCAAACCGTGCCTGTCGTGATCGCTCAACAGGCGCGCGCACAGGTTCTCTGCAAATCTTTCCAATTGCCAGGCAGGAACACGACATGAAGCGCTACGAACACTACAAAACCCTCACCATCACGCGCCATGCGGTCGACGACCGGCGTGGCTTCCTGGAGGTGGTGATGGGCGGGGCGCAGGCCAAGGAGGGCCGTCTTGCCACTGCCGACCATTCCGGCCATCGGGAACTCTCCACCATCTGGCGCGACATTGGCGACGACCCCGACATCCAGGCCGTGGTGCTGCGTGGCGAGGGCAAGGGGTTCTCGGCCGGTGGCGATTTTGGTCTGGTCGAAGACATGGCCAACAACTTCGAGGTGCGTGCGCGGGTCTGGAAGGAAGCGCGGGACTTGGTCTACAACGTGATCAACTGTGACAAACCGATTGTCTCGGCGATGCACGGCCCGGCGGTCGGTGCGGGGCTGGTGGCGGGGTTGCTGGCCGACATCCCGATTGCGGCCAAGACGGCAAAAATCGTCGATGGCCACACGCGCCTGGGTGTGGCCGCCGGTGACCACGCGGCGATCATCTGGCCTTTGTTGTGCGGCATGGCCAAGGCCAAGTACTACCTGATGTTGTGCGAACCGATGAGCGGCGAAGAAGCCGAACGCCTCGGGCTGGTGGCCCTGGCGGTGGACGAAGCCGATCTGCGCGACAAGGCCTTCGAGATTGCCACCCGGCTGACTCAGGGTTCACAAAGCGCCATCCGCTGGACCAAATACGCGCTCAACAATTGGTTGCGCATGATGGGGCCGACTTTCGATTCGTCGCTGGCGCTTGAGTTCATGGGATTTTCCGGGCCGGATGTGCATGAGGGCATAAGCAGCCACCGCGAACGACGCAAACCGGTCTTTGACCCGTCATGCCCGTTGTGAACCGGTGCACGGGCAAGTTGGACTGCAGGCATTGACGGGAATGATGCGCCGATGAACACGATTTTCAAGCTGATTTTGCGGCTGGTGTTGCTGGCTGCAGGCTTGGTATTCGCGGCCAGCCTGCTGCTGGCGGCTGTGCTGTTCCTGGTGTTATGGGGCCTTCGTGCCGCCTGGGCCCGTCTTGTCGGCAAACCGGTGGCTCCGTTCGTTTGGCGCGTGGATGCGCGCACCGGTTTTGGCTCGGTGTTTCGGACGCGTTCGGGCGCTGCGAAAGTGGCAGAGCCCGGGCCGACCACGCCCGTGGGCCGCCGACAACTGCCCGATATCGAGGACGTGGAGGTCAAGCCGCCGCGGGAGTGAGGGCCGATTTCCCAGCGACGTCTGGGTGCCGCCAGGGTAGATGAAAGCGCCGTGGGGGCACCACTTCACGACTTTGGGCAGGTTAGTATCTCTTGTCACAGTCTTTGCCCATTTCCCCGATGCCCTCCACCTCCCACATCCCCGACGGATTCCGCGTTGCGAAGATCGGTGGCGACTTCTTGGCGTTCAACGGCCCCCTGTATGGCAAATGGTCGCCGGAAAAAATCCAGATGGGTTTTGTGGTCGAGCAGCGCCATACCAATCCGCTGGGCATCTGCCACGGAGGCATGCTGGCGACCTTCGCCGACATGCTGGTGCCGTGCGCCAATATGTACCGGCAAAGCGACGAGCGGCGCTTTCTGCCCACCATCAGTCTGCAGATCGACTACCTCGGGTCGGCCAAACTCGGGGCCTGGGTGCAGGGCGAGGCGCAGATCCTGCGCGTGACACGCAACATGCTGTTCGGGCAGGGGTTGATCACGGCCGATGGTGAACCTTCGGTGCGGTTCAGCGGCATTTTCAAACTCGGCCCGCACTTCGGCGACGTCAGCGACACCGATCCGCTCGGCTTGCGCTGACCGGCGCGGTCAGGTTTGCTGCTGTGCGTGCCAGAACAGCGCCAGCAAAGTCAGCACACAAAAAACCGCACCGCCCTGGAAGGTGGCCGCCGGGCCCCAGGTGTCCCAGAGTGCCCCCGCCACGACACTGGCCAGCAGCATCGCGATGCCGCCCATGAGGTTGAACAATCCGAATGCCGTTCCGCGCAGGTCTGCCGGCGCGGTGTCGGCGACCATGGTCGCGAGCAGCCCCTGCGTCATGCCCATGTGGATGCCCCACAAGGCCAAGCCCAGAAGCACGCCCAATGGCCCGACGGCGCGCGCAAGCACCAGATCGGCGGCGATCAGCACCAGCAGGCCCCACACCAGCAGGCGCGTGTGGGACATGCGGTCGGAAAGCTTGCCGAACGGGTAGGCGCTGGCCGCATAGACCAGGTTCATCGCCACCATCACCAGGGGCACCAGGGCCATCGCAACGCCGGACTGCTGGGCGCGCAGCACCAGGAAGGCTTCGCTGAAACGCGCCAGCGTGAATGCGGCGCCAATACCCACGACCCACCAATACGCCGGGCTCAGGCGGCGCAGATTGTCGCGCCGGATTGGGTTGGTCGCACCTGCCGGCCGACTTGTCGCGGGCTCCCGCAAGCCGAACCACAACAACGCGACGGCGAGCGCGCCCGGCGCCACGGCGACCCAGAACACGGCGCGAAAGTCGTTAGCCCACAAAAGCATCAGCCCGACGCCGATCAGCGGGCCGAGAAACGCGCCCACCGTGTCGAGCGACTGGCGCAGGCCGAAAGCTGCGCCGCGCAGGTGCGCGGGTGCAATGTCGGCCACCAGTGCGTCGCGCGGGGCGCCGCGAATGCCCTTGCCGATGCGGTCGATCAGCCGCGCGGTGACCACCATGCCAATGCCGGGGGCCATCGCGAACAGGGGTTTGCTGAGCGCGCCCATCGCGTAACCCAGCACCGCCAGGCCCTTGCGTTTGCCCAGGTAGTCGCTCAATGCGCCGGAGAACACTTTGACGATCAGCGCGGTGGACTCCGCCAGTCCTTCGATCAGGCCCACCACCAGCACGCTGGTCCCCAGCGTTGTCACCATGAACATCGGCAGCAGGCTGTGCACCATTTCCGACGAAATGTCCATCAGCATGCTGACCAGACCCAGCACCCAGATGCCGGCGGGGATCTGGCGCAAGGTGCTTGCAGGCGGCGTCGGCATGCCCTTAGTGTGCCATCCATTAACATCTGCCAATGAACTCTGCCACTCTCGCGGCCAGCCGGCCGGTCCCGCTGCGCCAGGATGCGTCCATCATTGGCCTGGTCGGCCTGGCCCACGCGAGTTCACACTTTTCGCACCTGCTGTTGCCACTGATGTTTCCGATCTTCATGAAGGAGTTCGGTCTGAGTTATTCAGAGCTCGGCCTGCTGATGACGACCTTTTTCGTGGTGTCCGGACTGGGGCAGGCCAGCGGCGGTTTTCTGGTCGACCGCATGGGCGCGCGGCCAGTGCTATTTGGCGCGGTAGTAACCATTGCGCTGGCCTGTGTGGTGGCATCTTTCGCGGCCAATTATGGTTGGCTGATGGCAGCTGCGGCACTGGCCGGTTTTGGCAACTCGCCTTTTCATCCAGTCGATTTCACCATCATGAACCAGCGCGTCTCACCCGGCCGCCTGGGTTATGCCTTCAGCGCCCATGGCCTGACCGGCAACCTGGGGTGGGTGGTAGCGACGCTGTTCTTCGCCACGCTGAGCAGCCTTTACAACTGGCGCGTCGCCTACCTTGCAGCCGCAGCGTTGTACCTGGCAATCCTCGCCCTGCTGGTGTTGTACCGGGACAAGCTGAGTACCACCGTGGCAGTGCGCGGCCCCGGGCAACAGGGTGAACATGACCTGGCGTTCATGAAACTGCCCGCGGTGTGGTGGTGTTTTGGATTTTTCCTGCTGTCGACCATGACACTTGCCATGGTCCAGAGTTTCTCGGTGTCCCTGCTCAAGGCGATGCACGGTGTGAGTTTCGAGGCGGCCACCCTGACACTGACGGCCTACAGCCTTGCAGGAGGCTTGGGCATTCTGGTGGGTGGTGTGGTCGCGGCGCGCCTGCCCGACAGTGACAAGGTGGTGGCCACCTGCATGTCCGCCGCCTCCGTGATGCTGGCCTTGTGCGGCACGGCCGTGTTCGGTGGCACCGGCACGATGGTGGTGCTGGCAGCCACGGGTTTTGCCCTCGGTATTGGCGGCCCTTCGCGCGACATGATGATCAAGAAGGCGACACCCAAGGGGGCGACCGGGCGCGTGTATGGCCTGGTGTACTCCGGCCTCGACGTCGGTTTCGCCATCGCGCCCGTGATCTTCGGGGCGCTGATGGACCGCGGCCAGTACAGCGCCACCTTTTTTGGTGCGGCGCTGGTGCTGCTGCTGAGTGTGGGCGCCGCGCTGGGTATCGGAAACAGGACGAAAACATGACAATCCGGATCGGTGGCCACTTGCTGGTCGAATGCCTCGTGGCCCAGGGTGTGACCCACGCCTTTGGCGTTCCGGGCGAAAGTTACCTTGCGGTGCTGGACGGTTTTCATGCCCATGCCGACCGCATCCGGTTCGTGATCAACCGCCAGGAAGGCGGCGCCGCCTTCATGGCCGACGCCCACGCCCGGTTGACAGGCCGCCCCGGCGTCTGTTTCGTGACGCGCGGGCCAGGCGCGACCAACGCGTCGATCGGAATCCACACCGCCTTCCAGGACTCCACGCCAATGGTGCTTTTTGTGGGGGATGTCGCGAGCGACACGCGCGACCGCGAGGCCTTCCAGGAGGTCGACTACTGCAGCTTCTTCGGCCCCAGCACCAAGGGCATGGCCAAACGCGTGGAACGCATCGACGACGTGGCGCGTATTCCCGAATACGTGGCCCGTGCCTTTGCGACAGCGATGAACGGCCGGCCCGGGCCGGTGGTGCTGGTGCTGCCGGAAGACATGCTGGCGGCGCCGGTGCTCGCCCATCCCGTGACCGGGCTGGAGCCGCAGGCGCTGGCCCGTGTCGACGCGGTGCAGGCGTGGAGCGACCCGGGATCGTTGCGCACCCTGCGCAGCATGCTGCTGCAGGCCCAACGTCCCATCGTGATTGCCGGCGGCGGCGGCTGGACGGTGCAGGCGGCGCAGGCGCTGCAGCGCTTTGCCGAGAACTGGAAACTGCCGGTTGGCAACGCGTTCCGGTTCCAGGATACGTTCGACAACCACCATCCGCTGTATGCCGGCGATGTGGGCATCGGCATCAGCCCGCGGCTTGCGCAACGCGTGCGCGACAGCGACCTGGTCCTGGCGATCGGCCCACGCCTCGGGGAGATGACCACCGGAGGCTACACGCTGCTGAAGGCCCCGAAGGCAGCCCAGAAACTGGTGCATATCCATGCCAGCGCCGAGGAACTCAACCGGGTCTACCAGGCCGATCTGGCGATCAACGCGACCATGAACGCTGCAGCGCGTTCGCTGGAGGTCCTGACCGCCCCCACCCAGTTGCCGTGGGAAGCCTGGGCACAATCGTGCAACGCCGACTACCAGGCCAACCTGGAACCGCAGGCCCTGCCAGGGGATATCGACATGCCGGCCATCGTGGCCTTGCTGCAAAAACACCTGCCCACCGACGCCGTTTTGACCAATGGCGCCGGCAATTTCGCAAGCTGGATGCACCGCTTTTTCAAGCACCATGGCCTGGCCAAGGGCCACAAGACGCAGCTCGCGCCCACCAGTGGCACCATGGGGTATGGCGTGCCAGCCGGCATTGCCGCCGCCATCACCACTGGCCGCCTGGCTTTCACCATCGCCGGCGACGGTGACTTCCTGATGAACGGCCAGGAGCTGGCCACCGCCACGCAGTACGGTGCCAAAAGCATCATCGTGCTGCTCAACAACGGCATGTTCGGCACCATCCGCATGCACCAGGAGCGCGAGTACCCGGAGCGCCGCGCCGGCACCGAATTGCGCAATCCCGATTTCGCAGCCTTGGCGCGTGCCTATGGCTACGCGGGCGTGAAGATCACCCGCACCGCAGAATTCGAGGGCGAACTGCTCGCGGCGCTGGCCCGGCCCGAAGGCACGTTGATCGAGGTTGCGCTGGATCCGGAGGTGATCACAACGCGGGGCACTTTGTCCGCGATCACGCAAAATGCGCTGGCCGGGGCTGCGCTGCGTGACCGACCGCCGGCAAAACCCGGCAGCTGAATCACAGCCGGCCGGCGACGCTTGTGGTTACGGGTGTGCTGGCGCGAATCCGTTCGCGGATGCCAGCCTCCACCACATGGCCCTGAATCACCATGACCAGGCCCATCAGTTCCACGGCGATCACAGGCGCCAGCAATGCGAGTGCCGGGACCATCAATCCGATCACGCGCGGGGTGTCGTTGGCGCGGTTCCAGCGGCTGCGAACCGGCTTGGCCGCCAGTGTTGCCGTGCCCATCTCAATGGCTCCACAGGTCGGTCTGTGTCGCTGGCGCATGGTCTGCGGCGAGATCCCGCAACATCCTGATCGCGAGCTGCTGCAACCCACTGGCTGAATCGTGCGACGTCGTGGGGGTCGTAAAAAACGACCATCTAACGGCCGACGCAGTCGATCAGCAGGCGAACGCGTACCCCGCAGCGCGAGCAGGGTGGTACGCAAAAGCCAGGGTGCCATTCGGCCATGCATCCCTTGGCGCGTTTGGAAGACGATGGGCTCATGGCGTGCCGGAGTGCGTCTGTGTTGGCGCACTGAAAAACAAACCGTCGTCCTGCCCGGTCAGCTCCCAACGCACCAGAGACGCGGGAATGATCCCGATGGCGTTGATACCGGCAAAAAAATCCGACAGGCGGAATGTGTCGCCGCGTTGCTGCGCGAACTCGCCCAGCATCTGCTCGACCATCGCCTTGCCCGCCACATAACTGGTGCCGTATCCGGGCTGGCGCAGGTACAGGTGCTGCTCGAACTGCACCAGCGGCAGATCGGCGCGCATCCAGCCCCGCGGGGTGTGGCGCACATGGAAGTCCTGCGCCTCCTGCATCGTCACCATGTTGGCCTGCGCGTACAAGGCTGCCAGCCCTCGCGCTGCGCGTTGGGCCAGCATGACCCAGACGATTTCGCGGGCGCGCGGATTGTGGTCGTACAACCCGGCATGCAGCATCATTTCTTCCATTGCAGTCGCCAGCCCCTCGGAGCGGTAGGCGAACAGGTTGTAGTGCAGCGCAGCGCGCCGGACCGGCCGCGCGTGCGGCTCGTGTTGCGCCTGGGCCACCTCGAACCAGTGGTACCAGTGGGTCCACAGCGTCATCGGTTCAAGGTGGCGCGCAATGGCGAAGAAATGCCGGGTTTCCTCGGGAACGAAACTGCCGGTCTGCGCCCGCAGTGCAGGCTCCAGGTAGTCGCGCATGGGCAGGATGTCGTGCTCGCGCAGGAACTGCATGTAGCGGGTCACACCGGCATCGGCGCGGTGCGCATATTCCAGCGCATTGGCAGGTGCGGCGAGGGCCGGCAGGTGGCGGTTGCGGTGTTCTTCCAGGCGCAGGCTGGCATGGGCCCGGGCCAGTTCGCGCCGGTGCAGGGCGACTTCGTCGTCCCAGCTGAAGGGCAGCAGATGGACATGGCGCAGGTACCAGTTGTAGTGCGGCTTGCCCACACCGGACGGCCCGGTCTTGCGGGGGGCCTGTTCCTGCAGCCATGCGATGAAGTCCCGGGTCGCCTCGCGCGCCGAAGCGACGGCCTGCGCCAGTCCGGCGCTGGCACCGTCGACGCGGCGCGCCAGTGCATCCAGGTCCGCGAGTTGGCCTCGCAAGGTGCTGATGCCTCCGAGCCACAGGTCACGCGCATCGCCAATCAGGTTCTCGCGGGCCTGGCGCAGCAGCGGCGCAATGGTCGACAGTTCCGCTGCAAGGCGGGTCTGGTCCTGCTGCGCGAGCGGAAACTGGTAGGCCCACAATTCGACCATAGCCTGGTGGGTCGGACCCTCGTGGTCTGGCGTATCGCTTTGCGCCGTCCACAAGGAGCGGTAGAAGGCCGGGTCCCGGGCCCACGGCTGCAACACGCGCAGGTGGAAGTCCAGGGCGCACATCTCGGCATGGACGATGCGGTAGTCCACCTGGTCTTGCAGTGGCCACGCATGCGTGTCAAGCCGCACCTGTTCACGCAGTGCTGCCAGCCCCGACAACTGGCGCTGCATCGCCGTGGGGCTGTAGTCGGGCGTGCCTGCAGCGTCGCAGGCCACCTGGTCAAAGGCCCGCCAACGCTCGAACAATGTCTGCAATTCCTGGCCCATAGTCTCCACGTACTCCATGCTTCTGTCGCCCGGGATCAAGCCAAGCGCGCATAAAAAAGGCCGGTCACGACCGGCCTTGTCTCAGGGTCTGCCCGTCAGGGGCACTTTACTCCTTGATGTCAACGCCGTAGAAGTTGTGGCGACCAAACGGGCTGAGTTTGAAGTCGATCACTTCCTTGCGCACCGGTTTGAGCTGCACTGCGTGGGCGATGGTGAACCAGGGCGCCTGTTCCTTGAAGATGACTTGCGCCTGTTCGTAGAGCTTGCCACGCTCGGCCGGGCTGGTCAGCGTCTTGGCCTTCAGGACCAGGTCTTCGAAAGGCTGGTGGCAGAACTTGGCCACATTGCTGCCGCCGGTCTTGGCGGCGTCGCAACCGAGCAGCGTGTGCAGGAAGTTGTCCGGGTCGCCGTTGTCGCCGGTCCAGCCCAGCATGCCCATCTGGTGTTCACCCGACTGCATGCGCTTGCGGTATTCGCCCCACTCGAAGCTCTTGATCTCGGCCTTGACGCCGATCTTGGTCAGGTCAGCCTGTATCAGTTCGGCGATGCGTTTGGCGTTCGGGTTGTAGGGGCGCTGCACCGGCATCGCCCACAGGTCGGTCGAAAAGCCGTTCGGGAAGCCGGCCGCCGCCAGCAGCTTTTGCGCTGCTGCCGGATCGAAAGGGTCGTCCTTGATGGCGTTGTTGTAGGACCACTGCGTCGGCGGGATCGGGTTCTTTGCCGCCACACCGGTGCTCAGGTACACGGCGTCGATGATGGCCTGCTTGTTGATGGCCATGTTGATGGCCTTGCGCACGCGAACGTCGTCGAACGGCTTCTTGGTGGTGTTGTAGGCCAGGTAACCCACGTTCAGGCCGGGTTGCTCCAGGATCGTGACCTTGGCGTCCTTGCGCATGGCGTCCAGGTCGGCCGGGTTGGGGTAGGGCATGACATGGCATTCACCCTTCTGCAGCTTGGCCCAGCGCACCGATGCGTCTGGCGTGATCGAGAACACCAGGTCGTCGATCTTTGCCTTGCCGGCCCAGAACTCTGGGAACGCCTTGTAACGGATGACGGCGTCTTTCTGGTACTGCACCAGGAAGAAGGGGCCGGAGCCGATCGGCTCCTGGTCGATCTTCTCGGGCGTGCCCGCCTTGAGCATGGCGTCTGCGTATTCCTTCGACTGGATACCCGCGTATTCCATGGCCCAGCCGGAGAGGAATGGCGCCTCGGGTTTGTTCAGGGTGATCTTCAGCGTCATGTCGTTGACCTTGTCGACCGACTTGATCAGCTTGTCCATGCCCATGTCCATGAAGTAGGAATGGTTCGGGCTGGTGACCTTGAAATAGGGGTTGGCTTCCTTCCACTGGCGCTCGATGCTGAAGATGATGTCGTCGGCATTCATCTCGCGTGTGGGTTTGAAGTTCTTGTTGGTGTGCCACTTCACGCCCTTGCGCAGGAAGAAGGTGTATTCCTTGCCGTCCGGCGACACGGTCCAGCGCTCGGCCAGGCCAGGCACGACCGCCGTGCCGCCGCGCTCGAACTCGACCAGGCGGCTGTAGATCTGCGACAACGCGTCAAATGAAGTGCCGGTGGTATTGATGCTGGGCGAGAAGTTTTCGGGGCTGCCTTCAGAGCAATACACCAGCGTCTTGGCCGACACGGGCGACAGCGACATCAGCGCTGGCAGGGCCAGTGCGCACAGCAGCGTGCGTTTGACAGGCAACTTCTTGCTGGATTTCGTTCGGGTCTGGATCATCTCGTGGACTCCTCTGGGGGTTGATGCTGCAGGGCAGCGGGTTGGGTAACTTGTTCTGCGAAGTGGCATGCCACCTGGCGTTCGTCGAGCGTGCGCAGCAATGGCCGCTCGGTGCGGCAGCGGTCCACGGCATGCGGGCAGCGGGTCGAGAAGACGCAGCCGCTGGGTGGGTTGAGCGGCGAAGGCAATTCGCCCGTGAGCGGCGTTCGTGGCAGGGCGGCGCCGCTGCCCACGATGCCCGGGGTGGACGCGAGCAGGGCTTGCGTGTAGGGGTGCAGCGGGCGCGAAAAGATGGCCTCTTTTGGACCCTGTTCCACGGTATGACCCAGGTACATCACCAGTACATCGTGCGCGATGTGGCGCACCACGCCCAGGTCGTGCGAGATGAACAGGTAGGCCAGGCCGAGATCCTGCTGCAAGTCGGCCAGCAGGTTGAGCACCTGGGCCTGTACCGACACATCGAGCGCCGAAACCGGCTCGTCGGCGACCAGCAGCGCGGGCTTGAGCATCAACGCGCGGGCGATGGCGATGCGTTGTCGCTGCCCACCCGAGAACATGTGGGGGTAACGGTCGTAGTGTTCGGGTCGAAGGCCGACCAGGGCCAGCATGCTGCGCGCCTTTTCAGCGCGCTGGGGGGCGTCGAGGTCGGTATTGATCTCGAGTGGTGCTTCGAGGATGGCGCCGATCTTCTTGCGGGGATTGAGCGAGCCATAGGGATTCTGGAACACCAGTTGCACCGACCGGCGCAAGGCATGGTGCTGTGTGGCAGAGGCAGCCACGACATCGACGCCGTCCAGCCGCAGCTCGCCGCCGGTCGGGATTTCGATCAGTGACACCATGCGTGCCAACGTGGACTTGCCGCACCCCGACTCGCCCACCACGGCAAGCGTGCGGCCCGGCCGCACTTCGAACGACACGCCACCCACAGCCTGCAGCTTTGCCGGCTCGCGCAGGAAACCCCGGCTGACCTGGTAGACCTGGCGCAGATCCTTGGCGACGACAACCGGGGCCTGGCTTGCCGTACCGTTCATGTGGCGGCCTCCACGGACTTTGTCTGCCCGAGCGGGAAATGGCAACCCACCACGTCCTGCGAGCCGGCCTGGCGTGTTGGGCGCCGGCTGCGGCAAAGGTCCTGGGCATGGCCGCAGCGCGGCGCGAACAGGCAGCCCACCGGGCGGTCGTAGATGCCCGGCACCATGCCGGGAATGGTGGCGAGGCGCGAACGGCCATCGCTGCGTTCGGGCATGGCGGCCATCAGGGCCTCGGTGTAGGGGTGGCGTGGGTCGGAAAACAGCGCGTTGGCCGGTCGTTCTTCCATGATCTGCCCGGCGTACATCACGGCAATACGTTGCGCCATCTGAGACACCACACCCATGTTGTGGGTGATCAGCACCAGCGCCATGCCACGGTCCTTTTGCAGCGAACGCAGCAGGTCGAGGATCTGGGCCTGGATGGTGACGTCCAGTGCGGTGGTGGGTTCGTCGGCGATCAGCAGTTTCGGGTTGCAGGCGATGGCCATGGCGATCATCACGCGCTGGTTCATTCCGCCCGACATCTGGTGCGGGTAGGCCTTGAGGCGGCTCTCGGGGGCGGAAATTCCGACCTGCTCGAGCAACTCGATTGCGCGTTTGCGGGCCGCCTTGTTGTCCATGCCCAGGTGCAACTGCAATGATTCAGCGAGTTGAAATCCGATGGTGAAGCAGGGGTTCAGGCTGGTGGTTGGATCCTGGAAGATCATCGCCAGGTCCTTGCCGGTCAAGCGGCTGCGCTCGCGGGGCGACAGGGCGAGCAGGTCGTGGCCATCGAAACGCAAGCGGTCGGCTGTCACGCGGCCCGGAAAAGCCACCAGGCCCATCAGCGCCATCATCGTGACGCTTTTTCCCGAACCGGACTCTCCGACGATTCCCAGCACGTCGCCGGTGTCCAGCGAGAGGCTCACACCCTCGACCGCGTGCATCACGTTGTCACGCGAGGGGAAGTCGACCGACAGGTTCTCGATTTCAAGCAGGGCCATGGTCGGGGTCTTCAGCGTTTGAGTTTGGGGTCGAACGCATCACGCAGGCCGTCACCAAGCAGATTGAAGGCCAGCACCGTCACAAAGATCATCACGCCGGGCAGCGTGACCACCCACCAGGCCCGCAGCACAAATTCGCGCGCGTCTGCCAGCATGGTGCCCCATTCGGGGGAGGGTGGCTGGGCACCCAGGCCCAGAAAACCGAGCGCTGCGGCATCGAGGATGGCCGTTGAAATGCCGAGAGACGCCTGCACGATCAGGGGGGCGGTGCAGTTGGGCAGGACCTCGCTGAACATCAGGCGCAGATGCCCTGCGCCGTTCATGCGCGCTGCGGTCACGTAGTCTTTGGAGGTCTCGCTTATGACAGCCGCTCGTGCGATGCGCACATAGTGCGGCAGGATCACGATCGCCACGGCCAGCATGGCGTTCATCATGCCGGGCCCCAGGATGGCCACGATGACGATGGCCAACAGCAGGCTGGGGAGGGTCAGGATGATGTCCATCAGGCGCATCACCGTGATCTCGTAGATGCCGCGGAAGTAGCCCGCCGTCAACCCCAGGATGGTGCCAGCCAGAACCGACAGCGCCACCACGGCAATACCGATCACCAGTGACAGGCGTGCGCCATGGATGAGGCGCGACAGCATGTCGCGGCCGATGGCATCGGTGCCCAGCAGGTAGGAAGTCGAGCCGCCAGCCTGCCAGAAGGGCGGCTTGAGGAACACCGCACTGTTGGTGAGATCAGGGGGGTAGGGTGCGAGCAGGGGTGCGAACAATGCCACCAGCAGGGCCAGCACGACGATCGCCAGGCCCGCCACCGCGCCGTGGTTGGCGCTGAAATAGCTCCAGAACTCGCGCAGCGGCCGCATCGGCGCCTGCGCAGTGTTGGAGGGTTCGGTCAAGGTCGGGCCGCTCACCGTTGGTGCCTGATGCGGGGGTTGATGATGCCGTAGGTGATGTCCACCAGCAGGCTGACGAGCATGACCATGGTGCCGACCAGCAGCACGCCACCTTGCAGCACGGGGTAGTCGCGCCGTGCGATGGCCTCGATCAGCCACTTGCCAACTCCCGGCCAGGAGAAGATGGTCTCGGTCAGCAGGGCGCCGGTGAACAACACACCGATCTGCAGTCCGATCACGGTGACGACCGGGATCAGCGCATTGCGCAGTGCATGCAGCGACACCACCCGCATGGCCGAAAGGCCCTTGGCGCGCGCGGTGCGGATGTAGTCTTCACCGAGCACCTCCAGCATGGCCGAACGCGTCATGCGCGCGATCACCGCCAGCGGCTGTGTGCCCAGCACGATCATGGGCAGGATCAGGTGGGCCACGGTCGACTTGAAGGCACCCTTGTCGGTTGACATCAAGGAGTCGATCAACAGGAAGCCGGTGGTTGGCTCGATGAAGTACTTGACATCCAGCCGCCCTGACACCGGGGTCAGGTCGAGTTGCACCGAAAACAGCAGGATCAGCAGCAGGCCCCACCAGAAGATCGGCATCGAGTAACCGGAGAGCGATATGCCCATCACGCCATGGTCGAAGATCGAGTTGCGCTTGACCGCGGCCAGGATGCCAGCCGGAATACCGATGACCAGGGCAAACAGGATCGCGCAGGCGCCGAGTTCGATCGTGGCCGGAAACAGGGCCTTGAATTCGCTGAGCACCGGCGCATGGGTGATGATGGATTTGCCCAGGTCGCCCTGCAGCACGCGCCCGATATAGATGCCGTACTGCACCATGATGGGCCGGTCCAGGCCGTATTCCTTGAGCAGCGCAGCGTGGCGCACCGGGTCGATGCCACGTTCGCCAGCCAGCGTCTCGATCGGGTCGCCCGGGACCAGCCGGATCAGAAAAAAGACAAGCAAGGTCATGCCCAGGAAGGTGGGAATGACCAGGCTGAACCGGGTGAGGATAAAGCGTATCAAGTTGGGTGACTGTGCAGCGCAAGCCGGCGTTGTTGTTCTTGTGGAGTCAGGCTGGCAGGGGTGTCAGGTTGCAGCTTGATTCTAACCAGCGCGATCATCGATTGGCACATGCGTGGTCCGTGCCAGCCTCCGGACAAACCCCTAGAAAAATCACCTGCACCTGACCGTGCCGTCGAAAAAAAAGGCCGAGTTGCGTCGGCCTTTTTACCTCGCGCACGAGGCGCTTACTTGAGGTGCTTGCCGATCAGGCCAGCCATCTCGAACATCGAGACCTGCACCTTGCCGAACACTTCCTTGAGCTTGGCGTCGGCGTTGATCATGCGCTTGTTGACCGCATCCTGAAGCTTGTTTTTCTTGATGTAGGTCCACAGCTTGCTGACCACCTCGGTGCGCGGCAGCGGGCTGTTGCCCACCACTGCTGCCAGTGCGGCGCTTGGCGTCAGGGCCTTCATGAAGGCGGCATTGACGGTGCGCTTTTTGGCGGGGGCCTTCTTGGCGGGGGCCGCCTTTTGGGCCGGAGCGGCTTTTTTGGCGGGCGCTGCTGCTTTTTTCGCAGGCGCAGCCGTCTTGGCCGGGGCAGCTTTCTTGGCTGCTACTTTTTTTGCCGGTGCTGCTTGCTTAGCGGGTGCAGCTTTTTTGGCGGGGGCCTTTTTGGCCGGGGCTTTTTTTGCAGTTGCCATGATTGAATTGTCCTTCTTGAAGTTGATTAATCACCAGCGAAGAACTGCTTCTCCTCTGGCACTGCGGATGCTACTGGAGAAAATTCTCGTTTCCAAGCGAAAACGCATCTTTTTCACTCTGGCGTGTTGTTTTTTTTGCCGTGGCGCACAGTCGTTTTCGCTGGGCAGAAGGATTTCATCCGCACCCAGGTGACCTCGCGCTGTGTCGCCGGGCTTCACCCTTTGCCACAACATGCCGCGTTAACATCCCGCTTCGACTCATGTTTTCCGGATTTCACAAAGGATTTCTCCTGCCATGACCAACGCATTTGCGACCTGTGACCTGTGTGATGCACACAAGAACGATGCAAGTGGCGCCTTTGGGGTGCTGCCGCCGGTTTTTCGGGCCTTCGGCGGCCAGTCGCGCTTCGCGGGACAGGTGGTGACGGTGCGTTGCTTCGAGGACAACACGCTCGTCAAGCCAGAACTGGACCGCCCTGGCCTGGGGCGGGTGCTGGTTGTGGACGGCGGTGCCTCGTTGCGGCGCGCGCTGGTTGGTGGCAATCTTGGCGCTGCGGCCTCCCGCAATGGTTGGGCCGGCGTGCTTGTCAACGGGTGCGTGCGCGATGTCGCTGAAATGCAGGTTCTGCCGTGACGATGCGCGATGCGGATGCCCAGACCATCGTGCTGGGTGCAGGCCTGGTCGGCGCAGCCTGCGCGCTGCGCCTGGCCGAGGCGGGCCGTGACGTCCTGCTGCTGGATGCGCAGGTGCCGGGTCAGGCCGCCAGCTTCGGCAATGCCGGGCACATCGCCACCGAGCAGGTTTTTCCGCTGGCCAGTCCGCAGGTGATCCGTGCCAGTTGGCGTTACCTCCTCGATGCAGACAGCCCGCTGCGCATTCGCGCGGCCTACCTGCTGCCAATCCTTCCCTGGCTGGCGCGTTTTGTCTGGGCGGCGCGGCCGGCGGGTTTTGCGCGGGGCATTCAGGCCTTGATGGCCTTGCAGGCCACTTCGCTGGCAGATCTGCATGACCTGCTGGCCCATGCGGGTGTGGCCGGCCAGCTGCACGCAGACGGTTACCTGCGGGTCTGGGAAACGCCCGGTGGCGCGCGTGATGCGCAGGCCCAGGCCGCGCAGGTGCGCCCCTTTGGCGTCAACAGCGCGGTATGGGATGCCGATGCCGTGCGCCGCGCCGCGCCAGGTCTTGCGTCGGGCGTGGCAGGTGGCGTTTTCTATCCGGACACCGGCCACGTCGATGACCCGCATGCGGTTTGCGCCGGGCTGGTTGCTGCCCTGGTGCGTGCCGGTGGCAGGGTGCAGCAAGCCCGGGCCGTCGCCCTGCAACAGGACGGCGGCGGCTCGGTGCTTGTCCGCCAGGAAAACAGCCCCCCATTGCGCTGCCGTGAACTGGTGCTGTGCACCGGAGCCTGGTCGCGACCGCTGGTCGCCAGCCTGGGTTACCGCGTGCCGCTCGACACCGAGCGCGGTTACCACATCACCATGCCCTGGCCCGCAGGCGAGGGGGCTGCGCCGGGCGCCAGGGACTGGCTCGACCGACCCGTTGCCTCGGTCGAACGCAACGTGATCATGACGCCGATGTCGGTCGGCTTGCGCATGACCGGCACGGTGGAGTTTGGCGGTCTGCTGCTGGCGCCGGATGCGCACCGGCTGGCATTGCTGCGCCGTGCGATGCGGGCGCTGGTGCCAGCCAGCCAGCCTGACACCGCCAGCACCTGGATGGGGTTTCGGCCTTCCTTGCCGGACCACCTGCCCGTGGTCTGCGCTGCGCCGCGCCATCCTGGCGTGTTTTTCGCGTTCGGTCACCAGCACCTGGGGCTCACGCTGTGCGGCGTGACGGCGCGCCTGGTGGCCGATCTGGTGTGCCGGCGCAAGCCGTCCCTGGACATGGCACCGTTTCATGTCGACCGCTTTGCCTGAGGCGGTGCGAACAGCCGGCCTCACATCGGAGGCCGGTGGGTCCAGGCCAGCAGGAAGATGGGCAGGCACATGCTCAGGGTCAGGCAGCCGTAGGCAAAGAGTCTTTGCGTTGATGGGGTCATGGCTTGCACAGGCGCAACCGGCGCCTGGCGGTGCCAGGTGGATCGGTGGTATCGGGAAAAATTGGCCCCCACTGTGCGCGACGGATCGGGTAACGTTCGGCATCGAAACAGATACTTTGGGGCGAGACACATGGCACTGGGTGAATTTGCGTATGCCGCGAACGGCAACCGTTTCCTGGGCGTGCCGCCCTTGGGCGACCAGGCGTTCGCGCTGTTCGGCGTGCCATTCGACGGTGCCGTGACGAACCGCCCGGGCGCGCGATTCGGCCCGGCCGAGATTCGCCGCGCCAGCCTGATGTTGTGCGACGGCATCCACCCGTTTTTCGACGTGTCGCCGGCTGGCCATCTGGGTGACGCGCTCGACCTGCGCCTGCCAAACGCATCCGGGCTGGCCGAGGTGCGCCGGCTGATCGAGTCGCAGGCCGGTGAACTGATGGCCCGCCACCACTGCGTGGCACTTGGCGGCGACCACTCCGTCACGCTTCCCTTGCTGCGGGCAGCGCACCGGGTGCATGGCCCCTTGGCGCTGGTGCATTTTGACGCCCACTGCGATACCTGGAACACGCACTTCGACGAACCCTCGGGCCATGGAACCTGGACCTGGGAGGCGCTTCAGGAGGGGCTGGTCCTGCCTGCCCAGACAGTCCAGATCGGCCTGCGTTCTCCGGGGGCACGGGCGACACGGGAGTACGTGCGCCACCAGGGTGGCCTGATATTCACTGCGCGCGACCTGCGCGGCAAGGACGGCGACGCCCTGGCGGCGGTCATCGGGCAGATCCGCGAACGCATCGGCCAGCGACCGTGTTACCTCACGCTGGACATCGATTGCCTCGATCCGGCCTTCGCGCCGGGCACTGGCACCCCCGAGCCGGGTGGCATGACAAGTTCCCAGGTCATGACCTTCCTTGAGCAGCTGGCGGTGTTGAACCTGGTGGGGATGGATTGCGTCGAGGTGGCGCCGGCCTATGACCATGCCGAACTCACCAGCCAGGCGGCTGCAGCGTTCGTCTGGACGTATCTGTGCGGGCAGGTGGCCAAACGCGTCAGCGAAGGCGCGTGAGGGGGGAGTATGCGTTTGTGGACCTCCTCCATCCTCGGGTCGGACACCCAGCTCAACCAGGGCAGTTACTACGAAGCCAGCGTGCAGCGCCCGACCGGCGTTGCGCCGCTGCAAGGCGGTGTCGAGGCCGATGTGCTGGTGGTGGGCGCCGGGTTCGCCGGCTTGTCCGCGGCGATTGAGCTTGCGCAACGCGGTTACCGCGTGGTGGTGCTGGAGGCGGACTGTGCCTGCGCCGGCGCATCGGGTCGCAACGGCGGGCAGGCCATCGTCGGCGTCGCCAGCGGCCAGGGCTTGCTGGAGTCGCAACTCGGGCGTTCCGATGCCCGACGAATCTGGGACATGTCGCTCGAAGCCATTGACCTGATCGACGAGCGCATAACCCGCTTTGCAATCGCTTGTGACCGCGTCCATGGTTACCTGTATGTGGCGGATTCGCCGCGCAAGGCGCGGGCGCTGGCGCTTGAACTGGAGACGATCCGGCGCGATTACGGGCTGTCGTGTGAATTCTCCGAGGGCTCGGCGGTGCAGGCCTGCATCCGGAGCCCGCGGTATTGCGCGGCCGGGTTCGAAAACCGGTCCGGGCACCTGCATCCGCTGAAATACGGGCTCGGCCTGCTGGCGGCGGCACGGTCGCTGGGTGTGCAGGTGTTCGAGCAGTCGGCGGTGTCGGGCCTGCAGCGTGGCGCAAAACTCGTCGCCACGACGGGAGGCGGCAGCGTGACGGCCGGTTTTGCGGTGCTCGCCGGAAATTGCATGCTGGGGGAACTCGGGCCCCGGGTGGCTCCGGAGATCCGGCCACGGATCATGCCGGTCGGGACCTACATCGTGGCCACCCGACCGATGGACGCCGACTTGTGCGCGCGGCTGGTTCCCAGCGATGCCGCCGTGTGCGACAACAACTTCGCGCTCGACTACTTTCGCTTCAGCGCCGACCGGCGGATGCTGTTCGGTGGCCGGGTGAGTTACACCACCATGACGCCGCGCTCCCTCCAAGCCGCCATGCGCAGGCGGATGGTCGCGGTGTTTCCCCAGCTGGCAGACGTTCCGATCGAGTTTGTCTGGGGCGGTTTCGTCGATATCAGCATGAACCGCGCACCCGACTTCGGCCGCCTGGGCAACAACATTTACTACCTGCAGGGATTCAGTGGCCACGGTGTGGCGCTGACCGGCCTCGCCGGGCGCGTGGTGGCCGAGGCGGTGGCCGGGCAGTCGGAGCGACTCGATGTGTTCGCGCGTATCCGGCACCGCCGCTTTCCGGGTGGCAGCCTCCTCAGGACACCAAGCCTCGCGCTGGCAATGGCTTGGCAGCAGTTGCGTGATTTCTTTTAGCGGCGACTTCCTGGCTGATCAGCAATTCGGAAAGCACGGAAAGCATGGAAATGGCACCATCGACCGGCCTCAAATGGCTCCCGTTGTCATCCAATCCGGCGCGCAGAATGGGGGGTCGACGAGAACAAGCATGGGGATCAGCAGATGGTGTGGCGGCCGCCGACCCTGGTGTGGGCGCTGCTGGACCACAGGGCCCTGGGCGAGGACGGTCACCAGATGCCTTACCTGGTGCTTGGCGGCAAATATGCGGCGCAGTGGCACCCCAAGTGGCGCTGTACCGAGAACCCGCTGCATGCGGCGATTTTCAAGGCTTTTGGCGCGGCCTGCCGTGCGCGCCGCAACCGGATCGAAGGAGCGGACGATGTCTGAAGAACGCGTGATGAATTTCAATGACCTGGAGCAGTGGCTCAACGAGCGCCGGGTGACCGAGATCGAATGCCTGGTGCCCGACCTGACCGGTGTGGCGCGCGGCAAGATCCTGCCGCGGGCCAAGTTCACCGAGGACCGCGGCATGCGTTTGCCCCAGGCTGTCGTGGCCATGGGTGTGACCGGTGAGTTCCCGGAGAGCGGCCCGTATTACGACGTGATCGACCCGACCGACAAGGACATGCAGTTGCGGCCCGACCCGTCCACTGCGCGCATCGTGCCCTGGGCGACCGACCCCACCGCCCAGGTGATCCACGATTGTTTCGACCACGAGGGCAGACTGGTGCCCTTCGCCCCGCGCAGCGTATTGCGCCGGGTGTGCGACCTGTTCGCGGCCGAGGGCCTGCAGCCGATCGTGGCGCCGGAACTGGAGTTCTACCTGACCGCCCGCAACACCGACCCCAACACCCTGTTGCGACCGCCGGTGGGGCGCAGCGGCCGGGCGGAAACATCCCGCCAGGCGTACAGCATCGACGCCGTGAACGAGTTCGACCCGCTGTTCGAGGACATCTACGACTACAGCGACAAGATGGAGCTCAACGTGGACACCCTGATCCACGAGGTCGGCGCCGGGCAGATGGAGATCAACTTCTTCCATGCAAAACCTCTCGGGCTGGCGGACGAGGTGTTCTTCTTCAAGCGCACAGTGCGCGAGGCCGCGTTGCGCCACGACATGTATGCCACCTTCATGGCCAAGCCGATCGAGGGTGAGCCCGGCAGCGCGATGCATGTGCACCAGAGCATCCTGAGCACTGTCACAGGCAAGAACATTTTTTCAAATGAAGATGGCACGCCGTCCGACGCCTTCATGCACTACATCGGCGGCCTGCAGCGCTACATCCCTGCAGCCATGGTGCTGGTTGCGCCCTATGTGAACAGTTACCGCCGGCTGTCCCGCAACACGGCAGCGCCGATCAACATCGAGTGGGGTTATGACAACCGCACCGTGGGAATACGCTCGCCGATCTCGTCCCCCCAGGCGCGCCGGGTCGAAAACCGGGTGATCGGGGCCGACGCCAACCCCTATGTGGCGCTGGCCATGACACTGGCCTGTGGTTACCTGGGCCTGAAGAACAAGATCAAGCCCAAGCCCGAGATGCGCGGAGACGCCTACCTCGCGCCGTATTCGCTGCCGCGCAGCCTGGGCGACGCGCTGGACTGGTTGCGCCGGGAGACCGACCTGCACGATGTGCTGGGCAAGGAGTTCATCACCGTCTATACCGAGATCAAGGAACTGGAGTTCGACGAATTCATGAAAGTGATTTCTCCCTGGGAGCGTGAACACCTGTTGTTGCACGTCTGACTCCCATCTGTCTCAAAGGAACCCCGACATGAACGCCCCAGTAGACACGCGCCTGATCCAGCAACTCGACAGCGCGCATTTTTTGCACCCCTTCACCGACTTCAAGGACCTTGCCGGCCGCGGGGCACGTGTGATCACCCGCGCCGAAGACATCTACATCTGGGATTCCGAAGGCCAAAAATTGCTCGACGCGATGAGCGGCCTGTGGTGCGTGAACGTGGGTTATGGGCGCCGCGAACTGGCGCAGGCAGCCTACGACCAGATGATGACCCTGCCGTTCTACAACAGCTTCTTCCAGACCACGAATGTGCCGGCGGTGTCGCTGGCCACCCGGTTGGCAAGCCTTGCACCGGTGGCGGGCGACCGCAGTTTTGCGCATGTGTTCTATTCGTCCAGCGGCAGCGAGAGCAACGACTCCAATGTGCGCATGGTGCGCCGTTACTGGGACCTGCTGGGCCAGCCGCAACGCAAGGTCATCATCAGCCGCCACAACGCCTACCACGGCAGCACCATGGCGGGGGCCTCGCTGGGCGGAATGAGCGGCATGCACGCCCAGGGCGATTTGCCGATCCCCAACATCACGCACATCGAACAGCCCTATTTCTTCGATCTGGGGCATCCCGGTGAGAGCAGCGAGGAGTTCGGCCTGCGCGCTGCCGGCTGGCTCGAGGAGAAGATTCTCGCCACCGGCCCCGACCGGGTGGCCGCTTTCATCGCCGAACCGGTGCAGGGCGCTGGCGGTGTGATCATTCCGCCCGCGACCTACTGGCCCGAGATCCAGCGCATCGTCGACAAATACGGCATCTTGCTGATCAGCGACGAGGTGATTTGCGCCTTCGGGCGCCTCGGGCACTGGTTTGCCTACGAGAAGTTTGGTTACAGGCCGGACCTGGTCACCTTTGCCAAGGCCGTGACCAGCGGTTACATCCCGCTGGGCGGCGTCATGGTGGGTAACCGGGTGGCGCAGGTGCTGATCGACAAGGGCGGCGAGTTCAACCACGGCTACACCTACAGCGGGCACCCGGTGGCGTGTGCTGTAGGCCTGGCCAACCTGGACGTGATGGAACGCGAGCAGTTGCCGCAGCGCGTTCGGACCGATATTGGCCCATATCTTGCTAAGCGGTTTGCCGAGCTGAACGACCATCCGTTGGTCGGGCAAGCCGAGACCTGTGGTTTCGTCGCGGGAATGGTGTTGGTGAAGGACCGGCAGCGCAAGCAACGTTTTGGCGCGGACCAGGAAATCGGGATGGTGTGCCGGGGCCACTGTTTCCGTGGCGGATTGATCATGCGGGCCGTGGGCGACCGGATGATCATCGCCCCACCGCTGACGATGTCGCATGGGCAGATCGACGAGATGATGGCCCTGATCAAGACCTGCCTGGACCTGACCTTGCGCGACGCCCGCAAAAATGGCTGGATGGCGTGATCTCTTGGGATAGTATCGAGGTATTCTGCGTTCCGGACTAACAATGACTTAGGAGTGTCACATGGGTGCTGTATCGGGTCGGTGGGGAGTTGACAGGGTTGTTGCGGGGCTTTGCAGCGCCGCGCTGGTGTGGGGGCTTGCCACAAACGCGCAGGCCCAGCAGGAGGAAAAGGTTCTCAACATCTACAACTGGTCGGACTACATCGGCCCGGATGTGATCAAAAATTTCGAAAAGGAAACCGGCATCAAGGTTCGTTACGACAACTTTGACAGCAACGAGATCCTGCATGCCAAGCTGGTCGCCGGCAAAACCGGTTACGACATCGTGGTGCCGTCCTCGCACTGGGCGGCGATCCAGATGTCCGGTGGCTTGCTGGCCAAGCTCGACAAGTCCAAGTTGTCGAACCTGAAAAACATGGACCCGGACATCCAGGCGCAGATCGCCAAGCTGGACCCGGGCAATGACCATCTGGTCACCTGGTTGTGGGGCTACACCACGATTGGTATCAACACCGACAAGGTCAAGGCGGCGCTCGGGGCTGAGCCAATGCCCGACAACGTGTGGGAGCTGGTGTTCAACACCAAATACGTCAGCAAGCTCAAATCGTGTGGCGTCAGCATGCTCGATGCCGGCTCCGAAATTCTGCCGCCGGCCCTGCAGTACCTCGGCAAGGACCCGTTCAGCAGCAACTCTGCCGATTACAACCAGGCGGCAGCGCTGCTCAAGTCGGTGCGGCCCTACATCACCTTGTTCAGTTCGTCCGGGTACATCAATGACATGGTGAATGGCGCGGTCTGTGTGGCGCTGGGCTGGTCCGGCGACATCTCGATCGCGCGCCAGCGTGCCATCGACACCAAGTCGGGCCAGAAGATCGAAGCCCTGGTGCCGAAAATGGGTGGCTTGTTGTTCTTTGACACCATGGCCATTCCTGCCGACGCGCCGCGGCCCAACAACGCCCACCTGTTCATCAACTACATCATGCGGCCCGAAGTGCATGCCTCGTTGTCCAACCAGGTGCTCTACGCCAACCCCAACAAGGAAGCCCGCAAGTTCGTCATGCCCGAGGTGGCGAACAACCCGGCGGTGTTCCCCACGGCCGCGCAACTGGCGACCATGGTCGCACCGAAATCGATGACCAACGACACGCGGCGCCTGCAGACCCGCGTGTTCACCGGATTCAAGACCGGGCGGTAGGGCGTGGCGTCGACAGCACAGGCGCCGGCGCGCCAGGTTGCGGGCCAGGCGGTGGTCCCGTTCCTGCGGCTTCAGTCTGTGGTCAAGAAATTTGGCGACGCCATCGCGGTCGACGGTGTGTCGCTCGACATCGCCAAGGGCGAGATCTTTGCGCTGCTCGGCTCCTCCGGGTGTGGCAAATCCACCTTGCTGCGCATGCTCGGTGGTTTTGAGGAGCCCACTTCCGGCCAGATCCTGCTCGAAGGGCAGGATCTGGTCCGACTGCCCCCGAACGAGCGGCCGGTGAACATGATGTTCCAGAGTTACGCGCTGTTTCCGCACCTGACGGTGTGGGACAACGTGGCGTTTGGCCTGCGCCGGGACAGCCTGCCCAAGGACGAGATCAGCCAGCGGGTCGACAAGATGCTTGCCATGGTGCAACTCACGCCGTACGCCAAACGCAAGCCACACCAGCTCTCTGGCGGGCAGCAGCAACGTGTGGCCTTGGCGCGCAGCCTGGTGAAACGCCCCAAACTCCTCTTGTTGGACGAGCCGCTCGGAGCGCTGGACAAGAAACTGCGCGAACGGACCCAGCTCGAGGTGGTGGACATCATCCACCAGGTGGGTGTGACCTGTGTCATGGTGACCCACGACCAGGAAGAGGCCATGACCATGGCCACCCGCATCGGCATCATGAGCGAAGGCCAGATCCTGCAGGTGGGGCGCCCAGGGGACATCTACGAAACCCCGAACTGCACCTTCGTGGCCGATTTCATCGGCAGCGTGAACCTGTTCAGGGGCAAGGTCACCGAGGACGAAGCCGACCACGTCATCATCGACACGCCCGAATGCCGCCACTATGTCAGCCACGGCATCACTGGCACCCCCGACATGGAGGTCCATGTGGCGATCCGGCCCGAGAAGATCGGCATCCAGGAGCAGGCCCCGGGGCCGGACGACTACGACAATCCGGGCGAAGTCGGCTTCAACTGCGCGCGCGGCACGATCCGCGACCTGGCCTACCTCGGCAGCCAGACCATCTACCATGTGGTGCTGGAAACTGGCAGCGTGGTCAAGGTGACCAAGGCCAACGATGCCCGGCACGACGAATCCCGACTGACCAACGGTTCGGCGGTGCATGTGTGGTGGTGGGGCAGTGACCTCGTCGTGTTGACCGACTAGGCGCGCACTTGGCAACCGTCATGCATCCATCCACCGGGCGAAACCTGCTGGAGTCTGTCTTGGGGCGCATGGGGCGGCGCTTCGTGATCGGCGTGCCGATGCTGTTCCTGCTGCTGATCTTTGCGCTGCCGTTTGTGGTGGTCTTCAAGATCAGCATTTCCGAGGTCGATGGGGTGCGTTTCGTCGACCTGCTGACCTGGCAGGACGGAATGTTGCAGCTCAAGCTGAAGTTCACCAACTACCGCACCATATTTTTCGAGGATGACCTGTACCTGCGTGCCTACGTTTCTTCGATCTGGTTCGCCGGGGTCACCACGGTGATCTGCCTGGCGATTGGTTACCCGTTTGCGTATTTCCTTGCCCGCAGCCGCCCCGATATCCGGCCGGCACTGCTGATGCTTCTCATGTTGCCGTTCTGGACGTCTTTCCTGCTGCGGGTCTACGCCTGGAAGATGCTGCTGGCCGACAACGGGGTGTTCAACAACATCGCGATCGCCCTGGGACTGCTGTCCGAGCCGGTCAAGATGATGAACACCCCTTTCTCGCTGACGCTGGGCATGGTGTACACCTACCTGCCGTTCATGGTGTTGCCGCTGTATGCCAATCTGGTCAAGCTCGACATTCGCCTGCTCGAGGCGGCGCGCGACCTGGGCGACAGCCCGTGGCAGGCGTTCTGGCGCATCACCGTGCCGCTGTCCAAGGGCGGCATCATCGCCGGCGCGCTGCTGGTCTTCATCCCGTGTGTCGGCGAGTTCGTCATTCCGGAACTGCTCGGTGGCCCCGAGACGCTGATGATCGGCCGTGTGTTGTGGGATGAGTTCTTCTCCAACAACGACTGGCCGATGGCATCCAGCGTGGCCGTGATCATGGTGTTGCTGATCATCGTGCCACTGGCCCTGTTCAACAAATACCAGGCCGAAAGCACCACCGGGGACGGGCGATGAAAAACCGCGCCGGCGACGTCACCTCCGTCATCTGGCTGGCAGCCGGATTTGCTTTTCTGTACCTGCCCATCGTCACGCTGATCACCCTGAGCTTCAACGAAAGCCCCCTGGTAACCACCTGGACCGGCTTTTCGTTCAAGTGGTATGGCGAACTCGTGAAGGATGCGCCGATCATCGAAGGTTTCGTGTTGTCAATCAAGATCGCACTGATGACTGCCACCGCGTCGGTCGTGCTCGGCACCTTTGCCGCAGTGGCGATCACCAAGTTCAAGCGTTTTCCGGGGCGTACCCTGCTGACCGGCATGGTGAACTCGCCACTGGTCATGCCCGAGGTCATCATCGGGCTGTCGCTGCTGCTGATGCTGGTGTCGGTGCAACGTGCCACCGGTTTCCCTGACCGCGGCATGTTGACGATCTGGCTGGGGCACACCCTGCTCGGAATGGCCTATGCCACGGTGGTTGTGGTCTCCCGCCTGCAGGAGATGAACCCGCAACTGGAGGAGGCCGGCCTCGACCTTGGTGCCAAGCCCTGGCAGGTCTTCTTCCTGATCACGCTGCCACTGATTTCGCAGGCTTTGATGTCGGCATGGCTGCTGACGTTCACGCTCTCGCTCGACGATGTGGTCTTGTCGGCCTTTCTGTCGGGCCCGGGTTCCACCACGTTGCCGATCACCATATTCAGCCGGGCCCGGCTCGGCCTCAACCCGACTGTCAATGCAGTGGCCACCCTCACCGTGCTGGTCGTCAGCGTCGGTGTGGTGGTGGCGAGCCTGTGGCTATCGAAGATGGAAAAACGCCGCGCCCGTGAGATGGCGGCCGCATTCCGGATGACCGCTTAGTGAAGTCTGTTTTATTCAGGAGAAACCATGAAATTCAATCAAAAACTAGTTGTTGTCGCCCTCGCTGCGGCCCTGCCCTGGGTGAGCAGCCATGCCCAGAGCAATGCTGATCTCCTCAAGCAGATCGAAATCTTGAAGGCGCAACTCGAAGCCCTGACTGCCAAGGTCGAGGCGGTCAGCAAACAGGCTGGCGCGGTGAATCCGCAGGAGTTCAACCGGCTGGTTCAAAAGGTCGACCTGGCGGAGGAGGGCAGCATTGCCTCGGGGTTCAAGGGGCTGAAGTTCAAGGGGGTGATTGAGGCCACCTACCTCAACGACCGGAATTCTGCTGCCACTGGCTTCAACAAGGCGCTGGGCAACGGTGGTTACGGTGGAGCGCTTTTTGAGGTCGCCAAAGAGTCGGAGGATTCTGTGGGCTGGACTTTGCGCCTGATGCCATTGTCTGGCACCGGCAGCATCGTGCATGAGGCATCGGTCGCGGTTCCCATTGGTGCAAACGGTACCAAACTGATCGCCGGTCTGGTGCCCGATTTCTCGGGTTACGAGTATTCGGCGGGTAACCAGAACCCCTTGGTGACCAACAACCTGCTGTATGCCAACGCCGCTTCCAACTACACCGGTGCCGGCATGTCGTATGTGATTGGCAAGTCCTGGACCGCGAAATGGATGGTGGCACAGGTCGACGGGCTCGCCTCACGCAAGGCACCGGGGTTTGTGTACCGGGCCGACTACTCCGCCAGTGAATACAGCGGCTTGGGTTTCTCGGGTGTGCATTTCCGCACCAATACTGCCGCAGTGGGCGGCAACGCCGACTTGATGGAGATCGATGCATACCACACCAGGGGCGATCTGACGCTGCAAGGGCAGTTCAGCGTCGGGCGTTTGATTGCCGGTGGCCTGGACGGCTCTGGCGGCGACGCCAAATGGTGGGGCCTGTCGGGTCTGGTGGGTTACAAGCTGACGCCGCGCCTGCAAGCGCTGGTGCGGGCGGACTACATCAACAACCGCAAGAATGGCGGCGGCCTGTACTTCCACCCGTTTGGTGCCGCAGGTGCCGAGTTGGACAACACCGGCGTGGCGCTCGATCCGTCCAAGGGGGCAAACCTGTATGCCTTGTCGGCTGGTTTCAACTACGCCGTGAATGCGAACACCCAGTGGAAGACCGAACTGCGTCTTGACCATGCAACCGGATTTAACTTCATTGACAGCAACGGTGCCTTCAAGAAGGGCAACACCACGATCGGAACTTCGGTGGTTGTGTCGTTCTGATGCCGCCTGGAACTCCCGTGTCGCCCCATGGGAGCTGATCTGCTCTTGGCTGGGCACCGCGGAGTGGACGGTGCCATCGAGCAACTACAGGCCCAGGGCATCCACAGCGTACTGGCGCAGTTTTGCGACATCCACGGCGTGGCGCGCGGCAAGCTGATGCCCTTGGGCCTGCTGCGCGAGATGGTCGAAACCGGTGCGGGTTTCTCGGGCCCCAGCATCTGGGGCACTGGCCTGCCACGGCATGGACCACGCAGCGAGTATTACGGCCGGGTGCAAATCGACACATTGCGCCCATTGCCGTTCTGGCCCGGCGTTGCGCATGCGGTGTGTGATGGTTTTGCCGGCGGCGAGCCGCTCGGTACCTGCTCGCGGCAGACGCTCAAGCGCCAGCTTGGTTTGCTGCAAGACCGGGGCTGGACCTTGTGGGTTGGTATCGAGCCCGAATTCTTCCTGATGCGCAAGCATGCGGATGGTCGGTGGGCCGTGGCCGACCCCGAAGATCGCCAGGGCAAGCCGTCCTACGACATCCAGGCCATCCACCGCAACCGTGGCTTTCTGGAGGACATGCGCAGCCATCTGCTGGCGCTGGGTTTCGACCTGCAGCAGATCGACCACGAAGACGCCAATGGCCAGTACGAGATCAACTACCGCTTCGACGACGCGCTGAACGCGGCGGACAGGTACATGCTGTTCAAGATGGCAGCCCATGCGGTTGCGGAGCAGCACGGGATGGTTTTCAGTTGCATGCCCAAGCCCTGGCCCGACGCGCCGGGCAGCGGTTTGCACTTTCATCTGAGCATTACGGATGCGCAGGGGCAGCCGGTGTTTGCCGATGCGGCCGGCGTGCTTGGCCTGAGCCCTGTGGGCCATGCATTCGCGGCCGGTCTGTTGCACCACGCGGACGCTCTTTGCGCCTTGTGCGCCCCGACGGTCAACAGCTACAAGCGATTGGCAGTCAGCGAGAGCCAGTCCGGCACCACCTGGTCGCCGGTATGGAAGGCAATCGGTGACAACAACCGGACTTGCCTGGTCCGGACGGTGGCAGGCAGGCTGGAGTGGCGATTGCCCGATCCTTCGTGCAACATCTATGCAGCACTTGCCGGAACCCTTGCCGCCGGTTTGCACGGCATCGACGCCAACCTGGCGCCACCGGCACCCTGCGATTTCGATCTCTATGACTGCCACCGCGCCGGCGCGGCCATGCCGGAGCGACTGCCGCGAGACCTTTGCAGTGCGCTGCATGCGCTGCGTGGGAACGCGGAACTGCGCCAACGGCTCGGGCAGCCAATTTGCAGCGAGTTCCTGGCCATCAAACTGGCAGAGTGGGACGCGTACTCGCAACATGTCAGCGAATGGGAGTTCGCGCGTTACGCACGCAATTTTTGACGCCTGGTCAGTGCGGCACGATGTGAAATTTTCATTTCACATTGCGAATTCTTAATATGTTGCAGTGCGGAAAAATATCTCAATATGAGATGTTCAATTTCACATTGCGAAGTACCCACGCAAGTCATTGAAAAACAACGAATTTTTTTTGCTCTTATATAAGACATAAGACAATAATGAGTCTTATACAAGACCTAGAATGAATTCAGCTTTTCAACCAAACTCAAGGAGTATTTCCATGCCGCAAAGCCTCACCGAACAGCTCAGCCGTGCCCAGCAGATCGAAGCACTTGAACGGGACTGGGCTACCAATCCCCGCTGGAAAGGCATCGAGCGTGGTTACAGCGCAGCCGATGTCGTGCGTTTGCGCGGTTCGTTCCCCATCGAGCACACGCTTGCGCGCCGTGGCGCCGAGAAGTTGTGGGACCTGCTCCACACCGAGCCCTACGTGAACTGCCTCGGCGCACTCACCGGCGGCCAGGCCATGCAGCAGGTCAAGGCCGGCGTCAAGGCGATCTATCTGTCGGGCTGGCAGGTCGCTGCGGACAACAACTCCTATGCATCCATGTACCCCGACCAGTCGCTTTACCCGGTGGATTCGGTCCCTACGGTGGTCGAGCGCATCAACAACACCTTCCGCCGCGCGGATGAAATCCAGCACAGCAAGGGCATCGATGCCGGCGACAAGGCTTACATCGACAACTTCGCCCCCATCGTGGCAGACGCAGAGGCCGGCTTCGGCGGCGTGCTGAACGCCTTCGAACTCATGAAGGCCATGATCAAGGCCGGCGCGGCAGGTGTGCACTGGGAAGACCAGTTGGCGTCTGTCAAGAAGTGTGGCCACATGGGTGGCAAGGTGCTGGTTCCTACCGTCGAAGCCAACCAGAAGCTGATCGCTGCGCGCATGGCCGCCGATGTGTGTGGTGTGCCGTCCCTCGTGATTGCCCGTACCGATGCCGAGGCTGCCGACCTGTTGACCAGCGATTACGACGAGAACGACAAGCCGTTCATCACTGGCGAGCGTACCGCCGAAGGTTTCTACAAGACCCGCAAGGGCATGGACCAGGCCATCTCTCGTGCCATTGCCTATGCCCGTTACGCTGACCTCGTGTGGTGCGAGACCGGCACACCTGACCTCGCTTTCGCAAAGAAATTTGCCGATGCCGTGCACAAGGTGCACCCCGGCAAGATGCTTGCGTACAACTGCTCGCCGTCCTTCAACTGGAAGAAAAATCTGGACGACGCCACCATCGCCAAGTTCCAGCGCGAACTCGGTGCAATGGGTTACAAGTACCAGTTCATCACGTTGGCCGGCATCCATTCCATGTGGTACAACATGTTCGACTTGGCCCAGGACTACGTCAAGCGTGGCATGTCGGCGTATGTCGAAAAGGTGCAGGAGCCCGAATTCGCAGCCCGCGACCGCGGCTACACTTTCGTGTCGCACCAGCAGGAAGTCGGCACCGGTTACTTCGACGAAGTCACCACGGTCATCCAGGGCGGCAGGTCCAGCGTCACGGCGCTGACCGGCTCCACGGAAGAAGAACAATTCCACTGATGCTAGACTCGGGTTTTTGCACGACCAACAAGAACGGGAAAGGCACTTTGGTTATGACACCGCGAACTACCACCGCCGGTTATCAATAACGCATGGGGCCTTGCCGCGCGCCTCGTGCGCTGACGGCTTGAACATTCCTCACCAAAAGCGCGGCCAGTCCGCGCTTTTTTCTTGACCACTCCGGATTCACCATGATTCAAATCACACTTCCTGACGGCTCCAAACGCGAATACCCCGGCCCGGTGACGGTCGCAGAGGTGGCCGCATCCATCGGCTCCGGGTTGGCCAAGGCTGCGCTGGCCGGCAAGGTGGACGGCAAGGTCGTCGACACCAGCCACCGGATCGACACAGATGCCGGCCTGGCGATCGTGACAGCCAAGGATGCTGATGGGCTGGAAGTCATCCGCCATTCGACCGCCCATTTGCTGGCCTATGCCGTCAAGGACCTTTTTCCGGATGCCCAGGTGACGATCGGCCCGGTGATCGAGAACGGCTTCTTCTACGACTTTGCGTACAAGCGCCCCTTTACCCTTGACGATCTGGCGGCAATCGAAAAGCGCATGACGGCACTGGCCGCCAAGGATGAACCGGTGACGCGCAGGGTGTTGCCGCGCGACGAGGCGGTGGACTATTTCAAGGGGCTGGGCGAGAACTACAAGGCCGAGATCATTGCCAGCATCCCGGCCAACGAGGATGTGTCCTTGTACCGCGAGGGTGCGTTCGAGGACTTGTGCCGCGGGCCGCACGTGCCCAGCACCGGCAAGCTGAAGTTCTTCAAGCTGATGAAACTGGCCGGCGCCTATTGGCGCGGCGACCACCGCAATGAAATGCTTCAGCGGGTGTACGGCACGGCATGGGCCACCAAGGAGGAACTGCAGCAGCACATCACCATGCTCGAAGAGGCCGAAAAGCGCGACCACCGCAAGCTGGGCCGCGAACTTGACCTGTTCCACATGGAGGAGGCCGCGCCCGGCCTGGTGTTTTGGCACGCCAAGGGCTGGACGATCTGGCAGCAGGTCGAGCAGTACATGCGCGCTGTCTACCGCGACAACGGGTACCAGGAGGTCAAGGGCCCGCAGATCCTGGACAAGAGCCTGTGGGAGAAGACCGGACACTGGGAGAACTACCGTGACAACATGTTCACGACCGAGTCGGAAAAACGTGAATACGCGCTCAAGCCGATGAACTGCCCCGGCCATGTGCTGATTTTCAACCAGGGAATCAAGAGTTACCGCGACCTGCCGCTGCGTTACGGCGAATTCGGCCAGTGCCACCGCAACGAGCCGAGCGGTGCCTTGCACGGCATCATGCGTGTGCGCGGGTTTACCCAGGATGACGGGCACATCTTTTGCACCGAGGACCAGATTCTTGACGAGTGCGTGGCCTACACGGCCCTGTTGCAGAAGGTGTATCGGGATTTCGGTTTTGCCGAGATCATCTACAAGGTGGCCACCCGACCGGACAAGCGCGTGGGCTCTGACGCATTGTGGGACAAGGCCGAGTTCGCGGTGATGGAGTCCTTGCGCCGTTCGGGCTGTGATTTCATTGTGTCGCCGGGTGACGGCGCTTTTTATGGGCCGAAGATTGAATACACGCTGAAAGACGCGCTTGGCCGCCAGTGGCAATGCGGGACGATGCAGGTCGACTTCAACACTGCGGAACGGCTCGGCGGCGAATATGTCACCGACACCAGCGGTCGCGCACACCCGGTGATGTTGCACCGCGCGATTGTCGGAAGTCTCGAGCGTTTCATCGGAATCCTGATCGAACAACACGCCGGCGCTCTGCCCGCCTGGCTCGCCCCAGTTCAGGTTTCTGTGCTCAACATCACCGACATTCAGGCCCAATACGCTAGAAACGTGGCGAAAACGTTGCAGAACCAAGGCATCAGGGTCAATTTGGACCTCCGCAACGAGAAGATCACGTATAAAATCCGCGAGCATTCAATGCAAAAGCTTCCATACATCCTGGTCGTTGGTGACAAGGAGATGGCAGCCGGCACCGTTGCCGTGCGCGCCCGGGGGAATACTGACCTCGGAGTGATGTCCCTCGATGCGTTCGCGCAAAAAATCGCCGGTGACATCACGAACAAGTCTGTTGTCTGAGTTAATTTAACGATGATCGCAATTTGTGGCGTGTATTGCATGGCCATCGCCACCGCAGGGTGGCAACTTAATTGAAGGAATGAACCATCGCTACTGAATTTCGTGACCGCCGTCACCGCGAAGAACGCAAGCATCGCCTGAATCGGGAAATCATGGCCCCAGAGGTCCGCCTCTCCGGGCCCGAAAACGAACCCTTGGGTGTCGTGAGCCTGATGGAGGCCCTGCGCCAGGCAGGCGAGCTTGATGTGGATCTGGTTGAAATCTCTGCCACGGCGAACCCGCCGGTCTGTCGATTGATGGACTACGGCAAGTTCAAGTACCAGGAGCAGAAAAAAGCGGCGGACGCGAAGTCCAAACAGACAGTGATCGAAATCAAGGAAATCAAGTTTCGACCTGGCACGGACGACGGCGACTACAACATCAAGATGCGCAATATCAGGCGCTTCCTGGCCGAAGGCGACAAGTGCAAGATCACTCTGCGTTTTCGGGGGCGTGAAATCACCCACCAGGAACTGGGCATGGCCCTCCTGAACCGCATCCGCACGGACTTGGCTGACACCATCCTGGTGGAGCAGTTTCCCAAGCTCGAAGGGCGCCAGATGATCATGATGATCGCGCCCGGCAAGAAGAAGGTAGCCGCCAAGCCGGTGGTGGACGCAGCGGCAACCGCAGCGTCCTGACAAAGACTTGTCGCCCCATCGGTTTGGTCACCGGTGGGCTGGCAGCAGTGGCGGGTTCATCCCCGCCGCACATTAGTGGCTCGGGGCCAACAAGGCTGCAAACAGTTTGCAGACGCCTCGCGAGCACAAGGTAGAAGGAGCATTCAATGCCCAAAATGAAGACCAAGAGCGGTGCGAAAAAGCGCTTCCGCGTTCGTCCAGGTGGCACCGTCAAGCGCGGTCAAGCCTTCAAGCGTCACATCCTGACCAAGAAGACCACCAAGAACAAACGCCATCTGCGGGGATCGACGGCTGTGCATGAGACCGACATGGGTCGCATGGCGCAGATGTTGCCCGGCTTCGGCATTTAACAACGACGAACAAGGAGTACCAACATGCCTCGCGTCAAACGTGGTGTAACGGCTCGCGCCCGCCACAAAAAAGTTCTCGCACTCGCCAAGGGTTTCCGCGGTCGCCGCGGCAACGTCTTTCGCATCGCCAAAGAAGCGGTGATGAAGGCCGGGCAATATGCCTACCGTGACCGCCGTACCAAGAAACGTGTCTTCCGCCAGTTGTGGATCGCGCGTATCAACGCCGCAGCCCGCCAGTGCGGGCTGACCTACAGCCAGTTCGCCAATGGCCTTAAAAAGGCCGGTATCGAGATCGACCGCAAGGTCCTGTCTGATATCGCGGTGCATGACATGCCGGCGTTCGCCGGAATCGTGGAGCAAGTCAAGGCCAAACTGGCAGCTTGAGTTCGCGGCGGCGGGCCATCGCGGTGATGGCCCCCGCACCCAAGACACAAGGGCTAGGGCTTGAAAGGGCGCTAGCCCTTTTTTTGCCAACGGCCTGCACCATGCACATCGACTGAAAAGCTTATGAACGAGTTGAACGCAATCGTTGACGGGGCCAGGGCAGCATTCGGCCAGGCCAGCACACCGGCCGATCTGGAGAACGCCAAGGCGGTCTACCTCGGCAAATCCGGCCGCATCACCGAGTTGATGAAAGGGCTGGCAGCGCTTGCCGTCGACGAGAAAAAGTCCCGCGGCGCTGCCATCAACCAGGCCAAGCAGGCGATCGAGGCCGCGCTGGTGGCGCGGCGTGAAGGCCTTGCCGAAGCCGAACTGCTGGCCCAATTGCATGCCGAATCGCTGGATGTGAGTTTGCCCGGACGCCGGCGTGTCGCGGGCGGGCTGCATCCGGTGTCACTCAGCAGCGAGCGCATCGAGGCGATCTTCGGTTCGATGGGTTTCGAGGTGGCGCAAGGCCCTGAGATAGAGGCCGACTGGTTCAACTTTACCGCGCTGAACACGCCCGAAGACCACCCGGCGCGGTCCATGCACGATACCTTCTATGTCGAGGGGGGCACGGCCAACGCGCCCAATCTGCTGCGCACCCACACCAGCCCGGTGCAGATCCGCCACGCCGTGCAACACGTCAAGAAATACCGCCATCTGATCGATGCCGGGCAGGCCATGCCCGAAATCCGGGTGGTCGTGCCCGGGCGTTGTTACCGGGTTGACAGCGATGCAACCCATTCGCCGATGTTCCACCAGGTCGAGGGCCTGTGGGTGGGCGAGAACATCAGCTTCAAGGACCTCAAGGTCATCTACCTCGACTTTATCCAGTCGTTCTTCGAGACCAAGGACCTGGACATCCGTTTCCGGCCGAGTTTCTTCCCGTTCACCGAGCCCAGCGCCGAGATCGACATCATGTTCGGCGCCGGCCCGCTCAAGGGCAGGTGGCTTGAAGTCTCGGGCTCGGGCCAGGTGCATCCCAATGTGGTCCGCAACATGGGCCTGGACCCTGAGCGCTACATCGGTTTCGCATTCGGCTCCGGCATCGATCGGCTGACCATGCTGCGTTATGGCGTCGACGACCTCCGGCTGTTTTTTGATGGTGACCTGCGGTTTCTGTCGCAGTTCCAGTAGCCTACCAACACCACCATGCAATTCCCTGAATCCTGGTTGCGCGCATTCTGCAACCCGCCCCTTGCGAGCCGGCAACTGGCCGATACCCTGACCATGGCCGGGCTGGAGGTGGAGGAACAGAAACCCGTCGCCCCGCCGTTCTCCAATATCGTCGTTGGCGAGATCAAGGAGGCGGTTCAGCATCCGAATGCCGACCGCCTGCGGGTTTGCAAGGTGGATGTCGGCCATGCGGAACTGCTGGACATCGTGTGCGGCGCTCCCAATGCGCGTGTCGGCATACGCGTCCCCTGTGCGCTGGTGGGCGCCGAACTTCCCCCCGGGGCAGATGGCAAACCCTTCCTGATCAAGCTTGGCATGTTGCGCGGAGTGCAAAGCCAGGGCATGTTGTGTTCCGCGCGCGAACTGCAACTGTCTGACGACCACGGAGGTTTGCTGGAGTTGCCGCTGGACGCCCCGCTGGGCCAGAATGTTCGCCAGACCTTGCGCCTGGACGATAGCCTGATGACCGTCAAGCTGACGCCCAACCTGGCCCATTGCCTGAGCGTGTATGGCGTGGCGCGCGAAGTTGCCGCGCTCACTGGCGCAGCATTGCACAGCCCGACCTTCCCGCCGGTGGCCGTGACCTGTTCGCAAACCCTTGCAGTCAAGGTCAGCGCCAGCGATCTGTGCGGCAGGTTCTCGGGTCGTGTCGTGCGCAACCTCAACCCCCGTGCAGCCACGCCGCAGTGGATGGTCGACCGCCTGGCGCGTTGTGGTCAGCGCAGCGTGACAGCCCTGGTCGACATCTCCAACTACGTCATGTTCGAATACGGACGACCGTCGCACATATTCGACCTCGACAAGATCCATGGTGGCCTGGATGTGCGCTGGGGCAAACCTGGCGAACAGCTCAAGCTGCTCAATGGCACCACCGTGGTCGTCGACAACACGGTCGGCGTGATCGCAGATGACCTGCAGGTGGAGTCGCTGGCCGGCATCATGGGCGGGGATGCCACCGCCGTGTCGGATGGCACGCGCAACGTCTATGTGGAGGCGGCTTTCTGGTGGCCCAAGGCGGTGGCGGGGCGTTCACGGCGGTACAACTTTTCGACCGATGCGGGGCACCGCTTCGAACGCGGTGTGGACCCCAGCCAGACCGTGGAACACATCGAGCGCATCACGCAGCTGATTCTTGACATCTGTGGCACCGCCGATACCCAGTGCGGTCCGATCGACGACCAGCAGGTCAACCTGCCGGTTTCGCAACCGGTGTCGATGCGCGTAGCACGTGCGTCCAAGGTGATAGGCATGCCTCTCACGCTCGCCCAATGCGTCGATGCGTTGTCACGGCTCGGCTTGCCCGTGGAGCAGGTGCCGGCCACGACCGCGCCTGGCGACCTCGGCTGCCTGACGGTCAGCCCGCCGTCTTACCGATTCGACCTGCAGATCGAAGAAGACCTGATCGAGGAAGTGGCCCGTGTGGTTGGTTACAACAACCTCCCGGACACGCCGCCACTGGCCCCCATCACGGCCCGCATCCGACCCGAATCCCAGCGCAGTGCTTTCGCCGTACGGCGTAGCCTGGCGGCATTGGGCTACCAGGAAACAATCAATTTCAGCTTTGTCGAGGAGCGCTGGGAGCACGAGTTGTCCGGCAATCCGTCGCCGGTGCGGCTGCACAACCCGATTGCAAGCCAGATGGGTGTCATGCGCTCGTCGCTGCTGGGCTCGTTGTTGCAGGTGCTGAAGTTCAACCAGGATCGCAAGGCCCCCCGGGTACGGACCTTCGAGATTGGCCGTGTGTTTCTGCGTGATGCAAGTGTTGCCAACAGCGACACCACGGTGGAGGGTTTCCATCAGCCCATGCGGATTGCCGGCATGGCTTTTGGCGCGGTCGATGCACCCCACTGGAGCGCCAAAGACAGGCCCGTGGACTTTTTCGACGCCAGTGGCGATGTGCAGGCACTGCTTGCGCCCGTCCAACCCGCCTTCGAGCCGGCCCAGCACCCTGCCATGCACCCTGGTCGATGTGCACGTGTGCTTGTGGACGGCATCCCGATCGGTTTTGTCGGCGAGCTGCACCCCAGGTGGCGCCAGTCCTACGAACTCTCCAGTGCTCCAGTGATGTTTGAACTGGAACTCGACGCCGTATTGCAGCGCCCCGTGCCGACGTTTCGCCAGGTCCCCAAGCACCAGCCAGTGCAGCGCGACATTGCGGTGATGGTGGCAGAACACGTCACCCACGCCGCCTTGATGGCCGCTATCTGGTCGGCGCCGACCAGTGGGCAGTTGCGCGATGCGACCCTTTTCGACGTCTACCGCCCCAAGGCCGTGGTCGAAACTGCCTCCGCTGTTGTTAGCACGCATCCCGGCGAAAAAAGCCTGGCGGTGCGCTTGACGCTGCATAACGACGACGCTACGCTGACAGAACAACAGATCGACGCGGCGGTGCACGCAATCGTCGAGCAGTTGGCCGTGTCGCTCGGCGCCCGTCAGCGGGCCTGACACCACGCTACCAGAACAACAAAGCGACGCAAGAGGAGCAGCATGGAATTCGCGATCGAAAGCCTGGAAACGCCGGCATTGACGAAGGCGCAGTTGGCGGAGTTGCTGTTCGAGAGGATCGGCTTGAACAAGCGCGAGTCGAAAGACATGATCGACGCATTCTTTGACCTGGTATCGGCCAGCCTCGTCGAGGGCGCCGACGTCAAGATATCCGGATTTGGCAACTTCCAGATCCGGACCAAGGCACCTCGGCCGGGCCGCAACCCCCGCACTGGCGAGGCCATTCCCATTGAGGCCCGCAGGGTCGTGACTTTCCATGCCAGCCACAAACTGAAGGACCAGATCCAGGTCCAGGTCGACGGCCGCAGTACTGGCGCCAACTGACAGATATTTCGGTCATTTTTGTCATTTTTGTGATTTTTGTATCATTTATATAGACAGTCTTTGCATCTTCGAAGATCTTAGAGTAACCTCAAAGCTTTCTCGCCTACAGCTTTGATTTCAATGGGGAATGCTCTCCCTCTAATTCCTGCAAAACGCTATTTCACCATCGGTGAAGTGGGTGACCTGTGTGGCGTCAAGCCCCATGTACTCCGGTATTGGGAGCAGGAATTCACGCAGCTGCGGCCCATGAAGCGGCGCGGTAATCGGCGTTATTACCAGCACCACGAGGTGCTGATGATCCGGCGCATACGCGATCTGTTGTACGACCAGGGTTTCACGATCAGCGGTGCCCGCAATAAAATGCAGGAATTGCTGCAAAACGAGCGCGACAGGCGCAAGAATGGCGAAGTCCTGCTGGAAGGGGTAGAGGTCATCGAGACGACCGACACGGACCTCGCTGGCTTCGACGATGTCGATGTCGACGGCGCCATGGGGCCCGGATCCGGCCAACTCCTGATGGTTCGGCGCGAGTTGGCTGAAATCCGTGAACTGTTATCTTCCGGCTTCTGAATTTGGCCGTTTTTCGGCCCTTATAATGCTGGCTTCGGTGTGTGGCGCAGCCTGGTAGCGCACTTGCATGGGGTGCAAGGGGTCGAAGGTTCGAATCCTTTCACACCGACCAATAAAATCAAGGACTTAGCACTGAAAAGTACTAAGTCTTTTTTCTTTCTCGCGGCGATCTTCAGTTTTAGCCACACCTTTAGCCACACCGCTGATTTCGGCATTCTCACGTGTGGGCAAATGCCTCGCGCAGGGGAGACCAAGCTCTTCGTGTCAGTGATGTCGCATGCCATGGGCCGAATGCTGCGCACGCATCCCGATTCGGTGCCGCGCCAACACTGCCATCGCAATGACATATCGCGGCACGCCGCCGCCATACGAGCATGCTCTGGCTGGCTCTGCCCCATGCCGGCTGCCACTGCCGGCCATACGAATCAGGTCCTCAACAATAGCCTGATTCGGGGTTGCGCGAGCGAGCCGACTCGTGTAGCGACTTTGAGTACGGACGACGAATCCCGGCCGACACTGCTGGTCCAACCCCGGTCGCGCTTCGCTTGCCAATCGCCATTCCATTTGAAAATAGATTTCCGAATACCAAGACAAAATACCGGAAGCCAAAAATGGAGTGTCCCGACTGAAAATAGTTTTGACGAGCTACTTTTCGCTGTCCCACGTTCTATTTCCTGCCTCATGCAACATGGGACAGAATCGATGCAAACCCTAACGGTTGCTACACATTGTCCTGAAATGCCCCACTGTTTGATGGGGCGTAGTTCCGAATCGCCCAATCTTTCGCGAGACAAACACCCCCTGCTTCACCTGAGATTTCGAGAGACATAACACCCCGGGAAAAGCAACTCCCGCCCGCCTGTGCCCGTTTGCAGCGTGCGCAATACGTCGATAGCCTGCGGCGACAGCGGCACCACGTGCGGTGTCTTCATCTTCATGCGCGATGCCGGTATATCCCAACGTGCCGCCTCTAGGTCGAACTCGGACCAGCGCGCGCCAATCAGTTCACCAGTGCGAACGAAAGTCAGCGCCATTAGCTTGACTGCCAGTCGGGTCGTCGGGGTGCCTTGATAGGCGTCGATCTTGCGTAGTAGGGCCGGCAGTTCCGTTGCGTCGATTCGCGCGTAATTCACCTTGTCACGCTGCTGGATCACGTCAGCGGGTTTGATGTCGGTCGCTGGGTTGCGAGTGGCCTTGCCATGTGCGATGGCATACAGGAATACTTGCCCGCAGGTCTGATGAATCCGCTTAGCGATGTCCAGCGCGCCACGCGCCTCTACTTTCTTGACCATAGCCACCAGTTCCGGGGCTTCGATCAGGGCAACGGGTCTAGACCCAATGACAGGGAATACGTCCGCTTCCAACCGGCGGATTACGTAGGTGGTGTGGCTGTCGCTGCGCGATGCCTTCCAGTGTGCCCACCAGTCGCGCGCGACGGCTTCAAACGTGTTCACCTTGTTTGCATCGGCTTCCGCCACTCTGGCGCGTTTCGCGGCGATGGGGTCAGTGCCTGCGGCAACCTGCTTGCGCAGTGCGTCACGCTTTTCCCGGGCCACACTCAACCCCACATCCGGGTATTGCCCCAAAGACGCGGTTTTCTCTTTTCCTCCGTGCCGGTAGCGCAGTTGCCACAGCTTCGCACCGTTGGGACGCACCAGCAAGACTAGCCCCCGCTCGTCGGCCATGCGGTACTGCTTATCGGTTGCTTGCGCCTTTTGAATCGCGGTGACAGTCAGCATGAAAAACTCCCGGTTTGTGGGTAACGGTCTTATTACCGTTTGGTTACCCACAAAAAACTGTGGCTTTAAGGATACCGAAAAAGACGCGAGAAAACAAAAAAGCCCCGGCTCCGCTGGGGAACAAGGGCTTACAGTGTGTGTCGGTAGACTTGTGAAGACTGGTGAAAACGTATTCCTGGCGAGGGCGTCGTTCATATCTTGCCCGCCAACCCGCATGGAATAAGCCTTTTCTGGTTTTGAAAATCAGAAGTACCCCCAAAGATACCCCCACTAGGATGTCGCTACCCGACTTGGCAGGGGTTCGGCCACCGATGCCAAATCCAGGCCCGGACCGCGTCAATGCAAGCCACCAGGGAGGCAGCCATAATAAAGTGCATCATGGCTGATCGAAAAATCATCGACGATACGCACCACATCACGCAAAAGCGTGGAAATGGTCAGCTTCGACGTGAAATTTGGGTTGATGCGCAAGGTCAGGTGACTC
>CAMAWD010000039.1 GCA_945861785.1 Rhodoferax sp. OV413 | reverse complement strand
GACGCGGGGAGTCTCATTGAATACACGTACAGCAGCTGACTTGCCTGTCAGCAAGCCAGCCAAGGTAAGCTCAGGCTCCAGGGCGTGCAAGTACCGTAGGACCTGCGAGAGCGTGCGGCTTTCGTTCCCCTGCTCCAGCAGTACCGCGGTGGACCGAGAAACGCCTGCACGCGCTGCCGCATCACTCTGGGTTATGCCGCGCGCAATGCGCAGTGTGCGGAGCTGGGCGCCAATCTGTTCTGCCTCTTTCATGCGGACTTCAGGTGTGCGGAGTGATTCGTCATACTTCATTGATTTCCCGTAAAAGTGGAACCCGTTACTGCAAGTCGGCAGTAACCGGCTGGGCTGTGGCGTGGCGCAGATAGCTGCGTCTGCAATCACAGTTCTTGTCACGTACAAGGACTGCGATTACGGTCATTTTCTCACTATATTCGATAGCAGTCAAGACGAGTCCAGCGCCCGCAATGTCGTTAATAATAATCACTGTAACTAGCAATGACTGCGATTGGCGACATAGCGTCCATTGGTGACTACAACATGGCGCTAGAGGTGGTACGTTCGGCTGATGCGCGCATGGTCCCGCCGCATCTTGGCCACCAACACGATTAGGTGACAGAGCCTAAAAAAAAGCCCAGCGAGAGGGCCGACTGATCGTCTTCGTGGACGAGTCGGGCATCAGCGAGCGACCTACCCGTGTGCGCACCTGGGCGCCCAAGGGACAGACGCCAGTCATCCAGTTTCACTTCAACTGGAATAACGGGGATAGGAAATCCAACCACCCGAGCCCAGATATCGTCCCTGCAGCCACCCTCAAAACCCGCGCGCTGCCTGCGCCGCCACGACCAATGGGCCGACCACTGGGCTTCACCTGGTCCTGATGCTGCGCTTACCAGGCCATCTGCACCCTGTGCGTCACACTCGTCCCAACGCGGCGACCCGCGCGCCGGGGCGATGGGCGGCGCCAGGGCGTCCACACCGATGTGCTCCAGGATCCGCCTGATCTGCACCCCCTCGGTGATGAACGCAAGGATGCGCATGTTGCCGCCACACCAGGGGCACACCAGCGGAAGAACCTCGCAGATGCGCGCGATCAGCACCGCCCACAGGTAGTGCGCCCGCTTTGCCCGACCGCGACCTGGGCCGGCCCCGACTGCGCCATGGCCGTCACCACAGCTCTGAGCGGTGCGTTCGGTACCAACCCCCCGCCGTCGCTGATCTTGCGCGGTTTGCCTGCCTGAACCGCCGCTTTGAGGGTCGCGCGAATGGTCTTGTCTGCGAGGATGTCAGTTGCCGCCATGACCGGGTAACTTTCTGCCACATAGGGCCGAATGGGTGCAGTTGCCCGGTATGTCACCCGGTCAGGAGCCGGATGTGTGTGGACTTACCCGGTCCTATGCGGACATGAAAAAAGCCCCAAGTCGTTGATTTACTTGGGGCCTTGGTCGTTCCAGGATCTACTTGGAACTAGATTTGGTGGCGCTTCACTCTCTCGTCTGCCAGCGCCGGCCGGGTGATGTAACGGCACAGCCGCTCCAGCCGCTTGCGCTCGTGTGCTTCGACCCACACGGCCGCGTGCAGGCTGAATCCGTCGATGTCGGAACACAGAAGCTCGCGCGCCATGCCCTCCCGCGCCATCGCGCCGCGCAGCGTCAATACCTTGTGCCCGGCGCGCGGCCCGAAGGCGATGCGGTAAGTGATGGCTGCCACCTGCAGTGGCCGCAGGGTGTGCGCTTCGTCCCCGTCGGCGTCCGGCTCGGCCAGCCAGGTCTGCCCCATCTCCTCGACCAGCACGCCCCGGCGCGTGAGTATCTTCATCAGCCGGGTGACGAACGTCTGCAGCAGCGCGTGCAGTTCGTCGTCTGTGGGCGCACCGGCTTGGACGAACACCGGCACACCATCGGCACCGCACCGGTACACCCCGTCCAGCACCAGGCAATGCAGATGTATGTTGAGGTTGGCGGCAGAGCCAAAACGTTGGATCAGCGTGACGGCGCCGCCCTGGCCCTCTTCGCCTTTGAGTCCAACGCCATCCAGCAGATGGCGCGTGACCACGCGCTGCACCACCTGCAGCACCGGCGTGACCAGCTCGGGCTGCGCGGCCAGCAGCAAACGCAGCGGGATCTGCAGCGAGAGCACCCACTGGCGCACTGGCACATGCGCCGATGACGTGATCCACCAGGTGGGCGGCGGTCTGCGACATGCGCCGGGCACCACATGAGGGGCAGAACCCGCGCCGTTTGCAGCTGAAGGCCAGCAGCTTGTCGTGGCCGCAGTCGCCGCAGCGCAGCCGCAGGAAGCCGTGCGCCAGGATGCCGCATTCCAGGAAGGCGTCGAACTCGTCCTTGATGAACCGCGGCAGGTCGGCACCGGTGGTCTCTTCGGCCTGAGCGAAGAACGTCGCGGCATGCTGCTGCACCAGGCGGTACAGCGTGGTCTGCTCGGGCCGGTGGCGCTCGTAGTGCACCGAGCCCGCAGCGGGCGCGCGGCACTCTGGCTGACTCGGCCAAGGGGTGGTGTGCACGGTAAGGACATGGCGCAGGGACGGGTGTGCACGGTCTCACTTCTTCGTGCCTACCGTCATCGCCCATCGGTATGAGGCACGGAAGGCTGCGTGCGTCGGCGCCAGTGTTGTCACAGTGTTGTGCGGCGCGAACATCAGCCTGGCCGCGCTCGGTACCGCGCCTTCGCCGCATGTCATGGGAAGGTGTGCCACTGTTCAACTTGGGCGGCAACAAATACAGGCTCGTGGTCGGGATCAACCACGACTACGCCACGATTTACACCCGGTTCATCGGCACCCACGCGCAGTACGACCAGATTGACGCAAAGACGATTTGAAGGAGGCCATCATGACTGCCCTACAACGAGGAGTGGTTCAAGGTGCCAGCCGCCGCGCCGCATGGGCAAACACCGAAGCTAGGTGTGCTGCACCCTAGTTTGATGCGGCGGGCCGGTGCGGCATGGGCAGTTTTGTAAACGTAAGCGGTGGAGAGGAAGTCGACGCTGCCCCCTTTGATTTCCATCAAACCGCTATCGGGAAAGCGATGCGACGAAGCGCTCCGCTGCATCCGCGCCAAGTGCCGCCACCAATGCCGCCATGCCTTCGGCGCGAATTTCAGAATCGGTTTTCATAGCGAGGACGCTAAACCGAAGTCCGGCTCCTAATTGTGGCCAGTCGATTCCATAGCGGTCGCAACAACGGCGCGACGACGAACCTCTCCAACGATCACGCGTCCGCCGGTCGCTTGATTTTCGCGAATCTTAGCCATCAGCTTCGCGGTGTCACCGCCAACCTCTGCGAGCATTTTTTCGCGAATTTTGTGAATTTCATCCACGACAGGGTCAGTCCACATGGTCGTCTCCTAAAAGTTGAAGAGGCGTTAAAAGCTGCGGGCAATCGAAACCATTTTCAACGCACACCCGTTCGATATGGCGCATCATCGCGCCGTTTGCAATGTGCTTAAAGTTCCAAGTTAGCAATACGTCCACACCCAAGACGGCGCACACTGCAATGTGTGAAGCATCAAGGAATGCCTTCTGCGGCAACGCACGACGGTCAATCAGTGCCTGAGCAAGCATTGCAATTTCTAAAGGTGCAGTATCCAGCAATGGAATGCCCACCACTGACTCCAACCGCTTCGCTGCGGCCTTCGAATCGCCTGCGCTAATCTCATCCAAAACGAACTGCGAGACAACGACATCGTAGTTGGCGCGTTGCTCGTCCCACCACTTCAAGGTGGTAGCTTGATGACCAGCCGTGATCACGTCCAAAGCGGGACGATTGGTGAGGTAGCTGATGACTGACGTTTCGACGTAGACGCGGGGTTTCATGGGATGAATTATGCGCCGGGGCTTTGCCGACACAGCAGGACTGCGCCGGGCCATTGCCCTTCGTGGAACGACGTCATGGCCCGGTCCAACTTGCCGACCGTGGGTTTACCGGTACAGACCGCTTGGAACGACCGAGCTGCTCGGTGTCGGTGTCAACCAAGCGAATAGGCCCGAACCAGCAAACTGATGCTGCCCAGTATCAGCAGCAGCCACACAGCCCGCACCGCGTGTTGCGTTGGCAACCGGGCATGCAGGCGGCTGCCAATCACAAACCCAAGGTAAGCGGCAGGCAACAGCACACCGGCCAATGGCAACAACCCAGGCTGGCGGTAAAAGCCGCTGCCGGTGAAAAGCACCAGTCGCACCAGTGCCGTGCACAAGATCAGCACCCCGATGCTGGCGCGCAGGACATTCTTGTCGGCCAATCGGCGCGCCAGATAGATGCTGTAGATCGGTCCTCCGGTTCCGAACAGGGCGGTGAACGCGCCTCCGATCAGGCCGGCAGGCAGCGCCCACCAGGTCGATACCGGTCGCAGCCGGGCCTGGCTGACAAGGCTCCAGCTGGCATAGAGCAGCACGAAACTTCCCAGCAGCAACAACAACCAGCGCTCACCGGCATGCACCAGCAGGGTCACCCCGCCAGCCATGCCCAGCAACAGCCAGGGTGCCAGACGCAGCAACTCGCGCCGCTCGACGATCCGGTGGTGGCGCAGGCCCAGCAGCAGGCCGGCACCGAGGTCGAACACCAGCATCAACGGAACTGCAAACTGCAGCGGGAAGAAGTGGGCCAGAAATGGAATCGCCACGATGGAGGCGCCAAATCCAGTGAGCCCATAGACGACATAGGCCAACGCCACGATACACGCCGCAGCGACCAGCGTGAGCCAGGGCAGCTCCGTCATGCGCGCTGCATCACGCAGGCCGGCAATGCCTCGATCATGCGCTCCGGTGCTCGTCCACGAGGATCGTCTCGCCTGGTGCCACGCGGGTGAAACGCACCGGCTCGCGGCTGATCTGCAGCGCACCGTCTTGCTGCGTGATGACAATGAACGTCGACCCGGACAAAACGCCGGTGTCCGGGTGATCCTCACGAAAATGCGCGCCGCGCGAATCCTCGCGTGCCAGCGCCGACGTGGCGATGACACGGCTCACCGCGATCAGGCTGCGCAGGTTCAGCCCGTCGTGCCAGCTCAGGTTGAAGCTGCGGTCGCCGTCGGCCACACCGGTACGCGACAGCCTTGCGTCCAGTGCATCGAGCGTACCGAATGCGCGCTGCAGACCCGGCGCGTCGCGCAGGATGCCCACGTCTTGCCACAGCAACCCTCGATGAATTGGGTCCTTTCCTCACCCAATTCACTCCCAATCCGTTGCGCCACGCCTTGCAGTTGACGGCGCATGGATCTCGGATTGATTTCATTTGCCAGTGGCAGGACTTCGGACAGTAGGTCAACACTGAGCCCGTAGGACATAAGCGAGGCAAATTTGGTCTGCAGGCAACTTAGTACCGGCGCGCAGTGTGATGCGAGCAATTCGCTCAATGGACTGGAACTGCGCCTACCGTGGTTTTGACCGGCACAGTCATACAGGCGAGGGCTGTTGATATGGAGCTTGCCAAAGAGTGTCCGAAAGACGATGGTGTGTTGTCCCTTCTTTGTCCGCTGCGCGCTACAGTGCTCACAGGCTTTGAATTGACCGAGATAATGTTCGACCTGCTCAGCGACCATTGATTGCTGCATGCCATGCAACAGGCTCTTGGCTTCAGCCAAGGAAAGGCCCAATTCCGAAGGCCGCAAGGGGCCACGTTGCAGTTGGCCGACTTCCTCAATGACCTCGGGCTTGCCGTCTTCGGCTTCAAAGACCATTTGTATGCGTACCTTCATCACCGTCTCCTTGCTACCCCAGCTGCCACGCCGGGTCGTTTGCTGAAAACTGTTTGAGTTGGTGATTGACCGCGAGCCGGTCAAATTTGTCCAAATCCAGCCATTCCTGGAGTTCGCTTATGTCGTCGATTCGCGCCCGGATGCCCGCCATGTCATCGATGCGCAGTGATTCCTCAATATCTTGCAATAGCTCGAATTGCAGCATGGGGCTGAAGGCCAGCAACTTGTCGTGGCCGCAGTCGCCGCAGCGCAGCCGCAGGAAGCCATGCGCCAGGATGCCGCATTCCAGGAAGGCGTCGAACTCGTCTTTGACAAACTGCGGCAGATCGGCGCCGGCAGCGTCTTCGGCCTGGGCGATGAATGTCGCGGCATGCTGCTGCACCAGCCGGTACAGCGTGGTCTGCTCGGGCCGGTGGCGCGCGTAGTGGACCGGGGCGCCATCGCAATGCGCCCTCCCGGTGTGGTGAGCGTTGGTTTGCACGCGCTGGGCATGGGGAATCTGGGGTGGTGCAGCACCTTGCCCGGGAGCGCCGCCGCCGGCCATGCGGTAGCAGCCACTGCGCGATGGCGTCCCCGGCACGATCTATCCATCGATCCGGGACGGCGCTTTCCACGGCCGCGCGATCGGCGCCACTCACGCAAGACTCGCGCGGCGGTGGGTAAGCCGCCTGGCTCGACAACGGCGGAACTCGCTGTCAGCAGTGCTGACATCCCCGCCGCAATCGCTGTGCCAATCGGGAATCAGGAAAACACCTCGACTCCACTGCTGTTGCAATCCACAGGAACTTGGCGCAGCATCGGCCCAGTTCAACTCCCCACTGGCTGAGTCAGCCCGGCTGATGCCCGTCACCGCATCGCCCATGCCCGCTCACGCGGGCGCCCGCACCGGCCACATCTCCTGAAACCTGGCAGCCGAAAGGCTGGAGATACTTGTCAACCATCGGGCACGACATGCGCCCACCCTGCCCCAGCCGGCATCACAGCCGGTCCCGAGGGCCAACTGCGCCATCGATCCGGCCTTCCGGACCGAAGCGGCGACAACCGATGTCAAGCTGCTGCAACCACGCAGCGCCCTGCTCCAAGCCCAACCCTGCGCCAACCGCGTCGTCACTACGCGGCGCCAGCCAGTAGTGACGACGCGCGAAATGCCCCAGCCGACAAGGACTTACGGTGGCTGGCGCAAGTGATGGCCCCAAGTGACGGGCTCACCGCGCGTCAAAACCGCAGACCGTGCAACGCGATCTGCCCAGGCCCGCCAATCGCAGGCCATGTCAGCCGAAGCGCCATCTAGCGCACCCCGAGCCCTGGGACAAGGGCTCAACCCGATGAACCGACTTGCTGCAGCAATCGCCATCGGTGCCAATGCCGCGTGCCGCGGCGGCCAAAGAGATGACCTCGGCACAAAACGGGAGTGGTGTCCCGTGTCCCTTGTAGTTTCCGCAACGCCCAGGCGTTCGGTACGGACAGAAACACTTATCTGACATCAACACACCAGCGACAACGTACCGATACCCCGGGGCAACTTGCAGACAGGAGGATGAGAAACAGAAAGACGACGAATGCCAGACCTGATATTTGAGCTGAAGCAGCTGTGCCGGCGCAACGCGACGGCATCTGCGCGACCCAACGCGATCGCGAATGCGTGCTCGACCTGGTGGCGCAGGCCAACTTCAGGAACTCGGCTACCGGCCAGCAAGCCTCAAGCCCAAGCACGTCGAGGGTGCCGTCGAAACCTGCGCATTTTCGATGGGGACACTGGGGACAATGGGGACACCGCGCCAACATTGAGCTTTTCGGCGTTCACCGCCTGGGGACATGTGGGGACAAATGGGGACAAGTCGCACGAACTTGCACGAGCGGATCCCACACCGGGGCTGCATTGTCCCCAGTCCTCGGCGCCAAGCCGATCAAGCGCTCTTGAACGGCAGCACTTTCGCCCCATCACGAATGCGGTCCATGTAGTCCGCCCAAGCGATCATCAAGGCACGCCGCTGGTCCAGGTACTGGGTACGGTTGTAGGCTCGGCCCAGCGCATCGGGCACCGTGTGGGCCAACTGCGCCTCGATCACCTCGGGCTGCACATTCAACCGCTCTGCCGCCATCGTGCGGGCCATGGCGCGGGACCCATGCGCCGTCATCTCGTCATTGCTGTAACCCAGCGCACGCAGAGCGGCGCGTACCGTGTTTTCGCTCATGCAGCGTGCGCCGCCGCGTTCCGACGGGAACACGTAGCGACCATGCCCGGTAAGGGATCGCAGTTCTTCCAGGATCGCCAGTGCTTGAGGCGCCAGCGGCACAAGGTGCGGGATGCCGTTGCCCTTGTCGGCTCTCTTGCGCTTCATCAGTTCGCCGGCTTGCGCCGGCAGGCACCTTCGCCGATGCCGAAGCGGAATACCTGACCGCAGGCGTCCTTGACCCGGTGCGCTGTTTCCACGACACCACGCGCCGTGATGCGGCGCAGACAGGCCAGCAGATCGGGTGCCTCGATATCGGCAATCGGTCGGCGGCCCAGCCAAGGAAAAACATGTGTCTCCAGCCGCGCGAGCGTGCGTCGCGCGTGCGCCGGGGTCACCTTGGACTCATGCACCGTGGACACCCACATTCGGGCAACATGCTCGAATGTGCCGGGCCCGGGCAGGCCGGCATCAGCCAGCGCCTTGGATTCCCTCGCGCGCGCTCGTTCCGCCTTTTCGGCCTTCCTGTGCTCACTGGGGTCCTTGCCTGCGGCCACGAGCTTGCGGATATCGTCGCGGCGCCGGCGGGCATCCTTGAGCGACACCTCTGGGTACGTCCCAAGGCTCAACAAGCCTTCCTTGCCGTCGCGCCAATACCGCAAACGCCACCACCCGGCACCGGTAGGACGGGCGTCCAGCACCAACCCCCCGCCGTCGCTGATCTTGCGCGGTTTGCCTGCCTCAACCGCCGCTTTGAGGGTTGCGCGAATGGTCTTGTCTGCGAGGATGTCAGTTGCCGCCATGACCGGGTAACTTTCTGCCACATAGGGCCGAATGGGTGCAGTTGCCCGGTATGTCACCCGGTCAAGAGCCGGATGTGTGTGGACTTACCCGGTCCTATGCGGAAATGAAAAAAGCCCCAAGTCGTTGATTTACTTGGGGCTTTGGTCGTTCCAGGATCTACTTGGAACTAGATTTGGTGGCGCTTCACGGATTCGAACCGCGGACCTGTGGATTATGATTCCATCGCTCTAACCGACTGAGCTAAAGCGCCTTTCCGAAGCCCCGCATTATAGCCAGGGAAGCGGCCCCTACTTGTTCTGGAACACCGCCTTGCGCTTGTTCACGAAGGCGTCCATGCCTTCCTTCTGGTCGGCGGTTGCGAAAAGCGCGTGGAACAAGCGGCGCTCGAACACGATGCCGTCGTTGAGGCTGCCCTCGAAGGCGCGGTTGATCGACTCCTTGGCCGCCATCACCGCCATCTGGGAATAGTCGCAAATCATCAGGGCGGCGCCCAGCGCTTCGTCCATCAACTTGTCCAGCGCGACCACACGGCTCACCAGGCCGGCGCGTTCGGCCTCCGAGGCGTCCATCATGCGGCCGGTCAGCACCAGGTCCATCGCCTTGGCCTTGCCCACTGCACGCGGCAACCGCTGCGTGCCGCCGGCGCCCGGGATGATGCCGAGCTTGATCTCGGGCTGGCCAAAACGCGCGTTGTCGGCGGCGATGATGAAGTCGCACATCATGGCCAGCTCGCAACCGCCACCCAGCGCAAAACCGCTGACCGCAGCGATCACCGGCTTGCGGATGGAGCGAATTTGCTCCCAGTTGCGGGTGATGTAGTCGCCCTTGTACACGTCGGCAAAGCTGTAGCTGGCCATGGCGCCGATGTCTGCGCCGGCTGCAAACGCCTTCTCGCTGCCGGTGATGATGGCGCAGCCGATGGCCGGGTCGGCATCGAAAGCCTTGAGCGCGGCGCCGAGTTCGTCCATCAACTGGTCGTTCAGGGCATTGAGTTGCTTGGGGCGGTTCAGCGTGACGATGCCGACCCGGCCGGCCTCGGTCCGCACATTGATCAATTCGAAATTCATAGAAGACTCCAGGTTTTGCAGGTTTGGCCTTCGATGCTAAGGTAATTCATGCACCACCGCCGCGTGGGACCAGTGGTAAATTCCACCTTCCACCTTCCACCACAAGGCGCCGACCATGACAGAACCGACCGTGCTGTACACCGAACAAGGGGCGGTGGCAATTGCCACACTCAACCGGCCACAGGCCCTGAACAGCTTCAACCGCCAGATGCACCATGATCTGTGGGCTGCGCTCGACCGCGCCGAAACCAACCCGGCCATCCGGGCGCTGGTGATCACCGGCGCTGGCCGCGGGTTCTGCGCCGGGGCGGACTTGTCCGACTTCGACCTGCGCCCGGGGCCGGACATGGTCGCGCGCGCCGACCCGGGGCCGGTCATCGAACAGACCTTCAACCCGACGGTACGCCGCCTGCAGAGCCTGCGCATGCCAAGCCTGGCTGCGGTCAACGGCGTGGCCGCTGGCGCCGGGGCGTCACTGGCGATGACCTGCGACATCGCCATCGCCGCGCCAACGGCAAGTTTCATCCAGGCCTTCAGCAAGATCGGGCTCATTCCCGATGCCGGCGGCACCTGGTTCCTCGCGCAACGGCTCGGGCTGGCGCGGGCCATGGGGCTGGCCCTTAGCGGCGACAAGCTCTCGGCCGCGCAGGCGAAAGACTGGGGGATGATCTGGGACGTGGCCGACGACTGCCTTGCCGGCACGCTGGCGCTCGCGCAGCGGCTGGCGGCCATGCCGACCCAGGCGCTGGTGGCCACACGCGCGGTTCTGCGTGATGCCGGGCACCGCACGCTGGAGCAGCAGCTCGAGGCTGAACGCCAGACGCAATCGGCAATGGGCCGCACGCACGACTACATCGAAGGTGTCACGGCATTCCTGGAGAAACGCCCACCGGCCTTCACCGGCCAGTAAATGGGCGGTGATGGCCGCCTGAGCGGGCAACTCAACCCGCCAGCCAGTGCCCCAGCTGCTGGCTGTCGCGCACGGCCAAACGCCAGGTGGTGACGGCCTTGGGTACAAGCAACGACAACTGCAGCAACCGGCGGTCCCTGGCGACAAGCGCCGTCACTGCGCTGCCCGGCGCCACATACTGCGCCAGCTCATCGAGACGCAGCAGCCGCCAGGCCGAGCGCTTGCCAGCCGCACTGCATTCGATGCCCAGCCACTCGTCGCCAGAGGCGAATCCGGCCTGCTCCGCCGCGCCGCCACGCAGCACCGCCTTGATCTGGATGCCACCGCCGCTCTCGGACACCCGGATCCCGAGGGCCTGCGCCATCTGGGCCGGCTCATCGATGACCTTCACCCCATGCGCCTCCAGTGCGGCTTGCAGCGGCAACTCGGCCGTGCCGTGCACCCACGCGGCGATTTCGCCGGCCCAGGATCGGCCGGACAGCTCCTGCAACACGGCATACAGGTCCGCTTCGGACATGGGCCCGCCCCGCGTGCGCAGCCACAAGGCACGCATGGCGGCGTCCAGCGTCGTCACGCCATGCGAACGAAGGCCCAGGTCCAGGCACAAGGCCACCGCGGCGCCCTTGGAGTAATAACTGACCGTGGCATTGGGCGTGTTTTCGTCCTGCCGGTAGTACTTGACCCAGGCGTCGAAACTCGCCTGCGCCACCGACTGCACCAGCCGCCCGGGGGTCTGCAGCACCTGGTTCAAGGTCTTGGTCAACGAGCGCAGGTAGGCCGCATCGTCCAGCAGCCCGGCCCGGCGCAACAGCAGGTCGTCGTAATAACTGGTGAAGCCCTCGAAGAACCACAACAGGCCGGTGTAGTTCTCGTGTGCGTAGTCGTAGCTGGTGAACTCTGCTGGCCGCAGCCGCTTGATGTTCCAGGTGTGGAAATACTCGTGGCTGATCAGCCCCAGCAAGGTGTTGTAACCCTCCTGCTGGCGTGGCACCGCCGGGCTGGACGCGGTGTCGTGCAGGCGCGGCAGGTCCTTGCGGGCGCAGATCAGCGCGGTTGAATTGCGGTGCTCCAAACCGCCATAACCGTCGTCCACGGCATTGAGCATGAACAGGTAGGTCTTGTGCGGCGGCCGCCGCGCCAGCCGGGCGGTGCCAGGCACCGCGTGCCACAGGCGCAAGGCGGCTTCGCAGATGCGGCGCGTGTCGGCCAGCAGCTTGTTGCCGTCGAACAGGGCGGTGGTGCCGGCGACCACCAGCCGGTGCGCCACGCCGTGCAGCGTGAACCCGCTGCTCCAGAACGTGCCCATTTCCACCGGGCAATCCACCAGCGTGTCGTAGTCGCGCGCCAGGTAGTGGCCGAACCCGCGCGTATCGGTCTTGACCCCTTCCAGGCCGGTGGCCACCTGCCAAGACCGGCAGTTCCTGTGGCCGACCAATTCCAGCCCATGCGGCAGGGCCTCCTGGCCGTGCACGCGCAGGAACAGGCTGGTTCCATTGAAGAACCCGCGGGCCGGATCGAGCCAGGCGGAACGCACCGAGTTGTCCAGCGCGTAAATCTGGTAGGTGAGCTCCAGCGGGCGCCGCGGATCGCAGGTGACGTCCCAGGTGCACTTGTCGACCTGTGTCAGCGCCGCAGCTTTCCGCCCCTGTTTCGCCTGCAGGTGCTGCAGGTTCCGGGAGAACTCACGCACCAGGTAGCTGCCGGGGATCCACACCGGCAGGCTCACGCGCTGTGTGGGCTGGGGCTTGCCGATGCGCAGCGTCACCCGAAACAGGTGGGCGTGCAGATCCGCCATCTCGACCCGGTACGCCAGGGCAACGGCCCCGGCTGGTGTGCGTCTGCCCGCCGTGGTTGGGGCGGCCATGCCTACTTGGCGTCGCTCAGGTACTTCTCCACTTGGGCCGCGCTGATCGCCCCGGGAACCCGCGAGCCGTCGGCAAACAGCAGGGTCGGTGTGCCGCTGATCTTGTGCTTGCGCCCGAGTTCGACATTGCGGGTGATGGCCGCCACGTCACATGAAGGCGTGGCGGTGTGGGCCAGGGCCAGGTCGCGCACCATATAGTCCGTCCAGGCCTTTGCCGGGTCTTTGGCGCACCAGATCTGGCGCGACTTGTCAGCCGAATCAGGCCCGAGGATCGGGTAGAGAAACATGTGGATCGTCACGTTGTCGACCTTTTGCAGATCCCGCTCGAAACGTTTGCAGTAGCCGCAATTGGGATCCTCGAACACCGCCAGCCTGCGCTTGCCGTTGCCACGCACAATGGTGAAAGCGTCCTTCACCGGCAAGGTGTCGAAATTGATGGACAAGAGCTTTTCGACCCGCTCCTCGGTGAGGTTGCGGCGCTGGCGCGTATCGATCACGCTGCCCTGGATCAAAAAGTTGCCCTCGGCGTCGGAATAAAAAATTTCGGTGCCGTTGACGCGGATTTCGAACAGCCCGGGCACCGGGCTTTTGGTGACCTCGTCGATGTTCTTCAGCTGCGGTATACGTTCGGCAAGGTTTTTGCGGATCGTTGCCTCCTGGGCACCGGCAGCCAGGCTGGTCCACAGCAGCAACAGGGCCAGCAGCGTCTTGGTGAGTTTCATGGGTGTCCGATCAAAAAGTCTTGTTGCCGCCGAAAAATCCGGTCAGCCCGTCGCGCCCCATCGCCTGGCGCGCCGCCCATTGCTTGAGCGGCCCGCTGCGATCGAAGCCGTCCATGCCCCATCGCCGCAGGCTCTTCCACCAGGCGCCTTCACGGCCGAACAGCAACTGCAGGCCGTCGGTGGCGCCACCCATCAAGGCCAGGTCGGCCTTGCGGGCGCGCTCGTAGCGCCGCAAAACCCGCAGGTCGTTGACAGCGCGCCACACCTCCCTGCCATGCACCTGGCGCGCCAGCTCGGCCGCGTCGGCCAGGCCCAGGTTGAGGCCCTGCCCCGCCAGCGGGTGCACGGCGTGGGCCGCATCACCGGCCAGCACCCAGGATTGCCCGGCCGTCACACCGCTCCAGTTCCTGGCCACAGCAAATCGCAATGGCCAAGAGGCCCGCGCACTCGACAAGCTCAGGCGGCCAAACCGGTTGCCACTGGCAAGCTGCAACTGTTCGGCAAATTCCTCCGGGGTGATGGCTGCCAACTGGGCTTTGCGCTCCTGGCTGACTGACCACACAATCGCCATGGAGTTCCCGGTTTCTCCGCCCAGCGGCAAAAAACCCAGCACGTCATCGGGCGTGAACCATTGGCAAGCCGTTTGTTCATGGGGCCGTTCGCAGTCCACGCGGGCAGCAATGGCCCAATGCGGGTACGGAGTGACGTCGAGTTCGGCGCCGAACTGCTGGCGCGACGTGCTGGACTGCCCCTCGCAGACGACCGTCAGCGGCGCATCCTGCGGGGAATCGACCGGTTCGATGTGCGGCTGGAAACGCAGCGCCTCGGCCAGTTGGCCCTCCAGGGCCGGCACGTCCACGATCCAGGCGAGTGCGGGCACCCGGTTGTCTGCGGCCGAGAAAGTCACGCTGCCGGCCCCGGCCTCGCGCACCTGCATCGACAACACCGGAGTGGCCTGCGTCGGCCCTGGCCAGCAACGCAATTGGGCCAGCAAATCGCGCGACTGGCGGTTCAGGGCGTAGGCACGTACGTCGGAGGCGTGGGGGGCTGCACCCGCTGCGTGGCGCACCAGGCCCACAGCCAGGCGCTCGCGCGCCAGCGCCAGCGCCAGGGCATGGCCCACGATTCCGCCGCCACGAATACACACGTCCAAAGGTCTTGCCATGGGGCGGATTGTAAAAGGCAGTGCAAAATCGACACCTTCACCACGATTCTGAACGGCGGCACACTTTGAGCCCGGACAAGACCACCCCCACCTTCGAACCACACGCGCAGATCGCGCAGCTTTTTGTCTACCCGGTGAAATCCTGCGCCGGCGTGGCCGTGCAAGACGCCGTCCTGACCGAAACCGGGCTGGACCTGGACCGCGCCTGGATGGTCGTCGACACCCAGGGTGGATTCGTCTCGCAGCGCGAAATGCCCCGCCTGGCACTGGTTCAGCCCCAGTTGCGGCACTACGACGTCATCCTGCGCGCCCCGGGCATGCTGGCCCTGCACCTGCAGATCGACACGGTCGAAGCGGCCACCACCGCCAGGGTCTGGGACGACACCGTCAAAGCCTTCGACATGGGTGACCTTGCGGCCCAGTGGTTCAGCGATTTCCTGGCGCCCGATCGCGCCTCGCCACAGGAGCGGCCCTACCGCCTGGTGCGGTTCGACCCCGAGCAAAAGCGCCTGTCCAACCTCACGTGGACCGGCGGCGTGGAAGCGCCGAACCAGTTCAGCGACGGGTATCCGTTGCTGGTTACCAGCACCGCCTCGCTGGACGGCCTGAACCGGCGGCTGCAGGCGCTTGGCCACGCTGCGGTTGGCATCGAGCGCTTCCGCCCGAACATCGTGCTGTCGGGGCTGGACGAACACGACGAAGACCGCATCGACCAGATGCACATCGACACCGGGGCTGGCACGGTCTTGCTGCGGCCGGTCAAGCCCTGCCCGCGTTGCCCGATCCCCAACATCGACCCGCGCACCGCAACCAGCAGCCCGGAAGTGGGCGACACGCTGCAGGGTTACCGGCAGGACGCCCGTGTGGACGGCCGCATCACCTTCGGAATGAACGCGATCGTGCTGCAGGGCACAGACCAGCAACTGCGCGTCGGCCAGGTCGTGCAGGGCAATTTTCGCTTCGATTGAGCCGATGCACCGTTCAGGCGGAGCTTGTCAAAGCCTGTTATGAACCGGCCGGCCGCACGTGCTGCGGCCACGAAAGTGCCATGGCTTACACTTGGCACCCTGTTTTTTGGGGGTTTGCATGAGTTTGAAATGTGGCATCGTGGGCCTGCCCAATGTGGGCAAGTCCACCCTGTTCAATGCCCTGACCAAGGCCGGCATCGCGGCCGAGAACTACCCGTTTTGCACCATCGAACCCAACGTCGGCGTGGTCGAAATGCCCGATCCGCGGCTGAACCAGCTGGCCGCCATCGTGAAGCCGGAACGCGTGGTGCCGGCGATCGTCGAGTTTGTAGACATTGCCGGCCTGGTGGCGGGTGCCAGCACCGGGGAGGGCCTGGGCAACAAGTTCCTGGCGCACATCCGCGAAACCGACGCCACCATCAACGTGGTGCGCTGCTTTGAAGACGACAACGTGATCCATGTGGCCGGCAAGGTCGACCCGATCTCGGACATCGAGGTGATCCATACCGAGTTGTGCCTGGCCGACCTCTCGTCGGTTGAAAAGGCCCTGCACCGCGTCACCAAGACCGCACGCTCGGGCGACAAGGAATCCATCAAGCTGGTGGCCCTGCTCGAAAAATGCCAGGTGGCGCTGAACGAGGCCAAACCGGTGCGCACGCTCGACTTCAGCAAGGAAGAACTGCCGCTGCTGAAACAGTTCTTCCTGATCACCGCCAAGCCCGCGATGTTTGTGGCCAATGTGGGCGAAGACGGATTCAAGAACAACCCGTTCCTGGACCGCCTGTGCGCCTATGCCGACGTGCAAAAAGCCCCGGTGGTTGCCATTTGCGCCAAGATGGAAGCCGAGATGGCCGACATGAGCGACGAAGACCGGCAGATGTTCCTCGAAGAACTGGGCCAGACCGAGCCCGGCCTGAACCGGCTCATCCGCTCGGCCTACAAGTTGCTGGGGCTGCAGACCTACTTCACCGCCGGCGTGAAGGAAGTCCGCGCCTGGACGATCCATGTAGGCGACACCGGGCCGCAGGCAGCGGGGGTGATTCACACCGACTTCGAGAAGGGCTACATCCGCGCCCAGACCATCGCTTTCGACGACTTCATCACCTACAAGGGTGAGCAGGGCGCCAAGGACGCGGGCAAGATGCGCTCCGAGGGCAAGGACTACGTCGTCAAGGATGGCGACGTGATGAACTTTTTGTTTACCTCGGCATAGATGGGTACCCGAGGGGGCGATCACCGCAGAGTTACGAGAACAGCACTTTTGATCCGTCCTTCATCGTGACTTTATCGCCCGATGGACAATCCGAAGTGAGGGCATGACCATTGCACAGTGGCGTGCGCATAGATTGTCATGTCATCAAGAGCAAAGCCTTTTGTCATGACTGTGCGGCGATTGTGGAAACGAAGTTTTTGCGACGCAATGTCCCCTTCAACGATGGGACGGGTGTAGCGAAGAACATCCTCTCTGGTGTCTGCGATGTGTGCCAACGCGTCGTGTCTATTCCTCGGCATTATCTCGCTGATGCCCGGAAAACTGTCGGAAGCCGCGCCAGCATTGGGCTTCAGCTAAACACAAGTAGTCGCATTCAAGCCAAAAACAGGACAATGCGGAGCCGCATCAAGCGGGCCGCCTCGAATCCTTCTTCCTCAGGTCAGCCTTCTTTGTGAGCTTGGTGGTCAAATTGGTGGCATTCACAGTTTCTCTCCAGGAGCTACCTGCTTTGACCTTTGCCGCCGGCGAATCGACCTCGGCCCGGTTGGGGTCCCTGCCTTTATAGTGTTTCGCAGCGTCCAGGATGTCTCGCGCTTTCAATTTGGGATTCAATTCCTCCAGTTTCGCCAGTAATGTCGCAGTGGAGATGATGTGCGCGTTACCAGGCAGTGCGCCGGGTGTGGATCGCAAGAAGAAGTCGTCTTCAGCGATGATTAAGCAGGGTGGACCAGGGGGCTGCCCTATCAACTCGGTCACGTAGCCGTTGATCGAAAGTTCTCCGCTGTTGGGCGCCAAAGGCGCCGGCGCGAGCATATTGCTGGCGGAGTAGAACTCACGGAGTTGCTGACTCTCTGCGTATCGTTCGTACAGGCGCGCTGCCGAGATCGCCATCTGGCCAAAGGCGGTTTTTTCAATGACGATTCGCCCGGCGTGCTTCTCGACGAAATTTGCAATGCGCTGGGCATCTTCATGGGTGCGGCGATGCCTTGTGGCTTCGAACTCCACCATGTCTGTGATAACGAGCCGGACTTGTTCGGCGTCGAACGCCAAAAGCACTTCAAGCGCATTGGCATGGGCCAGCGTGATCAACGGGCCGGTGTCCGGTAGCACGATTTTGATTTTCTCGGCCATTATCGCCCCAGCTTGCTCAGGCGAGCAGCACGCGTCCTTGGCGCATCCAAACACCCAAGTACATCATCAACTGAACGCTTCATGACATTCATATCCTCGGCCGAGGCAGACGGGCGCTCGATGCCATGGGTGTTCATTCGTTGAAGAAGATCGCCATACCAATCCAGGCCGAGTTGCTGCATCGCTACGGCGCGCGGCAGCACACCATGGGCGTAAGCGCCCAGGATGGCCTTCTCGGCCACTTGGGCGTTGAGCAGCATCGCCGCAGGGCGCCGGTTTCGTTCAATTAAGACGCTTGCGCCCTCATTCTTTTCGATGGCATCAAAAAGATCGCCGAGTTGGTTTTTGATTTCGGTGGCAGTAACGACTTGCATAACGGGACTCCCGATTGAAGTGCGTATTTTATGATTAATACGCGTTTCGTACATATCGCGCATATTTTGAAGAGCCACAGGCCCGTGTTCATCCCTGTTGCGCTTGCCCCGATCAGGCTCATGCCAGGGCGACTGTCATGAAAAACAGGGGGCAGATCGAGCAACTTGAGAAACAACTCGCTGCTCGACGAGATCGCGCATGGCACCTATGCTTCCCTGTTCGGCGGCCAGGGTGAGCCAGCCTGGTGCGCATTCGTATCGCCCGACCCGTTCCGCAACACTGGCGATCCATCGCGGATCGGCCCTGACAACGGGATCGACCAAGTCGAAGAAGCGGTCGTCGTCATACTTGTCAGCGATCAGCAGCAAGGCGTCGTGCTGCCCCAACGCCGCAGCCTCTTCTAGATGCCGTCTCTGCCCTTGGGTTGGTCAAAGTCGGCTTCGTCCTGTAGAGCCAAGTCTTCAATGAGGGCCATGGCCAAGTGCGCCCTGCCATCTCCCCGTGCAGCGGCAGACTGCAAGGCGCCGAAAACATTGGATCCGCTCAAATCCAGTGCATTGGAATCTGGTTGGCCCAGAAGTTCCTGCCATTCCAAGTCATCAAGATCGTCCGATGGCTCGTAGTCTTGCTCCTCAATTTCATACGTCAGCGACCACCTGGCTGAACTGGGCTTTGGCATCCTGCAAAGTCCAGGAAGCAGAACGCCGCATGTTGAAATCCCTTCAGGAAAAACCTGGTCAGTCAAGCTGGTCAGACTGGGCTCGCTTGCCAGAATAACATGGTCCGCCGCTTGGAGAATGGCGATTAACTTTTGGCGGCTTTGAATGGCGCCTGGTACAACCAGACCGGACGACCGGGGCTGGCGTAAACCACTGCGTCGGGTTGCAGCGCCGAAGCCACAAACTCCAGGCTCACCAACCAGGCGCCGGGTTTCATCTCTGTTTGCGCCTTGGCCATCGCGCGTGGCATGGTCTCGGGCCGCTGGAACAAATAGACCAGGTCGTACGCACCCCAGTGGTCCAGCCACATGTCGCCATGGAGAACCTTCGCCCACGGGCAACGCAGCTTTGCCAGCCAGCCCAAAGGCCGACTGAATTCGATGCCTACCCAACGCGCTTGGGGGTAGGCCAGGCGCAAGGCCCTGAGGCCGTCGCCGGCGCCGCAACCGGCGTCGAGTATCCAGGCGTTTGGGGACAGCGGGGCGCAGCCGGGCAGATCACGCAAGGCATGCAAGGGGGTTGGAAAAACCGGTGCATCGCGCCACGCATGGATCGGATAGATCAGCAATGCCAGCGCCAAGGTACATAACCACACCCAGGGCGCCAAACTGGCCGTTCCAGAGAGCCACAAAGAAACCGGGAAACCCAGCACCAACGCGAGCAACCGGGCTTTCGAGTAACCGAGCCTCCAGGCAACAGCGCCAGCACCCACGCCCGCCAAAGAAGTCAACAACATGGCGAGTTCCTGCGTCAGGCTTTCGCGCAACAGGAAGCCGTAGAAAAACCACGCCGAGGCCCAGACGATCAAGGCCGGCAGAGGCCAGCGGAGCAGCCTGGCACTGGCACTGGTGCTGGTGCTGGCACTGGGTTTATTCATTTCCAGAGTCGTGCCCAGTGCAAATGGTGTCAGTGGCGGGCGGGCGGGCGTTTGTTTGTCTAAAACAGCAAGAAAAACCCGTTCAGTGCCGAAAGTGTTCCCAATAACCCAAGCATACCTGTACCTTTACCTCTGTTAAAAAGTGCTCAGGATTTGGCTTGAATTTGCTGCCACAAGGCCAGCTCGCTGGCAGAAAGCCGGTCTTTGGCAATGGCAACTTTCTCGAACATCACCGGGTCAGTGAGCAGCGTCAATTGTCGGATAGTGCTGAGCAATGACTTGAAGTGTTCAACCGCGTGTTCGGGGTTGCCGGCAATCGTATGGATCGGCATGGCACTGAAGTTGGCATGTTCATGAAGCTCTTTTTGCACTTGTTGTAACAAGGCATTGATTTCCCCCACATTCAAATGCAGGCGTTTGGACTCTCTGCGGATAAATTCCATTTCTTCCGGATCTATTTGGCCATCGGCCAATATATCGTGGATCTGAATCTTGAGTGCATTTCTCTCTTTGACCAGTTCGTCACTGAAGGCCGAAGACAACAGTGCCGCGGGAATGGCAAAGATACCGATACCGATCAAAGCCAGGACCATGGTCATGGCCCGACCGGCTGGCGTGACGGGTGAAATATCGCCATAACCAACCGAAGCCAGCGTGATCACGGCCCAGTAAATGGCATTGGGAATGTTGTCAAATTTGTCCGGCTGCGCTTCGTTTTCGAACAAATAACCGAGTGACGCGGTGAGCACCACCAGCAGCAGCATGATGAAGCCAGCTGCGGCGATGACCGGCCATTCGCGCTGGATCACGCGACCCAAGGTGGCGGTTGCATCGCTGCCACGGGTCAGTTTGAGCAATCGGGCCAGTCGGAACACGCGCAGAAAACGCAAGTCCATCAGGTGGTGCAGAAAATATTCCAGGAAGAATGGAAGAATCGCCAGAAAATCAACCACGGTCGCAGGTTGTTTGGCTTGCTTGATGCGGCCAGTCAGGCCATGGCTGAAGCGTGGTTCCTCCACGCAGCAGTAAATTCGCATGCAATATTCGATCGTGAATATGGCTACCGCTATCGAGTCCAAAATCACGAATTCGACATGCAGGATGTAGGAGACGCTGTGGACCGACTCCAGCACCACGGCCAACACCGAAATAAGCACCCAGAGGCCGATAAAGTTATTGAAAAAATCGTGAAGTTTGCCACCAAAGGGGCTGACGAACAACAACGCATGCATTTTTTGGCGGAAGGTGCGGCCCTGATTCAAGAGCACAAACTCATGGTATGCAGGAACCAGCACCCGAAACAACTTCAAAATCCTCAGCAAGCGCAGAAACCGCAGTACCCGCAGATCGATGGGGATAAATGCCTGCAGATAAAACGGCGCCACAGCCAGAAAATCGATGACGGCAAACGGGCTGCTGACGTGACGCAGACGGGCGTTTGTCTTGTTTTTTAGTTCCTCATCCTCCGGGGCCAAATAAAGCCGCAGCAAATACTCGACGGTAAAGACCCCCACGGAAAAAATGTCGAACCAATGGAACCATTGTTTATTGGCTTCATAAACGGAAGGGACATGCTCAAAAACCAGAGCAAACAGATTCACCACGATCAGAATGCCGATCCATCGGTCAACTGGTTTTTGGAAATTGCCAGGAATATTGGGGTCTAGCAGCCAGGCGTGTAGCCATTTCCGCATCGGCAAATTGTTGGGAATGTCGGCCTGGACTTCAACGGCTACAAAATTGGAGATGTCCAAGTCTTCGATCGATATCGCGTGTTGGGTTTTCATGGGGGGCCTCAAAATTCGATGTCGGAGATCTTGATGGGATAACCGCCTTTGTCACACACGGTGATACTGAGCTGCAGCTTTTCCAGGGTCGAATCGGTCAACGCCATATTTGATTTGACAAACGGAAAAGCGGAACCGGTTGGGGTTGCAACCGACTTTTGAATGTGTATGTCTCCGGCCAAGCTGCGGTCGGAGGGAACGCAGGCTTCAATGTGCCTGAGCGCCATCCCGGTAAACGGGTTGCGCAGGTCTTTGAGACTGGTTTCGAGTTGCAATTGCGCCAAGCAGCCACCCCAGGTGCCAGCCGTTGGACTCGGCGCTTCAGCAGGGGCTGCTGCATCGGCCTTGTTCTCGGGCGACGTGGCTGCAGCAGTGGGCGCTGGTGCAGCGCTGATGGCGTTCGTTTTGCTGCCACCGGCACAGGCCGCATAAGCGTAGTTGGCTTCAAAGCGCTCTTTGCTGGCCCCCTTGAACCAAGTGGCCCAAGTTTCAGCGTTGGACTTGGCGGCTTCGGTCTTTAATGCCTCCTGGCGGGTAACTACCCCAAGCAAAGTGACAACACAAAACACCACCACAATGAAGACCAAAAATAGGCCGTCGTAGATGGTGAAACTGGCCGGCGGGGCTGCGGGTTTCGGTGCTGTGAGAGTTTCCATCGCTGGGTCCTTGGTGGTAGATGCCATACATCCATTGAACAAAAATGCCGCCCTGTCAGCGCCTATTGAAAAGGCGCTTTGGAGTATTTGGCGCAGATCCCTTTGATCATGTGGCGCCGCGTCCCGTCCTTGAAAGTCAGGGTCTGAACAAACGAGCCGTCCGTCAAGTCCAGGCTGAACTCTTCCTGGGTGATCATTTTTCCAAAGCGTTCGTACATGGCAGGACGGCTGACAATGGCTTTCCCCCCCTCCATGCGCAGCGCACCCTTGCGTGATTCTGAGATCGAATATTCACCTTGGTACCAGCCCGATTTCGCCTCCTGGTCCAGTCCGGCAACCAGAAATTCAGATTGCACCGTGGGCTCGGACTTGAGTTCGCCTTTGGGTGTCGAGACCGTGACCTCGCAAATAAAATTGGCGGGCCCCTTTTCCTTTTCCAATCTTGGCGCTGCGCTGTCAAGTTCTCGGTCACGGGCAGCCACTGTGGGTGTCGTGATATGAATCCAGCCCTGGTCGTCGGCCAGCCAGCCCAGTGCGCCAAGCAGCAGCATGGTCAATAAAGCGGTCAACACGTTGGCCATCCAGTGTTTGTTCATGGACGGGGTCTCGGCCTGTAGGGGGGCATGCGGTTCGAAGCCAATTAGTTCATCACGATTTCCCGGCCATTGCGCGGCTGCACTGGGCGAGCGTTCATCGGGAATGGGAACTTGGTGACCTGGTCATTTGACACGTTGACTGTCGCTTTCAAAATATAGAAGGTCACACCTTCGGTGCAAGGCGGGGTGGTGAGTGAGCCTTCATAGCTGTAGAAATCAAACTCACGGGGCAGCAGCTTTCCTGGGTTGAAGTTCACTCCCTCAGGGCTGACCTCAGGGCCTTCCCCCTTGGGCAGGTTGTCCCAGAGTGTTTTTATTCCCGGATTTTCATTGCCCTCTTTGAGCAAAACACCCAGCACCGCCAGTTTTCCGGCCGGGTTCTTGTGCACAAAATGGATCACCATGGCCATCGGTTTGCCATCGATTTTTTCTTCACTCGGACGGTGAAAGTGGAACTGCAGCAAGTCATACGGCATGCTGTCAATCCGCAACTTGCTGCCCGCGGCCACGTTGACCTGAATGGTGTGTCCGTTGTTGATGATCTTCAGCGGACCTTCCTTGTAGTCTGCGCTGACAGTGGCGCGCGCCTTCACAAAAGGTCCCCGGATATCCAACGGCGATTGCGACTTGCCTTTGGCACACGTGGGGAACTCCTTGCCCCAGCGCTCCGGCCCCATGAGTCCGTCGTAGCCCCAGTGCGGCGTGGCGTGCAGGGCCACCTTCTTCCCGTCTTTGTCATGCGATTCAGCCTTGCCATGGGCGCCGTCTTTTTCAGCCTTGGGATGGGTGCCGTCTTTTTCAGCCTTGGAATGGGGGTCGGTTTTTTCAGCCACCTCGGTTTTGGATTCTTTGGCTTCGCCGTGCGCAGACTGGGGTTTGCAATCAGACGACACAGCGACTTTCTCGCCCCCTGCGGCCAAAGCAATCTGGGCCGCGCATATGGTGTTTTTGCGGTTGCCTGCGTCGGATACTTGAAGTGCTTTGCGAAAAGCCTCTAGCGTTGCTGGGTCTTTGCTGCCCTTGGTGAGCAGCATCAAAGCAGCCAAACCGACTTGTCTGTCTACCGATAACTCCTTTTGGGATTTGTAAGCGGTTTGCAAGTCGGTCAAGGTGGCTCCGCTGGACAAGCCGGCTTTGGCCGCCGCCAGTTCCTGCAGTTGGGCTTCCATTGGCGCCAATTGTTGGCGCAAAGCTGCGGCTTGTTCTTCGGCTGCTTTGGCCGATGCGCCAGAGGTCTGGAGCGATTTGGTGGCCGCAGCCGCGGCTGCATCCGAGGCTGCTTGCAAGGCCGTCAACTGGCCCACGTTCTTCTGATTTTTTTGCCAGTTGAGCCAGCCGAAAACACCTGCGCCAACCAGTGCCAGGGCTAAAACAACTTCAACCAATGTTCTTTTCATAGGACTCCTCAAAAAGCCCGGCCAATGCCAGACGACATTGCCCGGCACGCCCACTGAACGTGGCGTGCTTGTAACTGGATTCGGACCGAGTTGGAAAAACTTGAGTCAAGGCGAATCTCCGCGAAATGAAATACCGCTGCCGTCACTGTCCAGCAGCATCACTTCCAGCCTGCGGCTACCGCCCGTCAGGTTGTGGATAAAGGCGATGCCATGGAGTGTCTTTGGCGTCGGCGTCGACCAGGGGCAGTTGGTTGCAGCGGGTATGAACAGGCTGGCGGTGAACGCGTTGCCCGTAGCGCGGGGGACCAAGCTGAGTTGCGAGACAGCACAGGGAAAGTTGGTTGTATTGGAGACCAGCCCACCGGTGTTGCCGAAGGTCAGCGTCGAAGCGCCGTAAATAGACCCGGCGCTGGACCAGGGGCCCGTCCATCGGCCGGCCAAGTCAGTTGCCAGGGCGGGAGCATCGAACTGGTAATTCAAGGCTGGGGCCGCACTGGCGTTGAAGTCCAGCGATGTTTGCCGGGCAACTGCGGCAACACTTGCATGAAAACCGGTCAAAGAGGCGTTGCTGAGGTTGACCGAGCCCGTTGCCAAGATGCCACTGGTGAAAGCCTTGATGCCGGCAGCGTTGGATTGCGCTGCACCGCTAACCCCCAAGTCCAGGACGCCAGAGAAAAGATAGGGATCGGCGTTGGCGCTTGGGCTTTTGAAATACCAGCCATACCATTGGACGCTGCTGGCGCTGGTGGGCAGCACCAGGCTGATGAATTCCTGTGGGCTGGCCAAGGCGCTGGCTTGGTAGAAGCCTTGCAGCACTGTCGTTGGGTCTGGGCTGACAATCGCGCTGCCCTGGCTTGCAATCGGTCCGCCCCCGCCCCCACCACCGCAGGCGCTGAGGGCGCACCAGGGGGCGATCGCCAGTATTCGGCGCAGGCCTGGCCAGCCAGCCAGCCCACCGTTGATTTCAATTTTCATAAGGGGATCCATCCTGCTTGCAGCCAGTGGGCATAACGGGGGGCGTAAGGCCAGGCAATGTGGTGAACGGGCGTGCCGCTCGGAAAGACGTTGGACGTCAGGTGGTCAAGCCAGTCGCCTTGGGCATTGAACTGGGCACTGAATTTGGCAAATTCCGGGGCCAACTGAACCGCGCTATGGTCGGCAGGGGAGGGGCTCAGGTACGCCGCCTGGATGCTTTGGTAGCCGTGCGGTGTTGTGCTTGCTGACTGCCTTGGGTACACCGGCCCCGAGTAGGCATCGTGCACGCTGCCCCATTCCCGGGTGCGCATGCTGCGGGTTATTTTTTCAATCCGTGCAGCGGCATGGTCGAGCGAGGGCTGTTGAAAGCGCAGTTGCCCGAGTACGTTGTCAAACAGCACGGCAGCGTTCGGGTTGGCACGCAAAACTGCGTCGAGCGGGGTCAACGCATCGCGGGTGTGGCACTGCAGTTGGGTGCCCGATGCTTGCAACAGGCGACCGTGACGCCATCGGAAAAGGGGTGCTGCCCAGCGGTCGATGTCAAAAGTCGTGATTTTTTTGAAGCCTTGCAACCACCGCACCGGCATCATCCAGCCGGCACTCGCGCCAATGATCAGCAACTCCTGGCTGGCAGGTTGGACTTGGTCCAGCCATTGGCCGATGCCGTCACAGGTTGCTTGCCATTCGGCCTGCCGCTGCCATGCGCGCCAATGCCAGAGCAGGTCGCCGGTTGGGTTCATGCGGCGCCTGCGCGGTTGAACTGCATCACACCCAGCGCGTCCATGCTCGCCTGTTCACGAAGCCGCAAGTGGTTTTCGACGGCTTTGAGATCGTTTTCCATCAGCGCCTGCATTTTGAGTCGATCCGCTTCGGCTTTGCGGGTGCGCTGCTCCAGGCCGGCCAGGTGGCTGTTGGATTTCGCAATGTCTTGCACCACACGTTCGCGCAAAAGCACCAGCCGCGCCATGAATTGACGGTGATTCAAGGTGGCTGACATGCCAGTCGAGTTGCTCCGACCCACAGCTTGGGCCCGGTACTCCAGGAGCATCTGGTCCAGGCGTTGCTGGCTACCGAGCAGCGACTCGCGCAGCCGCTGCGCCTGTCCGGTGTCGGACCGAAGTTGGGTCAACAGCTGCTCACATCTGCGCTCAAGGACTGCCCAGCAGGAACGAACTTTCATGGGCCGCCTTAGAGTTCCATCAAAACGCGCAAGTCGGTGCGCGCCTTGGCTTCATCCACGCCCGACAACCTGTCCTGGCACAGAAATGTCTCCATCGCTTCACGCATTTCAATGGCTTGGTCAATTTCGGTATTGCTGCCGATTTGGTAGGCGCCGACCTGAATCAAATCCACATTTTGTTGGTACAGCGACCAGAGACGCCGGAAGCGATTGGCCATTTTCAGTTCGCTCGGCGAGAGCAGGTCTTGCATCACCCGGGAGATCGATCCGTTGAGTTCAATCGCCGGGTAATGGGCCGCATCGGCCAGCTTGCGTGACAACATGACCTGGCCATCGAGCGATGCCCGGGCGATGTCCACAATCGGGTCATTGGCGTCGTCGCCTTCGGCCAGCACGGTATAAATCGCGGTGATCGAGCCGTGGCCATGGCGCCCGACCCCGGCGCGTTCAATCAAATTGGGCAACAAAGCAAATACCGATGGCGGATAACCCTTGGCGGTGGGGGGTTCACCAATCGCCAGGCCGATTTCGCGCTGCGCGTGGGCCACCCGGGTCAAGCTGTCCACCAGCAGCAACACATCTTTGCCCTGGTCTCGGAAATATTCCGCGATGGCATGCGACAAGTGGGCCGATTTCAGGCGCAACACCGGAGAGACATTGGCCGGCGCGGCAATCACCACGGATTTGGCCAGACCTTCCGGGCCCAGCGTCTCCTGGATGAAGGCCTGGACTTCGCGCCCGCGCTCGCCAATCAGGCCAATCACGACGATGTCGGCCTTGGTGAAGCGCGTGATCATTCCCAGCAGCATGCTCTTGCCAACCCCAGAACCTGAAATCAGGCCCACGCGCTGGCCCCGCCCGAGCGTGAGCAGGCCGTTGATGGCCTTGACGCCGACGTCCAGTATGCGGTCAATCGGGCCGCGGTCCATCGGGTTCAGCGGCGAACCCAGCAGCCCTTGTTTGGCGCTGTAGCTGGGTTTGGGCTTGCCGTCCAGTGGTTCGCCTTGGGCATCAATCACCCGCCCCAACAGCGCATCACCCAACTGCGCATGGCCACTTTGACTGAGCACCCGGACCAAGGCGCCGGGGCCGATACCATCGGGTTCGGAAAACGGCATCAGGTAAATGGTTTTGTCGGAAAAACCCACCACCTCGGCTTCGATCCGACTGCCGTTTTGTCCTCGCACTTCGCACCAGGCGCCAATCGGCGCCGTGATGCCGCGCGCCTCCAGACGCAGGCCTACCAAACGTACCAAGGTGCCGCTGCTGACCGGGCGCTGCGGGTGCAGCGTACCGATGGCTTGGTCCACAACGGATTCAAAGTCAAACATCACGCCCGACTTCAAGCGAGCCGTGGTCAATCCGCGCGGCGGGTTGGTTGTCCGGCCCGGTGGGACTGGCCTTGGCCAGGCCTGGATTGAAGGCCGAGTTGGCGCGCCAACGCTGCTCGTCCAGCCCCAGCGCACTGGCCAGGCCAGCGAGTCGCTCGACGATCAGAACTTCGACCAGTGTGTCATTGGCGCTGGCGCGAACGCTGCCTTGGGGCATGGCGTCGTTGGCCTGCATACGCAAGCCTGCGCCGGTGTTCAGGCCGGTGCGTTGGCGCAGCTCTTCCCAGGCCGCCAGGTCGCGGGAATGCAATTCCACCAGAATCATCGATTCGTTCTGCTGGGAGAACGCATCGACACAGGATTGCACCAAACGGTCAATGACCCGTCCATCCAGACTGAGTTCGGCCAACACCAGTTGTTCAGCCAGATGCAGGGCCAGACGTTTCAAAGGCTCGAAATAAGTGGCGGGACTTTGTTGCAGCACAACCAGCGCTGCCTGCATAGACTCCAACAGCGACTGGTCGGTGGCCAAGCGGCTTGCAAGCGTGTTCTGCATTTCAGCTTGCAGCGCAGCGCGGGTCTCGGCAACACCCTGCGCGTGGCCCTCGGCGCGGGCCTGCGCCAGCGCTTCTGCACTGACAGCGGCCAGTGGTTCTACAGTGTCGGCATCCTGTGCAAGGTCCGGCTCGGTCTCGGCTGCTGCCTGGCTGCTCTCGCTCAGGCCTTGTGCCAGGTCGTCTGCGCTATCGTCCGCCAGGAGGGCAAAGTCCGTCGGGTCAAAAAAAGGCGCCGGGCTGGCGCCCCAGGGACTCGCCGTAAAACTGTTCGCCGCGGCCTGGGGGTGCAGCAAATCGAGCGCTTGCCAGACCCGTGCCGGGCGCACCCGGACTTGGCGCGCAGCTGCCTCTGGCGAGGCACTGGGCTGGCTAGACATAGTCGGCCCCGCCGCCCAAGACCAGATCGCCCGCATCCGCCAGCTTGCGGGCGGTTCGCATGATAATTTTTTGCGACGCCTCCACGTCGGACAAACGCATCGGGCCCTTGGCCTCCATGTCGTCTTTGAACATGCCCCGGGCCCGTTCGGACATGTTGCTGAAGAACTTTTCTTTGACATCGTCACTGCCACCCTTGAGCGCAATCATCATCTGGTCAGGGTCGACGTTGCGCATGATGACCTGGATGCCCTTGTTGTCTACCGACACCAGGTTTTCAAAGGTGAACATGTTGTCCTGAATCTTTTGCATCAGCTCCGGATCCAAAGTGCGCAGCCCGCCCATCACCGAGGCCTCCAATGCCGTCTTGGTCAGATTCAAGATGTTTGCTGCGGCCTTGATGCCGCCGAAGCTCGATGACTTGGCTGAGGAGTTGTGGGAGAACTGTTTTTTCATGATGCCCTCCAGTTCCTCCATGGCCGAAGGTTGAACCGTCTCCAGGCTGGCGACGCGTTGCATCACCTCGGCACGGGACTCGGCTGGCAGAAAGTTGAGAACTTCTGCGGCAACCCCATTTTCGAGAACCGACAAAATAATCGCCACCATCTGGGGATGCTCGGCCTGGATCATGTCGGCAATCGAGCGCGCGTCCATCCAGGTCAAAATCTCCAAGCCCTTGCTGGCGTGGCCCGGGTTGATACGGCCCAGCACCGAGGCGGCCTTGTCGTCGCCCAAAGCGCGTTTGAATACTTTCTCCACATAGTCCGAGCTGCCCAAGCCGAGACTGGTTTGGCGTTTGATGGTCGCCAAAAAATCATTCAGCACGGAATTGACGGCCTCTTGCGACAGCTCGGCCACCTGGACCATGGCCATGCCCAGAGCCTGGACTTCCTTGGGGTTGAGGAAACGAATGATGTCTGAGGCCTGCTCTTCACCCAGCAGCAGCATCAAGACGGCAGCGCGCTGGGTGCCGGTCAATTCTTCGAGTTCTCTGCGAAGTGCCTCGTTGACCAGAACGACCAATTCGCCGCTGGATTGTGTGTCGGAAGTTGCGAGTGTGGCCATGATGGTGTGCTCCCAGGATTAAGATCAGCCTGGCTTGATCATGTTCTTCAACACGCTGGCCACCCGCGCCGAATCATCGGAGACGATCATTCGAATCAGGGCAACCTTGTCGTCGTAGGTGTTGGCTGTGTCTAGCATTTCGGCAGAAATATTGGATTTTTTCTGCTTCATCTTTGCCTTCATTTCTTCAAGTGTTTCTGCCGCAGAGGGTTCTTTGATCGGCTCAGCCTCGGCGTTGTCAGCAGTGTCTAGCCCCAGCTCGGCATTGCGGGCGAGCTGCAAGCTGGTGGCAACGGCCTGGGCCGCTTCTTTGTCGCGGTTCATCATGTGCATCACCGCAGGGCGCACCACCAGCAGCAAGAACATCACAAACAACAGGCCCAGAAACCCGCTCTTGATGTTGGCCATCAGAGCCTCGTCTTTGTGCCAAGGAACCGACAGGTCCAAAGGCGCTTCGGTCTCAAATTTGGCTTGGACCACGCTCACCACGTCTTTGCGGCTTTCGTCAAAACCGACCACGCCGCGAACCAGTTCCTGCATGCGGCCCACCTCTTCCGCGTTGAAGGGATTGGCTTTGGCGGGCTGCGCTTCGCCCTTGTCGTTATTGGGCTGTGGGCTGGGCGCGCGTTCGTTGATCACCACTGCGACGCTCAAGCGCTGGACGTTGCCGGTGGCGCTTTTGGTGTGGCGCACCGAGCGGTCCATTTCGTAGTTGCGCGTGCTACGCGATGCCACCGAGCTGCGCTCATCGGACGCGGCCGCTGCGGGCGGGGCAGGGTTGGTGTTGAGCGTTGCCGCTGGCGCCGGCGGGGCCGTGTTGGAGAGGGTGCCAGGAATTCCAGCGGCATCTTTGGCGCTGTTGCGGTCTTCGCTGCGAATCTCGGAACGGGTCTTGACCCCCTTGCCCTGGTTGTCAAAGTCTTCCACCGTGGTTTCGGTCTGGCTGAAGTCCAAGGTCAGGTTGACTTCCGAGCGCACATTGCCTTCGCCCACAATCGGCGACAGGATTTGGATCACGCGCTTGCGGTACAGCTCCTCCATCGCTTGTTTGTGCTTGGTCTGGCCGGCGTTCATTCCCATCGAAAGGTCGGATTCGGATTCGGTCATCAACTTGCCAACGTTGTCCACCACCACCACGTTTTGCGGCGTCAGCATGGGCACGCTGGAGGCCACCAAATGAACAATCGCCTGGACTTGCATGGGGCTGATGCTGCGCCCCGTGTGCGGGGTCACCACAATCGAGGCTTTGGGCGGCGTGCGGTCGCGCACAAACACCGACGGTTTGGTGGTAGCCAGATGGACACGGGCGCTCTGGATCGATTCGATTTTCAGAATGCTGCGCGCAATCTCTTGCTCGACGACGGCGTTGTGGCGCACCTGTTCCATGAACTGGCTGCTGGTCAGTGAGGACTGGTCTTTGAAGGTGTCCACGCTGCCCGCAGCGGTTTTTGGCAAACCCTTGGAAGCCAAGAAAATACGCGCTTCGTGGTAACGGCTGCCAGGCACGGTGATTTGGCCGCTACCGGTGTCTATCACTGGTTTGAAGTCACCCGCTTTCAAGGCTTCAAACACCGCTTGCTGGTCGCCCTCGGTGACGCCCGTTACCACCGGGCGGTAGTTGGGCGCGTTGATCAGCGAGTAGACCAGGGCAAAAGTCAGCAGTGCCAGCGCAACCAGCATCAGGGGCAGCGATTTTTTGACGACGGGGTGCATCAGCATTTGCCTGACAGGGCCGAACAGACCTTGGGAATCCAGGGTCTGCAGGTTGGCGCCGCTGTAGTGGCTACCCATGCCGGTCTGATCCTGCATTTGGCCGCCAGTTGGCGCGCGCCTGTCGCCGCCACCCGAGCGCATCGCCAGGCTGCCGGATTCAACGGTGGCCGGTAATGACGTTCCAGCTTGTGCGGTTGCAGTTGCCATGGGCAGGGTCTTTCAGCGCGGTAATGGGCGAGCCAAGAACAAACGAAGACCTTAAACCGGCATGTTCATGACGTCTTCGTAGGCCTTCAGCACCTTGTTCCTGACTTGCAAGGTGGCCTCAAAAGACAGTGACGCTTTTTGCATCTTGAGCACCACATCGGTCAGGGGAACTGCTTCGCCGCGTTCAAAGGCCTGGCTGGTGTTCTGGGAGTCGAGCTGGGTCGCATTGGTTTGGCCAATGGCCTGGCGGATCAGCTCGGAGAAATCGGTTTTCGGGGTCGCAATGCCCGCAGCGGCGTCTTGCCCCAGGCCACTGGCTTGCGTCGCATGGGCTTGCAAGGTTTTGAGCATGGCCACGATGCTGCCGGGGGAGTTCGCTTTTTCGATCATGGGGTGGTTCCTGAAAATTCGCGTGAATCGTTATGGGTTTACGGGTTCAGCGCCAGCGCGAGGTTCGCGTCACGCAAACGGGCCAGTTTGTAACGCAGTGTGCGCGGGCTGATACCGAGTTTTTGAGCCGCCTGGACCCGACTCCCGGAGCTTTCAAGCGCGGTCCGTATCAAATGCTGCTCACTGTGCATAACCGCGGCTTGCAGCGGTTTGGTTGAACTTGATTCCCCGTTGTTTTGCACCGGCAGGCCCGGGCTCTGGAGAGTCGCAGCCGGGTCTGGCAGCAGCTCGGCCCAAGCTGCCGCCACCGATCCGGCGCCCAGCTGCAGCTCGCCCATGTCGTCAAACATCAGGTGTTGGGTGTCAATTTGTTGGTCAGCGCACAGCACCATGGCGCGTTGCACCACGTTCTCGAGCTCGCGCACATTGCCTGGCCAGGCGTAGGCCAGCAGCTGCGCTTGCGCTGCCGCGCTGACCTGCCACGGTTGGGCATTGCTTGTGGCACTGGGCTGATAACGTGCCAGCAGCCGTGACACCAAGGGGAAAATGTCGCCCTTGCGCTCGGTCAGCGGTGGAATACGCAGCTTGAAAGTGCTCAGTCGGAAGTACAAATCTTCGCGAAACTCGCGCCGGGCAATGGCTTGGCGCAAGTCTTTGTTGGTGGCCGCCACCACCCGCAGTTCCAGCGCAATGCTGCGTTCTCCGCCCAGGCGAACCAGACTGCGCTCTTGCAACACCCGCAGCAGTTTGGCCTGCAAGGGCAGTGCCAGCTCGGCAATTTCGTCTAAAAACAGGGTGCCGCCTTGGGCCTGCTCAAACAAACCCCGGTGTTCTTTGAGCGCGCCCGTGAAGGCCCCTTTTTCGTGGCCAAACAACATGTCCTCGATCATGTGCTCGGGCATGGCGGCGCAGTTGAGCCCGATAAACGGGCCAGCGGCAGCGGGCGATGACTCGTGCAACACCCGCGCCAACACTTCTTTGCCAGACCCCGTCGGGCCTTCGAGCAACACCGTCACATTGGCCTGGGCCACCCGTTGGGCCAGCGCCAGCAGATTGCGGCTCACCGGATCGACATAGACCACACTGCGCACGGCAGCTTCAGGCGCGGCTCTGGCAGACAAGGCGGTTGCCAGCTTGGCGTCGCTGGCAGACTCGGTGCTATCGGGGGTGGTTTGCTGGCTGCTTTTGCTGGCACAGCTGAGGGCTGACTCCCAGCTCTTGGCGGTCCAGTCGTCTGCGGCCAAAACATGGCAGGCGCCGTGTCTCAGCGCGCTCACCGCCAGCTCAAGGTGGCGCCGATCGACCCGGCAAATAACCGGCAGCGCCTTGGCGGGACCCTGTTGCAGCAAAAGCAGGCTGTCGACCAACAAGGAGTCGTCGCCGCCCAGTCCCAACACCAGCACCCCGGCGCGGGCTTGTGCCAGTTCGGCTTGCAGCTCATCCATCGTGTGCACCAGGCCAACCGACAGCCCAACCTGCGCCAACTGCGCCCGCTCAGTCGGCGTGAGCGGGCGAAAGGGGTCTAGCCACAGAACATGGTGCGGGGCTGGCGTGGGCATTTTGAAGTAAACGGTAGGTGTCGGCAAAGCGTCAACCTTGACATCAGCAGCAAATACCGTGCCACAAACTGTTTGTTGTCTGCAGGCTGCTGCGCCACCAACAAAGACAACGAAGCTGACGCCATGACCAACACGGCAGAGAAGCCCAAGGCGGGCGTGCGCGCTAAAATCTTGCAGCCGTTTCGCGCAATCAAGTCAATTCGCGGCCGGTTGTTCACCTAAGCTGCAGAAAGTATTTCTACCGTGTTTGGCCTGTCAAAGCGCTCCAAGGAGACCCCCTACAAGGTGAGCCAAGCCGAACTGGATGCACTGTTTGACCACCACACCCCGCTGGTTTATGGCGGCGTTGACCATTTTTTTAAGTGGCGCCATGCCTTTTTGTGCTTGGCCGGTGTGGTCTTTTTGCTGCGCCTGGTGTTGGATTTCGAGCAGGCACTGCCGCTGACCAGTTTTCACCACCTCTTGGGTATTGACACCTTCAAATACATTGGTTTTCGGGGGATGTATGTCGTCACTGCCTTTGCGCTGTACGTGTTCAGTTATCTGCGAGGCTGGTTTTTCCCCCAAGTTGCCATGATTGTTTTTGGAATGGCGTTGGGAGGCTTTATCACGGATGGTCTTAGTTTTTATATTTTTTACCAACACGGCTTACCTGCTTATGTCCTTGCATTTTTGGCGCTGCGCGTACTGGTTGTCGTTGCCTTGTTTTACAACGCGATGAATGTGCACCGAGCCCCGGCCATGCCGCGGCACTTTTTTTCTTGAGGTCGCTATGCCGTTGGCAGTAAAACACTGCACGAATTCAGGCAACAATCGCCTCCAGACCTTTCTTTTCAATAAGTTGTAAAAGTTTCGCAGCCGCGCCGCTGGGGTTTTTGCCAGAGCTCGGTGACTCCCACTTTTGAACAGCAGAAACACTGACGTTCAAAATTGAGGCGAACACAGATTGGCTCACTTTGGCTTTATTCACACGAATAGCCGTGACCTTTTCAGCGGTGTAATCAGGCGGACTCTGGCAGATGAGTTGCATCTTGGCCATATCTTGTTTGGAAATCAAAGCATGGCCTTGCAAAGCCTGCGCCATCTCTAGCATCTCAGCAAGAATACGGTTTTCTTCAGTCGCTTTTTTGTTTGACATTACAAATCTCCTTCAAGACGTCAGTTGCAACCAGGCCATCGAGTTTTTTGACGGCCACCCGCTTCTTGCACACACCGCCACCCAAGTCGGCTTCATACTGCCCTTGCTCAATCTCGTGCGCCGCTTGGCAAAGAAGATCATCACTCACCACTTTGCGCGCCCATCGATCAAACGTCTTGGTTTTATAGACCCTTTTCATGTGCTCATCTTATCCAGCTATTGCACTCATTTATTCGTCAAGCAGTGGTCGTAAGTCAAGTTGGGAGGCGAGTAGCTCTTTGCCGTGATGGCACGTCGCTGTGATTTGGCGCAGTTGTCGTCAAAACTGGCGCAGTTCGGCAAACTGCGCCACTCAGAATCTCAAACTGCGCCAACTCCTGTCGAGCGCACGCTCGTTTGCGACAACCGCAAGCAATTGATCGAAGTCGCGTCGCTCATGAAGAAATTCAGCCACCGATCCACTCCCGAATGCGTTTGCGAGTGGACATGTTGCCTTAGCTGGTCACGGCAGGCCGTACCATATCGAGCGACCACCGCCATGTCGCACCAGAAGCCCCTTTTTAACGAGATTGCCGAACCTTGTTTTAAGGGTGTTTGGACTGGCGCCGAACTCACGGACTATGTCGCGCGTGGTGACCCGGCCATGATCTCGAACGTAATCCAAGATTCTGACGGCCAATTCCGGCAACGTTGCAAGCGCTCCTTTTTCTCGCTCAACCTTGGCGGCCAGTCTGCGTTTTTGTTGTTGCAGAGCCCGCATAAAGAACATTAGCCAAGGCTGCCAGTTGGGTATTTCACTATGCAAGGATTGCTGTGTTTGGCGCAGTGCCAAGTAATAACCTTCTTTGCTTTGTTCAATGACGCTTTCCAGTGAGCTATAGGGCACATAGGCATAGCCTGCCTGGAGGAGCAACAGCGTGGTCAAAACCCTGCTCAGTCGGCCATTGCCATCTTGGAATGGATGGATCTCTAAAAAAGTGACTGTGAACACCGCAACGATCAACAGTGGGTGCAGTCGCCTAAGTTCTCGTGCGTCCTTCAGCCACTCAACCAGTTCAGTCATCCGACGTGGGGTGTCAAATGGAGACGCTGTCTCAAAAACGACTCCCACCATCTTGCCGTCGGCATCAAAGGCAACGACATTGTTCGATAACTTTTTGTACTCACCTCTATGGCGTTCATCTTTTTGGCTGTAGCGCAAAAGGTCACGATGGAGCTGCTTGAGATGGTTTTCGGTGAGGTGGATATCTTCAAAGGCATGGAAAATCATTTCCATCGTCTCGGCGTAACCAGCAACCTCCTGCTCATCGCGACTGTCGAATTTCTTGATTTCCAGCTTGGAGATTAATTTTTCGACCTCCCGATCAGTCAGCTTGCTACCTTCAATTCGGGTCGAGGAACCAATGCTTTCAATGGTTGCCACATGTCGCAACGCATTGAGCCGCTCTGGCGCAAGTGTTCCCAGCGCACGCCAGGCCCCTTTGAATTCGTCAACCTCACTCAATAAATTGAGTAATTCGAACGTGATTTGGATGGTGTCGGTCTTCATTGCACCGACTGTAAGCCTGCCTAGACCCGAATGTCAACCGGATTAGACTTGAATAGCCGAGTTTTCATTTTTACGGCAGACCCAGTTATTGACCTGATTAAACCGGAATGACGCGCGTAATGGCCTCCCATTTGCATTTCATTCGAACCAGTCAACGCGTTTTGGATTGGCCAGCCTAGTGGCTACGGACGATAGAGGACAAGCGTGGTTCTGACCTTGGCCCCATTGCGACGGCCTTGTGCGGCGTAAAACGCTGCGACCGCGTCTACTTGCTGACCAACTACGACTTTGATCGAAAATGGAGCTGTATCGAATGACGCTTTCGACGGATGCCCGGCATTCTGGTTGACACCCAAGCCACGTTTAGATACCATTTTTCTATCTAAATGTAAGCGATGGAGCCCGACATGACAGAAGCCACGCTCTTGATTAAAAAAATGCCCTCCGATTTGAAAGACTGGTTGGCGGCTGAGGCGCGGCGCAACCACCGCTCCATGAACAAGGAAACCATCCGCCTGCTGGAAGAAGCCCGCAGTCTGCGCGACAAGGCGGGCAAGCCCGCGCGGGATGCGCAGTCCATCGCGGGCATTTTGCAAGCCATGCACGCCCTGCCGGTGCTGGATGCGCGGCCGATGAACGAGGCGCTGTATGACGCCTCGGGCCTGCCCCAATGACGGCTGCGCAGGCCACACTGCGTGCCACACTGGATGAGGCCATTGTCGATTCGTCGGCGCTGATGTGCATCTTGTTGGGCGAGCCAGCGGCACCGCTGTTCATCACCGCACTGCAAAAGACCACCCGGCTGTACATCGGTGCGGCCACACGGGCTGAGGTGTGGCTGGCAGCGTTCAACGCCAAAGGAGCGGCGGGTGCGCAGCAAGTCGAAGCCCTGCTGGCGGCGCTGCAAGTGGAAACAGTGGACTTCACGCAGGACTCATTGACGCATTTTGTGGCGGGGGCCGAGCGCCACCATCACAAAGTGGATGCCCAAGCGCGGCTGAACCTGGGCGACCTGTTTACCTACGCGCTGGCCAAGGAAACCGCGCTGCCGTTTTTCTATCAAGGCACTGACTTTGCCAACACGGCCATCGAGAATGCCATGGCGCTGCTGGGCTACGGCATGTCTGATAAAGGCGTTCCGCAGCCTGTGAACGACCGCCAAGAATGATAAAAGAAGGGAGATTGCATATTCCTGGATTTCTCAATTGGGTGCGTAGCGCTATGACCCCAAAAGGTGAGATGTCTCAAAGCTAAAAAAGTCAATGGCCATAAGAACTTGTTGATAAAACCAAGCGGTCAACCGAGGAATTTAGGATGATCAGAAAGCACTTCAAGAGCATCGGCATGAAGTTCCTTGGCGTTCTCGTCCAACTGGTGCCAGGATGGATTTTTCGCCACAATGGCTTTTGCCTCGCCCAAGGGAACGCTAAACAGCTGCCTTGTGGCCTTGTGGATGACTAACGTCAGGGTCTTTGGCTCAATCGCAAGAGGAGAAGATACCGATAACAGTGATATCGATCTACTTGTTGATGCGCCTGACAATGGAACGCTTCTGGATATGGTTAAGCTTAAATATGCACTTGAACTTGAAATTGGAACTCAGGTTGATGTGCTGACGCCAGATGATTTGAAAGCCAAGCATCCCAACATCGAATGGCATGCCATAGCCGGGATGAGGCATCGTCTTGTTCACGACTACAACGGGGTTAATCTGAAACTCATTTGGAACACCGTGAAAATGATGGTTCCCGAATTCAAGGTCAGCGTCACCGAGATCCAAGCAGAGATCAATGTTGAGGATGGGTCTGGTGGCCAAGCCTCTGGTGGGCCTTCAGCAAGGTCAGTAATTCCCAAGCCTCGTTGACGCAATTTTGATGATTTTTGACTGAGCGGGCTCGATGAGGGTGTCCCGGTTGTCTTTGCCTTGTCCAATTCCCCCTGAAGCCGGCCGTAGATTCTGACGAGGCCCTGGACGATGCTGACCGACAGCTTGTGCAGCAACGGCGCCGGATGCTTAGTTCCCTTCCTGGTGGCACCCCTGGATTTGATCGCCATAGAACCCTGAGAAAGGACCATTTTGACCGATCGAATGGGCCGGCCAGCACCATTTTTCTGGCGCTTGTTGGGTTCTCTAAGTAATCACGGCCAACAGCGCGATTACCCGTCTGCGGCTGTGCCGGGTCGACCGACACCATGCCTGCAATGTGCAGGCGTAAGAGTAACCAGGATTCCGCACCCCAGGCCAGGACAGACCAGGCGCAGGTCTGATCTGGGTTCTGCCGTACCAGGCCCAGATGGCTCCGTTCGCTGGTTTGGTCGGTCTGAATTTCTGCTCGCTTTGCCGTTTTCATTAGATGATTTCGCATCTTCTCCCCCGAAGTTGCTCAGAAGTTTTGCGTATTCCAGCAAGAATGCTTCAAGCCAAAGTGTTTGTAGAGACTCATAAATATTACCGATCGGTATATTTTTCGCGCCCCTTCGAACTGATCAGACAAAAATTACCGATCGGTAAAATTTCTTGACCGGCTCATCCATTTTGCAATAGACTTACCGATCGGTAAAAGGTGAAATTATGGATGTGAACAATCTTCAGGCAGGGGTAACGATTTCAACAATGAAAGAGCTCGGTGAACTATTGCGCCATGTGCGTAAATCAAGCCACGTGACCCAGGGAACGATCGCAGGCATGGCGAATTGGGGTGGTCGATATGTCAGTGACGTGGAGAACGGAAAACCAACGGTTAGAGCTCAAATGCTATTTGACCTCATTGGTTGGCTTGGCCTTGAGATTGTGATCCGAAAGAAGGGGTCAAAATGAAAAGTCTGGATGTCCTCGTAGATGGGAGGCTTATTGGCATTTTGCACAATAAGGAGCCATTTACATTTGTATATTCTGAGGATTGTCTTGGCGGTTTAATACGCAACCCATTTGCCTATGTCATACCACTTTCCACTGGCGGTATCGCAACGCCGGAAGTGCTTGCATATTTTGAGAATTTACTACCAGAAGGCGACCAAAGACTCGCACTCCAACAAAAATACCATGTTTCAACAGTATTCGGACTGCTGTCAAAGGTTGGGTGGGACACTGCTGGTTCTGTAGTCTTGCGTCCTACAGGGACTATTGAAGAGAATTCCCAGTACATCAAAAAAAGTTGGGCGGATATCTCTCGGATCATTTCTGGTCAAGGAATTCAAAGCGATTCATCTAAAGTATCTATCTCTGGCGCGCAATACAAGTTACTCCTTTCACTGGATGACGACGGAGATCCGTTATTACCAGTTGGCTCAACACCATCCACGCATATTCTGAAACCAGATATTAAGCGTGAAGGGCAACAGATTTGGGCGTCAGCTATCAATGAAACCATTCTTATGCGTATGGCTGCCAAATGCGGACTCCCGGTAGCAAGTGTCAGGTACATTGAGTCTGTAAAGTCGTGTTTGGTGAGGCGGTATGACCGCGATATTAAAGACGGAAATGTTCTCAGGATCGGTCAATCTGACCTTTGTCAACTACTTAAAAAACCATCCAGCGTCAAATATGAAATCGACGGAGGGCCAAATTTTTCAAGCTGCTATTTCCAAGTCAAATCAACAAGCATAAAACCTATTATTGATTGTGAAAATCTCGTCAAGTGGATTTTTTTTAATCTCTACACAGGCAACAATGACAGCCATGCAAAAAATCTGTCCATGCTGCAAGAAGGTGGCGGATACAAGTTGGCACCTTTCTATGATTTGATGTGCACCACCATCTATTCTGGTTTTTCAAGTAATTTTTCTTTCAAAATTGGGAGCACATTCAAGCCAGGTGAAGTTGATAAAAAGCAATTGAATATTTTCGCCAAGTCAATCGGGGCATCCGAAAATTTCATGCTAAAAGTCGCAACTGCTATGTATGAAAGGATCGTTCCGGCTATGGAGCAGTCAATCAACGAGATTTATGCAACCTTAGGATCAAGTGAAAAGTTGATGGTAGAAAAGCTAATCTATGAGATATCAAGAATCAGCAAGAAGCGCATTTCAAAATTTTTGGATATATCCCCATCAGCCAAAGTTGCCAAAGAAAGATCGACGCGAGCACTTGAGTTTATTCAAAGCCTAAAAGGAAAACAAGACTCCATAAAGGACATCGACAAATTAATATGAATAGACCCATCGACCTTTGTTGGCTTTTCTAACAGTGGATTGTTGGTTTAGCAGATATTTTGACTGAGCGGGCTCGACGATTGCGTCCCGGTTGTCATTGGCCTTGTCCAGTTCTCCCTGGAGCCGGCCGTAGATCCTGATGAGGCCTTGGATGATGCCGACCGACAACGTGGGCAACAACGGCGGCGTACGCTTTGCGCCCTTCGTGGTGTCACCGCTGGATTTGATGGCCATAGAACCTTGAGAAAGCGCCATTTTGACCGATCGAATCGGCCGGCCAGCACCATTTTTTTGGCGCTTGTTGGGTTCTCTAACCAAGCATTGTTGGTTTGTCTACCGAGGGTTTGTTGGCTACTCTAACAAAGAGGAAAGTTGTTGGTTTCTCTAAGCAATCACGGCCAACAGCGTAGTAAAACCCAACCGCAAAGAAAAAAACCGCCTGTGTCCGGCGATTTCTCTCCCGACTGCATCAACAAGGCAACAAATCGCATGGCCTACGCTGCCATGCGTTGAATCTTTGGACGCTTGGGCTTTCCTACCTGGCACAGGTCGTATTGCAATTGCATTCCGGCCCCAGAGTTCAGGGCTGGTGCCGAAAGCGTCGCCAAGGCGGTATCGCCGGCGGCTTGCGCGATTTTTTGCGTCCGCGACAGTCAGGTCGAGGCCTTGGCGTAGCCGTGTCAATAAGTTCGAGGCGGTCAGGCGGCTCTGACCGTGTTGAGTAGGTCGGGGTGACGGTCCAACAACTTGAACAGCTTGACCAAGGCCAGGGGCGGCTTGGTTTTGCTGTTTTCGTTCGGGTTGCCAATGTTGGGCCTGACGGAAGAACCCGAAGCCAACGCCGTGATCAGAAGCGTCTTTTGATCGATCAACTCCCTCAGATGTGAACGGTTGTCAGGAACCGCTGTTTTCTGGCGTTGAGAGCGCGGTTTTGATTCCCGGGTGTTCTGGCTTGGGGCGACCTCTGGGCTACTTTTCTTGGACGAATAATTTGAATCGCGAGGGACTTCCTGCCAAACCTTTATCGAGCCTTGGTGAGTTGCAAATAGCGCTGGATGGCGGTCTGGAATTGCCTCCCGTCCATCGGGCGGCTGGAGAGCAGCCCATTGTTCACGCTGTGCAGTGCCCTTGCTTGATCAGTTGGAGTGCGTCGTTGACCTGGTGCGTCAGCCCGGCCTTTTGCATGTTGGCGATGCAATCCGGCAACGCCCCCCAGTTTTGACCGTCACGGTGTACAAAGAGAGGCTCTGGGCGGTCTATGAAGTGGACCACGGCATGGGCCATCTCAGTACGGCCTTCGTATCGCTCCAAGCCGGGGTCAATGTCTGCGATGAAAGCCAGATCTGCTCTTCGGGTGCCGTGCACGAGGATGTCCAGCTGTGGAGAGATGGTGGCGTCCAAGGCTGGCAAGTGGTGCAGCGCCCCCATAAGACCGCCTATGGCGAGGTCACTGCGCTTCAATCGTGAGAGTTCTTTGGCCAGCCGATTGGCACTGCGTGGCGAACCCGAACGGTCAATGAAATAAACGCTGGAGAGCTGGTTTCTGCGATTGATCCAGTTGAGCCAGTCGCTCTGGGAAAAATTGCGGAGGCGAAGGGTTTTGTCATCAGGGTCCTTTTCAATGCAGTGCCCATACGAGTTGAGTACCTTGTAGATGGTGGGCAGGCTGGCCTTGGTCGCGGCAGCTATGGTGCTGATGCTGACCCCCGGCAAGGATTCCAATTGGCGCTGCAGCATGTAGGCCAGCACGGCTTCTTGGCTGGCAGTGGTCGGTTTCCTATAAGGGCCGCTGACAGGGGATGCGCCATTCATGGCGAGCACCTCCCTCTGCTTTGCTGCAGCTCGAATGTCGTGAAGCACGATGCGCTCAGCAATGTACTGCTGGGCGATCCGTTTGAATTGCTCAACTTCCATCTCTACCCGTTTTTTGGCGAGCGTGCAGCCGTGCAGGTAGATGTGAGCATCGCTGAAGTTTGGCCGCGCCTGGAGCTCATACGCAGCGTCCAGCAGCAGGCTGCGCAGGTCACGGGTGTTTTTGAGGTCGTGCGATCGCAACTGGAAATGGCGACCCAGATCGTCTGTCATTTCGCTTTGGTCGTCCGGTCTACGGCGAACGGTTCGGTACTGATTGTTTCCTGGCATTGTTTGTATGCGCGCATTAAATTTTCTGCGCGCACTTATTTTAATGCGCGCAAAAAATATATGCAAGCCCGGTCTTGCCAACCAATGCCGCAGCTCCAAGGTACGGCTGGCCGACTCACGAGATCACGCCAGACCGGCCAAGTCCTCGCCGCCATCATTCAACGGCACGCAATTGGTCAAACAAGTGAAGAGGGAACAGTCAAAACCTCTGGGAACCCGCATGGGCATTGGGTTTTCGGAATTCGTTGGGCCAACAGCGTGATTACTTAGAGAAACCAACAACTTTCCTCTTTGTTAGATAAGCCAACAAACCGTCGTTAGACAAACCAACAATGTTTGGTTAGAGCACCCAACAAGCGCCAGAAAAATGGTGCTGACCGACTGATTTGATCGGTCAAAATGACGCTGTCTCAGGGTTCTATGGCGATCAAATCCAGGGGTTACACCACAAAGTGAACTAAGCATCCGGCGCCGTTGCTGCACAGGCTGTCGGTCAGCATCGGCCAGGGCCTCGTCAGAATCTACGGCCGCTACAGGGGGCATCGGACAAGGCAAAGACAACCGGGACACCCTCATCGAACCCGCTCAGCCAAAAGTGAATGATCCACCAGGAAGTCTTCAACGCCGAATTATGGTAGCAAGGACTGTATCGTTGATGCCGTACGTGTCTAGCCATTCATGGACTTGCGCATCATCATGGTCTTACGCATTCCTTCCTTCGCCAATTGATCTGCCATTCGCATTCTTCCGATGGCCTCAACTTTCTCTTCCCATGTTTTGGTTCTGGCTATCTTGCGGTAACTTTCCTTTGCTTTGATCACATGTTGAAGTAGCTCATTTGGGAATGGGTGCATTTTGGACTCCTGGCCAATTGGATACCTTGCCTATCAGAACATCTTTTAATCCGTATTTTTCGACGATCTTCCAAAGTTTCTTTAAGTCGACTTGTCCTTGTTCGATGAACGCCTCCACTCTTACGAAGTCCTTTCCACGCCCAGTATCGAGGGCAATTGCACAGGAATATTCAGGGGAGAAAACGCGAGTCGGAATGTCTTTGAAGGTGGTCCGGCACGGCAAAGCTCACCGATTGCCCGCGCCATCGTCGGGAAGTTGATGACAGTACCGAGCCGTTTGGCCAACTCGTCGTCACAGTCCAGCAGGCTGCGCTGAAACGCAGTGGCGACATCTCGTTCGTCCGAGTCGGACACCTGCATATAAACGAGTTGGTCCGAAAGCCTCGGGTCCTGTTTGGCCAGCTGTGACAGCAGAGACGTCTTGCCGATGCGACGGCGCCCCTCGATGCGGCAGAAGAACCACCTGCCACCGTTCACGATGCGACCCAACTCTTCAAGCGCCTCCTCTCGACCATAGAAACCCCAAGTTGCCATAAACGCCGTTAAGTAACAAGAATTATCTTAAACAAAAATGCACGTAAGTCAATGATTTTTATTAAAGTATTAGCAACAATATCCGCGCTATTCAAGTGCATTTTCCGCTTAACCTTGGTGCCATAGATGAGGTTTTTTGCCGCGTCCTCATCGCGGCCGTGCCGGTTACAAAAGTTACAAAGCTTGGGCCAACAACGTAGTAAAACCCAACCGTAAAGAAAAAAACCGCCGGTGTCCGGCGATTTCTCTCCCGACTGTATCAACAAGGCAACAAATCGCATGGCCTACGCTGCCATGCGTTGAATCTCTGGACGCTTGGGCTTTCCTGCCTGGCACAAGTCGTATTGCAATTGCATGCCGGCCCCAGCGTTCAGGGCTGGTGCCGAAAGCGTCGCCAAGGCGGTATCGCCGGCGGCTTGCGCGATTATTTGCGTCCGCGACAGTCAGGTCTGGGCCTTGGCGTAGCCGTGTCAAGAATTTCGAGGCGGTCAGGCGGCTCTGACCGTGTTGAGTAGGTCGGGGTGACGGTCCAGCAACTTGAACAGCTTGACCAAGGCCAGGGGCGGCTTGGTTTTGCTGTTTTCGTTCGGGTCACGAGGCGACGACAGGTGCGGCTGGGCGCAGGTCAAAGGCTACTACCGGCTAATCGACCAGCCCGATGACTCGCAGGACGTTGACACGGTATTCGAAAAGGATAGAGAATTCGTACGAAAGGCTGTGGCAAAAGTTGCACTGGAGATGGATCTTCCACTTGATTGGCTCAATGATGCAGTCAAGGGCTATGTGAGTCCAAACGAAGCTGGAAACATGATCAAGTTTGGTTCTTTTCCCTCAGAAGCCAACCCAGGGCTGAGAATTCTTGTCCCGGCACCGGAGTATTTTTTTGCAATGAAGTGCATTGACATCCGAACCGGTGCCACCTCCAATGATGTTGAAGACGTACAAAAACTTGCGCTTGTTTGTGGCATTCGAAACGCTCAGCATGCCATGGATATAGTGCAAAGTTTTTATACCGACCGACCAATTCCACCTAAGACAGGGCTTGTGCTGCAAGAGATTTTCGAGAATTTGAATGTTGATGCCGCACCCCAGATTGGTCGCGCGGGCTTTCCAGATGCGCTGGCCGAATTCGAGAAGAACAAAAGAGATTCCGCTGCGCGCAAGGGGCCAAAATGATAGACGATGCAATTTCAGTTGGTCAAAGACCAAAATCCCTATCGGAAGTGGTTGACTTAGTGAACGCTGGGCAATGTCCATTCGGTGGAGCCCTTGCCGAGTTCATCGACGAGGCAAAAAAAATGGATCCGTCAGGTTTATCGAAATCTTTGCGTATCGATCCGGGGTTTTTGAGCACGAGCAACTCTGGTTTCAGCAATTGGCAGGACGCATATATTGGCGCCACCGCTGAGCATCTGTGTCGAGGCGCGAACATCCCAATTCCTGATTGGACAGAAAGACCCGAACGTTTTCTGTCCAGAGCGTGGTTTGACAATCACGGACTGAAGTCGCTAAACGCGATGATGGTTGCTGAGAGCCCGTTAGCATTTCGCCGTCGACTCATATTTACAGAAGCAAAGCCGTTGCGCAGAGCGTGATTTCGATGGCCGAATCAGTTTGACCGGATGTGACTGGCTGCCGCATGAGGGTCACGATGTTCTGTCAGCGCGACGGCATGGGCCCTGCCCGGGCAGCATTCGGACAGCACCATAATCTTTGCGAAGATTTCCCGGTGCAAGCGCAAATCCAAGCGTGCTGAGAGCGAATTCGCTCATAAATCATCTGCGCCAAGATTTCGAGCTGAAATCGATGACGATTCATAAAAATGTCAATGCCGACATGCACTTGGCTTCTTGGTTTGTCTAACCAGGCAATTTCTTGTTGGTTTCTCTAAGTAATCACGGCCAACAGCGTAGTAAAACCCCAGCAGCGTAGTAAAACCCAACCGTCAAGAAAAAAACCGTCTGTGTCCGGCGATTTCTCTCCCGACTGTATCAACAAGGCAACAAACCGCATGGCCTACGCAGCTGCCATGCGTTGAATCTTTGGACGATTGGGCTTTCCTGCTTGGCACAGGTCGTATTGCAATTGCATGCTGGCCCCAGCGTTCAGTGCTGGTGCCGAAAGCGTCGCCAAGGCGGTATCGCCGGCGGCTTGTGCGATTATTTGCGTCCGCGACAGTCAGGTCCGGGCCTTGGCGCAGCCGTATCTGTTTCCCTATCTGGGATATTTACAGCTGATTGCAGCGGTGGATCAATTCGTCCTGCACGACGATGTGCAATATATCCATCAGGGCTGGGTCAACCGCAATCGCATTCTGATTGCGGGCAAGGCCTAATTCATTACCTTCCCGATAAGGAAAGCCGCTCATACCCTGCACATCAATCAACGGCCGCTGGCGGAAAACGCGCGCTCCGAACGCCTGAAAATTCTTCGCCGGATCATCGCGGCTTATGCTAAGGCGCCGTATTTCAAAGACGATTGCTTTCCTGTAATCGAAGCTGCCATCGAATCGCCGGAAGCCAATCTGGCGGCCTATGCACGCAACGGTATCCAGCGTCTCTGCGACTACCTGAGGATATATTTTTTATAATAAAGTCGGTCATGCAAAGCTCACCTTCAGGGTTGCTTCTAGATGGGGGCTAAGTCTTTGATTTCCACGGGAAATCAAAATATTTCGACTATTTCGTCACGTATTCAGGTTAACTATCTCATATTAATCTTGGTTTTTTTTGTAAAACCTTTTTTCTTCGGGTTGATACCATTCATTTAGTGATGCTGGTACTCTTGAATGATAACCCAATAGTTGTTGCAGTTCCAAATTGAATTCATCCATCTTATCATATCCAATAGCTCTCGGATAATCCAATAATTGTTTCATAAAGGATTTACTAATGGTAATTGGTATTGCTCGTCTGTGGTCTTGTGTTCTATTTGGCGCGGATGAATGCCATACATTTGAATTAAAAATTATCACATCACCTTTTTGCCCCGTCGCTTGTATTGCCTTCTCAAAAAACTCTTCATCGCTTGGTTTTCTTTTTTCCAAATGAGAATAAGGCAACAAATAGGTACCGCCATTTTCAATAGTAAAATCATCAACCATTAATAAACAATTAACCATGATTGGGAAATCACCAGAATAAAATCTCAAATCTCTGTGTATTAAACCAGAGAAATTTAGTTGGTTTGGTAAATTATCCAAAGCACTGAAGGAATTGATTATGCATTTACTGCCAAAAAAATTTTCTTGTAGAAATTTGAAAAGATTTTTTTCCTGTAGGTATTTCAAAAACTCAATAAAAATCGGATTGCTCAATAGAACATGGAGGGCAACTCCTTCGGTTTGAATGTCATTATTATTTTTCAACTGTGTTTGTCTATGTTCTAAAAATGCATCGTCCAAAGATATTTTTAAAGTGTCTAACCAATTATTATTAATTAAATTTCTAACAATGGTATAACCTAATTCTTTTAATTCGGAATAATTTTCTTGTATCATTTCAGAAATCTTTCTCCTTGTTTTCTTTCTCTAATTATTTTTGCGGGATTACCATATGCCAAAACATTATCTGGCAATGATTCAACAACTAAACTACCTGCACCAACAACAGTATTTTCACCAATTTCAACTCTATCAATAACGGTAACTCCAAGAGTTATTGCAGAAAATTTTCCCAACTTAACATAACCACCAGTAACCGAACCGGCAGATATACTTGAGAATTTGTCAATATAACAATCGTGTTCAACTTGTGCTCCTGTGGCGAAAAATGTGAAGTCTTCAATTACCGCTTTTGGATTGAAAATACATCCAGCCATAGCAACAATACCAACACCCAATTTAACATTATTACCAATAATGACTGATGGGTGTATCGCATTAACAAACTCAAAATCTGGCACTTGTTCAATTATTTTATTGTAAACATGATATCTTGACCAATTATCACCAATACTAATAACACCAACTTCAATATCATAATCCTTGATTAATTCAATCAAGTTTTCTTGTCTGCCAATTATTTTATATCCAAATCTATCGCCACCAATGTCATGAAGAGCATCAATTATGCCAATAATGGCATATTTGCTTTCTCTCTCAATTATGTCAATTGTGTAATGCGCCTGGTTTCCTCCGCCAATTAAAATTAGATTTTTCATTTTTTATAAATCAGGATAAGGTAATTCCAAATCCTAATTTTTGGCCTTATTATCAAGAAACTGCCCTGCGACCTCACCTCCAATGCCTGATTGGCGCTGGTCGGGCAATACTTTAAACCTCTGGGAATCAGTGCTGGCGCCGACCACGAATTCCCGGCAGGTGTCGGTGGTATCGCCAACAGCGACACCTATTTGTGCTCTTTGGGCTACTGCCTGGAACTGGCCTTGCGCCCTGGCGTGCAGCACTCGGCACTGCAGACCGAACTGAACTTGGCGCTGGTCTTGCCGATGGCCGCCAGGACGACCGTATTGGCTTTTTTGTTTCGTGCCGACTCGGGCCTGTGCGCCCTCAAGATCATGCAAGAGATCAGCACTCAAGCGCGTACTTTGTCGCGCGAGATCGCCTTCACCATCCAATCGAATCCCCGCAGGGCGCCAGTCGAAGCCATTGCCGCACAGCGTGTGCTTGACACCCACTTCCTGGTTTGCGCTTTGGCTGCTGTGGCGACGAACATCCTGCGCCTGACCCAACATGCGGGTCGCTGGGTTTTGGGGCTGGGTGCCAATGACAGTGCCCACACCGTGTTTGAACGCCTGTACAGGCAGCTCACCCCTCAGTGCCAATCCAGCTCGGCCTGGCGGCTGGGCGGAGCACACGTGCAGCCACCAAGTGGCACGCATTGGGCGAGCAGGGAGTAGGTTCACGGATTCAGGATAGAGTCTGCGGTTAGCCAATGTATCCAAGGCCATTGAAATGCGGGGTCCAGTGGACTATAGTACCCGACGTTTTTTGCCCTTCCCAATTTTTTAGACGACTATGCGCTGATCCACTTGGGCAAAATAGCGCAGGAGATCAGATTGGTTGATCGGCAAATTTCCTATTTCTTAAACATGAATGAAAGCGTTGATAGGCTATGAATGCACTGAAGTTTCGTAACGATCTTATCGAAAGCATCTACATGGGGGTCTATAAGAGGGTTGAAGATAATTTCGACTTTTTTAGATACAACTACGATGGGGTCGACAGGTCGAATGAACTGAACGTCATGGCGAACGCCAAGTACCTTGAGTTCGTTTTAGACAACGCGGCGGCATTCCATGAAACCATGATGCTTTTCTCGGATGAAGAATCAAGAAAACTATTTTTTCAGCTGGTCCAGTACCGGTGTCTTGGGCACCCGCATTTGCGGATCAGCAATGACCTGACATGGACTATATTCAAGCAACACCTGGAGCAAGCCGCAACGTACGTAAAACGGCCTTCAGAATTGAATTTCACGGGTGTATTTGGTGCATTGAAGCACCACGAAGATATCCCGTTTGCGGGGCATAATTTGGCCATTGATGCATGGAGCGTCAATGTGGCTTACGGGCTCGGGTGGGGCAATCAACATCAATATTATTTTCAGCGCGGCGATATAAATATCCAGCCTGAGCCAGGTGATTTTGTCGTTGATGGCGGGGCATGTTTTGGAGACACCGCTGTTTTGTTTGCGTGCTCAGTCGGCAGTACCGGGCGAGTTTTTTCGTTCGAACCCTTGCCGGTCCATCTTGAAGTCGTTAAATACAATGTCCAGCAAAATGGACTGACCGACCGGATTCGGATCATCGCAGCGGGCGTTGGGGAAACGACGAACAATATAGCTTCTATTGACCAGCGATTGTCTGGGACTTCCAACCCCGGATTTTCGATGCGTGGGATGGAGGCATTGGTTCCAATTTTATCCATAGACAATATGGTGAAAAAGGAAGGCGCAAAGTCAATTGACTTTATCAAGATGGACGTCGAGGGGTTTGAACTCAGTGCGCTGAAGGGAGCGGCAGAGACAATAAGTAAATACAAGCCTAAACTGGCAATATCCCTGTATCACAAACCGGAGGACTTTTTGGAAATACCTATGTACCTCAAAAGTAAATACCCATTTTATCGATTTTATCTTGATCACTATACGATTCATAGCGAAGAAACAGTTCTCTACGCAACGGCCAATTGATATTTGATGGTGATATTTGATTTGCCATAGTGCTTATTGTGCCGCGATAAATTGGGTAATTTCTTCTACTGCCGACATCGGCAGAGCTGGGTAGATCGGCAGGCAGAGTATTTGCGAAGACGCTGAGCTTGCTATTGGAAGGTTTTCTTTGTGTGCAGAGGGTAAGCCGCGGTACATGGGGAACTCAGTTATCAGTGGATAGAAATAACGGCGTGGGTTGATGCCTATGTCTTTGAGTTTTTGGTTCAACATGTCTCGGCTAATCGGATAGTCGGTATTTACCAATATTGGAAAATACGCATAGTTGGCGACCTTTTCGCCTGCATCTTTCAAGCAAAGAATGCCTTTGATGTCTTTGAGCTGTTGTCGGTAGGCAGCATCAATGGCCTGGCGACGGGCCAGAGCCTGGTCAATATGCTTTAACTGGAGCAGGCCGATGGCGGCATTTATCTCGCTCATTTTGCCGTTGATGCCGGGGGCGACGACGGTGAGTTCGCCAACATGACCAAAGTTTTTTAGCTGGTCTATTCGAATCTTGGTTTTTTCATCTGGGCAGATGATCGCTCCGCCTTCAAAGGTGTTGAACACTTTGGTGGCGTGAAAGCTCAACACCGACAGGTCGCCATGGTTCAGCACACTGCCGCAGTGGCACTGCACGCCAAAGGCATGGGCTGCGTCGTAGATCACTTTGAGGTTGTAGTTGTCAGCAATTTTCTGGATGGCATCGACGTCACACGGGTGGCCGTAGCAGTGCACGGGCATGATGGCCGTGGTTTGCGGGGTAATGGCAGCCTCAATATTTGCGGGGTCCAGGTTCAGGGTGTTGGGGTCAACGTCCACAAAAACTGGCTTGATGCCGTTCCACAGCAGGGAGTGTGCGGTGGCAACAAAAGAATAAGGGGTAGTTATAACCTCGCCGGTGATGCGCAGGGCTTGCAGTGCGGTAACCAATGCGATGGTGGCATTTGTAAAAAGGCAAATGTGCTTGACACCCAGGTACTCACACAGTTCTTTTTCCAACTGCTGGTGGAATGGGCCACCGTTGGTGAGGATTTTGCTTTCCCAGATTTTCTCCAGGTAAGGGATGAATTCCGCCAGCGGGGGCAGGTAGGGTTGGGTGACGTAGATGGGCTTTTTCATGGTGTTGGGCGCAAAGCTGATTGAGGGTATTGCCGTCGCCTACCGCCACGTTGCCTGCAACGCGAAGTACGTCTTTTTTATCATCAAGCATCAAATGAAATCGCGGGCAGCCCGGCACACCAGCGTTGCCACATGATTCGAAGCGCATTTTCCAGGCTCGCCGTTACTACGGCCGGCTGTCCGAAGGCAGCTTTGGCAAAACGCGTGCGCAGGCCACTGCGAAGGTTCGCGAGGGCTGGCAAGTCAGCTGTCAGGTTGATGCCCTTTTGAACATAATCCGACGCGTCGTTCACTAAAAACTGATCTAAACCGGCATGCCCAAGTGCGAATGAGCCTTGACGGCTCGCTGCCGTCGGACCTTGCAGCGACAATGTCGGTACACCCATCCACAAAGCGTGCATCGTCGTCGTACCACCAGTGTAAGGATAAGTATCCAGGCAAAGATCTACGTCATGGTGCAATTGCAGGTAGTTGAAGATCGGGCCGCGCTGACGAAACTGCAAACGAGATGCCTCGATGCCATAGCGAGTGAACATTGCAGTTACATCAGCTTGGACATTGGACGCCAATCCACCGACCAGCAACTTCGAATCCGGCAACGCGTTCAAGAGTTGCGCCCAGCGTTGGGTCGTCTCAGTGGTGTATTTGTGCAGCTGATTGAAGCTTGCAAATGTGATGTATCCGTTTTTGAGCGCGGGGAGCGGGTTGATATCTGGTGCGTCGGGATACGGCAAAAACGGCACATTGGTCCGGAGCCGGACAATTTTTTCTGTGAATTGGGTTTCGAATCGGTCGGCCGGCAAGAAGAAAGGGTCTGCAAGGTAATAGTCCATCGCAGTCAAACCCGTCGTTCCAGGATAACCCAACCAGCTCGCCTGAAGCGGTGCCGGCTTCTGCGCGAACACTGCCAATCGATTCAGCAATGAGTGACCGCTCAAATCGATCAGTATGTCGATACGGTCGGCTCGGATACGCGCCGCCAGAGTGTCGTCTGACATCGCCTGACAAGGTATCCAGTGGTGTGCGCGCGCCATCAGCCGCCGTGAAACACCGTCCTCGATGGTATTGTTGTAGTAACAAAAAATTTCAACAAGTGCCGGGTTGTGCAGCGTCAGAATCGGCTCAATGAAGGTCGCCACTGCGTGGTTGTACAAGTCACCTGACACATAACCGATTCGCAGGCGGCGCTCGGAATTGCGGTCATTTGTGTGCGGCGCGATGGACGCGGCAAACGGACGTTCGATACGCTCCCCGAACTGGCGATGACAGGCATACAGGTCGTCAGGAGTGGTCTTTGACGAGTACAGCAATGTCATCAGATAGGTGCTGTGGGCGACGTTATTGCCGGGATCGATCTCCAGTGCTCTTCGAAAGCAGTTTGCCGACAGTTCAGCGTCGTCCAAAAATGGGTTGTCGAAGACGAGGCTGCCGAGGTTGATCAATGGCTGCGCGTAAAGGGGATCAAGCTCGATCGAGCGGGCAAAAAACGTCGCTGCTGCCCTCACATCACCAAATTTCCTGAATGCCAAGCCGACGTTGTTCAGTGATTTTGCACTTCGGGGGTTAAGGCCCACCGCGCGCTCAAGGCATTCGAATGCTGGTTCAGACTGATCATCTTGGATCAATGTCACAGATAGACTGGCCCAGGTATCGACATCCTCTGGTGCCAGCGCCAACGCTTTGCGAAAACTCTCGATGGCTTCTTTTAGATCACCCGTCTCTCGCAGGGCAGCGCCCAAATTGCCGTGCGCGAACGCATAGGACGAATCCATCTCGGTGGAAATCCTGAACTGCGCGGCGGCTTCGTGCGGACGCTTCAGCGCCATCAGTACCGTACCCAGATTGTAGAAATACCGCGGGTCATGGTGGCTCTCACGAATCGCAGCCTCGATACGGTGGAGCGCCGCGAGATGATTGCCTTGCGCAAAATCGATCAGGCCTAACAAATGCAAAGCGTCGGCATGCGCGGGGGCCAGTGCCAGCAATTCATTGTAGATAGCGCCAGCCGCTAACAGGTC
>CAMAWD010000038.1 GCA_945861785.1 Rhodoferax sp. OV413 | reverse complement strand
GGTCACCGAGTGGCTAGAAAGTTGAAAATTGGTGCCGGGCACGTTCAATACGTACGCTCCAAAAACCAGGACAGTGTCAAAGATTTGCCGCATATGCCGCAAGACATCGACTTGCTGCCGAAGGTCGGTGTGGGCGGGTTTGTCGAGCGTTTTGCTCGGGCACACAACGTTTTCTACAAGCGTACCCAAATGGATGACTGGGCTGAAGCCGTCACACGAGCGGCGGGCGATGACGTTCGGCTTGATCGAGTTGAGAAGCTATTGGTGGCGCTCAAGAAGCGGAATTTGATCAATGGAAGTCAAGCGGCACGATTGATGACCAACCACATGAGGGAATCCAAAGATGTTCGATCCGTTCCAGGACCACGCAACAGCGGGCTATCTCCGTAACGTCGAGAGACTGACGGATACAAACGAGATCAAACGTCAGGAGCATTTCTTTTTCGAAAGCAATCTGGAAAGCGCTTTGTCGTTGCTCCAGTCCTTGAAAGGCACCATCGAGTACAAGCACTTCCTTGAAGTCCATCGGATCCTCTTTCGAGAGTTCTACCCATGGGCAGGTGAAGACCGACAGATGCTTCGAGTGGGCCGACTGGTAGGCAGGGGTGCAGAGGTTCAATTTGAAGTCGCGGAGATGTGCCAACGCGCCGTGGAGTGGGGACTGAACCTTGGCAATGACAAGGCTCGAATAAAAAAGCGGCCTGGCGAAGTCATGGGTGCTTTTGCATGGGGTCACCCATTCCTGGACGGGAACGGTCGGACCATGCTACTGGTTCATACCGAGCTTTGCCACAGGGCAGGCTTCTCAATTGATTGGATGTCTTCGAACAAAGGGGACTATCTTGCTGCGCTCACCCACGAACTCGCACACCCGCACGACAAACGTCTGGATCAATATCTCGGCGGCCTGGTCGAGAAACGCAAACCACGCGGGGACTGGGTGGATCATTTCAAATCGATGCCTGGGATCAACGGCATTGATATGGCCAACGACAATATCGTCTACCGCAATGATGATCCCATCGCAAATGCGCGCTACCAAGAGATCAAACGCTTGCGCGCTGCCGGTGAGCCTGTCGAGGACAGCGAAGGCACGCCTGTGGATCTTTGAAATCTTCAGATGGCCCGAGGTAGTCAGTCTCAGGCATCAGGACAGTGACCCCACCCAGGAACCCCCAACAATGTTGGGGTCAAAGCGCGGCTCCCTGCCGAAATGCAGCCTCGAAACACGTTGTCGAGCCTTAAACTTCAGGCGATCCAAATTCCTGCCGTTTTGTCCGCCCGAATTTTGGAAAACTCAAAAAACTCAATGAAGACAATGACTTGCGATGTTGGTTTTTCTAAGTGATCACGGCCAACAGCGTGATTACTTAAAGAAACCAACAACTTTCCCCTTTGTTAGCGCACGGCCTGGACCGCTGCCCGGACCACGGCATCAACGGCTTCAAGCGCTATGTTGCACTGGCCGTGGTGGCAAGAAATATCCACCGCATTGGAGCAATCCTGTGGCAACACGAGCAAGAGCGCGCGAAGAGGACGACGAACTATGCCGACCGAGACACGACCTACAAGCTGGCCGCGCAGCAAAGCGCGGGCGAAGCCCCTTCTTGACGACAGGATTGCAAAAATCCGGGGCTACGCGCGCCCGAAAAACGCAACATCGCGCATGGCGACCGCGAAAACGGACGCCCGAGCCCTTGCGAGCATGACAATTCCAGAAAACCACCGCAAACTCGGCATTTTGGGGTCGGCAGTTTTTTAAAAACAGGGGTTTTCTGCCAGGCACTAAGTAATCACGGCCAACAGCGTAGCAAAACCCCGAGCCCCAACAAAAAACCGCCACAAGGGCGGTTTTTTGTTGGGGCTGACAGGATCAGCGCTTGGAGAACTGCTTGCGCCGGCGTGCGGAGTGCAGGCCGACCTTTTTACGCTCGACCTCGCGGGCATCGCGGGTTACGAAACCAGCCTTGGACAGCTCGGGCTTGAGGGTTGCGTCGTAGTCGATCAGGGCGCGGGTGATGCCGTGGCGCGTTGCCCCGGCCTGGCCCGACTCGCCGCCGCCTGCCACATTGACCATGATGTCGAAGGTTTCGACGTGGTTGGTCAAAAACAGGGGTTGCTTGACGATCATGATCGAGGTCTCGCGGCCGAAGAACGATTGAATGTCCTTGCCGTTGACGATGATCTTGCCCGTGCCCTTTTTCAGAAACACCCGCGCGACGCTGGATTTGCGACGGCCGGTGCCATTGTTCCATTCACCTATCATCTTGAAGCTCCTTATAGTTCCAACACTTTGGGTTGCTGGGCAGTGTGCGGGTGCTCTGCACCACCGTACACCTTGAGCTTCTTGATCATGGCGTAACCAAGCGGGCCCTTGGGCAGCATGCCCTTGACGGCCTTCTCGAGCGCGCGGCCCGGGAACTTGGCTTGCATATCCCTGAAGTTGATCTGCGAAATGCCGCCCGGGTAACCGGAGTGGCTGTAGTAGATCTTGTCGAGCGACTTGGCGCCGGTGACACGCAGTCGGGCTGCGTTGATGATGACGATGAAGTCACCGGTATCGACGTGAGGCGTGTAAATGGCCTTGTGTTTGCCGCGCAAACGGAGAGCAACTTCGCTGGCTACTCGTCCGAGGACCTTGTCGGTCGCGTCAATCACAAACCACTCGTGCGTCACGTCAGCGGGTTTGGCGCTGAACGTTTTGGTCATGAGTTTTCTCTGTCAAGAGGGTTTGTACGGGTTCTTTTCCACGGTCGGTGTTCCTCTGAAGGGAATCTCTTAGGTGGGAGGTTTGTCTTCGCCGCGGAACCACGTGAGCGCTGCGAAGCCCGCGATTATATAAAGGTTTTGCGCCCGCGCGGGTTACTATCGCGCGATGTTCAGCTACCGCCACGCGTTTCATGCCGGCAACCACGCCGATGTGCTCAAGCACATGGTGCTGTTGGCCACCCTGAAACACCTTACCCAAAAAGACAGCCCGATCGCGGTTTTCGACACCCATGCCGGTGCCGGCCTGTACCGGCTGGACGGCGACTACGCCCAAACCAGCGGGGAAGCGGCCGACGGGTTCCTGCGCCTTCGCACGCCGCCTGCTGCAACCGACGCCGCCGCCAAGAAAAAGGCCCCGCTCATCCTGGCCCCGGCGCTACAGGACTACATGGACATGGTGGCCAGCTTCAATGCCAAAGGCAGCCACAAGGTTTATCCGGGCTCTCCCTTCATCATCCAGCGCCTGTTGCGCGAACGCGACAAACTCAAACTGTTCGAACTGCACCCGACCGACTCCAAGACGCTGACCGCCAACATCGCCCAACTGGAAGCCGGCCGACAGGTGGCCGTCCTGCGCGAAGACGGTTTCGAAGGCCTCAAGAAGTTTTTGCCGCCCCCGCAGCGGCGGGCCCTGGTGCTGAGCGACCCGAGTTACGAAGTCAAGTCCGACTACGGCCGAGTGGTCGCCATGATCGGCGACGCGCTGACCCGGTTCGCCGTCGGCACCTATGCAGTCTGGTACCCCATCATCCCGCGGCCGGAAGCCCACGACGTCCCCCGAAAGCTCAAAACCCTGGCCACCAAGGCTGGCAGGAGCTGGCTGCAGGCGACCCTGACCGTCAAGAACAGCAAGATCACGACCGACGCAGCCGGTGAAGAGCACCGCCCCGGGCTGCCAGCCAGCGGCATGTTTTTGATCAACCCGCCACACACCCTGAAAGCCGCCCTGCAGGCCGCCCTGCCCCAGATGGTCGAGTTGCTGGGGCAAGACCGGCATGCGCAGTTCACTTTGGAGGCGGGCGGCTGAACCACGAAAGCGGCGCGCTGACAGTCACACTTGGTGGCGGAAATCACAGCGCTGATACTTCGATTAGTCCGAATGGCCTATTGGTGTGCGCTGCAGCAATGGAGATACTTGGCCCCAAGCGCGGTAGCTGTCACCGTGTCTGTGCAATTAACAAAGGGATCAACGTAATGACAATCATGCCATTTGCCAAAAAAGCTCTCCTGGCCGCAATCTTTGCGGGCATCTCCATGTCTGCCAGTGCGGTGACACACACACTGGGAACTGCCTCGCCCGGTGTGCCCTTGTCATTCAATTCCGGCGCTGTACCAATCGGCCCGTTCAACGACATTTTCACTTTCTCACTGCCGGCCAACAGTGGCTCCGGCTACAGCGTAATCAACTTTCCCGTGCCTGGCTTTTTCAATACGTTGCTGGCAACCGCGTCCCTGGTATCCAACCCTGACGGCGTCCTGTTCAACGGGGACGACTCTGCCCTCACCACAGTTGTGAGCACGGCGAACCAGATCGCATTCACTTGGGGTGCTGCCGCTCCCGGCAATTACTACCTGAACGTCACCGGCATCACCAACGGTGAGTTCGGTGGTCTGTACAACGGTGCCATCACGGTCACCGCCGTCCCGGAGCCCGAGTCCTACGCCATGTTGCTGGCCGGCCTCGGCGTGATGGGCGCGATTGCTGTGCGGCGCAACAAGCGCAATCAAGGCTAAACACCGTCGACGGACGCGGTTCCGCCAGTCAGAACAAGGGGTTGCAGCGCAATCCCTTTTTTTTCGTCTGACTCCCGTGTGAACGAATACACAGATTGCCTTTTGAACGCGTCGCAATTCGCGCAGGATCAATTAAATTTTGCCGGCACTTCATAGAATGAAACGAAATCTTGTTTACACATTGCCAGGGTGTACTCAGATTGGGCACCCATTCGTGTTGCTGCTTTGCGCACCAACCCATTTTGTGAACTTTTCAACCAGCATCCATGGCTTTCTTGCCGTTATTGTCCACCAAGGAACTACAGCGTTACCACCGGGTGGTGACGCGTTCGGTCGAGGTCCGCAGCCATTTTGACGTCCTTGCCTGGTTACAGGGCGACATGCAACGTTATCTGCCACACGACATTCTTATTGCGGCCTGGGGTAACTTCCAGAAGGGCGTCATCCACCACGACATCATCTCGCCCATGGCGGGGGTGCGATCCCAGACTTCGAATGGGCCAACCGTGACCCCCTTGCTGCTGAACCTGTTCGAGCGCTGGGTCCATTTCGGCAAGAAGCCGTTTGCGCTGAATGCCGGTGACAGCGGCTTTTTGATGGAAGACTCCGGCCTTCGCTCTGAAGTCGGCGCGGCACTTCAAAAAATGCGTTGTGCCATGGTGCACGGCATCATCGACGAGCGGGGCAGCCATGATTGCATGTACGTCGCATTCAGCACCAAAGAAAAATTTCGCGCGGCCGAAAGCAGCACCATGGCGCTCGTCTTGCCCTATATCGACACCGCCTTGCGCCAGATCACCCACTTGCCACACCAAAGCAATCAGAATGCCAGCACGGTTGTTGCCGAAGATCGGCTTGGTTTGCGGGAGTTCAACCTCTCACAACGTGAAGTGGAAATTCTGCGCTGGGTTTCACATGGCAAGACCAACCCCGAAATCGCACTGATCCTGAACATCAGTTCTTTCACCGTCAAGAACCACATGCAGCGGGTCTTTCAAAAGCTCAACGTAACCAACCGCGCCCAAGCGGTGAGCAAGCTCATGCCATTGGCAAGCAATGTCCAAAACTGATGCTGCGTTCTCCGCCGCCACACTGCTCAAGCGGCCTTCGCAGACGGCGATCAGCAAGGACAACCTCCTCAGCGTGGTCGAGTCGTCCATCGGCCCCATCACGTATGTGTTTTCGTTATGGGGTCTGGCGTATTACTACTCCGGCGAGCTGCCACCGCCCTACCTGATCCTGTCGGTGCTGGTATTTGCGCTGACTTTTCCGGGTCAGGCGCATCTGGAGTCATCCATTGGAAGGGTGCTGCTCGATATCGGCATCAATTGGCTGTGGTCGGCCGGCCTGCTCCTGCTGACCGGTTTCGCCACCGGCTACATCCGGGAGTTCTCGCGTGAAACCCTGATCAGCTGGCTGTGGATTGCACCAACGGCTGAATTTGCCATGCACCTGGTATTGCGTGGCACCGCTCCCTGGGTGATTCGCCTCCAAGGGCCGATGCGACGGGCCATCATTGTGGGCATGAACGAGCAGGGCGCCGCCCTTGCATCGCGCATCCAGGGCGCGCCGTTTTCGCGCATCGAGTTGTTGGGGTTTGTGGACAGCCGCGGCGTGCCCAGGCTGGGCGCAGCGGGCCCCAACAAGCTGCTCGGCACACTCGACCAACTGGCCTCACTGGTGCAAAAAAAGCATGTCCAGCTGATCTACCTCTCGCTGCCGATGGCATCGCAGCCACGCATCCTGCAACTGCTAGACACACTCAGGGACACCACCGCGTCGATCTATTTTGTGCCCGACATGTTCTTCACAGACCTGATCCAGGGCCACACCAGCACCGTGTGCGGAATGCCGGTGATCTCGGTTTGCGAGACACCCTTCCGCGGTGCCGATGGCGCACTCAAGCGCGTCAGCGACATCGTTCTGTCGATCCTGATCCTGGTCCTCATCATGCCGCTGCTGGCCGTGCTGGCGGTTGCCGTCAAATTCTCGTCACCCGGCCCGGTTATTTTCAAGCAACGCCGCTACGGGCTCGATGGTGAGGAAATCGTGGTCTACAAATTTCGCTCGATGACTGTGACCGAAGACGGCACCACCATCCGGCAGGCTGAAAAAGGCGACAACCGCATCACGCCACTGGGTGCATTGATGCGGCGCACCTCGATGGACGAACTGCCCCAGTTCGTCAATGTGCTGCAGGGCCGCATGAGCATAGTGGGTCCGCGTCCGCACGCGGTGGCGCACAACGAGCTCTACCGCAAACTCATCAAGGGCTACATGGTGCGCCACAAAGTGCGCCCGGGCATCACGGGCTGGGCCCAGGTCAATGGATACCGTGGCGAGACCGTCACCCTGGACAAAATGCAGGGCCGGATCGACTACGACCTCGACTATCTGCGGAACTGGTCGTTGCGGCTCGATATCCACATCATCCTCAAGACGATCAGGCTCGTTCTCAAAGACGAAAAGGCACATTGAGTCATGCCACCAACGCACCGACATCCACTGACCCTGCTGGCCATCCTTCTGGCCACAGCGGGCAACGCATGGGCCGAAGGGGGGCAAGATCTGCAATTTCGCGCCTCGGTGGGGCTGGCGAATGACAGCAACCTGTTTCGCCTGCCCGCGAGCGCAAACGCCCAGGCGCTGATCGGACGCAGTTCGGCCGCAGAGACCGTCCGCATAACCTCACTGGGCGTCAACTACAACAAGGCCTACAGCCTGCAGCGTGTCGAACTCGACGTCGCCGTGGTCAAGTACAGCTACCAGAATTTCAGCTACCTGGATTTCTCCGCGCTCAACTACCGCGGCGCCTGGCGCTGGAGCTACACCCCGCATTTGCGTGGCAACCTCAGCACCTCGCGCGACCAGCGGCTCAACAGTTTTATCGACTTTCGCGGGTTCAACGTGCGCAACGAACGCGTGACCACCAACACCCGCCTTGACGGCAACTACGAGCTCGACGCCAACTGGCGGCTGCTCGGCGGCCTGACGCAGTCCGCGCTCAAGAACAGCCTGCAGATCACCTCCGAGGCCGACTACCGCCTGACCACGCTGGACGGTGGCGTGCGGTATGTGCTGGCCTCGGGCAGCTCCGCCGGTTACACACTGCGCAGCTCGGACGGCACCTACACCACCAACCGCGTCATCCCGTCGCCCGGCTTCTTTGACGACCGCTTCACCCAGACCGACAACGAGCTGCTGGCCACCTGGGCCATCAGCCGCGACACCTCGGCCGATTTCAGGGCCGGGCACCGCAGCCGCAGCTACCCCAATTACCCGCAGCGCAATTTTGGCGGCTTCACGGGCGCGGCCAACATCAATTGGTCGTACTCGCCCAAGGCCGGCCTGGCCGCTGGTTGGGCACGTGAAATCAACGCATTCGAGACAACCAACACCAACTTTTCGCAGACCGACCGTTTCTCGGTTGGCCCGGTGTGGCAGGTCAGCCCCAAAGCCGCGGTGCGCGTGCAACTGGCCCACGAAGTGCGCGACTTTGGCGGTAGCCCAAGCGGCCTTGCCCGCTTGCAGCGGCGCGACGTGACCCGCGACGCCAGCGTGTCGATGGACTGGCAACCCACCAAGTACCTGTCGCTCAGCGCGTCATTGCAAAACGCCAAGCGATCCTCCAGCCTGGCTGGTTTCGACTATTCCAGCAACGCAATCAACGTCAGTGCGCAATTCACTTACTGACGTGCCAATTTCACACAAGCGCGCCACCCTTTGCACCACCATGAAACACACAATCTTTTGCCCCCTCGCCATTGCCGCACTTGTGGCCCTGACCCTCACCGCCTGCGGCAACAAGGAGGACAAAAAAGTCGCCACCCAGGTGGCGGCCAAAGTAGGCTCCGAAGAAATCTCAGTGCACCAGATCAACCAGGTGCTCAGCCGCACCAACGCCGCCAATGCCACACCGCAGGCGGTGCAGAACCTGCGCCGCGAAGTGCTCGAAAAGCTGATCGACCAGCAACTCGCCGTGAGCCAGGCCGAAGAGAGCAAACTCAACCGCTCGCCCGAAGTGGTGGCCCAGATCGAAGCCGCGCGGCGTGAGGTGCTGGCCCGTGCCTATATCCAGCAAATCACCAGTTCGCTGCCCAAACCCACACCCGAAGAAACCAAAAAATACTATGCCGAGCACCCGGCGCTGTTCTCCGAGCGGCGCGTGTTCAACCTGCAGGAAGTGCAACTCCCCGGCGCAGCGGGCGAAGCAGTCGCCGAGCAGGTGCGCGCCATGCTGGGCAGCGGCAAGCCAATGGAAGAGGTGGCGACTTTCCTCAAATCCAAGGACGTCAAGTTCGGCGGGGGTGCCGCCACCCGCGCTGCAGAGCAAATCCCGCTTGAACTGTTGACCAAGGTCCATGCCCTCAAAGACGGCCAGTCGCTGGTCGTGAAAAACCCGCAAGGCTTCAACGTGATCCGGGTGGCGTCGTCGCAATCCGCGCCCGTGCCTGAAGCCAACGCCGTGCCCCGCATCGAGCAGTTCATGGCCAACCAGCGTGGGGCCGAGGCCGTTAGCCAGAATGTCAAGGCGCTGCGCACCAAGGCCAGCGTGACCTACATGGGCGATTTCGCACCCGGCGCCGCCGCCTCGGGCGCCACCGCTCCTGATGCTGCCGCACCCGCGCAACCGGCGGTGGCCGCCGCACCTGCACCGGCACCGGCACCCGCAGCCGACCCCGCCAAAACCCAAAGCGCAATAGAAAAAGGCGTGGCCAAGCTCAAGTAAGCCGCCGGCCACGACGCACCCCCACCCGCCCTTTCCCCCGAACCGGACCACCCCATGACCATGCGCCTTTTCCGACTGCCCCACCTGCTGCTGGCTGCCGTGCTTTCGCTTGCCAGCCTTGGCAGCTTTGCCCAGGGCAAGCCTGACTACCCGCTGGGCGCGGGCGACGCAATCCGCGTGCAGGTGTTCCAGAACCCCGACCTCACCATCGAAACCCGTGTGTCCGAAAACGGCTCCATCACCTACCCGCTGATTGGCGCGGTAGACCTGGGCGGCCTGTCGATCGCTGCGGCCGAGAAAAAAATCGCCGACGCACTGCAAAAAGGCGGCTTCATCCGCCAGCCGCAGGTCAACATCGTGCTGATCCAGATTCGCGGCAACCAGGTGTCGGTGTTGGGGCAGGTCAACCGGCCGGGGCGTTTTCCGCTGGAAACCGCCAACACCCGCCTGAGCGACATGCTGGCCAACGCCGGCGGCGCCACCCAGGGCGGTGACGACATGGTGGTGATCACCGGCCAGCGCGGCGGCCAGGCCTTTCGCCGCGTGATCGACCTGCCCGCGATCTACCTCAACGAAAATCCCTCAGACGACATCATCCTGATGGGCGGCGACACCGTGTATGTGCACCGCGCGCCGGTGTTCCACATCTACGGCGAGGCGCAGCGCCCCGGCTCGTTCCGCATCGAGCGCAACATGACGGTGATGCAGGCCCTGGCACAGGGCGGCGGCCCCACCGCCCGCGGCACCGAGAACAAGCTGCGCCTGCACCGCCGCAGCGCCAACGACACCGTGACCCAGAGCGTGCCCAACCTGACCGACCCGGTGCAGCCCGACGACGTGATCTATGTCGAAGAAGCCCCGGTGTTCTTCATCTACGGCGAGGCGCAGCGCCCCGGCTCGTTCCGCATCGAGCGCAACATGACGCTGATGCAGGCCCTGGCCCAGGGCGGCGGCCCCACCGCCCGTGGCAGCGAGAAAAAACTGCGCCTGCACCGCCGCGGTGCCAGCGGCTCGATCGAGCAGACCGTGCCCAGGCTGACCGACATGGTGCAGCCCAACGACGTGATCTACGTCGAAGAACGCCTCTTCTAATAGCAACCAGGACCGCGAGCCATGACACTCCAACAATTTCTGCTCATCCTGCGCGCCCGCTACCAGGTGGCGCTGCTGACACTGCTGATCACCGTGGCCGCCACCGTGGGTGTCAGCCTGGTGATCCCGAAGGAATACACCGCATCCGCCGCCGTGGTGCTCGACGTCAAATCGCCCGACCCGGTGAGCGGCATGGTGCTGCAGGGCATGATGGCCCCGGGCTACATGGCCACCCAGATCGACATCATCAACAGCGACCGCGTCGCCCAGCGTGTGGTCAAGCTGCTGCGCATGGAAGAAAGCGCCGCCATCCGCGCGCAGTGGCAGGAAGACACCGAAGGCAAAGGCCAGCTGATCACCTGGCTGGCCACCCTGCTGCAGAAAAAGCTGGAGGTGAGACCCGCCCGCGAAAGCAACGTGATCAGCATCAACTACTCCGGAGCCAACCCGGACTTTGCCGCCGCTGTTGCCAACGGTTTTGCGCAGGCCTACCTGGACGTCACACTCGAGCTCAAGCTCGCCCCGGCCCGCCAATACGCCGCCTTCTTCGAGGAGCAGACCAAACAGATGCGCGAGAAGCTCGACCGGGCGCAAAAGGCCCTGTCGGACTACCAGCAGACCAAGGGCATCACCGCGGTGGACGACCGGCTCGACTACGAGACCGCCAAACTCAACGAAACCTCGAGCCAGCTCACCGGCGTGCAGGCCCTGACCACCGACAGCCAGAGCAAACGGCAAAACGCCAAGGCCGACACCGTGGCCGAGGTCATGCAAAGCCCGCTCATCAACAGCCTGAAGGCCGACATCGCCCGGCTCGACGCCAAGCTGCAAGAGAGCAACATCAACCTGGGCAAGAACCACCCGCAAACCCAGCGCACCGAGGCCGAGCTGGCCAGCCTCAAGGCCCAACTCGAAACCGAAACCCGCAAGATCACCAGCTCGATCGACACCACCTACCAGGTGGGCAAACAGCGCGAGCAGCAGTTGCAGGGCGCGCTGTCGGCCCAGAAAGCGCGGGTGCTGGTGCTGAACAAGCAACGCGACGAGCTCAACGTGTTGCGCCGCGACCTGGAAACCGCGCAGCGCGCATTCGAGCTCATCAGCCAACGGTCGTCGCAATCCAATGTAGAAAGCCAGAACGCCCAATCCAACATTGCGCTGCTCAATGCCGCAACACCGCCCGTTGAGCCCTCCAAACCACGCATCCTGCTCAACGTGCTGGTGTCCATCTTCCTGGGCACCCTGCTGGGCGTGGGCCTGGCCCTGATGCTGGAGCTGGCCAACCGCCGCGTGCGTTCGGCCGACGACCTGGCCGAAGCGCTCGACCTGCCGGTGCTGGGCAGCATCGCTGCTGCCGGCGCCACGCTCAAGCGATCCAAAAAATTCAAAGGCCCTGTTTTGGCCACCAGCGGGGCACGCGCATGAACACCATCACCAACACCATGGCCAACCTCACTCCCGCGGCTGCGCCGCCGGCAGCGGCACCCACCGGCGGCCGCCGCTCCATCGGCGACATCCTGGTGTCGAGTGGGCGCCTGAGCGCTGCCGACTCCGAAAAAATCCTGCAACGCCAGCAACAAGACAAATCCCAGTTCGGCGACGCCGCCCTGGCCCTCAAGCTGCTGACCAAGGCCGACATCGACTTTGCGCTGAGCAAGCAGTTCGACTATTCCTACCTGCCCGCGCAAGACACCAGCCGCAGCCCCGAGCTGATGGCTGCCTACCAGCCCTTCAGCAAGGTCGGCGAAAACCTGCGCGCCGTGCGCAGCCAACTCATGCTGCGCTGGTTCAACACCGACCCATCGCGCAAGGTGGTGGCGCTGGTGAGCCCGGGCGTGGGAGAGGGCCGCAGCTTCATCGCCGCCAATCTGGCCATCGTGTTTTCGCAGCAAGGCGAGCGCACCCTGCTGATCGACGCCGACCTGCGCCAATCACGCCAGCAATCACTCTTCATGCTGGGCAAGAGCGCCGGCCTGTCGGGCATATTGGCCGACCGCGCCGGCCTGGAGGCCGCCGTGCCGGTGCCCGGCCTCAAGGGCCTGCACGTGTTGCCCGCCGGCGCCGTGCCACCCAACCCGCAAGAGCTGCTGGGCCGGCGCGCCTTTCACATGTTGCTGCAAGCCGCTGCCGAGCAATTTGATGTGATCATCATCGACACCCCCTCCGGCACCGACTATGCCGACGCCGAGATCATCGCCGCCCAGGCCGGCGCCGCGGTGGTGGTGACCCGCAAAAACCAAACCCGCATGCCCGACGCCGCCCTGCTGGCCAAGCGCCTGCAAGACAGCGGGGTGGTGCTGGTGGGGTCGATATTGAATGATGACTGAGAAGCGCTGACCAATCCGCAATGCACCAGACCGCCGTGATCAACCTGGCCCAACAGGGCGAATCGCAGACCGTGGGATTCAAAAAATCCACGACCGAGAAGGATCGTGCCTGCCGCACGCTCTGCGCATTTGCCAAGGTGAACAACGTGCCAGTGTCGTTTCGTGGCGTGCCTTACGAGCGTGTGCTCAACACCACGCGCGCCATGCCCCGGCTGAACTACCAGTGCCTGTTGATCGAATCCCTGAACGCCACGGACCGTTGGGAGCGCCAGCCCGCTGAAGGCTGGACCATCGACATGCTGGACGCCACCGAAATCACGCAGACCATTGACGAGGCCATCCGCCGCGGTCGTAGCGACGAGCCTGGAACGCGTGAGCCGATGGCGATCTTGCGCGGCTTGAACTTGTTGACAACCGACGGGCGGCTCAACCGTGCTGCGGTGGCGCTGTTCTGCAAAGCCGACAGCCCTCGACCCGAATTCCCCCAGTTCAAACTGCGCGTGGCACGTTTCAAAGGCACGACACGCAGCGAATTTTTGGACAACCGCCAATACGAAGGAAACGCCTTCGACCTGATGCGCCGCGCCGAGCGGTTCCTGATCGACTGGCTGCGGGTGGCCGGCCGCATCATCCCCGGCAAGATGGAACGGGAAGACACGCCAACACTACCGGTGGAAGCAGTGCGAGAAGCCCTGGCCAACGCCTTTGTGCATCGGGACTACGCCGGTTTCAGCGGGTCGATCGGCGTGGCTTTGTACGACGACAGGCTGGAAATCATTTCACCCGGCGGCCTGCACTTTGGCCTGACCCCCGAAATGCTGCAGCAGCCGCATGAATCGATGCCCTGGAACCCCTACATCGCCGGCACGTTTTACCGCCGTGGCCACATCGAAACCTGGGGGCGCGGCACCAACAAAATCGCTGAGCTGTTGCGGCAAGCCAACCGTGAGCCGATGACGGTGACATCGGATGTGTACTCGGTGATCGTGACTTTTCGGCTGCCGCCACGCGATGGCGGAGTAAATGGCGGAGTAAATGGCGGAGTAAATATAGAGGGGACATCGCAGGCAATCACGAAGTTGGACGCAGTGCTGGGTTACATCGTGGCACACCCAGGCTCACGCGTACAACCGATTGCAACGTCTCTTGATTTCGCCTTGCGGACAGTCGAACGCAGCGTGCGAACCCTGCGTGAATCGAACCAGATCGAATTCATCGGCTCACCCAAGACCGGCGGCTATTTCGCAAGAAACCTAGCCCGGGGGAAGCCGCAATGAACGCAAGCGCATTCTTCGAATCAAAAATAGTACGGTCAGTGACCGCACTTTTCCGGTTAACGCCTTCAGAACAACGAGGCGGTGCAGGTGGGGTCAATGTGAAACACGTCAAAGGCAGGCTCAAATGACCATGGACATCGTCAATATCGTTGCAGTAGACCAGACTGGGGACTACAAGCTGAAGTTGCAGTTCAACGACGGCACGATTCAAGAGGTGGATTTCAAACCCTTTCTGCAGCACTCCCTGCACCCTGAGATCCGGGCTTTCCTGGACGCCAAGAAGTTCGCAGATTTCAAGCTGGAGCACGGAGATCTGATGTGGGGCGACTATGCGTTGTGTTTTCCGATCATGGACCTGTATACCAACCAGATCGGCAAGATGCACCTGACGGCTGCAGCCTGAGATCCTCCATAACGACCCGCCAACGTTCAAGATATGCGCCTGCACCCCGCCGAACTCGACGCCATCCGCACCACCCTTGGTACGCTGGACCCGCTCGGGCGCATCTATCTGCATGGGTCGCGCACCGATGAGGCCGACATGCCAATCCATCAGATTGCGCGCCAGGGGATACCGCTGTGATCAATACGCGATTTACCTCAACTCCCCCCGCCCAGGCGCCGCTCCACCCAGCGCTTGACCACCCTGCGCCAGCGCAGCGACGTGGCACCCAGCACGGCACCGAAGGCGTCGGCGGCCAGATCGTCCCAGCCGGCAGCGCGGCCGGGCAGGGTCATCTGGTGCAGTTCATCCACGGCACCGACTGTGAGCGCCACCGCAAAACCCAGCCACCACATCGGGCGGCCACGCAAGCCGCTGGCATACCCCACGGACGCCGCCAACACCGCAAACACGCCCGCGTGGGCCAGCTTGTCCCAGGGCGCGGGGATCAGGCCCACGGCCACCGGCTGCGCGCCGCCGTAAAACAGGCCAATCGGCAGGCCGATGGCCGCCAACACGGCTGCCAGACGCAACACGCGCTGTAACGCGCGCATGGAAAACTCTGCAGTGAACACCCGGACTCCTCAACAAACTCCACTGGGCCCCAACGCTGGGCCGCAGGCGTGGCATGCGGAGCTGGTGACGTGGCTGCCGATTATTGCAGGGCGGGTGGTGCGGTATTTGCGGCGCCCCCGGCTGCGAGATGAAGGGCGAGGATATTGCCACCCTGCCGGGCGAACCAGCCTGCGCGTGCAACGTTCTGGCAACCTGCGCAACCCGGCGCTGGCCTCGCACGCCTTCCACATCCTGCCATACCAGGGCATGGGCAGCGGCATCCCCCGAGCGATCGAAGACTGGCCGCAAATCGAGTTTACAGACGACCGACAGGGAAATCAGTTTCGTGTGGCCCTCAAACGCACCGAAGAACACGTCGGGGGAGTAAACACTGCCACCATCGGAATAAGCGACCTGGTCAATGCCATCGAGCAGAACCCGGGGCTACGCGCCCCCGCGCTCGGCAAGCTGTTTGGCGTCACCCCAAAAAGGGTCGAGCATTGGATCAAACAGCTTCGCGACGGCGGCAAGATTGAATTTGTCGGAACACCCAAGACTGGTGGCTACCGATGCGTTTGACCACCTCCGCCAACCTCGGGGCGAACCAGATGACCCCAACACGCCCTTCGGCACACCGCCGACAAGATTGCATGGGCCACTGTGCGATGGAACAGCACCAATGAACTCGCCACCCTTATCTGGCAACAACCCATCCGCCGCATGGCGGGCGGAGCTGGTCATTTGGCTGCCGATCATCGCTGGCCTGGTGGTGCTGTATGTGCCCAGCCTGGTCGACTTGTTTCACGGCGTCTGGGCATCGGACGAGCAAATGCACGGGCCGATCGTGCTGGGCATTGCGTGCTGGCTGATCTACCGCAACTGGCCGGCCATGATGGCCGCCAGTGAAGGCCAAGCGCCAAGCCTGTGGGGCTGGCCGTTTTCGGTGTTTGCGCTGCTGCTGTACATACTGGGCCGCTCCCAAGACATCTTGCTGTTTGAGATTGGCTCTGTCATTTGGTTATTGATTGGAATCCTCCTGCTGACGCGTGGTTTGGCCGCCCTCCAGCCACAGTGGTTTGCGATGTTCTTCATGTTGTTCATGGTGCCTTTGCCTGGCGTCTTTGTGGATGCTGTCACTCTGCCCATGAAAATGGCAGTCTCTTACGTTGCAGAGCACGTTCTGTTCTGGTTCGGTTATCCCATTGGTCGCAATGGCGTGATCCTGCAAATTGGCCAGTACATGCTGCTCGTGGCAGATGCCTGCGCAGGCTTGCATACGCTACTAACGCTCGAAGCGTTGGGTCTGCTATATCTCAATCTTATTCGACGTGACTCGCTTTTTCGCAATGTTGGGCTTGCTATCTTGATTGTTCCCATCTCATTTGCTGCGAACGTCATCCGCGTGATTGTGCTTAGTTTGATTACCTACCATTTTGGAGATGAGGCCGGTCAGGGATTTTTGCATGGGTTTGCAGGGATGGTCCTGTTTTTAAGTGCCCTGTTGCTCATCATCAGTTCTGATACGTTACTGCAAACTATCGAAAAGCTCCGGACAGCTCAGAACGTAGCTGCGATTCAGTCATGAATGATTCAAGACTGTTTCGAAGGGCAATAGCATTGCTGCTGATGATGTTAACTAGCGCAGCTCTTGCGCATTTTCTGCGGCCAACAACGTTTACTGCAGACCTACAACCCAAAGTGGATCTGGAGCAACTATTGCCGCGGCAATTTGGCGACTGGCGAGAGCTTCCCCAATCCACCGCGCAGATCGTGAACCCCCAACAAGCGGAACTGCTCAGCAAAATTTACAGCCAGACGCTATCGCGCACATACATCAATTCACAGCAGCATGTCGTCATGCTGTCGATTGCCTACGGTGTAGACCAGTCCAAAGCTACGCAGTTGCACAAGCCTGAAACGTGCTACCCCGCCCAGGGGTTCGAAGTCAAGTTTGTACGGCCGGCCACGATACAAACGAAGCTTGGCACGCTTGAGACCACCCAAATGTTCGCAGCCCTTGGGCAACGCAACGAGCCAATAACTTACTGGATGCGAATTGGCGATGATGTCATTCGAGGCGGCCTGCCCCAAACCATCCAACGATTGAAACTGGGCTTGTTCGCCGGGACAGTTGCTGATGGACTCTTATTTCGGGTGTCTAGTATTTCCGCCGATACGGCGAATTCATTTAGTCGCCAAGAAAAGTTTGCCCGCGATTTGTTGGACGCCGCCTCACCTTCACTGCGAAAAGCACTAGTCGGCAACGCCGGGTGAGGCTAAAAGTCTGCCGGTCGCTCTAAATGCTTCGAAATTTCTTGACGTTAGGTTTCGCGACTGGTCTCAGAATCTGCTCTGGTTTTCTTCTCTTTGTGTTTGCTGCGAGAAGTTGGGGGGCAGAGGGATTCGGTGAGTTCATGTACTTGTTCTCTGTTGCAACAATAGTCACCATGATCTCCGAGTACGGATTCTCTCTGCAAATTCTTCGGGAAGTAGGTAAATCAAAAGAGCGCGCGCCGACCGTGCTCGGCGAATTGCTCGGAGCGAAAATTTGGTTGACTTCCGCTGCACTCTTGATCGTGCTTGTGTATTCACTCGTTAAGGGCTATGAACAACGTATTGTCGCGATCGTCATTCTGCTGACATTGTCAGCGACCATCAATTCGTACTCAGATTTTCTCTTGGCTGCATATCGTGCTCTTGGCAGATTCAGCCAAGAGGCAACCGTTACATTCTGGGGTAGCTCAACGTATTTCATCGCAGGCTCACTGGCGGTATTCTTTGGTGGTACCGGGTTAATGCTGGCGGCAGCAATGGTTATGTCTCGACTGATCGGATTGGGTTTAGTAGTGCGTGAACTTTACGGACATCTTAATGAAGTATTCTATCCGACACTTGCTTTCAATCGCGCTTGGCAAGCAATCAAGCGGGGATTTTCCTATGGAACGGATGCGGCAGTCGCCACTACTTTTGCAAATATTGACACGATACTTGTCAGTAGTACGCTTGGGTATTCTGCGGCCGGCATATATCAAGCAGGTGCGCGGTTTTATCAGGGTGCATCAATGGTTGCTCCGATCTTTGGATCACTGTACCTGCCGAAAATGTCACGGGCAGAAACCAACCGAACTGCTTTGACGATGTTGCATCGCAGTCTTTCATATCAAATGCTCACCGCCTCGTTGATGATGGCAATTCTATTTATTGTGGCTGCTCCATATGTGCGCTTAATTTATCCAACCGAGAGTTTCAAGACGGTAGAGGTGATCTTTCCTTGGCTAGGCGTCTTGCTATTCGTTCGGTTCACTGCGGCTGCGCAAGGAATCAGCATCACCGCGCTAGGCGGGCAGCGCTTTCGCGCGTGGCTGTTCTTGTCTGCCCTAGCCCTTCTGATAGTTTCGGCATCCATTTTGCTTGGCCGGTTTGGTATCACAGGGATGATCGGCGCCATGGTCCTTTCGTATGCATACCTTGCAATTGGTTTTGCGCTCTGGGCTTTTCGCAAAGGTATTAGTCAGACTTCGCAGATTGTTGCAATTCCATTGTTGCCAATCATCTGCTGGCTTGCCTGGATGCAAAACAGAAGCGGCAATATATTTGGTTGACGGATCATGAAAGTTGAATATTATGAGATCCATCATGATTGACGCTGGCCTGGAAAGACACAAGTTCCTGCGGAAAATGCTTCCCGGGCAACTTTACGCAGTCGGAGGGTATATAAAAAGGGCTTGGTCGCTATTGATCAACTGTCTTTATGATTATTGGCGCTACGCTACTTACTCATCTGCAGTGATGCGCGGCGACTCGGCGGAAAAACTGCGGGCTTTAATTACCTTGCGATACCATAGTATTGAAAAAGGCTTATCGTTGCCGCACCCGCGACCTGGTTTTGGTAAGGCCGAGATTAATGTTCTTCTGGGGTATCTAGAACAGTATCTAAAGCGCTATGGTCCAGCAGAACACTTGACTGTGCCAGTCAACGCATTGAAGGCCTACATTGCCTTCAATCTGAACCACAGTTTGGTCGATTCCGTTCTTGATGCGCGCGTGAGCGACATTGCTAGTGTCCTAGAAGACAGTTTTGGACCGCTGACGGCCGGGGGCGGCGCGATGATAGTAACCGCTGAATCGATCAAACACTCTGTGATGGCGACGGGTCCAGACTTTTTTAATACCAGATACAGCATTCGCCAATTTTCTGATGTTGACGTCCCATTGCAGCTAATAGAGACGGCCGTGCAGTTGGCTCAGAAGGCACCTGCAGTTTGCAATCGCCAATCTGGGCGGGTTTGGCTGATTTCAGATCCGGATGACATAAAAAAGGCATTGGTCATCCAAGGTGGAGCCCGTGGGTTCGGTGATCGAGTCAATAAGCTTTTGGTGGTCACATCAGATTTGAGTAACTTTCAAGGTATGGGCGAACGATACCAGTCCTGGATTGATGGAGGACTATTTGCGATGTCACTGATCTATGCTTTGCATTCGAAAGGCTTGGGAACCTGCTGCCTCAACTGGAGCAAAGAGCATGCGATTGACCGCAAATTCAAGGCATTTTTGGGTATGCCCCAATCAGAAACGATCATTCTCGCGTTGGCGGTCGGCAATCTGCCCGACGAAATTCAGGTGGCGCAGTCATGTCGCAAACCACTTGGCGAAGTACTCGTGAAATATGCCAGGACCGGTATTTCCTGATCCGGCCAAAGGCAACTGGCAAATGGAGCAAACCAATTGACACCGATACGCATCTGCCTGTTGTGGCACGGTCTAGATTCAGGAAATCTGGGCGTTCGGGCACTCACCGAGTCTCAACTCCATCTGGTATCGCTGGCAGCCAGCACGGCTGACCGCAAAGTGACATTCGAGATTGTGGGATGGGCAGCGACGGAAAGCGTCGGGCATTTCAAATCCATGGGTGTTGCCCAAGTGACACGTGTGACAGCTCGCAGTATGGTTCGCAGTGACGGAGTCAGGGGAGCATTCAGAAGGTGCGATCTTGTGCTCGACATTGGCGAAGGAGACAGTTTCGCGGACATCTACGGCGCCAAACGATTGCTCTATTTCAGTCTCACCAAGATTTTCGCCATATGGATGCGCCGCCCTCTGATTCTTAGCCCGCAGACCATTGGGCCATTTTCCAGATGGTGGTCACTTCTGCTTTCCGACTTGTGTCTGAATGGCGCAACTTATGTTTTTCCTCGCGACGAATTGTCGCGAAAGTATCTGGAGTCGAGAAAGTTGCGTGTGCGGTTTTCTGAGATCGTCGACGTGGCGTTCGCGCTTCCTTATGAAAAGGTTGCCCCTGTCAAAGACGGTGTGGCCCGGGTCGGAATCAATGTCTCGGGCTTGTTGTGGGCTGGCGGATATACACAGCAGAATCAGTTTGGTCTGAGTCTCGACTATCCGGCGCTGGTGCGTCGATTGGTATCCCACTTCGTCAGCCTGCCCAACGTTGAAGTCTTCTTGGTACCCCATGTCATTTCGGACCCTTCCATCATCGACAGTGACTCCGGTGCGTGTAAGGCATTGGCAACAGAATTTCCGCAGACAAAGCTGCCACCGCCATTTGAGGGGCCGTCTTCCGCAAAGTCATTCATCTCGGGACTGGACTTTTTTGTTGGTGCACGTATGCATGCATGCATTGCCGCATTTTCGGCGGGGGTGCCAGTGGTGCCGCTTGCGTACAGTCGGAAGTTCAAAGGGCTATTCAATACGTTGGGTTACTCTCCCGTTGCGGACTGCCAAAGCCAGGCAGAGCAAGATGTCTTCGAACTGGTTCTCCGCACCTATCAGGATCGCGCCTTGGCGGCAACACAAATTGCCCAAGGGAACGACATCGCCAGCAAGAGGTTGGCCACATACGTTCACATGCTGAGCGAAGAAATGGCGAAATTGTGAGCACGCCCAAACACCGCGTATCGATGACCACGCCATTACCTACGCCCATCTGGGAGCGCACGTGAAGCTACTCACACCAATGCCCCGGAGAGCCTCGGCCACAACCACTTCCTTGCCCGGCCTGGCATTCTTCTTCTACGTCCTTATCGTCGGCGCGGCAGTGGCTGTCCTCCCCCCAGTGCTGGCCATCTTCCTGGGCATATTGCCCCTTTCGGCACTCTTGTTCAACCGGGCATTTGTCTTCCAGGCACCCTTGCGGTTGCTGCACTTTCTGTTCGTCGCAGCCATGGTGCTGTTCATTCTTTGGCCGCGCTATCTGGCCTTCAATTTTGGTGGGCCGGACTTGACACCCGCTCGGCTCGTCTATGCAACCCTGCTGGGTATCTGGGCCGGAGCCTTGGTGTCGCCAGCATTTCGCCAAGAACTGTGGTCGGCGATTCGAGAAAGCAAATTCTGGATTTGGCTCGCCGTGGCTTACTTTGTATTGCGGCTGTTCAGCAGCTTTTTCTCTGACGCGCCTGGCTTGTCGCTCTACCAGATCGCCAACGAGCTGTTTACAGCGGTACTCATCCTCCCCATTGTTCTTTCCATATACCGCCATCCCCCCCAAATTGAATCGATGGCATTCTGGATTTTTCTGGCAAGCGTCGTTGTTGCGGGCCTCGCCATTGTGGAATGGACTTTGTCGCGTACCTTGTTCTCGAACGTGTCGATTCCTGGCATGCGCGTCGATTCGGAGTGGCTGCAGAACGCCGTGATGGACAAGGTTCGGGCAGGCAAGTACCGCGCACAGTCCACCTTCTCACATCCTTTGTTGTTGGCCGAGTTCATGATGTTCGCACTGCCACTGACACTTTATGTCGCTGCCGGCAAAGGGTTCTGGATGCGAAGCCTTGGGGTAACCGGCTTGTTGTTGTGTCTGGCCGGTGCTGTCGTCACTGGCTCCAGGTCTACTTTGATAGCACTGCCACCCATGCTGTTGCTGGCAGTTGTCATGTTGGCAACCAGACAGCGCCTTGCCGATGGTCGATCCAGTGCGCTTGGAATGTTCATTCTGTTTTGCACTGTTGTTGGCCTATTGGGATTCGCGGTGTTGCTCACCTTTGACTTCGTGAGTCTTGAACTCGTCACAGGCAGGAGCGCCCTTGAGGTATCCAGCACCAACACTCGCCTCCAGATGCTGCGGCAGGGGGTACCGCTCATATTGGAGCGTCCACTACTCGGTTATGGTCCGGGCTTGTCTGCTTACCTGGCTGGCGTCAGCAACAGTCTGGGTTTGACCATCGATAGTTATTACCTGTCCCTTGCATTGGATTCAGGGCTGGTTTGCTTGATTATTTTCGTACTGCTCACCGCAGGCGTGGCGGTCAAAGGCTTCGTGTCTGCGACCCGTGACAGCTCCAGCCTGGGCCTGTTGAAAGGAATGATGGGAGTCTCTTTGATCGGCATGCTCATCATCAAATCGATCCTGTCCACGCCTCACAATGCACCGTTGATTTTTCTGTGCATAGCGCTAATTCTCGTGCCTGCTGCCAATCAGCGTATCGTGAGAAAACGATGATGCGTTTGGTCAAACTCACCGTACACGCATTGGTGCTGCTGTGCCTGGTATGTCCGTGGCATGCAGGTGCCGGGCAACTCACGGTTACAAACGGGCAGTTTTCGCTTGATGGCAAGAGCCCTTTTCGCGCTGTCGGGGTCAACTACTTTGACGCGGTCAATCGCACGCTCAATAACCCAGCTGATCGGTCCGCGATTCTCGGTTTGCGCATGCTGGCGCGCTACGAGGTGCCCTTCGTACGCGTGATGTTCGGCGGCTTCTGGCCTAACGAATTGCGGGTTTACTTGACAGACCCGGCGCGTTATTTTGCGGTGTTGGATGAGTTCGTTGGCGCGGCCGAACAAGCGCAAGTTGGTATTGTGGCAAGCCTGGCCTGGAACTATGCAGCGATTCCGGACTTGGTTGGCGAACCGGCCTCTGCATGGGGTCAGCCCGACAGCAAGACACATCAACTTTTTAGGCGTTATGTTTCAGAGGTGGTTGGCCGGTACCACAAGTCGCCAGCCATCTGGATGTGGGAGTTTGGCAATGAAATGGCGTTGTACGCCGACTTGCCGAACAGCGACCAATGGCGGCCAAAGATAGATGTATCCAAGGGTACTCCCGCCTTTCGCGGGCCCCCTGACGACCTCAAGGGCAAAGACGTCATGGTGGCACTTGCGGAGTTCTCAAAGACTGTGCGTGTTGTCGACGCCACAACACCCATTAGCTCTGGCAATGCGTTGCCGCGGCCATATGCCTTCAACAACGCCAGATTCGCGAAATGGACCGCTGACTCTGAGGAACAGTTTTGCGAGATGCTTGGCCGCGACAACCCTGCTGGCTTCGACTCGGTATCCATACACATTTATCCGCACTACAAAGGCTACTTCGGCGCGCGTGACCGCGATTACAACGCCATACTCGCGCCGGTTGCGCGCTGCGCAAAGCGTGCAAACAAACCAGTTTTTGCTGGCGAGTTCGGCGTTGCAGAGAACGAATCCCATGGCGACCCGGAAGGGGTGCGTGGTGCGTTCAACAAATTGCTTGATTCGCTAGTTGCAAACGATGTCGGCCTCGCTGCAGCATGGGTTTTCGATTTTTCGTTTCAGAACTCCAGCTACAACATTACAGCGGTCAATCAGCGGGCTTACCAGTTGGAAGAGTTGCGTCGTGTCAACCGCATCTTGCGCGCTGGAAAGTGACGACCAGGCAACAGTATGGGAAATACCTCGTTGGATGTGGCTGTCATCCTCGTCAACTGGAATGGCTGGCGCGATACGCTGGAGTGCCTCGATTCGCTTGCAGCAATGCGTTCGCCTGGCCGGATGCATATCGTCATCACAGACAATCTTTCATCCGATGATTCGGTGCAGCGCATAAGCGCCTGGATGGATCGGTTCAATCAGCCGGCGTACATCGACATGCTTGCCCTGGGGGCATCGGTCAGGGAGCGGGTGGCAGAGGCGTCTACCACCTTGATCGACGATCGCGTCACGGTGACGCTGATTTGCAACAAGGACAACGGTGGCTTCGCCGTTGGCAACAACCTTGGCATGGCCCTTGCCGACACGGTTTTCGGCGTGGGCTATTTCTGGGTCCTCAACAACGATACCGTCGTAAAGGTGGACACGCTGGAGTTGCTGGTAAGCAAAATGGAATCAGACCGTTCCATCGGGATCTGCGGAAGCGCTCTCGTTTTCCATCACGATTCGAGCGTGGTACAGGCCTACGGTGGCGTTCGGTACAGCTATTGGAGCGGGCGGGGGTGGCACATCGGGGGTGGCGAGCCCTACAGGGCCGAAACGGGCACAACCGAAGTTGAAAGCGCGATGACCTATGTATCCGGCGCAAGTATGCTGGTGTCGCTCGATTTCTATCAACAGATTGGCCCCATGTCAGAAGACTTCTTTCTATACAACGAAGAACTCGACTGGGCATGGCGAGGCAGGAAGCGGTTTCGCTTGGGATGTGAGCCCAGGTCAGTCGTCATGCACAAGGAAGGTGCCTCGATCGGCACTGTCTCGGTCGCACGCAATGCAAGCCCTCTGTCAGAGTTTTATCAGGCGCGGAACAAGTTGAAATTCACCGTCACACGAATGCCATGGTTTGCGCCCACGGTTTGGCTTTTTTTGGCCGCAAAAGCCCTCCGCTTGTACCTTCTGGGACACCGCAGGAATGCACGTGTGATCGCGTACGCCCTTCTCGGCAAACAAACACCCGTCGCCAGTTGGGCTGCCGGAAGGGCTAGCGCACCATGACTGTCAAAGTTGCAGTCGTCGAGCCAGTCGGCGGGCATGGAGGGATGAACTTTTACGATTTTGCACTTTGCAAGAGTGTCACCACAGCAGGTGGGCAGGCCACCTTGTACTCGTGCGACAAGACCGTGGTCAGTGGATCTGAAGTGTTCGCCGTCAAATTGCCATACCGGGGAATTTATGGCGCTGACAAGGCGTGGGTAAGGGGCTTGCGCTTCCTGCTGGGCAGCGTCATTGCATTGCCCGGCGCCCGCCTGCAAGGCCACCAGGTTGCGCATTTTCATTTTTTCCATGTCGGCCCGTTAGAGCTGTTCAACGTGCTGTTGGCCCGGGCAGTGGGGCTTGCGGTCGTTGTCACTGCGCACGACGTCGAGGCGTTCAAGAAGGGCTTGTCCGTCCCCATTTTTCTGCGTTGGGCCTATCGCCTGGCGAGCAGAGTGATCGCCCATAGCCAAGTTGCCAAGAATGAGTTGGTGCATGTGCTGAAACTGCCTGCCGAAAAGATCGACGTAATATTGCACGGCAATCATGTGGATCACATCCCAGCGTCCGTGACACGCGATATGGCGAGGCGGCAGTTGGGGCTGACAACGGATCAACGCGTGTTGTTATTCTTTGGGCAGATCAAAGATGTGAAAGGGCTCGACGTACTGCTTGAGGGTTTTGCCCTGGCCCGGCAGGAAGACAAGCGCTTGCACCTGGTGATTGGTGGCAGGGTCTGGAAAAGCGACTTTGCCAAGTACCAGAAGGTGATAGATGCACACGGCTTAGGGCCCTATTGCACCCGCCACATCCGTTACATCACCGACGCCGAAGTGCCCGTCTTTTATCGCTGCGCCGACCTGGTTGTACTGCCCTACCGCACTATCTACCAAAGTGGCGTTGTACTGGAGGCGATGAGTTACGGGCGGCCAGTTCTCGTGTCTGATATCGCCGGCATGCTGGAGGCCGTTCAGGACGAAGAAACGGGGTTCGTATTTCGCAACGGTGACGCCCCACACCTGGCCCTGCGCCTGCGTGACATATTCAGCACACCGGGGCATTCGGAGGCAATCGCTGAAGCCGGTCATCGAATGGTCGTTACCCGCAACGATTGGGGCACCATTGGCAAACAGACATTGGCCTGCTACCAACGCGCCTTAGGATCCGCCCAATGAATTGCAGCAGCCCGCACGTCGACCGCCATCCGGATAGACCAGGGCGTCGCATAGACATGAATGGACGTCTGTCATGACGGTATTGATTGTGGGAGCTACCGGCTTCATCGGAAGTCGACTACTTCAAGTCAGTCAAGCACGTGGTGCCACCAAGGGAACATCAACAAGTGGAAGCGAGAATTTGTTGCGCCTTGACCTTGCTGCACCGGCTACCTTTGACTTTTCCCAGGTCACGGCTGGTGATGTGGTGATCCTGACGGCCGCAATTTCTGCGCCTGACGCCTGTGCCCGCGATGCGGTAAGGGCGCGGGCGGTCAATGTTGGCGGCGCGTGCCATTTTGCCGGGCAATCGATTGCCCGCGGCGCGCGCGTTATTTTTCTGTCCAGCGACACTGTCTATGGCGAACAAGCGGTTGCCTTCGACGAGTCAGCGCAGTGTTATCCCGCAGGAGACTACGCGCGGATGAAGCACGAAGTGGAGAGCCGATTTGCGAGTGAACCCGCGTTCAAAGTCGCCAGGTTGTCATATGTGTTCGCACGACACGACAAACTGACGCAATACCTGACGGCATGTGCCACAAAGGGCGACGAAGCCGAGCTTTTTCATCCTTTCAACCGGGCGGTGATCTGGCTGGATGACGTGGTGGGGGGCCTGGTGGGATTAGCGACCAAGTGGGATTCAGTGCCCTACCCTGTCATCAACTTTGCCGGCCCGGCAGTGCTATCACGAATCGACTTTGCACAGGCATTGATGGCCCGAGCACTGCCGGGGCTGCGGTATCGCCAGGTGGAGCCACCCCCATCATTTTTTGAGAATCGACCGCGCGTCATTCACATGACATCACGCTACTTGAGACTGTTGCTTGGCCGGGAACCACACAGTCTTGCCGAATCCATCGACTTTGCTTTTGCTTTGAAAGGGACGAAATGACGAAAAGAGTATTCATCACAGGGATCACGGGCATGGTGGGGTCGCATCTTGCCGACTACCTACTGGACAAAACGGACTGGGAAATTTTTGGGCTCTGCCGTTGGAGGAGTCCACTGGACAACATCTCTCACCTGCTTCCACGCATCAATGCCAAGAACAGGATTCACCTGCTTTACGGCGATCTGCGGGATTACCTCTCTATCCATGAGGCGGTGAAGAAGTCCGCGCCTGACTACGTGTTCCATCTGGCCGCACAAAGCTACCCCAAGACCAGTTTTGACTCGCCCCTTGACACTTTGGAAACCAACGTCCAGGGCACAGCCAATGTGATGGAGGCGTTGCGCAAGAATGGCATCAATGCAATCACGCATGTATGTGCATCATCGGAAGTCTTTGGACGGGTCCCCAAGGAAAAGCTGCCCATCGACGAAGAGTGCACTTTCCATCCGGCGTCCCCCTACGCAATTTCCAAGGTTGGAACAGATCTGCTCGGGCGTTATTACGCTGAAGCCTACAACATGACGGTGATGACGACCCGGATGTTCACACATACGGGGCCCAGGCGCGGCGACGTGTTTGCCGAGTCGACTTTCGCAAAGCAGATCGCCATGATCGAGGCAGGGCAGATTCCGCCCGTGGTCAAGACCGGCAACCTTGAATCGCTGCGCACATTCGCCGACGTGCGAGATGCAGTCCGCGCCTACTACATGCTGGTGACGGTCAACCCAATCGCTGGTGCCTACTACAACATCGGCGGCACCTACACATGCACAGTGGCGGACATGCTGAAGACACTGCTGGCAATGTCAACCGTCAAGGAGATTCGTGTCGAGATGGATCCCGAACGTTTGCGCCCGATCGACGCCGACCTGCAGGTACCCAATACGGCCAAGTTCAACGCTGTCACTGGATGGGTGCCCGAGATTTCTTTCGAAAAGACCATGTCTGACCTGCTCGAATACTGGAGAGAACGCGTCCGATCGGGGCAAGGCTATTTGACTCGGTAAAGCCGCTGATATTTCACCAGGCGTCTGCTCGCTGGCCTGAAAAAGGATGTGCGGCAATGTCCACTTCTCCAAGTTTTCATTAAGAAATTTTCAGGCAGCGTACACGTGCTCTGGCAGACTTCAAATCAACTGGCAAGATTGACGCAGGCACAGCAAGTAGCAGCGAGATGCTGGTGGGTGAATCGCCATCTCGCGGATGATCTCCGGCCGCTGCCATGTTCAGCCATTGACGGGTCGCATTCCCGCACTTTCAACTACTTGAAGAACATATGAGCAACACTATTCGATCAAGGGCCCCTCTCCGTTTAGGACTGGCGGGCGGCGGTACAGACGTCAGCCCCTTCAGTGATGAGCGTGGAGGTTACGTGCTCAATGCGACGGTTGACCTGTACGCCCAAGCCATTTTGGAGCCAAGGACGGACGGCAAGGTCGTTTTCGTGGCGGCGGATCGCGACGAACGTGTCGAGTTGCCCGCCACCTCCGTGTTGGCGGATGAAGAGCCGCTACGACTGCACCGCGGCATTTATAGCCGTTTTGTGCGCCAGTACAACGGCGGACGCCCGCTGTCGCTAACCCTGACAACCTATGCGGACGCGCCTGCCGGCTCTGGTCTGGGCACTTCTTCAACCATGGTGGTGTGCATAGCGCAAGCATTCGCAGAGTGGCTACGCCTGGGGCTAGGCGAATATGACATCGCGCAACTGGCGTACGAGATAGAGCGGATAGAGCTTGGCATGGCTGGGGGCAAACAGGATCAGTATGCAGCTGCGTTTGGGGGCTTCAACTTCATCGAGTTCGGGCCAGCCAATCGCGTCCTCGTCAATCCACTGCGTGTCAAGGACTGGGTACTGAACGAACTTGAAGCCAGCACGGTGCTGTATTACACCGGTCGCTCTCGTGAATCCGCATTGATCATCCAACAGCAGATCGACAATACCAAAAGTGGCAATACCGTTTCGATCGACGCCATGCTCGCGCTGAAAGAAGATGCGATGTTGATGAAGGAAGCCATTCTTCGCGGGGACTTGGGCGCGTATGCCGAGGTCTTGGGTCGTTCCTGGAAGTCCAAGAAGATGACTGCACACGGGATTTCCAACCCCGAGATCGACATGCTTTACCAGCGGGCACTGGATGCGGGCGCACTAGCTGGCAAGATATCGGGGGCAGGAGGCGGCGGCTTCATGATGTTCTATGTGCCGGCGGCCCGCCGCATGGCGCTGTTGCGTGAACTTGCCAACCACCCGGGCGAAGTCATGAACTTTCACTTTACCCAGAACGGAGTGCAATCATGGTGCCTGAACTAAGTCAGATCGCGGAGTCGTGGCTGTTGGAGTCGCTCGCCGTCAAACGCGCGGTGTTGGAAGACAAGACGCTATTGGGGCAAATCGAGGCTATTGCCAGAAAGTGCGCTGAAAGCTGCGTGTCTGGTCACAAGGTTCTGTTTATGGGCAATGGCGGCAGCGCCGCCGATGCGCAGCACTTGGCTGGTGAGTTTGTCAGCCGGTTTAATTACGACCGCCCTGGACTTTCGGCATTTGCGTTGACTGTAGATACTTCTGTGCTGACGGCAATCGGCAACGACTACGGCTACGAACGCGTGTTTGAGCGGCAGGTACAGGCTTGTGCCAAACAAGGTGACGTGCTCATCGGCCTGTCGACTTCAGGCAACTCGCCCAATGTTGTCAAGGCATTCGAACAGGCGAGAGCAATGGGAATCTTCACGGTGGCAATGACCGGTGCCACTGGGGGCAAGATGAAGGATCTCTGCGACGTCTGTGTTCGCGTGCCATCGACTGAGACACCACGCATCCAAGAGTGCCACATCACGTTGGGGCACATCGTTTGCGGGATGGTCGAAATGTTGATCTTTCCAAAGCCATGACCACAAAATCCAACTCTATCGACGCAATAGTGCTGGCAGGCGGCCTCGGCACCCGGTTGCGTGAAGAGGTGCCGGGTTTGCCAAAGCCGATGGCTCCCGTTGCCGGGCGCCCGTTCCTAGAGCATGTGCTCGACAAACTCGACAAGGCTGGCGTGGCGCGAGTCGTGCTGTCTGTAGGGCATCTGGCAGAGAAGATCATTGACCACTTTGGCAGTTCTTACAAAGGCATGCAGATTGTTTACGCGAGGGAAACCGAACCCTTGGGGACCGGCGGGGCCATCGCCTTCGCGCTGAAACATGTGCAATCTGCCCGCGCTCTGGTACTCAACGGCGACACGTATCTGGACATGTCTTACCACGCATTCATCGATGCTTGCACCGCCGAAGATGCCGAGCTTGGTGTCGTCGTCAGAACGGTGCCTGACACATCGCGTTTTGGACGCTGCTCCGTTGATGGCACAACTCTGGTGCAGTTCTGTGAAAAGGGCGAACCTGGCGCAGGCTTCATCAATGCCGGCGTCTACTGCATTGCCAAGGATTTGTTTTCCAAGTATCAGATGCCTGCGAGATTTTCATTTGAGCAGGAATTTGTCGCTGCGCACTTGGCCGCCCTGCGACCTCTGGCCTTTAGCGTGGACAGCTATTTCATCGACATTGGTGTACCAGCAGATTTCCGCAAAGCCCAGCATGATTTCGCCGCGCGCGAGGAAGTCGGCAGGGGCTGAAATTGACTCGTTTGGTGATTCTTGATCGAGACGGCGTGATCAATCAGAACAGCGAACATTACATTCGCAGCGCTGCCGAGTGGCACGCCCTGCCAGGTGCCTTGGACGCGATAGCGAAGTTGACTCACGCTGGCTACACCTTGGTCATTGCCACCAACCAAGCTGGAGTGGGAAAAGGCACTTTCAGCGAAGCTGCACTGGAAGACATACATCGCAAGTTGTTACGCGAAGTCGCTGATGCGGGTGGACATATTGACCACGTGTTTGCATGCCTGCATCGCCAGGACGAACTTTGCGGTTGTCGGAAGCCACAACCGGGCATGTTGATTGAGGCTTGCAAAAGGTACGGGGTCGCACCTCGCGATGCCCCATTTGTTGGCGATTCGGCTCGCGACATCAAAGCGGCACTGGCTGCCGGATGTCGACCGATCCTCGTATTGACCGGTGACGGCCAGCTGACACGTACCAATCCAGATTTGCCAGTTGACCTGCCCGTCTATTCGGACCTGCTTGCATTTGCCATGGACCAATGCAAGTGAAGCATCGCGCATTCCATCAGACAAGCATTACGTCCATCGAATGACAAAAACAGTACGCATACTGGGTACCCATGGCGTGCCCGCCAACTACGGTGGTTTCGAAACCGCCGCCGAGAACATCGCGTTGTTTTTGGTACGGCACGGCTGGCGAGTTATTGTCTACTGTCAGGTTTCAGGTCACGGCGCGATCAAAGAAGACCACTGGCAAGGCATTGAACGAGTCACCATTCCTGTGAATCTACAAGGTTGGAAAGGTACGTCGCACTTTGACTGGATTGCCATAAGTCATGCGTGCAAGTTCAAGGATCTGTGTCTGACATTTGGCTACAACACCGCCTTGTTCAGCACCCGGCTACGTTTGGCCGGTATTCCCAACGTGATCAATATGGATGGCATCGAGTGGTCACGCGCACGGTGGGGCTTCGCAAAGCAGGCAATCTTGTATGTCAACGAACGCATCGCATGCTATGTCGGCAACCACCTGATCGCGGACCACCCGGAAATCGAAAAGTACCTGCTGACGCGCGCACCAAAACGCAAGATCACAACGCTCACCTACGGTGCAGATCCTGTCAGCAGCGCACCGGAGGCACTGGTTACGCAACTGGGACTGGAGCCCGGCAAGTATCTCAATCTTGTAGCCCGGTCCATTCCTGAAAACTCGATACTGCAGATGGTCAGGGGATTCTCCATGCAGCCACGTGGCGTCAAACTGGTGCTGCTTGGCAAGTACGACCCCGACGGCGATGACTACCACCGACAGGTTATGGCAGCAGCCAGCAACGAAGTCGTTTTTCTTGGGCCGATCTACGACAAGGCGGTTGTGCAGGCACTGCGCTTCCATAGCCTGGCCTATGTTCATGGCCACACGGTGGGTGGCACCAACCCGTCATTGGTAGAGGCTATGGCTGCCAGCAACCCGGTGATTGCGCACGACAACCCTTACAACCGATGGGTTGCGGGCACCGGCGCAATGTATTTCAAAGATTCGGCAGGATTTGGCGTCGCGGTCGGCCAGCTTCTTGCATCGCCACCCGAGCAGGCGCGCTTGCGTGCGAACAGCCATGCAAGGTACCTGGAAGAGTTCACCTGGGAGCATGTAGCCGGCCGGTACGAGAAATTGCTGCTGCGGTACCTGCCACAGCGCATTTGACAACAAGGGAGTGACAGAAAGTGATAAAGCTAGCAGTTGTCGGCCTGGGAAAAATGGGCCTGTCCCACCACGCCATGATCCACGCCCACCCGCGGGTGGAAGTGGCCGCCGTATGTGATGCCACAGGCTATGTACTCGATGTGCTCAACAAGTACACCGGCGTACGCACCTACACCGATTTCGACGCCATGCTGGCCGAGGTGCCGTTGGACGCAGTCATCATCGCCACGCCATCCAGCATGCACGCAACGATGGTGAACGCAGCGCTGGCCAAAGGCCTGCACGTGTTCTGTGAAAAGCCGTTTTGCCTGGACACGAAGGACGGTGAACAGGCCACCCGCACCGCCACCGAAAAGGGCCTGGTCAACCAGGTGGGTTACCACTACCGGTTTGTTGGAGCGTTCCAGGAGGTCAAGCGCCTGCTGGATGCCAATGCCATCGGCCAGGTCACCCACGTGCTGGCCGAGGCTTATGGCCCGGTGGTGCTCAAGCCCAAGGGTTCCTCGTGGCGAACGCAACGCTCCGAGGGTGGCGGCTGCCTGTACGACTATGCTGCCCACCCGCTGAACCTGGTCAATTGGTACTTCGGCGCGCCCAAGGGTGTTGGTGGCACGGTGTTGAACAAGATCTTCTCCAAGGAAACCGACGACGAAGTGTTCGGCACGCTCTACTTCGCCGATGGCAAGAGCGCCCAGATCTCGGTGAACTGGAGCGACGAGTCCTACCGCAAGATGAGCACCAAGATCTCTATCTGGGGCACTGCCGGCCGCATCACGGCCGACCGGCAGGAGTGCCAGGTGTATCTGCGCGACACCGCCGCCCTGCCCGCTGGATACCAGCCCGGCTGGAACAGCCGCTACACCACTGACCTGACCGAACCGGTGTGGTTCTACCTGCGGGGCGAAGAGTACTCGGCCCAACTCGACTACTTTGTCACATGCATCGAAGAGAATCGCGCGCATGACAACGTCAACTCCTTCGAGAGCGCGCTGGCCACCGACAAGGTCATCTCGATGATGATTGCCGACGCCGAAAAAGGCGCCTCGGTGCTGGACGGCGATGCACTGCCCGATGCGCCCAAGAAGAAAAAGGGGCTGTTCGCAGCCCTGCGGTAGGCCGGCCAGCGCGTGTGCCTGCATGCCAAGGCATCATCAGACAAATCAAGAATCGGGAGTGCGTGATGGATCGTTTGTTATTTGGTGACAACCAATTTTTTGGTGTCAACCACATGTCGGAAGAAAAAGCCCGTGCACAGGCCATGCGTTTTCAGGACATCCAGGCCGTGATCGAGGTGCTGGACAACGCCATGGACGAAGGCGTCAACAGCTTCATGTGCACCACGCACGACCGCATTGCGCTGGTGTGTGACCACATGCGCGCCAACCCCGCGCGTTACCAGGATTTCGAGTTCATGCCCTGCATGCCCTATGCGCACAAATACGCCAATGCGGTCACCGAAGACGGCATTCTGGGCACGCTCAAGCGCTTCATGCCCGACGAAGGCTTTTTGAACGCCGCTGTGCGCGGCGGCATGTCGCTGGCCAAGAAGGACATCGAGGGCGTAACCACCCTGCTGATCGACGCCGAGATGAAGATGTTTGCCGGCCTGAAGACGCCGGTGATCTTTTTGCAGAACGTGGTGGTCGACCTTCTGCTGGGCATGGGCTTCAACGAGGCCTTTCGCATCTTTGCCGAACACGTGAAAACGCGTTACAACGCCGAGCCCGGCTTTATCACCATGAACATGCCGATGCTGCTCGACGTGTTGGAACGCCTTGGCATCGACAACCCGATCGTGTGCAGCAACATCAACAAGATCGGGTTTCGGATGTGTGGCGGCTTCGACGCCTACGCCAAGGCGCTGCGCGAGAAGAAGTTTCGGGCGATTGCGATGTCGGTGTTTGCATCGGGCGCCATTCCGCCAAAGGAGGCGATCGAATGGGTCTGCCAGCAGCCGAACATCGAGTCGATCGTTTTCGGGGCGTCGAGCCGGGGAAACATTCGAAACACCAAGGAATTGGTGGACCGGTATTGGCCGGGCGAGATAGCGGCAAGGGCGGGAAACGGGCCGGCAACCACATTGACAGCCTGACCACTGCCCCGGCGCTGAGTTTCATCGGCACCGGCATCAACGATGCCAGCGCCAACAGCTACAGCACCCTGTTTGAAACCCACGGCCGCGGCTCCACCGGCGGCACAGGCGACGTCAGCGCCAGTGCGCCTTTGGTGGCCGGCCAGACGGCCCAGGCAGCGGTGACCACCGGCACCGTGGGCCAGCTGCCGCCACTGAGCCTGTTCGCCAGCGGCACCACCGTGCCCAGCGCGCCGGGCAGTTTCGGGCAGTTCGACGCGCAGGCCGCCAGCCGCGACTGGGTCTTCACGCTGGCGCCGCAAACCCAGGTGACTTTCTACGCCACAAGCAACCTGAACGTGGCGCTGACGGGCGGCGGCGCAAGACATCGCCTACATCACCCTGCTGACCGAAAGCGGCCCGCAGGCGCAGCGCAGCCTGGGAACAGTGTCGGTGGTGTTCGACAACCCGACGGACAGCGTGGCCACCGGGTATCTGTCTGCCATGGCCTATGCCTATGGCCACTCGCTGGCCGCGCCAGTGCCCGAGCCGGAGGGCTGGGCAATGTTGCTGGCGGGGCTGGGGGTGGTGGGCATTTGCAGGCGGCGCATGGCGCGCAACGGTAGCAGGCCACACGGGGTGCGCGCCAGGCGGCAGGTGGTTGTGTGTTGCGCGCGGCGCGGGGCACCGCGCTTGGGTGCGGTGTGAGGTGAACAGGGCCTTGCGCAATTACGTCAAACGCCAGTTGGGCGATTGCCGCCCGTCGCTGGTTGGCGTTTGTATTGGCGTACCCGGCCAACGACTGGAGGCGCTCGACGAAACCGGGGCCCACGGCCTGCAGGCGTTCTGGGAAGCCTTCTTGGAAGCCTGCCCTCCTGGCCGATGCGAGTTGGGAAACTTCATCGCGCAGCGCACGTTCGCGCACAAACGCCTTGCGCTGGGTTTCGTCGTCGGCGCTGAGGTCTTTGAGCATCTCCAGTGCTTGCTGCACCGGCGCGTAGGTGAGTTGACTCATGGTGGGCTCCTCTTTCCAGTGTTCAAAAAACGTGACCCAGGCGGTCAAGCCTTGCGCGCCCGCCTTGTGGAGCCGGTCGGCCTTGCCGGCCCCGGGCAAGCACATCGAGCACGATGAATTTGCCGGCCAGATCCTCGGGCTCGATGCGCGGATTGAGGACCTCGATGACTTCGACCGGCTCCTCTTCATGGCGCACCGCATTGATCAAGGCGCTCAGCAGGTGTGGTGCCGTGGCAAAGAGCCTTTTGAAGATGTAGTCGTTCTTGGGGTCAAGCAGGATCATGGTGGCACTTGGTGTGTGGGGTGAGGCCGATTTGTGCAAGCATGGCCATTGGCTTGCACCGAACTTGGCATGGCAAAGAATATCGCCAAAGGCTAGGGTCGCGCAATCGCGTTCTTCATCAGAATGTGGGAGCGCTGGCGTTGCAGTTGTCGTCGCCGCTGCGGAGTTGGCGAAATGTAGCCAACGGAAAGCAAGCCCCGACGCGAGTTTCTGTATGTGGACGACTTGGCCGACGCCTGCGTATTCCTGATGGAGCGCGGCTTTGACGGGCCGTTGATCAACATCGGCACCGGCTCCGACGTGACGATCCGGGAGCTCGCGGAAACCGTGATGCGGGTGGTGGGTTGCAATGGGCGCATCGTGTACGACCACACCAAGCCCGACGGCACGCCCACCAGAATGGACGCTCGAATTCGCAATGCCTGTAGGAACAGCAGATCCAGGTCGCAGCCGTCTCGATCTTGCCCATGGAGCACCGAGCCAAACGCACAAACGTTCCTGAAGTTAGCGGCGCACTGTGCAAAAATACCCAGAGCCATACCTTAGGGTGAAGATCATGAAGAACACCATTGAGATTGAATGCCCGCCCGAAATTTTGTTGGGTTTGCATATGGATTCGCAACGCTTCGCCGATTTGATCAAGCTGCAGTCAGCCACGGCCTTGTTCCGCGAGGGGAAGTTGTCCTCGGGCATGGCGGCGCGCTGGTGTGGGTTGCCCCGCGTGCATTTCTTGTTGCATGCGATGCAGTCTGGCGCGGTCTTGATGGACAACAATGATGATGACTTCACGCGTGAGACGGCCTTGTTGTGATCGTTTTCTCAAACACAACACCATTTATTTCGCTGAGCAGCGTTGATTTGCTTGGTTTGCTGCCGACGATTTTTGGCGAGGTTGCGGTTGCACCGTCAGTGGTGGAAGAATGCCGTGAAGGTGGTCGCATTCTGGTGCCAGACCTGGCAGGGCTTGCTTGGGTCAAGGTGATGGCACGCTTGGGATTTTGGCCAAGGCGCGCTCACTTGGTTTGATCCCGTCATTTCTGGAAGCCGCACTTGCCATGCGAACCCAAGGTATTTTCTTCAATGAGGCGTTGGTCATGAAAATTGCCACCAAAGTTGGGGGATGAATTTTGGTCACCGGCGCGCTGGGGCCGACCAACGAGCCCTACGCCATTGCCAAGATTGACGGAATCAAGATGTGCGAGGACTACAACGCGCAGTATGGTCGCCAATACACCAGCGCCATGCCAGCCAATTTGTACGGCCCGAACGACAACTACGACCTTGCCGACGCCTGCGTGTTCCTGATGGAGCGCGGCTTTGACGGGCCGCTGATCAACATCGGCACCGGCTCCGACGTGACGATCCGGGAGCTGGCAGAAACCGTGATGCGGGTGGTGGGTTGCGATGGGCGCATCGTGTACGACCACACCAAGCCCGACGGCACGCCGCGCAAGCTGATGGATTCGTCGCAGATCAATCGCCTGGGCCGGAAACCGGCGGTGCCGCTCGAAGACGGCGTGCGGCGGGCGTATCGGGATTTCTTGGGGCGGTGAGTAGCTGCGGCTCGGCGGGATCAGCGGTCAGGATTGGATGGCCGGGATACGCGGCAATTCGGGCAAAGGCGCCCTTGAGCACGACGCCAACCCACCAGAACGCACGATCAGATTTGCAATGTTTACAGGCCCAGAATCGCCCGCGCCTGCGCTTCGGTCATGCCGCTCTGAATCATCTTGGTGATGGCTTTCTGCATGGACTCCTGGAAGCCTATCTGAAAACCTTCCTGCCTGGCTTTCTCCAAGCCTTCCTGGAAGCCTGCCCGCCTGGCTTTCTCCAAGCCTTCCTGGAAGCCTGCCCGCCTGGCCGATGCGAGTTGTGAGATTTCATCGCGTAGGGCGCGTTCTCGCACAAACGCTTTGCGCTCGGTTTCGTAATCGGAACTGACGTCTTTGGGAAATTCCAGTGCTTGCTGCACCGGTTGGTCGGCGGGTTGGCTCATGGTGGACTCCTCTTTCCAGTGTTCAAAACACGTAACCCAGTCGGCTGGCCGACGCTGTCAAAAGGTCGAAACCAAGCAATCGGATGCTGATAGGGGGACTCGACAGACATTGCAGGTGGCGTGGCACCCACCAAATGCGCAATGTCTAAAGGCCCAGAATTGCCCGCGCCTGCGCGTCGCTCATGCCACTCTGAACCATCTTGGTGATGGCTTTCTGCAAGCCCTTGCTTTCTCCTTCTTGCAAGCCTGCTTGCTTGCCTTCTTGCAAGCCTGCTTGCCTGCCTTCTTGCAAGCCTGCTTGCCAGCCTTTTCTCTCCCCTTCCTGCAAGCCTTCCATCCTGGCCGATGCAAGTTGGGAAACTTCATCGCGCAGCGCACGTTCGCGCACAAACGCTTTGCGCAGGTTGTCGTCATCAGCGCTGAGGTCTTTGAGCATCTCCAGTGCCTGCTGCACCGGCGGGTAGCTGAGTTGACTCATGATGGACTCCTCTTTCCAGTGTTCGAAAAATGTGACCCAGGCGATCAAGCCTTGCGGGCCCGCCTTGTGCAGCGCCAGGGGTCCACTCGTCGCAATAGGCAGCTGCGTCGGCATCCTGTCCAGGGATTTCCAAATGTTGTCATCAAAGCTCACCATCTGAGTAGCCCGATTCCCGTTGATGGCGGATGCGTGCCACAAGAACCAGATCGCGGGCATCATCGAATTCATAGCGCGCCAGATAACCGCTGCGCCGACGCGAAATAATGAGTTCTCGCAATCCATGGTCAACCGGCCGTCCGATGCCGGGCTGATGCGTCAAAACTTGCAACGCGTCCAGAATGAAATCCAGCAGCCCGCCAGCCATCGGATCATCAGACTCGACAAGAAACTCGTCCAACCGACGGAGATCGTCAAATGCTGCCTGGCTCAGAAATACACGAGGCATGAAATCAGTCGATCCGCGTTGGAGCAAGATCTCCTGGCTTGGGTTTCAGCCCTTTGCGGTGGCTGGCCAGATCTGAAAAATAGGCTCGGACATTACCAAGTTCGTAGCCCGACTGGCTGGTCTTCATGTCGCTCAATTCGGTCAGCGAGTCTTGCATAAATGCTTCACGCAGACGAGTGCGGCGCACTGAGTCGGCCAGGGTCTGCACCATGAATGCGTGAAGGCTCAAGCCCGCCGTCTGGGCGTCGCTCTCAAGTTGCGTTTTAAGCGCAGCGGGCAACTTCAAACTGGTGGGCTTGCTCGCGATGTTCGAAGAGTGCATTTCAGGCTCCAATTCTGTGGGTAGTCAAATGTTACTACCCATGGAATTTAGCATATTGCGCGTGCTGCGCTCGCGCCAGCTCTATCCGCAATTGAGGCGGATGGCAAGCGCCACGCGGGCCTTGAACTCAGCGCTGTGCGTGCGCCGCACGCGCCTTGCCACATTGGCCTTCTTCTTCAACTTCATGGTGAAAACTCCTTTGCGCCGGGCCTGCGCCCGGCAATTCAAAATAGGCTGAGTTTCCACTTATCGCGCTGTTCAGATTTGTCGAGCCACTTCTGTCCTTCATGCGGGTGTTGGTCATACCCAGAAAGGTCACTGCGTGAAGCTTCTCGGCGACGACCGTGGCCTTGGGGCAGGCACGCAACGTCGGCGCGGGAACGTCGGGCAGCATGCTCGGATATGGAGAGCCGGTACAGCAGACGTTCCAGCCCGTACTGGGTCAGCGTCAGGTTGAAATCCTGCTTTGACGTCTCCGGGTGCTGCTTGAGCCTTGCACGGATGGATGCGGCGCGGTTGGCTGTCATGCCGTGATCGCCTCGACGTACGGGCGCATCACGTTGGCCACGCGGCCGCGGGTAGCGTGGCGCCAAAGATCGTCCATCGTGAACTTGTGCTGCCTCCAGCCGTCGCGCAGCGCTTCGAGCGCCACATCCAAACCGATCTTGTTGCGGAACCGGGAGCAGTCGACGATGGTCCGAGCGGCATTGAAGATGGGCACCTCGACGCCGTCGATGTTCAGACGTTCGACGCCATCGGCCAGCGCTTCGTCAGACATGCGCACGACACGGATCGCAGGCTGGTCCAGCCGGGGGGTCACCATGTGCTGTGGGATCGCAATCCAGACCTCAAAGGGTGCCTGCGTGCCGATTTCATGAACCCGCAGCGCGGACAGTAAGCAGACCACGCCCTTGGGCACGCGTGCCGAGACTTCTGCCAGAGAGCGGTGTTCGCTGATCTCTGCGCCGGGCAGGCCATAAAGGCCTCGGGCCACGCGCTCGAGCTTGCCAACCTGCACCAAGCGCGTGAGGGTTATTGTTGGCAGGCCCTGCAGCGCCACGTCGCGCGCGCGCAGCAACGTTCGGGCACTTGCCAGACGCAGCACCTGCTGTTCGTGGGTGGTGCTGGTCGCGGTCGCCTTCATGTGTGCATTGTGTTGTGAAATGAGTGTGAAAGTCGATTGATACAGTACAAATGCAACTTCTATGCGCATCCTTTGGCCCATCGCCCAATGCCCCCTGGCGAGGCCTGGGGCGAGGCGGCCAGCGTTGCCGTCAACGGCACAACCATCACGGCGTACCCTGGCCACGCCCCCGACGCCTTCAATACCCCGCTGGTGATGAAGGCAAACCAGGTCAACAACGTCGTGTTTGTGTCTACAACCGCGCCCGCCGGCCCGAACGGGATTCGGAGCAGCCAGGTCGCCTTTATCCACAACAGCCTGGCCGTGCCGCAAGGTTTGAGCTACACCGACCGGCTGAGCACTGCCACACCCTACCGCTGGGCCACCTTCAACACCTGCGACCAAAGCAGGGGCTGGGCCTGACGGGTGTGGTTGCCCGGCGGCGGCGGCGGGTGGTCGAGAATCCGCGCGCAAACCATTCCAGGATGTGATGAAGACAGACCTGGTTGACCTGCGGGTAAGCCTGGGGCATTGGGGGCACCCATCAAATTCGCAATGTCTATAGGCCCAGAATTGCCCGCGCTTGCGCTTCGCTCATGCCGCTCTGGATCATCTTGGTGATGGCCAGCTGCAGGCCCTCTTGTTTGCCCTCTTGTTTGCCCTCTTGTTTGCCTTCCATCCTGGCCGATGCGAGTTGTGACACCTCGTCGCGCAGGGCCCGTTCTCTGACAAACGCTTTGCGCTGGGTTTCGTCATCGGCGCTGAGGCCTTTGAGCATCTCCAGTGCTTGTTGCACCGGCGGGTAGGTGAGCTGACTCATGGTGGGCTCCTCTTTCCAATGTTCAAAAACGTGACCCAGGCATTCAAGCCCTGCGCTCCGGCCTTGTGCAGCCGGTCGGCTTTGGCGAGTTCGATGATGTTCAGTTCCAATTCTGCACCAAGTCGGGTGGCCGGTCGCCAGCGGTCGCGCAGCTCGAAGCACCAGTGTGCCTGCTGCATCTGCGACGGTTCCGTGAAAAGGTCGAAATCGAGCAGGTGGTAGTTCTGCCCATGGCCGAGCGGTTTGGCCAGGGTGCTGGCCAGGCCAGGTAGTAGACGCTGCGCGCGCTCCACAGGTCAAAGCGGCGGACCTGCACCGACGGGTCGGACCACGGCTGGGGCGGCACGCAGATGGTGCTGGGCGGTGCGGTGCAGGGCGGGCGCTTTTGCGGCACCGCGCCGGTGATCGCCAACAACGGGCCGGATGACGCCCCTTACTACAATCGCCGTTTCGATCTTTGGAGCGTCAGCATGTCTTCGCAAAGTGATGAGGGTACGTGTATTGCGCTTGGCGCCGGTGTCGGCGTCATTGTTCTGGTGCTGAGCCTGGTGTTCGGCGTGGTGAAGTTCTGTTTCGCGCCGGCCAAGGCCGAGCTGGCCAAGGAGCGCGCCTTTACGGTAAAGGCGCTGCCCACCAGCTCGGGCGTGCCGGACGGCCAGATCGTCATGGTGCGGCCCAACGACATCAAGGCGGGTGCGACGTCGGCGGCCGACGGGCGCCGAGTTGAAGTGTTCCTGCTGTAGCGCCACCACGGAGCACCCACCCCATGCAGAAAAAAGCACTCATCACCGGCATCACCGGCCAAGACGGCGCCTACCTGGCCGAATTCCTACTCAAGAAGGGCTACGAAGTGCATGGCATCAAGCGCCGCGCTTCGTCGTTCAACACCGACCGCGTTGACCATTTGTACCAAGATCCGCATGTCGACCAGCGCAACTTCGTGCTGCACTATGGCGACCTGAGCGACGGTGCCAACCTGACGCGCATCGTGCAGCAGGTGCAGCCGGATGAGATCTACAACCTGGGCGCCATGAGCCATGTGGCGGTGAGCTTCGAGAGCCCCGAATACACCGCCAATGTGGACGGCACCGGCGCGCTGCGCATTCTGGAGGCAATCCGCATTCTGGGCCTGGAGAAAAAGACGCGCTTTTACCAGGCATCCACCAGCGAGCTGTATGGCCTGGTGCAAGAGATTCCGCAAAAAGAGACCACGCCCTTCTACCCGCGCAGCCCCTACGCCGTGGCCAAGCTGTATGCCTACTGGATCACCGTGAACTACCGCGAGGCCTATGGCATGTATGCCTGCAACGGCATCTTGTTCAACCACGAGAGCCCGCTGCGGGGCGAAACCTTTGTAACCCGAAAGATCACCCGCGCCATCGCACGCATTGCGCTGGGCCTGCAGGATTGTTTGTACCTCGGCAACCTGAGCGCGCTGCGCGACTGGGGACATGCGCGCGACTATGTGGAAATGCAGTGGCTGATGCTGCAGCAAGACCACGCCGAAGACTTTGTGATTGCCACCGGCGTGCAATACAGCGTGCGCCAGTTTGTGGAGTTTGCTGCGGCCGAGTTGGGCGTGCAACTTGCTTGGCACAGCGAAGGCGCCGATGAGCAGGGTGTTGTGAGCGCCGTAACGGGCAAAGACGCCAAATGCAAGGTGGGCGATGTCATCGTCAAGGTAGACCCGCGGTACTTCCGCCCCACCGAGGTGGAGACCCTGCTGGGCGACCCCACCAAAGCCAAGGAGAAGCTGGGCTGGGTGCCCCGCACCACGCTGAAAGAACTGGTGGCCGAGATGGTGCAGGCCGACTTCACCAGTGCCAAACGCGATGCGCTGGTCAAGCTGGCGGGTTTTCAGACGTTTGACCACCACGAGTAAGCCACACACGATGGACGCAATCGCCAAAAATGCCAGTATCCTGGTGGCGGGTGCCCGTGGCATGGTCGGCTCGGCGCTGGTGCGCCGGCTGCAGGCGGGCGGGTACACGCGGGTGCTGGCCCCGTTGCGCCAAGAGCTCGACCTGATGGACCAGGCGGCGGTGCACGGTTATCTGCAGGGGCACACGCCGGGCTACATCTTCATCGCAGCGGCCAAGGTGGGGGGCATTCAGGCCAACAACACCTACCGGGCAGATTTCATCTACCAGAATCTGACGATCCAGAACAACCTGATCCACGGCGCGCATCTGGCCGGAATACAGCGGCTGATGTTTCTGGGTTCAAGTTGCATTTATCCCAAGCAGGCACCGCAACCCATCAAGGAAGAATACCTGCTGACTGGCGTGCTGGAGCCGACCAACGAGCCCTACGCGATTGCCAAGATCGCTGGCATCAAAATGTGCGAGGCCTACAACGCGCAGTATGGCCGTCAGTACACCAGCGCCATGCCGACCAATCTGTATGGGCCCAATGACAACTACGACCTGGCCAACAGCCATGTGCTGCCGGCCCTGATCCGCAAGGCCCACGAAGCGCAGTTGCGCGGCGATGCCGAATTGGAGGTTTGGGGCAGCGGCGCGCCCCGGCGCGAGTTTCTGTACGTGGACGACCTGGCCGACGCCTGCATATTCCTGATGGAGCGCGGCTTTGACGGGCCGTTGATCAATATCGGCACTGGGGCAGACGTGACCATCCGGGAACTCGCAGAAACTGTCATGCGGGTGGTGGGTTTCCCTGGGCGCATCGTGTACGACCACACCAAGCCCGACGGCACGTCGCGCAAGCTGATGGATTCGTCGCAGATCAATCGCCTGGGCTGGAAGCCGGCGGTGGCGCTGGAAGACGGCGTGGGGCGGGCATACCGGGATTTCTTGGGGCGGTGAGCGGGGGCGGCCTTGAGCATGACGCCAGCCCACCAGAACGAACGACCGGATTTGCAATGCTTACAGGCCCAGAATCGCCCGCGCCTGCGCTTCGGTCATGCCGCTCTGGACCATTTTGGTGATGGCTTTCTGCATGGACTCCTGGAAGCCTATCTGAAAACCTTTCTGCCTGGCTTCCTGCCTGGCTTTCTCCAAGCCTTCCTGGAAGCCTGCCCTCCTGGCCGATGCGAGTTGTGAGATTTCATCGCGCAGGGCGCGTTCTCTCACAAACGCTTTGCGCTCGGTTTCGTAATCGGCACTTACGTCTTTGGGAAATTCCAGTGCTTGCTGCACCGGTTGGTCGGCGGGTTGGCTCATGGTGGACTCCTCTTGCCAATGTTCAAAAACGTGACCCAAGCATTCAGGCCTTGCGCCCCGGCCTTGTGCAGCCGGTCGGCTTTGGCGAGTTCGATGATGTTCAATTCTAGTTCCGCACCGGCCGGGTCGTTGCCACCTTGTTTCAAGTAATGTTGCCTGGTAGCGGCCACGCAGACTCGAATCAGGGCCGCTTATCTTATTTCTGCATCAATCGGGTATGGCCGGCGTCAACTATCCTGGCTGCGCGCGGTGAACCAACTGTCAGTGGCATCATATTAATATCGCCCACGATATGAAAAATCCACCCAGAATCATTGTCGATACCAATATCCTGGTGGCTGCGATTCGCAATCGGGATGGGCCGTCATTCGCTTTGATGCAGCAGGTGCGCGCGCGGAATGTTTTGATGTGCTGCAGTCCGGCGCTCTTCCTGGAATACGAAGATGTGCTTCAAAGGCCAGAACACAGGGTGGCGTCGGGCTTGTGTGTCAAGGATGTTGATGCGATCCTGAACGAGTTGGCGGCGCTGCTCGAGCCGGTATTGACGCACTACCAGTGGCGGCCTCAGCTGCGCAATCCGGCAGACGAGATGGTATTGGAGGCCGCGGCGAATGCCGGGGTTGATGCGCTCGTTACCTACAACCTGCGCGACTTCGTGCCAGCAAAGCGTTTTGGTATCACCGTGCTCACCCCCGAGCAGACTTTCAAACATTTGTGGTGGCGATTGCCGAGAAAATCAGCGCCATGGAGGCTGCGCAGTTTTTCGAGAAGCGTGTAGCGTAAGGCCACATTGGGGGCAGGCCGCGATGCACCCCGCCCTGTTGAAGATTGCGGATGCGCATCCGGATGGCCTTCCTGCTTGCCTTTGCTCTCCCCTTTTTGCTTTATGCCGCAGCAATCGCGGCGCTGATGGAAATAGTGTTTGCCACCGGCAGTACGGTCTTCTTTTGGCCATGCCCTTCATTGCTGACTGACTCCACTTTGACGAGGCCAGGTTCTGACAACTTGGACACGTCCCGTGACACCGTGCTGGGGTTGCGGTGTGAGGCGAGTTGAACACGCGCAGGGCATGGCAAATTGCAGCATGCACCCATTCCATGCGGCCACCGGAGAGCGGATCTTCGGCGTTTCGCAATCGCCGGGGTAAACTGAAATGCATGGACAACGTCGAAAATCTCATTCTTGAACATCTGCGCGCCATTCGCACGGATATTGGTTCGATCAAGGATGATGTGCGTGAACTGAAATTGCGTGTTGGCAATCTCGAGGTTGGCCAGGCAACCATGATGCAGCATCTGGGCCATCATGCGGCGGTCGGTGCTCTGCGACCAACTCGCCGGACGTGGAGCAACACATCCTACGATCAAGCACCGACTCAATCACCCGGCGCGGTGCACCGATCCACACCAGCCCTGAGATCCAGGTGTTGGTGTCAATGACCGCGCGTTGCATCGATCGCGCACCAACTCACGCACTATGGACGCCAGGGTCTGCCGGCTCAGAATTCCGGCTTGCTGAGCACTCTTGGCGACATCATCTGGCAATTCAATAGTGATCGTGGTCATGACAAACTCCCGCGCGTTGGACAGTGATTCATGTGTCTACTGCAGCGGATCAGAAGTCCAACCGGCCGCGCTGCGATGTCGCAGATCGGCGGCAGTCAATACGTCCACGGGCAGTCCAAGTTGGGCGTCTCCGAAGCTGAACCTTGAAGAGGTGGCCATCGGTCAGATCCGGTCGTGGGCCGCGTCCTCGTCGTTGTCCCAGAGTGGTGCAAAACTCGCCTCGCTGGCCTTGGCTGCAGCGGTGGTGAGGCGCTTCTCACCCTCACGCGCGCGCAAAAAATCCACAAAGTCCTCAACCTCGGCCATGCGCTGCGGAGGAAGCTGTTTGATCTTGTCGAGCAAGACTTGATCGAGTGGATTCATGGCTTTCTATCCGATGATGGGAACCGGCTCCCGTCCTTCAAAGGCCGATTGCACCGCCTCGACCATGCGCAACGCGAGCAGCCGGTCTTTGAGCGGCGCATACTCCCGCACCAGCTTGCCCGACACCTGCCAGCTGTTGTCCTTGATCGAACGGATGATGCGGGCGGCATCGTGGTCCGGCATCTCCATCACGTCCTTGATGCGTCGCTGGGCGAGCTGGAATTGCAGCAGCAGCCTCGCCTCCTCCGCCATCTCGTTGCGGATCGTGTGCGCAACCAACCTGGCCGTGTAGATCGCGTGCTCGGTCAGGTCGGGGTAGCGCCACGCGTGGTTGGCATCCGCATAGTCGTCATAAACAAGGTTCGATTTGACGCCGTCGGCATAGGTGATCAGCAAATCGAACCGGTGTGCCTCGGCATACCGCCGCATGAACGGCCGGGAAAAAACCTCGAGCGTGCGGTCGTAGCCACGTCCATACTCGCGGGTGTTCGTGATGCCCGCCGACACGGGCAGGATGATGCCCTCTGGCACCGCGCCGTCGCGCTGCAACGTGTCGTTGATCAGAAACCGGTGGATGCGGCCATTGCCGTCGCTCATGGGGTGCACGTAGACGAAACCGAAAGCAATGGCAGCAGCACGCGCCAGCGCCTCCTGGCCACGGGTGGCACGCTCGAACTCGATCAGTCCGTCGCGCATCCCGGCCACGTCATCGAAATGGGGAGCGATGTAGTGGACGATGTCGCCCTGGAGGCTGGACTGACCCACAAAGACCGGTGAGTGGCGAAGGCCCATGGTGAGTGCCGCATCACCAAGGATGCCCGCTTGCAGCACCCGCAGGCTCGCGTCAGACAGCGGGTCAGCGATCTTGCCGCAATGCTCCCCGATGACGTGCGCGAAACGCCTGATGCGGTCGGTTTTGTCGGCTTCGTTTTCAATGAGAAAACTGGCCCGCGACTCCTTGAGCGTCAGCCAGGTAGCGGCTCGCATCAACACGTCTTCGCCAAACTCGCTGTCGAGCTCAGCCAGCGCCGCAGCGGGGTCGAATGTCAAAGCCTCCTGAAGCACTGCTGTCCTGCGCACAAGCGGACAGAAGTACCGGTTTCCCGGCAGGTTGTTGTCGACCCGCCAGCGTTTGTCGCGCAGCGCCTGCGTGCGCGTCAGGTAAGTCGTCGCATCCACGGCGGGGATGTAGGCGCCGTTGGTGAGGTCGGGCACGTCCAGGCGCGTACCGGTCATCCATTCGTAGAAGAACCCCGCGCGGCGGGCGTACTTGCCCGTGGGTTCCTGTCGGCACCAGGCGGCAATAGGATCGGGGCCGGTGGCGGCAAACAGCCGGGCGAAGAACTCCAGGTGCACCTCCTCGTACTTCAGGCCAAACCCGAAGTGGCCAGCAAAGCTGTCCTCCGGGCTGTATCCCGGGGTGTACTGGTTCTGGTCCAGCGCTGGAGAATGCTTGTTGAAACGGGTCGTGCCAACGCTCGACGCCACCCGCAAGGGTTGCACAAGGCGAAGTCCGTGCGCTGTTTCCAGCGCCTTGAAACCCACGTGCATGTTACGTAAATCCCATGCTCAGAATGCGAAAACGATAACAAGAACCAGAAATGACTCTATAACGATACGAAGCACTGTTACACAAAAACTGTTTTAGAACAACCAAAATGCAAAAATTTATGCCTTGGTGTGCGAAAAACGTACGGAAGAGGCTTGGCAGAATGGGCTGCTTGCTGCGGCCAACCAGTTCTCGGCGGACACCCATTCATGAAGGTGCTTCGGAGTGAGCTGAGCCAGAAAATCTTCAAACTCGAAGCTGGTGAAGACCTTTGAATACGGCAGGGAGTCAGCTTGCTCGTCCAAGGCGCGCGCAACCGCTTTGCTCCTGGTCGAGTGCGCTTTCAGGGCAGAGCTTTTCGCGAAATCTTCCAACGTAATCTTTTTCTTCGTCATATTTTTTCTCCTTTGACAAACTTGACCCTGCCGTTGTCGCCGCTGAAGGTCAGTGGATTGATGTACGCGAGCGCATAACTAACGACCTTCTTCGAAGGCAGTTCACGAATCACCCGCTCCTTCAAAGGCCCTCCGCCCAGTCGACTGGGGATTTTCACGTCAGCCGGCGAGTAGATCTCCTGCTTACTGGGCCGTTTCATCTTCAGTCATGAAGTATGAAGTATGAAGTCAAGCCTGCCGTCAAATGAAATGAATGAAAGTGTCGGGAGCAAATGGGTTGTCCGGTGCGTAGCAAGTAATTTGTCCGGTTTGTGGCGGAGCGCGGCAACCCGCAATTCGTCGGTTGAGCATCCGACGGCCATTGCGCGCGGCGCGGGGTCAAGAACCAAAGAAACCATTCCGGGCGAAGTTGAAGTTGCGGTGGCCACCGCCACCAACTACAAGCAACTGGCCCCAGCTTGACCCATACGGCCGTAGCCAGCTTTTCAGACACTGCCATGCTGACAAACGCTTTGCGCTGGGTTTCGTCATCGGCGCTGAGGTTTTTGAGCATTTCCAATGCTTGCTGCACCGGCGGGTAGGTGAGTGGTGTCATTTGCCAGCCAACTCCTCGGGGTCGATGCGCGGATTGAGGACTTTAATGACTTCGACCGGCTCATCTTCATGGCGCACCGCATCAGCTTCAGTGGCCCAGTCAGTGGATATTTGCTGACCCTTTGCCGCAGGCAAGCCCATCCAGCAACTCAAAATGCCGCCACAGCCCAGGATCTTCCCGGCGCCGATCCGCAACCACACCCTGGCTCGCCAGCCAGCACCGGTGAATCGTGGCACGCCAGCTCTCCAGCAACAGTGTCGGTTCAAAAAGCCGGCCCGCCACGAGCAGGCCCACCAGCTCGAACTGGCGGCAGACGACTTCGGCCGCCTTTCTGTCGGCGGGGGTCCACTCGGCATGGGGTTTGCTGCCAGGCCCACCGTCCGTCAGTTCATACAGGCGTTCACGGGCCGCGATGGCCTCGGCGGTTTGCAGGGTGTCGTTGACCCGCACAAAGGCCTCCAGGTCGATGGCGCGGGTGGACTGCGCGAACTGGCGGGTGCCCTCCTGCAGTTGGCGGCGCTGCAATACCACGGTGACGAGCAGCACCATGAAGCTGCTGAAGTTGAGAATCGGGCCGAGCGTGCCGCCGAAATAGTCGCCCAGCTGGCCCAGGGTAGACGCGCGGGTTTGCGGGTCGGCCGCGCGCAGCCATTCGCTGGTCCAGGTCCACCGGCCGTCGAGCACCAGGTAGTGGTAGGTCAGGCTGACCAGCGCTATGCAAAGCAGCAGTGCCAGCACGATCACCACGACGAGCAGTTTGGCGAGGGTGCTGGTGCGGATTTTGCGGGGGCGGTTCATCGTCGGTCAGGGTGCGGTCGGCACGGCATCAAGTGGATTTCGATTCGGGCTTCGATGGCGGTGCCGGCGAGTTCGGCCCGCAACAGCACCGCCGGGCTGAAACCGAGGAAGTCGCCCAGATGCTCCCGGCGGATCAGGTGCTGCCATACCTAGCGCCGCCTCGCAAGCACGTTGGACTTTCAGCAATTGCAATCGTTTCAGGAAGACGCGCCAGTATCCGGGCCACCACAGGGCCTTCAGTGGCAAAGGTGTCGCTCATGCCGGCGTTCATGCAGCGGATTATCGCCTTGGCGCATCTGGCCTGGGCCAGCACAGCATGCCGAACACCCACCGTGCACGGGCGGTCGCTGCGCGAAGCCCGACGGCGATCGCACAAAGTGGTGGGGCAACAGCAGGTACCGCCCGGGCCCGGTGGCACAATCTGCCGGCAAGCATTTCACTAACATCCGGGCACCTCCGGGGATGCAACATCCATGAAAATCACAGTCATCGGCACCGGTTATGTAGGTCTGGTTTCGGGCGCTTGCCTGGCCGAAGTGGGCAACGATGTGTTGTGCCTCGACCTTGACGCGGCCAAGATCAAGATCCTGGAAGACGGCGGCATCCCGATCTTCGAGCCTGGCCTGCAGGAGATGGTGCGCCGCAATGTGGCGGGCGGGCGCCTGCACTTCACCACCGACGTGGAACGGGCGGCGCACTTCGGCACCATCCAGTTCATCGCCGTGGGCACCCCGCCCGACGAAGATGGCTCGGCCGACATGAAATACGTGACCGCCGCCGCCCGCAACATCGGCCGCTACATGACCGACTACAAGGTGGTGGTCGACAAAAGCACGGTGCCGGTGGGCACGGCCGACGCAGTCCGGGCGGCCATCCACGAGGAACTGGCCAAACGCGGCGTGGCGACGCCATTCAGCGTGGTGTCAAACCCCGAGTTCTTGAAGGAAGGCGCGGCCATCGACGACTTCATGAAACCCGACCGCATTGTGGTGGGCTGCGACGACGAGCAGGCGGCGCTGAACATGCGGGCGCTGTACGCGCCTTTCCAGCGCAACCATGACCGACTGATCCTGATGGACATCCGCAGCGCCGAGCTGACAAAGTACGCCGCCAACGCGATGCTGGCCACGCGCATCAGCTTCATGAACGAGCTGGCGAACCTGGCCGAAAAACTGGGTGCCGACATCGAGAGCGTGCGCAAGGGCATCGGCAGCGACCCCCGCATCGGTTACGACTTTTTGTACGCAGGGGCTGGTTACGGCGGCTCGTGTTTCCCGAAAGACGTCAAAGCCCTGATCAAGACGGCGGCTGTCGATGCCGGCATTGACCTGCAGGTGCTGCAAGCGGTGGAGGTGGCCAACGATGCGCAAAAACATGTGCTGGGCAACAAGGTGCTGGCGCGTTTCGGTGGCGACCTGAAAGGCAAGCATTTTGCGCTGTGGGGACTGGCGTTCAAGGCCAACACCGACGACATGCGCGAGGCCACCAGCCGCGAGGTCATCAAAGACCTGCTGGCTGCAGGCGCCACCGTCACGGCCTACGACCCGCAGGCCATGGCCGAAGCGCGGCACTGCTTCCCCGACGAACCCCGCCTGCGTTACGCCGAGAACCAGACCGCCGCGCTGGACAATGCAGACGCCTTGGTCATCGTGACCGAGTGGAAGGAGTTTCGCAGCCCGGATTTCGACACCATCAAGGCCAAGCTGCGCAACCCGCTGATTTTTGACGGCCGCAACCTGTACGACCCGAAGCTGGTGCGGGCGATGGGGTTCGAGTATCTGGCGATAGGGCGTTGACCGCGCGGCGCGAGCCGCACCGTGAAATATCTGACACGGTGGGAGTTGTCGAACTGGATGTGGGTTATGGGCGGGTGTGCGGACTCCAAACCGCAATTTTTATGGCCCACAATTGGTAATCTCACGTTTCCCAGGGCCCACGCACCATGGCAATTCTCGTAACCGGCGGCGCCGGCTTTATCGGCAGCAACTTTGTGCTGGACTGGCTGGCAGGCTCGAATGAGCCGGTCATCAACCTCGACAAGCTCACCTACGCCGGCAATCTGCAGAATCTGGCGCCTCTGGACGGGGACGCCCGCCATGTGTTCGTGCAGGGGGATTTTGGTGACGCGTCGCTGGTGGCCAAACTGCTGGCGCAATACCAGCCCCGCGCGGTGGTGAACTTCGCAGCCGAATCGCATGTGGACCGCTCGATCCACGGGCCGGGCGAGTTCATCCAGACCAACATCGTTGGCACATTCCATCTGCTGGAGTCGGTGCGGGCCTACTGGAATGGTTTGGCCGAGGGCCCCAAGGCGGCGTTTCGCCTGCTGCATGTGTCGACCGACGAGGTCTATGGTTCGCTGGCCAAGGCCGAACCGGCCTTCACCGAAACCCATCGCTACGAGCCCAACAGCCCGTATTCGGCATCGAAAGCGGCCAGCGACCACCTGGTGCGGGCCTACCACCACACCTACGGGCTGCCGGTGCTCACCACCAACTGCTCTAACAACTACGGGCCACTGCACTTCCCCGAAAAGCTGATCCCGCTGATGATCGTCAACGCGCTGGCCGGCAAGCCGTTGCCGGTGTACGGCGACGGGCAGCAGGTCCGCGACTGGTTGTACGTGCGCGACCACTGCAGCGCCATCCGCCGCGTGCTCGAGGCTGGCCGCACCGGCGAGACCTACAACATCGGCGGCTGGAACGAGATGCCCAACCTGGAGATCGTGCACACCGTGTGCGCGCTGCTCGACGAGTTGCGCCCGCGCGTCGATGGCAAGCCCTACACCGGCCAGATCAGCTTCGTCACCGACCGCCCGGGGCACGACCGGCGTTATGCCATTGACGCACGCAAGATCGAACACGAACTGGGCTGGAAACCGGCCGAGACCTTTGCCACCGGCATCCGCAAAACAGTGCAGTGGTACCTGGACAACCAGGCCTGGGTGGCCAATGTGCAAAGCGGCGGTTACCGCGACTGGCTGACCAAGCAGTACGGCGCGCAGGCCAAGGCATGAAGATACTGTTGTTCGGCCGTGGCGGCCAGGTGGGGTGGGAGCTGCAACGCAGCCTGTCGGTGCTGGGCGAACTGGTGGCGCTGGATTTCGACCCCGCCGGCAACCCGGATGGCTTGTGCGGAGATTTCAGCAAGCTGGCGGGCCTGGCCGAGACGGTGCGCCGGGTAGCACCGGATGTGATCGTCAACTCGGCGGCGCATACGGCGGTCGACAAGGCCGAAAGCGAGCCGGATTTTGCCCGCCTGCTGAATGCGCAGGCGCCCGCTGTGCTGGCGGACGAGGCCCAGCGCATCGGCGCCTGGCTGGTGCATTACTCCACCGACTACGTGTTCGACGGCAGTGGCGAGCGGCCCTGGCTTGAAGCCGACGCCACCGGCCCGCTCAGCGTGTACGGGCGGACCAAACTCGAAGGCGAACAGAACGTGGCGCGCTGCGAGCGGCACCTCACCCTGCGCACCAGCTGGGTGTATGCGGCCCGCGGCGGCAACTTTGCCAAGACCATGTTGCGGCTGGCCCGGGACCGCGACGCCCTGACCGTGATCAACGACCAGTTCGGCGCACCCACGTCGGCCGAGATGCTGGCCGACGTGACCGCCATCGCCCTGAAGCAGGCAATCGCCCAGCCGAAACTGGCCGGGCTCTACCACTGCGTAGCTGGTGGCGAGACCAACTGGCACCAATATGCCCGCTTTGTCCTGGAGCAGGCCCAGGCACTGGGTTGGCAACTCAAGGCCGGGCCAGCGCAGGTGGCCGAAGTTGCCACCGCCCAGTACCCGACCCCCGCCCAAAGGCCACTGAATTCCCGCCTTGACACCTCCAAACTGCAGTCCGCTTTCGGGCTGCACCTGCCGCATTGGCAGGTGCATGCCCGGCGCATGCTGCACGAAATCACGCCCACACCATGACCCAGACACCGCCCTCCACTGTCCCCGTCAGCCGCCGCAAGGGAATCATCCTGGCCGGCGGCTCCGGCACGCGCCTGTACCCGGCCACCCAGGTGGTGAGCAAGCAACTGCTGCCGATCTACGACAAACCGATGATCTATTACCCGCTGAGCACGCTGCTGCTGGCGGGCATCCGCGAGGTGCTGGTCATCTCCACGCCGCAAGACACACCGCGTTTCGAGCAACTGCTGGGCGACGGCAGCCAGTGGGGCATGACCCTGAAATACGCGGTGCAGCCTTCGCCAGACGGACTGGCCCAGGCGTTCCTGATCGGCGAGCAGTTTCTGGGCGACGCCGACTGCGCGCTGGTGCTGGGCGACAACATCTTCTATGGCCATGATTTTGCGCAGTTGCTGCGCAGTGCAGACGCGCAGACGCATGGCGCCACGGTGTTCGCTTATGCGGTGCAGGATCCGGAGCGTTACGGCGTGGTCGAGTTCGACACCCATGGCCGCGCCATCAGCCTGGAGGAAAAACCCAAGACCCCGAAGTCGCGGTATGCGGTGACCGGTTTGTATTTCTACGACAAGCAGGTGGTGGAGCTGGCCAAACGCGTCAAACCATCCGCCCGCGGCGAGCTGGAAATCACCGACCTGAACCGCCTGTACCTGGAGCAAGGCAGCCTGGACGTACAGACCATGGGCCGTGGGTATGCATGGCTCGATACCGGAACCCACGAGTCGATGCTGGAGGCGAGCCAGTTCATCCACACCATCGAAAACCGCCAGGGGCTGAAGGTCGCCGCCCCGCAAGAGATCGTCTGGCGCAACGGCTGGATCACCGACGCACAGCTGGAGGCCCTGGCGCAGCCGCTGGCCAAGTCCGGTTATGGCCAGTACCTGCTGCGCCTGCTCACGGAAAAGACCCAACCATGAACATCACTGCCTGC
>CAMAWD010000037.1 GCA_945861785.1 Rhodoferax sp. OV413 | reverse complement strand
TCCCCTCCCCGCACTCCGACCAAGGCGCAGGATCAGGTCGGCGGTGCGTTCGGCGCAGCGGCATAAAGGGGGAGCCCGCAGGGCGGAGGACAGCCGCGGAGCCGAATGCGCCGTCGGCCTGATCCCTCCACACCACTCCACCGGTATCCGGGGGGTCACGATTTCGGGAATGAACAACGAACGTCCGCAATGGGCCGAAAGCAGACAATGGGCCATCCGCCCCGAATCCTGGATCCCGCCGTGCGGCGGAGATAATTTTCAGACTACAACCTTGAAGGCACGCCGAATGGCACTTCCCACCCACGCCGAAACCATCATCGTCGGCGGCGGCATTGCCGGCTGCTCCACGGCCTACCACCTGGCGAAGGCGGGCAAGACCGACGTGCTGCTGCTGGAGCAGGGCAAACTCACCAGCGGCACCACCTGGCACGCGGCGGGGCTTATCGGCCAGATGCGCCCCAACCGCAACATGACGGTGATGAGCAAATACGGCATCGGGCTGTACGCATCGCTCGAAGCCGAGACCGGCCTGGCCACCGGCTGGAAGCAGTGTGGCAGCGTCAACGTGGCGAGCACGCCCGAGCGCATGCAGGTGCTGAAGAAGCAGACGGCGATGGCGCGCAGCTTCGGCGTCGAATGCCACCTGATCTCGCCTGGCGAAGTCGCCGAGCGTTATCCCATCATGCGCACCGACGATCTGCAGGGGGGCATCTGGCTGCCTGGCGACGGCAAGGCCAACCCGGCGGACCTGTGCATGTCGCTGGCCAAGGGCGCGCGCAACCGCGGCGTGAAGATCCATGAAGGCATCGAGGTCACCGGCGTGATCGTTGAAAACGGCACGGTGGTTGGTGTGCGTACTTCGCAAGGTGATGTGCGTTGCGAGGTGCTGGTGAACTGCGCCGGGCAATGGGCGCGCCAATTCGGCAAACTCGCGGGCGTGAACGTGCCGCTGTATTCGGCGGAGCACTTCTACATCGTCACAGGCAAGATCGACGGTGTGCACCCGATGCTGCCGGTCATGCGCGACCCCGATGGTTTCCTCTACTACAAGGAAGAAGTTGGCGGCCTGCTGATGGGCGGCTTCGAACCAGTGGCCAAGCCCTGGAAGGTGGACCCGATTCCAGCCGATTTCCAATTCCAGTTGCTGGGCGAGGACTGGGAACAGTTCGAGCCGCTGATGAAAAACGCGATCCACCGCACGCCCTGCCTGGAAACCGCCGAGATCAAGATGCTGCTCAACGGCCCGGAGAGCTTCACGCCGGATGGCAACTTCATCCTCGGGGAGGCACCCGAGTTGCGCAACTACTTCGTCTGCGCCGGCTTCAACTCCTCGGGCATTGCCAACTCCGGCGGCGCCGGGCGGCTGATGGCCGAGTGGATCATCGGTGGCGAGCCCAGCACCGACCTGTGGGACGTGGACGTGCGCCGTTTCGGGCCATTCACCGGCAACCGAAAAGCCTTGTTCGCACGCACGGCCGAAACCCTGGGCCTGCACTACGCCATGCGTTGGCCGCGCCAGGAGCTGGAGACCGCGCGCCCGCTGCGCACCTCGCCGCTGTACGACACCTTGCTGGCCAAAGGCGCAGAGTTCGGCAGCAAGAACGGCTGGGAGCGCGCCAACTACTTCCGCCCTGCCGGCACAGCGGCACCGGCCCACACGCTGGGCATGCCAGGCTGGCTGCCCTGGATGCAGGCCGAACAGCGCGCCACGCGTGAGGCGGTGGCGCTCTACGACCAGAGCTCGTTCTCCAAGCTGATGCTGCATGGCCGCGACGCGCTGGCGGTGCTGCAGCGCCTGTGTGCCAACGACATGGACATGCCGGTGAACCGACTGGTGTACACGCCCCTGCTCAACGAGCGCGGGGGGTTCGAAAGCGACCTGACCGTGATCCGCCAGACCTCGGACCGCATGGGGGACCGTTACCTGATCGTCACCGGCTCGGGCCAGGCAGTGCGCGACTTCGACTGGATCGCGCGCCACATCGAGCCGACGCAACACGCGGTGCTGACCGACATCTCACCCATGTATTCGGTCCTGTCCGTGATGGGCCCTCGGGCGCGTGAACTGCTGGCGCGCGTCAGTCCGGACGACTTGTCCCCGCAAGGCCTGAAGTTCTCCTGGTCCAGGGTGATCGACCTCGGCCTGGCCCGCGTGCGTGCGGCACGGATGGCGTACGTGGGTGGCCCGGGCTTCGAGCTGTATGTGCCTGTCGAAATGACGCGCCATGTCTACCAGACCTTGACCGAGGCCGGCGCCGATCTGGGCCTGCGCGACGCCGGTTACTTTGCGCTCGATGCATTGCGCATCGAGATGGGCCGGCGCGCCTGGGGCGCGGAGATCGGCCCGGACGAGACTCCGTTCGAGGCCGGCATGATGGCGTGTGTCAGCCTGGACAAGGCCGTCCCCTTCATCGGCCAGAAGGCTTTGCAGCAGATGCAGGGCAAACCATTGCGCAAGAAGCTGGTGACGCTGGTGCTGGATGCGGCCGACCAGTATGTGTGGGGAGGAGAATCGATCCTGGTCGGCGGTGAAACCGTCGGGGAAATTTCGTCTGCCGGCTGGAGCCCCCGGGCGGGTGCCTGTGTGGCGCTGGGGTATGTACGCGGCGCCGCAGCGCTTGCTGGGCATGTCGGTACGCCGGCGCAGATTGCGTTGTGGGGTGAGCCCAGGGCAGTGAAGCTTTACGACAAATGGCCAGCCCTCGCCACATAGGGAGTGGGCCCCGGGGGTTGCGCGTACTTGTCGTTTCATACTGGGTGAGGCATACTTGCCAGAACCTATTGTGAAGATCCGCATGGAAACCATCGACGTGACACTTGCCGAGCGCGGCCAGATCGTGATCCCGAAAGAGGCGCGTGATGCCCTGGGTCTCAAGCCTGGCGCACGGTTGCAATTGCGCATCGAAGACGGGCGGCTGCTGATTGAAAAGAAGGTCCAACTCGACCTGAGCCGATGGATGGGAAAAGCCGTTGACGATGGTTTGTCCACCAATGAGGCTTTGGCCGAACTTCGGGGGCGCCCGGTGCCGTGGCAGCCGGCAACGGCCAAGGCCAGGGTTGCGCGAGACAAGCCTTCAAGCCGATGAAAACGGCGGTCGACTCCAGCGTCTTGTTTGACATCGTCAAAGGAGCCCCGGGCGCCACGGCCGCGCAGAAAGCCCTGGAGGCCGCATTGGCCCACGGAAGCCTGTCGGTATGCGCCGTGGTGATTGCCGAGTTGGGGCGTTATTTGTCGGATGAACAGGAGTTGCGGGAGTTTTTGGCCGCATGCCAGATCGACCACGACCCGCTGTCGATGGAAACTGCGCTGGACGCAGCCCGGATCATGCGCGGGTACACGCGCAACAAGGGTCCGCGGGAGCGCGTGGCACCTGATTTCCTGATTGGAGCCCACGCGCTCCAGCAGGCCGACGCGCTGCTCACGACCGATGCAAGTTTCTATCGGCACTACTTTGACAAATTGCGTGTCGTCATGCCCTGAGGAATTGTTGCTAGTATTGAACCCTATCTGACAGGAGGTCTCCCATGGGCTGGCACCGCAAAATTCTGAGAGTGAACCTGAGCGCAGGCACCTGTGTCTCCGAACCCTTGAACATGGACTGGGCCGAGGCCTACCTGGGCCAGCGCGGGCTTGCTACCAAGTACCTGATGGAGGAGATCGACCCTGCCGTCGACGCCTTGTCCGAGCACAACAAACTGATCATCACCACCGGCCCGCTGACCGGCACCATGGCCCCGACCGGCGGGCGCTGGTCGGCGGTGACCAAAGGCGCCTTGACCGGCGCAATTGCGTGTTCGAATTCGGGCGGGCAGTTCGGTGGCGAGCTCAAGATGGCTGGCTGGGACATGGTGATCCTGGAGGGCCGTTCGCCGACACCGGTGTACCTCTACATCGAAGGTGAACACGCAGAACTGAAAGACGCCTCGCACCTGTGGGGGCGTTCGGTGTGGGAGGTCGAACCCGCCATCAAGACCGCGCACAAGGATCCACTGATCCGCGTGGCGTCGATCGGGCCTGCGGGCGAGACCGGCTGCCGGTATGCCTGCATCGTCAACGACATGCACCGCGCTGCCGGGCGCTCTGGCGTTGGCACCGTGATGGGTTCCAAACAGCTCAAGGCGATCGCGGTGCGCGGCACGGTGGGCGTGCGGCCGTCGAATCCGAAGGCCTTCATGCAGGCGGTGGACGCCGCGCGCAAGGGCCTGGCAGCAGACGCCGGGCGCGAGACGCTGACGCGTTTCGGCACCATCCCGATGATGGACGTCACCGGCACCTTCGGCGCCCTTCCAACGCGCAACAACCGCGAGGTGCAGTTCGAAGGCTACGAAAAAATAACTGCGCTGGCCATGCGCACTCCCAATACCAACGGCCACACCAATCTGATCCGCAACGGCGCTTGTTTTGCCTGCACCATCGGCTGCGGGCGCATCTGCCACATCGACCCAAAACATTTCTCGGTGAAGGACCGCCCGCAGTACCACGGCGCCTCGGGCGGGCTCGAGTACGAGACCGCCTATGCGCTCGGAGCCAGCTGCGGCGTGGACGACATCGATGCCGCCACCTTCGCCGGTTTCATCTGCAACGAATACGGCATGGACCCGATCTCGCTCGGCGGCACCATCGCCGCTGCGATGGAGCTGTTCGAGCTTGGCGTGATCACCGAAAAAGACACCGACGGCATCAAGCTCACGTTCGGCAATGCGCAGGCCATGTGCCAGCTGGCGGAGATGGCCGGCAAGGGCGAAGGTTTCGGGCGCGACATCGCGCTGGGCTCGCGCTTGTTGTGCCAGAAATACGGCCGCCCCGAGTTGTCGATGGAGGTGAAGGGCCAGGAGTTCGCCGCCTACGACGGGCGCGCGATGCAGGGCATGGGCCTGGCCTATGCCACCAGCAACCGCGGCGCCTGCCACTTGCGCGCCAGCCCGTATGGCCACGACTTCGGCTCCACCGATGTGGCTGGCAAGGCGCTGGTGGTCAAAGATTCGCAGGACTTCATCGCCGCGATCGACTCTATCGGCATATGCATCTTCACTTACGGCTCGGGCATGGAGGAGGCGCACTACGCCGCCCTGGTTGACGCCGCCTGTGGTGGCGGCTGGACGGCGCAGCGCATGCGCGAGACCGGCGAACGCATCTGGAACCTTGAGCGCCAGTTCAACCTGCGCGCCGGCCTCACCAGCCGCGACGACACCTTGCCCAAACGCCTGCTGGAAGAACCCGCTCCCAGTGGCACCGCCAAGGGCCTGGTGGCGAAGTTGCCGCAGATGCTGCCCGAGTACTACGCGCTGCGCGGCTGGTCTGCCGACGGCCGGCCCACGCAAGAAACCCTGACGCGCCTCGGGCTGCAGATTTCCGCCTGACGCGTGGCGGCAAGCATTTCGTCATATATTTGTCACCTGCAACTGATTCAATCCCGTCCTTCTATCGGACTATTTTTGGAGTTCCCAATGAGTTTTGCCATTTCCCGCGCACGGCGCACCCTTTCCATTGCCCTGGCGGCAACTTTCCTGGCTGGTGGTGCGATGGCGCAAAAAGCGCAATTGCTCGTTTACAGCGCACTCGAGGCCGACCAGGTCAAGAGTTACAAGGAGGCGTTCGAAAAGACCAACCCGAACGTCGAGATCAGCTGGGTGCGCGACTCCACAGGTGTGATCACCGCCAAGCTGCTGGCTGAGAAAGCCAACCCCAAGGCCGACATGGTGTGGGGCCTCGCGGCCACCAGCCTGCTGGTGCTCGATGCTGAAGGCATGCTGGTCGGGTACGCACCGAAGGGCCTGGACAAGATCCCGGCGAACTTCCGCGACGCGAAGAACCCGCCAACCTGGGTTGGAATGGACGTATGGGGCGCCACCGTCTGCTTCAACACCGTGGAAGCGCAGAAACAGAACCTGCCCAAGCCCGAGACCTGGAAAGACCTGATCAAGCCGATCTACAAGGGCAAGATTGTCATGCCGCACCCGTCGTCGAGCGGCACCGGTTTTCTGGATGTGACGGCCTGGCTGCAACTCTTTGGTGAAGCCGAAGGCTGGAAGTACATGGACGCGCTGCACGAAAACATCGCCATCTACCAGCACTCCGGTTCAGCCCCTTGCCGCTCCGCCGGTACCGGCGAATTCCCGATCGGCATCGGCTTTGAGTTCCGCGCCAACCAGGTCAAGTCGACGGGTGCGCCGATCGACCTGGTGTTCCCCAAGGAAGGCCTGGGCTGGGACATGGAGGCGACCGCCATCCTGAAGACTACCAAGAACATGGATGCCGCCAAGGCGCTGGCCGACTTTGCCGTGACGCAGGAAGCCAACGAGTTGTACGCCAAGGCCTATGCGGTCACCGCCTTGCCAGGAGTTGCCAAACAGTTGCCCAACATCCCGGCCAACTACACGCAGTTGCTGGTCAAGAACGACTTTGCCTGGGCTGCCAAGAACCGCGACCGCATCCTGACCGAGTGGAACAAGCGTTACAACGGCAAGGCTGCTCCGAAATAAGCAGCGCTTGCTTCGCACTCCCTCTTCGACCCCGGCCTTGCGCCGGGGTCGAACCTTTTTGTCCCCAATTGGCGAATCGATGCCATGAGTGCTGTTCTTTCGCCCGGTCTTTCCCTTCGCCCGGCCCTGCGGCTTGAAACCTGGCTGGCGCGTGGTGGCCTTGCTGCCGCGGCACTTGCGCTGTTCCTGACGCTGGGCGCGCCGCTCCTGACGATTCTGGTCAAGAGCGTGCAGGACAAGGACGGCCACTGGATCGGCCTGACTGGTTTTGTCCAGTATTTCGCCACCCCCTCGCTGCTGGGCTCCATCACCCACAGCCTGACGTTTGCCGCGCTCACCACGCTGGTCACCATTCCATTGGCATTTGGCCTGGCCTATGCCATCCAGCGCTCCTGCATGCCGTTGCGCGGGCTGTTCCGAGGTATTGCGCTGATCCCCATCCTGGCGCCCTCGCTGCTGTCCGCGCTCTCGCTCATCTACCTGTTCGGCAACCAGGGGGTGCTCAAGAGCTGGGTCCAGTTTTTCGGGCTCGGCAGCATCTATGGCTTGCCGGGCATGACCCTGGCCATGGTGTTCAGCGCCTTCCCGCACGCGTTGATGATCCTTTTGTCGGGCCTGGCGCTGTCGGACGCGCGCCTGTACGAGGCCGCCGACTCGATGGGCACCAGTGCCCTGCGCAAGTTCCGCACGATCACGCTGCCGGGCGCGAAGTACGGGATCATCTCGGCCAGCATGGTGGTGTTCACGATGGCTGTCGCCGAGTTCGGCGTGGTCAAGATCATTGGTGGCAACTACAACGTGCTGGCCACCGACATCTACATCCAGGTCATCGGCCAGCAGAACTTTGCCCAGGGCGCAGTGATCAGCCTGTTGCTACTCATTCCGGCGGTGTTCGCGTTCATCGTGGACTGGATGGTCCAGCGGCGCCAGCGGGCCGCACTGTCGGCGCGGTTCGTTTTGTACGTGCCCAAGCCCGACCTGGTCTTCGACACCGCGATGTTCGTGTTCAGCACGCTGATCGCAGTCGCGATGCTCGCCATGATGGGCATGGCGATCTTCGCGTCCTTCGTGAAGTTGTGGCCCTACAACCTGTCGATGAGCCTGCGGCACTACCTCTTCGCGCTGGAGGACACCGGCCTGGACGTGGCCTACATCAACAGCCTGAAGATGGCTTGTTTTTCCTCCCTGGTGGGTACCCTGTTCATCTTTGCCACGGCCTATGGCATCGAGAAGCTCAAACAGGCGGAGCCACTCAAACTGCTGATTCGTTTCTTTGCCATCCTGCCGATGGCCGTACCCGGCCTGGTGCTGGGCTTGGGCTACATCTTTTTCTTCAACCACCCGCTGAACCCGGCCAATGGCCTGTACGAAACCCTCACGCTGATGGTGATCTGCACCATCGTGCACTTCTACTCGTCGGCGCACCTCACGGCCGTGACGGCCCTCAAGGCGCTGGATTCCGAGTTCGAGTCGGTGTCCGCATCACTCAAGGTGCCGTTCTACAAGACCTTCATGCGGGTCACGCTGCCGATCTGCCTGCCGGCGGTGATCGACATTGCGCGTTACCTGTTCGTCAACGCGATGACCACCATCTCGGCGCTGGTGTTCATCTATTCACCCAAGACGGTCGTTGCGTCGATAGCCGTGGTGCAGATGTCGGAGACCGGCGAGGTCGGCGCCGCTGCCGCAATGGCCACGCTCATCGTGGTCACCTCGGCGCTGGCATGTCTGGGCTTCTGGCTGCTGCAGTGGTTGCTGGGGCGAAGCACGCAGCGCTGGCGCAGACCGGCAGGGTAAGGCCTCGCCAGGCGAGGGATCAGAAGATCTTGAGCCGCTCCGGAAGCAGGCGAAGTGGCAGGGCCGAACCCACCACCAGCGACTGTTCGGCCAGAAAATTCAAAGACAGGACCACCGTGAGCGGCTGTGCGCTGAGGCTGGCGGCACGCACATGCACGTGGCAGAACGCGCCCAAGAAGTCGACCTGCTCGACGGTGGAGTCGAATACATGGTCGTCGCCAGCGCTGATCGGGCGCGCCAGCACGTCTTCGGGCCGAAGGTAGACACGCACTTCGCGGTCCGGGCCGTCGGCCGGCAGCTTGTGGCCCCCGATCTCAAGCTGGCCGCGGCGCACACGGCCCGGCAAGACGTTGACCTTGCCCACGAAATCCGCCACAAACGGGGAAGCGGGCTCGCGGTAGATGTCCAACGGCGTGCCCACTTGGTCGATCACGCCGTGGTTCATCACCACGATGCGGTCGGCCACGCTGAGTGCCACTTCCTGGTCGTGCGTGACCATGATGGTCGTCACACCCAGGGATTTCTGCAGAGCGCGGATTTCCTGGCGCAGGCGCACCCGCTCCAGCGCATCGAGCGCGGACAGCGGTTCGTCGAGCAGCAGCAACCCGGGCGATGTGGCAAGCGCCCGTGCGAGCGCAATTCGCTGCTGCTGGCCACCGGACAACTGGCTGGGGAATTTCTCTTGCGTGCCGGGAAGGCCTACGAGCTTGAGCAGTTCGGCAACGCGTTGGCGCACCTGCGCCCGGGCGGTCTTGCGATTGACAAGACCATACGCAATGTTGTCGGCAACGCTGAGGTTGGGGAACAGGGCATAACTCTGAAACACGATGCCGTAGTCGCGCCCGGCAGGCGGCTGGCGGGAGATGTCCCGCCCGGCCTGTACCACCTCGCCGGAGGTCTGCATCTCCAGCCCGGCAATCACGCGCAACAGCGTGGTCTTGCCACACCCCGAAGGCCCCAGGAAACAAACGAACTCGCCCTTGCGGATCCCGAGATTGATGTCATGCAGCGCAGTGAAGTTGCCGAACTCCTTGCGGACATGGCGCAACTCGAGAAAGTAGTCAGGGGTCATGGTGGACGCAAATCAGGTTGCAACAGTGCTGCGCAACACGCCGCACGACTTCAAAATCAGTATGACACAGGAATGTGACGGTCGACTGCCACAGCCTGGTGTGCCTCCAGCAGGCAGGCCTGGAACACCCGCGTCGCCCGTGCCGGCTCCGGTGAGCGCCGCAGGATGCCCAGGAAACCGCAGGTGTAGCGCAACACCTCCGGGTTGAGTGCGCGCATTTGCCCCTGGCCGACAAACCCGGCCGCATAGTGGTCGGGCAGGAAACCCAGGAACTTGCCCGACAGGATCAGATGGGCAATCGCCTCCTGATCGAACCCCGTCGCCTTGCGCGGCAGGCGCATCTGCTGGCTGATGTCCATGTTCGGCGAGTGGTAACCCAGGCCCGCAAACTGCTGCGCGGCCAGGCCCTCCCAGCCCAGGCCGGACACCGGCACTTCGAACAGCGGGTGCTGCGCGCCGCAATACAGGTACATGGTCTCGTCGAATAGTTCGTCGTAAGCCAAGCTCGCCGAGCGGCGGTGGCCGGGGATCACGCCGACCTGAAACTGGCCGTCGATCACGCCGCGTTCGATGGTATTGATGGGGGCCACGTGCAGGTGCAGTTCGACCTCGGGCGCACGCTCGCAGAACAGCGCGATGGCACGCCCGATATGTGCCGCCGGGTTGCTGGCGGTCTTGTCGAACACCGCGACCTTGAGTTGCCCGCCCATGCGCCGGTGGATCTCGTCCACGCTGGAGCGGAACGCGTCGGTCGACGCCAGCAGGCGCAGGGTTTCGGCGTAGATCTGTTCACCTTCGGTGGTGAGCGAGAAACCGGCACGGCCGCGCCGGCACAGGGTCAGGCCCAGGCGGACCTCCAGGTCCTTCACATGGCGGCTGATCGTGGAGGTGCCGATGTTGAGCTCGAGTTCAGCCGCCGCCATGCCGCCGCAGTCGACCACGGTCTTGAAGACACGCAACAGGCGCAGGTCCATATCGGCCAGCTGGCCCAACAAGGCGTGGTGATTTACTTGCATGAATTGGCAACTGAATAGTGATAACCAGCCATTCTTAAGAGTAACAGACAGCGCCACAATGCGTATCCCGACCTGTTGCCGTCATCTTCGCCCTGTCAACCGTGCCCTGTCATTGCGGGCTTGACCCGCAATCCAGTGCGTTTCGTAGCAGGTCCAGGGTGACAGAACATGACAGCAGGGCTTTTCCATTGTTATAAGCCGCCACCACCGGAGCATTCCATGAACCTGAACGACACCCAACACCTGCAACCCATCACGGAACCGCGCACCGACGCCGCCTGGCTGGACGCGCACTGGATGCCCTACACGGCGAACCGCCAGTTCAAGGCCAATCCACGCATGATGGTGAGCGCCCAAGGCGCCTACTACACTGCGGCGGACGGACGCAAGATTCTGGATTGCCTGTCAGGCCTGTGGTGTTGCGGCCTGGGCCACGGCCGGGCCGAGATCACCGAGGCGGTGAGCAAACAGATCGCCAAGCTCGACTACTCCCCGGCCTTCCAGTACGGGCACGCGTTGTCGTTCGAACTCGCCAACAAGATCAAGGAGTTGACACCGGCCGGCCTGGATTACGTATTCTTCACCGGTTCGGGCTCCGAGTGCGCCGACACGTCGCTGAAGATGGCGCGCGCCTACTGGCGCACCAAGGGCCAGGCCAGCAAGACGCGTTTCATCGGCCGCGAGAAGGGTTACCACGGGGTCAACTTCGGCGGCATCTCGGTGGGCGGCATCGTGGCCAACCGCAAGGCCTTCGGCCAGGCGATCGAGGCCGACCACCTGCCGCACACGCAACTCGCCAGCAATGCCTTTTCGCGCGGCATGCCTGAAAAAGGCGCTGAGCTGGCCGACGACCTGCTCCGGTTGATCGCCCTGCACGACGCGTCCAACATTGCGGCCGTGATCGTCGAGCCATTCTCCGGCTCGGCCGGTGTGGTGATCCCGCCGGTGGGTTACCTCAAGCGGCTGCGCGACATCTGCACCGCCAACAACATCCTGCTGATATTTGACGAGGTCATCACCGGTTTCGGCCGCGCCGGCGCCTACACCGGCTCGGAGGCGTTCGGTGTCACACCCGACATCCTCAACGCCGCCAAGCAGATCACCAATGGCACGCAACCGCTGGGCGCCGTGGTGGCCACGAAGGAGATCTACGACACCTTCATGAACGCCGGCGGGCCGGACTACATGCTGGAGTTTGCCCATGGCTACACCTATTCCGCGCATCCGGTGGCCTGTGCGGCAGGTATTGCCGCGCTCGACGTGCTGGTGAGGGACGACCTGGTCAACACGGTCAAGTCCCTGGCGCCGTACTTCGAGCAGGCAGTGCACAGCCTCAAGGGGGTGAAACACGTCACCGACATACGCAACTACGGCCTGGCCGCCGGTTTCACGATCGAGGCCTTGCCCGGTGAGCCGGCACGCCGCCCCTACGAGATCGCCATGAAGTGCCTGGACAAGGGCTTCTACGTGCGTTATGGCGGCGACACCATCCAGCTGGCGCCCCCGTTCATCATCGAAAAATCCGAGATCGACAGCCTGATCAACGCCCTGGGCGACGCCCTGCGCGAAACCGCCTGAGCGAGCCTGCCCCTTGCCCTCTCTGATCCAGACCATGTACCAAGACCCGTTTCTCCCCACTGTCGGCGCTGCCGCCCCCACCGCCCTGCCCACCATCGGCCACCTGATCGATGGCAAGCTGGTGGCCGGCGGCAGCCGCTCCCAGGATGTTTTCAACCCCGCCACCGGCAAGGTGGAAAAGCGCCTGCTGCTGGCCGACGCGGCCACCATCGAGCAGGCGATTGCGTCGGCCCATGCGGCGTATCCGGCATGGCGCGCCACGCCCCCCCTGAAGCGCGCCCGCGTGATGGGCAAGCTCAAGCAATTGCTCGAAGAAAACGCCGACCAGATCTGTGCACTGCTCACGGCCGAACACGGCAAGGTGGTCGGTGACGCCCTGGGCGAATTGCAGCGCGGCATCGAGAACGTCGAATTCGCCAGTTACGGCCCGGAGTTGCTCAAGGGCGAACACAGCCGCAACGTTGGGCCGTCGATCGACTCCTGGAGCGAATTCCAGGCGCTGGGCGTCACGGCTGGCATCACGCCGTTCAACTTCCCGGTCATGGTGCCGCTGTGGATGTGGCCGATGGCCGTGGTCTGCGGCAACACCTTCATTCTCAAACCCTCCGAGCGTGACCCGTCCAGTGCGCTGCTGGTCGCACAGCTGGCGCTCGAGGCAGGCCTGCCGCCCGGCGTGCTCAACGTGGTGAACGGCGACAAAGAGGCCGTCGACGCCCTTCTCAAGGACAAACGTATCCAGGCGATCAGTTTTGTCGGTTCGACGCCGATTGCGGAGTACGTCTACGCCACCGGCACGGCGAACGGCAAACGGGTGCAGGCCCTTGGCGGCGCGAAGAACCACGCGGTGGTGATGCCGGATGCGGACGTTGCCAACGCGGTCAGCGCCATGATGGGCGCGGCTTTTGGCTCCTGCGGCGAACGCTGCATGGCGGTGCCGTTGATCGTCGCCGTGGGTGATGCCACGGCCGACGCGATGATTGCCGGCCTGAAGGTCGAGATTGCGAAGATGAAGGTCGGGCCGGGCACCGATGCCAGCAACGACATGGGCCCGCTGGTGACCAAGCCGCATTGCGAGAAGGTCCGCGGCTACGTTGCCAAGGGTGTCGAGGAAGGTGCCACGTTGCTCGTCGACGGGCGCAATGTTCAGGTGCCGCCCGGTTACGAGGCCGGTTATTTCATCGGCCCCTGCCTGTTCGACAACGTCAAGCCCGGCATGACCATCTACCAGGACGAGATTTTCGGCCCGGTGCTGGGCATCGTGCGGGTCAAGTCCCTGCAAGAGGCGATGGACCTGATCGACGCGCACGAATACGGCAACGGCACCTGTATCTTCACCCGCGACGGCGAGGCCGCCCGGTATTTCAGCGACAACATCCTGGTGGGCATGGTCGGTATCAACGTGCCCCTGCCGGTGCCGGTGGCGTACCACTCGTTTGGCGGGTGGAAGCGGTCACTTTTTGGAGATTTGTCGGCGTACGGGCCGGACGCGGTGCGGTTTTATACCAAACGCAAGACGATCACGCAGCGCTGGCCGTCGGCGGGGGTCCGGGAGGGGGCGGTGTTCAGCTTTCCGAGCAATCGGTAGTCAGGCCGGCAGGTTGTGCCTGGCGGCTTCGGTCAGCGCACGGGTCAACGCATCGAGCACGCCGGAGTCCAGGTTCCAGCAGTGCCAGTACAACTCCACCTGCAAGGCGGTGGCTGGTGCGAGGTTGACCAGCTGCTGGTTTTCCAGCAGGTGGCGCACTTTCAGTTCGGGCACGACACTGGCCCCCCACCCTGCCAATACGGCTTGCACCTGGCCTTCCGAGCTGGGAACGAAACGCTGGTTCAGGCCCACCCGTTTGAGTTTGCAGGCCTGGCGCACGAAGCGGGCTTGCAGTTCATCCTTGCGGTTGAATGCGATGAATGCCATGGCCCGGCAGTTGTGCGCCGTCAACCCGTCTGGGGCGTGCAACTGCGCGTAGGCGGGATTTGCCACCGCCACATAACGCATCACCCCCAGCGGTACCACCTTGCAGCCCCGCAGCGGCTCGCGCAACGCGGTCACACAACCTAGAACCTGCCCTTCACGCAGCCACACATGCGTGAAATCCTGGTCGTCGGCAATGATCTCCAGCGGCAGCCCGTCCACCACCAGGTCGGTCAGCGCCGGCAGGGCCCAGGTCGCGATGCTGTCGGCGTTGACTGCGATTGACATGCGTTCTTCCTCCCGTGCGGAGGATGTGCCTGGTGCAAGCTCGTGCATGTCATGGTCCAGGTCGGCGCGCAACAGTCGCATCTGCATCGCATGGCGCAACAACAGACGGCCTGCGGTTGTGGCGCGCAATGGCCGGCTTCGCACGATCAGCACCGTGCCGGCCTGGGCCTCCAGGGAACGCAGGCGCTGCGACACCGCCGACTGCGTGATCGACAGGCGAACAGCGGCGCGCTCGAAACCACCTTCCTCCACGATGGCGGCCAGGCACTCCAGCGCATGGGGGTCGAAGGTGCGCATGCTTGTATCAGTTTGGCTAATGAATAACCAAACAGTTTAATCAAACTGTTCAAGCGAGGCGACCTGGAACACACTGCGCGGCACACCACCCCCAATTCCAAACAGGAGAACCCTATGCGCGTCGGACTGCCCAAGGAAATCAAGAACCATGAATACCGGGTCGGCCTGACACCCGCCAGCGTGCGGGAGTTGGTGATGCACGGGCACAGCGTGCTGGTGCAGACCGGTGCCGGTGACGCGATCGGCCTCACCGACGCGCAGTACGCCGCCGCCGGCGCCACCCTGGCACCCGATGCGCCGACCGTGTTTGCCCAAGCCGACATGGTCGTCAAGGTGAAGGAGCCGCAACCGCATGAATGCGCCATGTTGCGGCACGGCCAGATCCTCTACACCTACCTGCACCTGGCACCCGACCCGGCGCAGACGGCGGCGCTGGTCAAGTCCGGCGCCGTCTGCATCGCGTACGAGACCATCACCGGGCCGGGCGGGGGCCTGCCGCTGCTGGCGCCGATGAGTGAAGTGGCCGGGCGCATGGCGGTGCAGGCCGGTGCCGCGCACCTGGAAAAGTCCAAGGGCGGCATGGGCGTGTTGCTCGGTGGTGTGCCTGGGGTGCATGCGGCACATGTCGCCATCATCGGTGCCGGCGTGGTTGGCACCCACGCCCTGCAGATGGCGGTCGGCATGGGCGCACGCGTCACTGTGCTGGACAAGAACGTGGACCGCCTGCGCCAACTCGACCTGGTGTTCGGCAACCGCATCAACACCGTGTATTCGAACGCCCACAGCCTGGAGGAGGCGGTGCTGGACGCCGAACTCGTGATCGGTGGGGTGCTCATCCCGGGTGCGGCGGCCCCCAAGCTGGTGACGCGCGCCATGGTGAGCCGCATGAAAAAAGGCGCGGTGGTGGTGGACGTGGCAATCGACCAGGGCGGGTGTTTCGAAACCTCGCACGCCACCACGCATGCGGACCCGACCTATGTGGTGGACGGCGTGGTGCATTACTGCGTGGCCAACATGCCGGGTGCAGTGGCGCGCACCTCGACCTTTGCATTGAACAACGCCACCATCGCGCACGCTCTGGCGCTGGCCGACAAGGGCTGGAAGCAGGCGCTCAAGGACGACATCCACCTGTTGCGTGGCCTGAACGTGGCCAACGGCTTTGTGACCTACGAGGCCGTGGCGCAGGCGCTGGGTTATGACTGGGTGCGACCCGAGACGCTGCTGGCCTGACGGCCACGGGCCCCTTACCTTGCCGCTTCAGGCGGCCTTCAGTCGACTTTCAGGCAGGCCCGGACCGTGGCATCGAAATGCGCGGCACCGGGCCCCTGGTAACCGACGATCTTGCCTTCTTCGTCCCAGCGGCGCAGGCGAACCGCCTCGGTAAAAAAAGGCTCGGCCTCAAACGCCTTGGTCTGGGCACCACCCATCGGCCCGCCCTGCAGTTTGAGCGACAACTTCGACGCATCGGACAGCTGGTCGAAATAACCTGGCTCCACCGCCGCCAGATACCGTTTGGCTGCCACATGCAGACGCACCGGCTCGGTCACCTCGGGCCCGAAATACTGCGACAGCCAGGCCGACCCGGTGGACTCGTGTTGGGTGTCCAGCCCGCTGTCGGCCACGTCCTGTGGCAGGTCGTGCAGCAGGTGGCCGATGTCATGCAAAAAAGCTGCGGCAACCAGTGCCGGTGTGGCGCCGTCGCGTTCGGCAAACGCGCCACACTGCAGCGCATGGTCGAGCTGGCTGACACCTTCGCCGTACCCTTCATGGCCGCGGCGGGCGAATGCGGCGTGGATCAGTTCGAGAGCTGGCATGGCGTGGTTCTTTCCGGGTCAATGTTTCGGGCTGCGGCGCAGCACCAGCCGGCGGCTTTCCATGGCGTCGCCGTCAATGTAGCAGCCCTGCAGGTGGCGCCGGCCAAGGCCGGGGTCGAAGGCAGTGCGGCCGTGCAGCGTGCGGTCGTTCTGCATCACGACGCACTCCCCGGGCGCGAGGCGAAACACCAGCTCCAGCTCCGGGCGCTTGAGGATGTGGCTGAACGCGCGGTAGGCCCGGTACCAGGCCTGCGCCACATCGGCGGGCGCATCGAGCCAGTCGGCGGACCGGTTGTTGAAGTGCACCGCGCGCACGACGCTGTCCATGTCGGTGGAGATCAGCGTCTGGCGCGCCTGCAACTCGGTGCTGGTATCTGCGTAACGGAAGTTCATCGGTATGCGGCACAGCAGCTCGAACGCTGCCGGGTCTTCGCGGCGAAGGATCTCGGCCGCGTGGAACCCGTCCACCAGCAGCGTGTCTCCGCCCGGCGCCTCGGACTCCAGGCAGTGCAGCAACTGCACGCCGGGGGAGGGGTGGCGGTAGGGGTTGTCGGAATGCACACCCAGGCCAACCGCCGTGTAGGCCAGGTTGGTGGGGTTGGGCACCGACTTGACATCGAACAGGCGCCCGTAGTTGGTGACCCGCACGAAACCCAGCCGGTCGCCGACCTGCGCCACCATGCCCGACTCGCACGGAACCTGGCGCAGCAGGCCGAAGCCGAGCGCTGCGTACTGCTCCAGCCAGGCCAGCTCTGCCGCCGGGTCGGCCTGCAGGGTGGGCCAGTCGGCCACCGGCAGATGGTTGAGCAGGTCCCGGCTCCACAAGGTGGCGGTGCGCCGGCGCGCACTGCGTGCTGCACCGGACAGGTCATGCGCGGCCAGCCATGCCAGCGGGTAGTCCGACACATGGCCGTCCGACCATTGCACCTGCAGTGACTGCGCGCCGTCCACCGCTGCGGTGGCCACATGCAGCCCATCGGGCAGGTCCACGATGTCGTACAGCTTTTGTCCGTTGCCCGGATGGCGGCAGGCGGAGCAGCGGCAGTTGTCGCGCAGCCAGTCGCTGGAGATCACCCAGCCCGGGCCGCTGCCTGAATGCAGCTCCAGCATACCGCCAGTGACACGCAGCTTGTTCAGGGTTGTCATGTTCTACCTCGGTTCAGGCCCGGACGGATGTCTCCATGGCCTGGCGCAACTCTGGTGTGATGTCGGGCATCACGCCGAACCAGGCCTCGAACGCTGGCCGCGCCTGGTTCATGAGCATGCCCAGGCCATTGACGGTCGGGTTGCCACGCGCGCGTGCCTGGGCCAGCAGGGGGGTTTCCAGGGGCACGTAGATGATGTCCGAAACCAGCGCGTCGCGCGGCAGCGTGTGGAGGTCGAGGTCGAGCGCCGGGTTGCCGTGCATGCCCTGGCTGGTGGTGTTGACCAGCATGGCGACGTTGGCAAGCGCATCGTGGCGCACGTCCCAGGGCAGGGCCGTGACAGGTGCGCCCAGCTCCGCAGCCAGCTCCAGTGCCTTGGTATCGGTCCGGTTCAACAGGCGGATGTCCTTGGCGCCACGTTCGGCCAACGCCACCAGCACCGCCCGCGCTGCGCCGCCAGCGCCCAGCACGGCGATCGGCCCGGCATCCGCGTGCCACGCAGGATGCGCTTCCAGCAGACTCGCGATGTAGCCGAAACCGTCGTTGTTCGTGCCATGCAGGGAGCCGTCGGGCTGGACCACGACCGTGTTGATCGCGCCGATCTTGCGCGCCATCGGCGCGACACTGTCCATCAGCGCCATGGCCTCCACCTTGTGTGGCAAGGTGACGTTGCAACCGGCGAAACCGAGCGCCCCCAGACCGCGCACCGCGTCGGTCAGCCGGCCGGGTTGCACTGGCAGCAGCACGTAGGCGCCGTTCAGCTTGTATTTCTTCAGCCAGTGGTTGTGCAGCAGCGGCGACCGCGAATGGCCCACCGGCCAGCCCATCACGCCCGCCAGAACGAATTTCTTGTCTGCCATGGATCGGCCTACGCCTTTCTTGCGCCCCGCGATGCCGCCAGCACGCAGGCTGCCAGCATCGACTGGATGGTTGTTTTCAAGGGTGTCTCCTTTGTCGGTGCAAGAGTGCAAGGGTGCAATTGTCAGCCGTTTCGGACGCGCGAGATCGGTAGTGCGGTGGAGTCGGGTGCTGTCAGGGTTGTTTTGCCACCCGCAATGCCACCAGGCCCGCACCCACGATCAGCAGGGCACCCGCGACCGTGGTCATGCGCGGCACCTCGCTGAAAAACAGGAAGCCCCACAGCGGCGCCCACAACACACCCGAATACTCGAATGGTGTGACCAGGCTGGCCCGGGCCACCCGGTAGGCCGAGGTCAGCAGCATCGTGCCTGCGGCTGCCACCACCCCGCACGCGGTGATGAGAAAAGTGTCCCACAGCGTGGGCATCACCCACGGACGCACCAGAAACTGCAGGCTGGGATGTTCGGCGCGGGTGATGCCCAACAACATGAAAAGCCCGGCAATCGCCAGCGCGCCGACCAAAAACACCGCGTTCTGGTAAGACGCCATCACCGACGCGGACTGCACCGAGCCCAGGCGGCGCGCCATCAACATGGAGCCGCCGTACGTGGCAGCCGAAATCAGGGACAGCAAAGCTGCCGGTTCGAACAGGCCGGTGCCAGGCTGCAGCATGACAAGCACGCCCAGAAAACCGACCCCCACGGCCGACCAGACCTGCCAACCCGCGCGCTCCCCGAGCAGGGGGCCGGCAAGCGCCGTGACGAACAGCGGAACGGTGAAATACAGCGCGACTGCATCGGCCAGCGGCAATGCCGGAAACGCCATGTAGTAGGCGACATAGGCCACGAACATCAGCGTGCCTCGCCCGAGCAGCGGCCAGATGTCGGGCGAGATCAGGGCCCGCCACCCGACCTCAACCTGGACCAGCGCCAGCAGGATCGGTATCGCCACCACCGAGCGCATCGACAGCACCTGCGACAGCGGGTAGCCGCCGCTGACCTGCTTGATCACCGCGTCCTGCAGCGAGAAGATGAAAACCCCCAGGCACAGGAAAACAATGCCGCGAACGGGGCTGTTCTGCACTGGCCCGGTTACCGGGCGACGACGCGCGCCATCTCGAGCACCTTGCTCGAATAACCCCATTCGTTGTCGTACCAGGAGACGACCTTGACGAAGGTGCCGTCCAGTGCCATGCCTGCGTCGGCGTCGAACACCGAGGTGCAGCTCTCACCGCGGAAGTCGGTGGAGACGACCTTGTCCTCGGTGTAACCCATGACACCCTTCATGGCGCCTTCGGACGCAGCCTTCATGGCCGCACAGATTTCGGCGTAGGTGGCTTCGCGGTTCAGCTCGACCGTCAGGTCGACCACGGACACGTCCGAGGTGGGCACGCGGAAGGCCATGCCGGTGAGTTTCTTGTTGAGTTCGGGGATCACCACGCCCACCGCCTTGGCCGCGCCGGTGGACGAGGGGATGATGTTCTCGAGGATGCCGCGGCCGCCACGCCAGTCCTTGTTGGACGGGCTGTCCACGGTTTTCTGGGTTGCGGTGGCGGCGTGCACGGTCGTCATCAGGCCACGCTTGATGCCCCAGTTGTCGTTGAGCACTTTGGCCACCGGCGCCAGGCAATTGGTGGTGCAGGAGGCGTTCGAGATGATGGCCTGGCCGGCGTAGGTCTTGTCGTTGACGCCAAACACGAACATCGGCGTGTCGTCCTTGCTGGGCGCGGACATGATGACCTTCCTGGCGCCGGCGTCGATGTGTTTCTGGGCGGTTTCCTTGGTCAGGAAAAGGCCGGTCGACTCGATCACGATGTCGGCCCCGACCTCGCCCCATTTCAGCTCTGCCGGATCCTTGATGGCGGTCAGGCGGATCTTCTTGCCGTTGACCACCAGCATGTGGCCCTCTACCGCGATGTCACCCTTGAAGCGGCCATGGACCGAGTCGAACTGCAACATGTAGGCGAGGTAGTCGGGCTCCAACAGGTCGTTGATGCCAACGATCTCGATGTCCTTGAAATTCTGGACGGCGGCGCGCAACACCATGCGCCCGATGCGGCCGAAGCCGTTGATGCCGATCTTGATAGTCATTTGCGGGTCTCTCCGATGGTTGAAAAAAACGTGGAACCAGGCGCTGCGCGTCAGCGTTTGCCCAGCACTTTTTGCACCGTGTCCGCCACATTCTCTGGCGTGAACCCGAAATGCTTGAACAGGGCCGGCGCCGGCGCGGACTCGCCGAAGGTGTCGATGCCCACCACCGCGGCGCAGCCGTATTTCCACCAGCCGCCACTGACACCCATCTCGACCGCGATACGTGGCAGGCCGGCAGGCAACACTTGGCCCTGGTAGGCGACCGACTGGCGGTCGAAGGTGGTGGTGCTGGGCATGGAGACCACACGCACCGCGATCCTGCGCTGGGCCAGCAGCTCCTGCGCTTTCAACGCAAGTTGCACTTCTGATCCGGTGGCGATGATGACCGCCTGGGTGCGTTTGCGCAGCCCGACCTCGGACGGTTCCGCCACCACATAGGCGCCTTTGCTGATTGCGTCCACGCCGGCCGCGTTTGGCGCAGCGTCGCAGCGGCCCTTTGGCGCGTAGCTGATGTTCTGCCGGCTGAGCAACAAGGCTGTCGGGCGGTCTGCATTCTGCAGGGCAACGGCCCACGACACGGCGGTCTCGGCGGTGTCGCCCGGGCGCCAGACGTCGAGGTTCGGAATCAGCCGCAGTGAGGCGGCATGTTCGATCGACTGGTGGGTCGGGCCATCCTCGCCCAGCCCGATGCTGTCGTGCGTGAAGACATGCACCACGCGCAGCTTCATCAGCGCGGCCATGCGGATCGCATTGAGGCTGTAGTCGCTGAAGGTCAGGAATGTGCCGCCGTAGGGGATGAAACCACCGTGCAGGGCGAGGCCATTCATGATGGCTGCCATGCCGAATTCGCGCACGCCGTAGTTGATGTGCCTGCCGCCAACTGCCGTGCCTGCGGCGTCTGTGGTCTGCACCACCTCGCCAGTGGCAGTGAAGCGCAGGCTGGGTGTGGACTTGGTGTTGGTGAGGTTGGAGCCGGTCAGGTCGGCCGAGCCACCGAGCATTTCAGGCAGCGCCGCTGTGAGCGCTTCGAGCGCGAGCTGCGAAGCCTTGCGCGACGCCACGGTCTCGGCCTTGGAGTGGGCGCCAACAACCATGTCGACCACGGTTTGTGCGAAGGCCTTGGGCAGGTCGCCTTTCATGCGGCGGGTAAATTCTCGTGCCAGGGCCGGGTAGGCGGCCTTGTAGGCCGCCAGCCGTGTGTTCCACTCTTTTTCGGCTGCGGTGCCTGCGGCCTTGGCATCCCAGGCGGCGTAGATGTCCTTCGAAATTGCGAATGGCGCGGCGTCCCAGCCCAGTGCTTCGCGTGTCAGCTTGATTTCTTCGGCGCCCAGCGGTTCGCCGTGGGCCTTGGCGGTGTTGGCGCGGTTCGGGCTGCCTTGGCCGATGTGGGTCTTGCAGACGATGAGGGTGGGGCGATCAGCCGAATTCTTCGCATCAGCAAGCGCCTTGGCCACCAGCGCCGCGTCATGGCCGTCGATCGGGCCGATCACGTTCCAGCCATAAGCCATGAAACGCAGTGCCGTGTTGTCGGTAAACCAGGGTGCGACCGGGCCATCGATCGAGATGCCGTTGTCGTCGTACAGCGCCACCAGCTTGTTCAGTTTCCAGGCGCCGGCCAGGGCGGCGGCCTCGTGGCTGATGCCCTCCATCATGCAACCGTCACCCATGAACACATAGGTGCCGTGGTTGACGATGTCGTGCCCTTCGCGGTTGAATTCGCGCGCCAGCAGCTTTTCTGCCAAGGCCATGCCAACCGCATTGGCCAGCCCCTGCCCGAGCGGGCCGGTGGTGGTTTCCACGCCCGGTGTCAGGCCGCTCTCCGGGTGGCCGGGTGTCTTGCTGTGCAACTGGCGGAAGTTCTTCAGCTCCGACATCGGCAGTGCGTAACCCGTGAGGTGCAGCAAGGCATACAACAACATCGAGGCATGGCCGTTGGACAACACAAAGCGGTCGCGGTCGAACCAGTGCGGGTTGCGGGGGTTGTGTTTCAGGTGCCCGGCCGGCACCCCGGCGGCAGAGCGCGGGCCCCACAAGGCCACCGCCATGTCGGCCATCCCCATCGGGGCGCCCGGATGGCCGGAATTGGCCTGTTGCACGGCGTCCATCGCCAGGGCACGGATGGCGTTGGCCATTGTTTGGGGTGTTGTCATGGAAGGCGCGGCTCCGGGAGATGGTCGTGGGCCCTGGGTGGGAAGTGGGCCGATTTTATCGCCCGCAACGGGCGGTCCCTCCCGTGCCTGTGGAATATTCGAGCTGCAGTCCGGCAACCGGATCGGCCACTGACAAGTGGCGCCACCGCGCACATGGACTGCTGCTGCGGCATACACTGGTGTCCATCACACTCACACTCACACTCTGAACACACCATGAGCACTTTCAGGTACGCAGCCCGTCGCTCGGCACTCGCCGCGCAATTGGGCAAAACTGCTGTCGCCATCATCCCGACCGCGCCAGAACAACAGCGCAACCGCGACAGCGACTTTCTCTACCGCCACGACAGCTATTTCCACTACCTGAGCGGCTTCGCCGAGCCGAAGGGCTGGCTGGTCATCACCGGTGACGGCCGCACCACGTTGTTCTGCCAACCGAAAGACGTGGAGCGCGAAATCTGGGACGGTTACCGGCTTGGCCCGGCCGACGCGCCGGCCCGGCTGGGTGTCGACGCCGCCTTTTCCGTTGCGGAGCTGGACGCCCGGATGCCCAAGCTGCTGGACGGCCGGGATGCCGTGTGGTTTCCGTTCGGGATCCACAAGGGGCTGGAGTCCCGCGTCGACGGGTGGCTTACCAGCTTGCGCGCGCGGGTGCGGTTTGGCGCCTTGTGCCCCGAGCACCAGCGCGACCTGTGCGGCCCGCTCGATGAAATGCGCCTCGTGAAGGACGTCCATGAACAGGACACCATGCGCCGCGCCGCGCAGATCAGCGCCGGTGCACATGTGCGTGCCATGCAGTTGTGCGCGCGCATGGTCCGCGACGGGCAGGACGTGCGCGAATACCACCTGGACGCCGAGTTGCTGCACGAGTTTCGCCGCCACGGCTCGCAATACCCGGCCTATGGTTCGATTGTTGCGGCCGGTGCCAATGCCTGCGTGCTGCACTACCGTGCCGACACAGCGCCGGTGCGTGATGGCGAACTGGTGCTGATCGATGCCGGTTGCGAACTCGATGGATACGCCAGCGACATCACCCGCACCTTCCCGGCCAATGGGCGTTTCTCGCCGGCGCAACGGGTGTTGTACGACCTGGTGCTGGCAAGTCAGGATGCGGCAGTCGCAGCCACCCGCGCCGGGGCGCGTTTTACGGACCCGCACGAAGCCAGCGTCAAGGTGCTGGCGCAAGGCATGCTGGACCTCGGGCTGCTCGACGCCAACAAGGTCGGCTCGCTGGAGGACGTGATCGACAAACGCGCGTACTTCCAGTTTTACATGCACCGCACCGGGCACTGGCTGGGCATGGATGTCCACGATTGCGGCACGTATTTGGAGCCGTCTGAACTCGCCCAGGCCAGCGAACGCAAGGATGCGCTCACGGGGGAGACGATCATCCACCGACCGGCACGTGTGTTGCGCCCTGGCATGGTGCTCACGATCGAACCTGGCATCTATGTGCGGGCGGCGCCCGGCGTACCGGAGCAGTACCACAACATCGGCATCCGTATCGAGGACGATGCCATCGTCACGGACGCGGGTTGTGAGTTGATCAGCCGTGGCGTTCCCGTGCGCGGTGACGATATCGAAGCACTGATGCGGGCCTGAATGCCTGGGCCGGCCGTGTCGCACGTTTCACCTCAATTCGAGGAGCAGGGTACCTTGCGCGCGACCGATGCCAGCAGCGTGTGTTTGCCGCGCAACTGTTTGCAGCGGGGCAGCCACCTGCCACCGCGCGGTTTCCTGGCCAGTGCAACGCCACTGTCTGGTTGACGAACGCCCCGGCGCAGGCGCATTGGCGGTGCTGTCGCAGCACTACAATCTTTGTCCCTCGAAAACGCGGATCGCGGACCTGTGTTGTCCTGCCGATTCCAGCCGGAGATAAACCATGCCAGACCAGCCCGCCAGTTCCGACGAAAAACGCGCGGAATTGCGCAGAGCCGCGCTTGAATACCATGAGTTTCCCACGCCGGGGAAGATCGCGGTGGCCGCCACGAAGCAGCTGGTTAACCAGCACGACCTGGCATTGGCGTATTCGCCCGGCGTTGCGGCACCTTGCGAAGAGATCGTCAAGGATCCAAACAACGCTTTCAAATACACCAGCCGTGGCAATCTGGTCGCGGTGATCACCAATGGCACAGCAGTGCTGGGCCTGGGTGATATCGGGCCGCTGGCAGCAAAGCCCGTAATGGAAGGCAAGGCAGTCCTGTTCAAGAAGTTCGCCGGCATCGATGTGTTCGACATCGAGATCAACGAAAAACACGACCTCGACAAACTGGTCGACATCATTGCGTCGCTGGAGCCTACCTTCGGTGGCATCAACCTGGAAGACATCAAGGCGCCGGATTGTTTCTACGTGGAGCGCAAACTGCGCGACCGCATGAAGATTCCGGTGTTTCACGACGACCAGCACGGCACAGCGATCGTCGTCGGTGCGGCCCTGCTCAACGGGTTGAAGGTGGTCGGCAAGGACCCGAAGGCGGTGAAACTTGTCACCTCGGGCGCCGGCGCGGCGGCCCTGGCGTGCCTGGGCTTGCTGGTGAAGCTGGGCATCCCGCGCGAGAACATCTTTGTGACGGACCTCGCTGGTGTTGTTTACGAAGGTCGTGTCGAGTTGATGGACGAGGACAAGATTGTTTTTGCCCAGAAGACGACAGCGCGCACGCTGGGAGAGATCATCGACGGCGCAGACATCTTTTTGGGATTGTCTGCGGGCGGGGTGCTCAAGCCCGACATGGTGCGCAAGATGGCCGCCAACCCCCTGATATTTGCGCTGGCCAATCCGACCCCCGAAATACTGCCCGAAGAGGTGAAGGCCGTACGCAGCGACGCGATCATGGCGACCGGGCGGACCGACTATCCGAACCAGGTGAACAATGTTCTGTGCTTTCCGTACATCTTTCGCGGTGCGCTGGATGCCGGGGCGTCGACCATCACCCTGGAGATGGAAATTGCTGCAGTGCATGCGATTGCCGAATTGGCGCAGGCGGAACAAAGTGAGGTGGTCGCTGCGGCGTACGCCGGGCAGCAATTGGCTTTTGGCCCCGAGTACCTGATCCCCAAGCCTTTCGACCCGCGCTTGATGATGAAGATTGCGCCGGCGGTGGCCAAAGCCGCCGCGCACAGCGGTGTCGCCCTGCGCCCGATCCTGGACATGGTCGCCTATGTGGAGCGACTGCAGAGTTTCGTCTATGCGTCCGGCACGACCATGCGCCCGATATTCGCGGCGGCCAAAACGGCAGTGCACAAACGGGTGGCCTATTGTGAAGGCGAGGAGGAGCGCGTGTTGCGGGCGTGCCAGATCGTCGTCGATGAGCGCATCGCCCGACCGACGCTCATCGGGCGGCCAAGTGTGATCGCGCAGCGGATCACAAAGTTCGGCCTGCGCTTGCGCGAGGAGTTGGACTATGACGTCGTGAATGTGGAGCACGATCCACGGTACCGCGACTTCTGGCAGACCTACCACCGTATGACCGAGCGCCAGGGCACAACGGTTCAGATGGCGAAAATCGAGATGCGCCGCCGGCTGACACTGATCGGGGCGATGCTGCTGCACAAGGGCGATGTGGACGGGATGATCTGTGGCACCTGGGGAACCACCGCCATGCACCTGACCTACATCGATCAGGTTATCGGTCGACGGCAGGGAGGCAGCCCGGGCACGCCGCAGGACGTGCCAATCTACGCTTGCATGAACGGATTGCTGCTGCCTGACCGACAGGTGTTCCTGGTGGACACCCATGTCAACTACGACCCTGGCGCAGAAGAGCTCACCGAGATCACGGTCATGGCAGCAGAAGAAATGATGCGCTTTGGCATTCGGCCCAAGGCCGCATTGTTGTCGCACTCGAACTTCGGCAGCAGCAACCTGCCCAGCGCACTGAAAATGCGCAGAGTGCTGGCCATGTTGCGGGTCGAAGCCCCGTGGCTGGAAGTCGATGGCGAAATGCACGGCGATGTGGCACTTGATGGCGCGGCGCGGGCGGCGATGATGCCCAACAGCACGCTGATAGGGAATGCGAATTTGTTGGTTTTTCCCAACATTGACGCGGCCAACATTGCCTACAACCTGCTCAAGACCGCGGCTGGGGGCAACATTGCAATTGGCCCGGTGCTGCTTGGTGCGGCTCGACCTGTGCATATTCTTACGGCAAGCACCACGGTGCGACGTATTGTCAACATGACAGCACTGACTGTCGCGGACGCCAATGCCGTACGTTAAAGGAAGAATAGACAGCAAGCACTGACTTCATCCCGTGGGCCCCTTCACTTTCTTGCCCAAATAATGTGCAAGTGCTTGCTTTTCGTCTTTGGATCAGCGACACTACCCCCGTTAAATTTGCGGGTTAACCCGAGGTTTTGGAGCAGAGTTCGATGGTTGACTGGTCGCGTTTTAAGTTGGTACTCACTGGCTTATTGGTTATTGCGGCGGTGTCAACCGGTGTCGCACATGCCAAAACCAACGCCTCTGCAGACAGCTTGGCGACCATATCGGTTGCTGAATTGCCGGCCCAAGGTGCTCAGACTTATGCATTGATTGCTCAAGGTGGTCCCTTTCCGTACGAAAAGGATGGGGTGACCTTTGGTAATCGTGAGCGGTTGCTGCCAGCCAGCAACCGCGGCCACTACCGGGAATACACGGTAAGTACGCCAGGGGTCAGTCACCGGGGGACGCGGCGAATCGTTTGTGGGGGTAAACCCCGGGCACCCGACGCCTGTTATTACACGGCCGATCATTACGCGAGTTTTCGCAGGATCGTCCCGTAGCCAGTTTTTGTGACATTTTTGAAAGTGAAACGGGGATGGACATGCCACTTCGTCAAGAGACAGAAACACCACTTCGTGGTGTGAGAGCCAATATCGTTCAGTCGATCCGGGCTTTCCGTGTTCAGGATCTGCAGGACGCCGCGCAGCGTCTGGGCCAGCACTTCTTGTATGCCAATCTGGCCAATGCACAGTCGAAACAGGACGTCCTGGACATGATTGGCCAGCAATTCACGTTGCCAGCACACGTCGGCAAGAATTTTGATGCCTTGTACGACAGCATGACCGACCCAGTGCACAAGTCGGGCCCGCAACCTGGTTTTGTCGTCGTGCTGGAGCACATTCCGGCGAACGTCAAGTTCGACAAGGAAGTCCGCGAACAGCTGCTCGATATCTTCCGGGATGCATCCGATTATTGGGGGGATCGAAAAATTCCCTTTCGATGTTTCTATTCTTTTCTGTAGCCCGTTCTGCGCACACCAGCCAAGCAGAACGGGCGAATGAGGCTAAGGTCGACGGTCAGACTGACGATGCGTTGTCGGGAATTGCGTTGACCACCGAAAGCGGTGAAAAGATGCCAACCGACAAGTTGTTGGATGTATCGCCGCTGGCGCTGCGCATGAGCAGCCCGTTCAATGCCGGGTACTGGCTTGCCGCCGCTTAAGCGCTAGCCCTGGCACTTCAAAAAGCCCGTCAGTTTGACGGGCTTTTTTGTGCCTGCTGTGCCAAGGCTACGTACTCACCCACAGGAACCTCCTCAGCCCGGCGTTGTGCATCGAATGTTCCGTCGAAGACGTTTTCGGTCAACCATCGACCCAACGTATGACGCAGGATTTTGCGCCGTTGACTGAATGCAACCCGCACAATCTCGCTCAGAATCCGCATCTCGACCACGGCCGGCTCGGGCAGTGGCACCATGCGCACGATCGCACTGTCGACACGGGGCGGCGGATCAAAACTCTCCGGTGGTACATGCAGGATGTTTTCCATGGCATAACGCCACTGCAGCATCACGCTCAGGCGTCCATAGGCGGCAGTCGACGGCCGTGCGACCATCCGCTGCACAACCTCCCGTTGCAACATGAAGTGCTGGTCCTGGACGATTGGCGCGAAATCAAGCAGGTGAAACAGGATGGGTGTGGAGATGTTGTATGGCAGGTTGCCGACAACGCGCAGCGTGTGTCCAGGCGACGGCACAGGTTGCCGTGCCAGCAGCGCGGCGAAATCCACCCTCAACACGTCTGATTCGATTACCGTCAGGTCCGGTCGTGAACGCAGCCGCGCCGCCAGGTCGCGATCGAGTTCTATCACCACAAGATGCCCCAGCCGCTCAACCAGCGGTTGGGTCAGGGCGGCCAGACCAGGGCCGATTTCCACCATGCGTTCGCCAGCACGCGGGTTTATCGCATCGACGATGTCTCCGATGATCGCACCGTCGGTCAGGAAATGCTGGCCAAAACGCTTGCGCGGCAAATGGCCGCGCGCGCCAACCGGCTTCACGCCCACGGCAGTTCCATAGGTGTCAGCACCAGTCAGCCTGGGGGTTCACGCATTTCCACGTAAGCCCGTGCCCGCAGGTCCTGGGCCCAAATGACAAACGCATCGTCGAGTTTCTTCTCGCGCAACAGGCCCTTCACCAGCTCGCGCTGGTCACGCAGGCTCAAAGGCACGGTGCGCCGTTGCTTCACGGTAATAAGGTGGACGCCAAAACGGGACACCAGCGGCTGGCTGATCTGACCCGGTGCCAACCCGTTCATGACCTGCTCAAACTCCGGCACGAACTGGCCAGACGCCGCCCAGCCGAGTTCTCCGCCTTGCGCCGCGCTGCCGTCCTGGGAGTTTTCTTTGGCCAATGTTGCAAACTCGGCCTTCCCGGCCAACACGTTCGCCCTGAACTCCGCCAGTTTTGCCAGCGCTGCGGACTCGCTCATCGTGGGCGTCACACGCAGCAGGATGTGGCTGGCCAGTGTCTGCTCGACCGTGCTGGAGGGCATGCCCTTGGCGCGCTTTTCGATCACCTTGAGCACGTGTATGCCGGCGCCGGAACGCACAGTAACCATGCCAGCTGCAGCCAGGTTGCGGGTGGCGTCCACAAAAAGTGCGGGGTAGCGGTCCACCGGCCGCATGCCCAGTTGCCCGCCGTTGACAGCATCCTGTGCGGCCGACAACTCGCGGGCCAGGGCTGAAAAATCTTCGCCCGCCCGCGCCCGCTCCATCACCGCCTGGGCCTTGGCCTGGGCCGCAGCGACCTGCGTGGCACTGGCATCGTCCGGCAAGGCCAGCAACACATGGGAGATGTTGATCTCCTGGGGGTCGGTGCCCTGGTTCTTTTGCTGATCACGCAGGTACTGGTCGATCTCAAGCTCCGACACGCGCACTTTCTGGTTGACATCGCGCTCGCGAACGCGAGCCAAGGTCAGCTGTTCGCGCAACTGGCTGCGAAACTGTTTGCGGTCGATGCCGTCTTCGGCCAGGCGTTTGTGGACCTCCGCCAGCTCCAGCTGGTTCTGGCGCGCAACGTTCTGCTCTGCCTCGTCAACCGCAGCGTCGTCGATCTTGACCCCGGTCTCTCGGGCTGCCTGCAATTGAGCCCGTTCGTTGATCAGGCGCTCCAGGGCCTGCGCTGCCATTTCCTGCGGGTCTGGCAGAGTCTGTTGCCCTTGCGACAGCTGGCGGGTCATCCGCTGCGCTTCGAGGCGAACCTGGTGGCTGGTGATTGGCTCAGAGTTGACGACAGCAACGATGTAGTCGGCTGCGCGTTGTCTGGTGTTGCTGCCCGCCTCCTGTGGCACTGCGGCTGCAGCTGCAGGCAGGCGCAAGCCTTGGGCATGGACGACCAGGACAGAACTGCAAAAAAGACTGCCCACCAAAAGGTTCAGGAAGTGACGGATCATCATGGAATCATTCGTAATTGCTGAAACGGCCCGGCGAGGTGCTTGTCTCTCGCAGGAACTGGTAGCGGGGGATGTTCTGTTTGAGGGTTTGTAGCGGATTGGCCCCCAGGCGCGAAAAGCCGACAAATTCCAGCTGGAACATGATCCGGCGGTTGGACGAAGTTGCGCCGGTCTGCAGACGCTCCAGCACCACGCGTCCCAACCAGCAACCGCCGTCATACTCCAGGCCGACGATGGAGTCTACCAACTTGCCCTCGCGCAGGCTGAAGTTGATGCGTCCCACGCTGTACCAGCGTCCTTCGCCCTGCCCTCGTCCGGCGCCAAGGTCCTGGCCGCGATCGCCCCACAGGTCGTTGACTGGCCATTGCCACCCGACATCGAGCTGCTCGCTCGACCCGCGCTGCAGCCGGTAGGCGGCGCTTACGACACGGTAGTTGCCCGGGCTGTAACGCCCGCCGATGGTCGAGCGGATCGAACGCCCGGTATCCGTGTTGAACTGCACGGTCGAGTCGAACGTCCAGCGCGGGTCGAAGTTCAAGGTTGTTCCGACCAGCACATCGCTGTAACCTTTGGTCACCGGTACACCGCCAGGCAAGAACACCCGCTGGTCGCTCAATCGCAAGCGTTGCGCGATGCCAATACGCGCAGCCTCCGCGCCGGTATCGGGGTCGAGCAGGCGCGTCGACACACCCAGCGTGAGAAGGTTGCTGTCGGAGACGCGGTCGTTGCCGACAAAAGCGTTCTCGGAATAGATGCTGGCGAAATTGAAGTCGTTGGCGCCGGAGTCGTAGTTGGGCAACAGGCTCTGGTCCCGATAGGGTGTGCGCACGTAGAAGGCCCGCGGCTCCAGCGTCTGGCGGAAGGCACGGCCAAAGTAACTGGTGTCGCGCTCGAACACCAGGCCGCTGTCCAGGCTGAGCGTAGGAACAACGCGGCCGGCGGAAGTTGCGCCGTTGGCCAGTGCGCTGTCGAACTGGTAATTGGTGGCGTGCAATTGCAGCTTCGGGGTGATGAACCCGGCTGGCGACACCCAGGGGCGACTCCACTGGGCCACCGAATAAGAGCGCCGCCCGTTGGGCTGGCCGGTGAGAACCCGGTCGGATTCGAATTGGGTGCTGTCCAGGTCCACCGAATAGTCAAAGCCGCCGGCATTCGAGCGCGCGTAACGCATGGTCACCTGCGGCACCCGGTCGTAGGGCGGAACGATCGGTGCGGCGACGTCCTGCAGCGTCTGCCACTTGAGTGCACGCAGACTGGCCGACAGGTACCCGCTGGACCACGACAGCGAGAGATCGTTTGCCAACAGGCGCTGTGTCAACCAGGGGTTCACCCGGGTGAAATCGCGCCAGTAGTTGTCATCGCTGACGCGGTTGAGCGCCAGACTGATGCCCACCAGCCCGACTGCGGAAATGCCGGTATTGAGCGCCCCGCTGTGGGAGTAAGCCAGCCCCCACCGATTGGTGCTGCGCAGTTTGTCGCCAGGCATGAAATTGGCCCGCAACTGTCCCGCGTAGTCCGTCTCCATGTAGCGAAACTCGCCTGCCAGGTCAACGCCACGTTTGCTCATCACAGCCGGGTACAGGGTGGCATCACGGTTGGGAGCGATGTTCCAGTAGTAGGGGACCGAGAGTTCCAGGCCGTTGACACTGTCCACCCCGAACGATGGCGGGAGAAAGCCTGACTTCCTGCGGTTGCTCAGGGGAAAGCTGAATGCCGGAATTGGCATAAGCGGCATGCCCTTGAAGGTGAGGAGGGCCCCTTGCGCTTGTCCCAACTCTTCTTCGTTGTCAATGCTGATGCTGGCCGCCCGCAGAATCCAGTCGGGCATCCAGTCCGGCCCAGGGAGGCGTCGGCAGGTGGTGAAAGTCGCATTCCGGATCAGGGCGCGGTTTTCGTCCACGAAATCGACCCGTTCGGCTTCGCCGTGCCCGTCGTTCTTGACAAAGCGGTACCGTGGGTTGAGGAAAAACCCCTCGAAAGACTCAACCTTCAGGTCCAATGCGGGGCCTTCGTACACATCGCCGGCGCGGTTGATGCTGACATTGCCGCGCGCCTTCGCGAAGTCGTCCGGCTGGTAATACTCCAGCCGGTCCGCCCGTATCACGATGTCGCCGCGGCGCAGTTCGGCCTGGCCATCGACCAGGGTCTCGAGGTCGGTGCGGGACGAAATCCGCTCACCCGAAACAAAGGTGGGCAGCGAACTCCGCTGCGCGGGCGCAATAACCTCTTTCAGCAGCCGACTGCTTTTCAGGGTTGGAGCTTCGGTGGCGAGCGACTGGGCCAGCACCTGGCCATGCAGCAGAGCGCCTGCCGCCAGCACCCATGAACATTTGACAAGCCCAAGCCGCCCCACTGCGGGGCCCTGGCGGTTCGGGTCGTGCATCTCTGAGCGCATCGGCAAAAGACTGGAGTTCGAAGGTGGTCGCGCCAGGGTGGCTGCCATGGGCTGGTTTGTAGAATGGATTATCCATGAGCGACCGCACCGTCTCCCCCCCAGGTGAAACTGCCCACCTCCCCGCAGAAGCCCCCGCGCCGCTGACCTGGCCGGATTCCGCACGCGCCACGGCGTTTGCCGCTTGGCTGGAAAGGTTGCGGGCCCCGCAGGGTCTGGACATCCGCTCCGTGCGACTGGCGTCAGCCGATGCGAGTTTTCGGCGTTACTTCCGGATTGACTCCACTGCCGGCAGCCGCATCATCATGGATGCACCGCCCGACAAGGAAGACTGCGCGCCGTTCGCGCACGTGGCGCAGTTGATGACTGCCGCCGGCTTGAAAGTGCCCGAAGTGCTGGCATGGGACCAGTCACAGGGGTTCCTGCTGCTTTCGGATCTGGGGGACCGCAGCCTGATGCAGGTGCTGCAGCCGGACCAGCCGCAGCACGCATTGCCGTACTTTGTCCAGGCCGTCGACGCACTGGTAACCTGGCAACTGGCGTCGAAACCGGGGGTTCTGCCAGTGTGTGGCGAGGCTTTGCTGCTGCGTGAACTGGAACTGTTTCCCCAGTGGTACCTTGGCCAGTACAGGGGGGTGACTGTCGACGACACGATGCGCCGCACGCTCGACGAGTCGTTTCGGGTCATCGTGCGGGAGAACCTCGCCTGGCCCAGCGTCTATGTGCATTGCGATTTCATGCCGCGCAACCTGATGCTGCCGCCACCCACTGTAGCTGGCGGTGCACCTGACCCGCGCATGGGTGTCCTGGATTTCCAGGATGCTGTCTACGGGCCAGTCACGTACGACATTGCCAGCCTGATGCGCGATGCATTTCTGAGCTGGGAGGAGGACTTCGTGCTCGAGGTCACCATCCGGTATTGGGAAAAGGCCCGTGCCGCCGGCCTGCCGGTCGGGCACGATTTCGGCGCGTTTTACCGGGCCGTGGAATGGATGGGTCTGCAGCGCCACCTGCGGGTGGCCGGAATTTTTGCACGCCTGACCCTGCGGGACGGCAAACCGCAGTACCTGGCCGACACTCCCCGTTTCATTGGCTACATCCGGTCCGTCGCAGCGCGTTACCGTGAACTCAAGCCCTTGTTGCGCCTGGTCGACAAAGTCGAGGGCATCCAGGATGCAGGGGCTTATGTGTTTGGCCGGGTGTGAGCCCGCGGGCGGCGCCCGACTCTTGGTTTCGTCCGACCTGCTCACATGTCACTGACACCCCGCTTCCATTGCCCGGTGCCTCTGGCCACCGGGGCCAGCGTGTTGTTGCCACCCGGCGCAGCACGCCACGTGCAAGTGTTGCGCATGCAACCCGGCGCGGTGATCACCCTGTTCGGTGCGACGCCTTTGCAGTTCGATGGGGTCAGCCGACGCGCCACGGGGGGCGAGTTTGAAGCCAGCGTGCTCGAGATGGGCCGCAGCGACGTGCGTGTTTTGGTGGGACGGCACCACGCGGTCGAGCGGGAGTCGGCACGCCGGATGCACCTGGCCATCGGTATGCCCGCCAATGAGCGCATGGACTGGCTGATCGAGAAAGCCACCGAGCTCGGAGTCGCCCAAGTGCAGGCACTGATGACCGAGCGCACCGTTGTGCGTCTGGAAGGCGAGCGGGCACGCAAGAAAGCGGAACATTGGTCCAGCATCGCGATTTCGTCGTGTGAACAGTGTGGCCGCAACCAGGTGCCCGAGGTGCCGCAGGCAATGCCGATGCGCCAGTGGCTGGCTGGGCTGGAGCCCGCTGGCACAGCCGATTCAGGCCGTCTTGTGCTCTCGTTCCGGGACGACGCCCGACCCTTGCGCGAAGTCATGCTGGACGCCACCGGCAGCCCAACACCTGTCACCTTGCTGTCCGGCCCGGAAGGCGGACTCAGTGCAACTGAAGAGCAGTGGGCCATGGGCCGGGGTTTTGTCCCGGTGTCGCTGGGGCCGCGTGTGTTGCGCTCCGAAACTGCGGCACTGGTCGCGCTTACACTGCTTGCATGAACCGCAACCTCTACCTGCTGGCTGTTTGCCAGGGCTTGTTCCTCACCAACAACGTGGTCTTCATTGCGATCAACGGACTGATCGGATTGAGCATGGCCCCGCTGGGCTGGATGGCGACACTGCCGGTGATGGGGTATGTGGTGGGTGGTGCCCTGAGCACGCCGCTGGTTGCGCGCAGCCAGCAGGCCTGGGGACGCAAGGGATCGTTCCAGATGGGCCTGGCGGTGGGTCTGTTCTCGGCCTTGCTGTGTGCATGGGCTGTGGCCCAGCACCAGTTCTGGCTGCTGGTCGCCGGCACCGTGATCGCCGGTTACTACAGTGCCAATGGCCAGTTGTACCGGTTTGCGGCCGCCGAGCTGGCCGCGCCGGCCTACCGTGAGAAGGCGATATCGCTGGTTATGGCGGGTGGCCTGATCGGAGCGGTCATCGGCCCCAACCTGGCCACCAGAACCAAGAACCTGATGGCGGTTCCGTTTGCTGGCGCCTATGTCTCGCTGGCTATTGTGGCGGTCATCTGCATGCTGATCGTGTCGCGTCTGCAGTTCCCGCCTGTGCCCGCCAAAGTGGCGGGAAGCCCGGCGGGACGACCCTTGTCCGTGATCATGCGCCAGCCGGTGTTCATCGTGTCCACGGTGGGAGCTGCCCTGGGTTATGGCGTGATGAACCTGCTGATGGCGGCGACGCCACTGGCCATGCAGATCTGCAACCTGCCCTTCGAGGATGCTGCCCTGGTGCTGGAGTGGCACGTGATTGGCATGTTCGCGCCCGGATTCTTCACTGGCCACCTGATCCGGCGATTTGGCACGCTGCAGATCATGGCGGTCGGCGTGCTGCTCAATGCCGTTTGCATCGCAGTGGCCCTGTCGGGGGTCGAGTTGCAGCAGTTTCTGGTGGCCCTGTTCTTGCTGGGTGTCGGCTGGAACTTTCTGTTTACGGGAAGCACCACGCTGTCGCTGCAGGCCTATCGGCCCGAGGAAAAAGACCGCGCCCAGGCGGCCATCAATTTTTGCGTCTTTGCCGTGATGGCCATGACATCTTTCGCTTCAGGCGCACTCGTGACAACCCAGGGCTGGCGGTTCCTGAACATCGGCTCCATCGTGCCGGTGGTCCTGACCGCGGCAGCCCTGGCGTGGCTTGCCCTGCACCTGCACCGGCGCCAGCCTGCGCCCGTGTGACGCGCGCAGTGTTCTGCCAGGCCGATCGGCTGGCACCCCAAGGACAGGTGCCGTCTGGCGGTCTGGGCAATGCCGGCGAACTGATGGGTATGCTGGGTGGCTTGCTCGGCAAGCGCTGATCGGCGGGGGTGTTGTGGCGCGCGACTCAGAAGCGCGCGTCCAGCCAGCCCTTGAGTGCCGCAAAGACCGGTTCGCGCAGTGGCGCGGATTCGTTGAAGATCTCGTGGTACAGCCCGTCGAAACACTGGGAGCTCACTACCCGAGGTGGCGCGGCCCTTGCAAATGCACGGCTGCCCGCCGGCGCGACGAGTTTGTCCTCGCCGGCGAACAGCAGCAGCGTTGGCACTGTCCATGCATGGGCGGCGGCGATGGTGGCAGGGCCGTTTTCCGCGATGAACACGGCGAGCCGCGCGGAGATCCGGTCATGCACCAGCGGGTCGGCCTTGTAGGCGGCAACCACTGCGGGGTCGTGCGAAATGAAATCCGGATTCAGCCCATTGCCCACGCGCAGATCGGGCGCGATCCTGGGAAGCACCGCCAGAAGCACCTTCTGAAATGCACTCAGACCGGGGTCGAGCGCGGGCGACGACAGCACGAGTCCGTCCAGGGGGCGCGTGTGCAGCGATACGAACCGCCCCGCCACCAACCCGCCCATGCTGTGCCCGAGCACGATCAGTGGTGTGCCCGGGCTCATCCGGAAACGCGACTCGTCGACAACCTCGGCCAGGTCCGACAACAGGCGATCGGCCCTGGGCAGCGCGCCACGTTTGCCCATTGATTCACCATGGCCGTACTGGTCGTAGGCGCGCACCGCAAACCCCCACGTGTTCAGCCGCTCTGCCACAGGGTCATAACGCCACGCATGTTCCCCCAGCCCGTGCACGATCAGCACCACCCCCCGTACCGGGCCCTTTGTCAGCGGCCAGTCCACCACCACCAGGTTGGTGCCGTCCCTGGCCGTCAATGGGCTGAAGTTCGAACCGCTCATGGGACCTCGGCAATCACCCTTGCGACTGCAGCCGTGAGCTTCTTGGCAAATGGCACATGCAGGAACTCGTTGGGTCCATGCGCGTTGCTCTTTGGGCCGAGCACCCCGCAAACCATCATCTGGGCCTTCGGAAAACCGCGCTCGAGCATGTTCATCAAGGGAATCGTGCCGCCCTGGCCGATGGTGCCGCACGGGGCGCCGAAGTGCGCCTGCGATGCCGCGTTCAGTGCCTTTTCGAACCAGGGCACCATCGAGGGAGCGTTCCAGCCCGTGGCGCCTCCGTTGCTCTCGAACGTGACGCGCGCCTGGTAGGGCGCGTTGTCTTCCAGCAAGGCCTTCATTTCCTGCACCGCCTGCGCGGCGTCCACCAGGGGAGGCAGCCGCAAACTCAGCTTGAACGCGGTGTAGGGCCGCAACACGTTGCCGGCGTCGGCCAGCGCAGGAAAACCTTCTGCGCCAGTCACGCTGAGGGTGGGCATCCAGGTGCGATTGAGCAGGGCCTGCAACGGTTCGGTGGTGGTTGGGAGAACAAAGGTGGTTGCGCCTTCGCAGTCGTAGTGTGCCCACGGAAACCGCTTGACCACCTCGTCGCCGAGGATGGCGGCTGTGGCGCGGGCCTGCGCCAGACGGTCAGCCGGCACCTCGCAGTGAAAACTCGCCGGCAGCAGGCTGCCGGTCTTGCTGTCTTCCAGGCGATCGAGCACCTGGCGCATGATGCGAAAACTCGATGGCACCAGGCCCGAAGCGTCACCGGAATGGACGCCCTCGGTGAGCACCTCGACCTTCAGGGTGCCGCTGGCCATGCCACGCAGGCTGGTGGTTAGCCATAACTGGTCGTAATTGCCGGCGCCGGAGTCCAGGCAGACCACCAGGCCCACGTCGCCCAGCCTCTCACGCAATGCGTCCACATAGGGCAGCAGGTCCTTCGAGCCGCTTTCCTCGCAGGTCTCCACGATGCCCACGATGCGGGGATGCGGAACTTTTTGCGTCTTGAGCAACTGGATCGCGGCAATGCTGGCGTACACCGCGTAACCATCATCGGCACCACCGCGGCCGTACAACTTGCCGTCTTCGTATTTCGGCGTCCAGGGCCCCAGGTCCTTGCGCCAGCCATTGAATTCCGGCTGCTTGTCCAGGTGCCCGTACATCAGCACCGTTTGCGTGGCATCGGCTCGGGTCGCTGCCACCTCGAAAAACAGAACTGGTGTGCGGCCTTCCATGCGCAGCACTTCCAGCCGCAGTCCATCGACCTTCTGGGCTTGCACCCAGGACGCCGCATTGCGCAGCACGGAGTCGATGTGGCCATGTTGCGACCACAACGCATCGAACCCTGGCGACTTGGCCGGAATCCGGATGTAGTCGGTCAACTGGCCGACGATGTCCGAGTCCCATTGGCGAGAGGCCTGTTCCAGCGCCTGGGCATCGTTCAGGAGACCTGCTGGAAATTCTTTGTGCAGGGGTGCATTCATGGTGGCGCCTTTGTGGATTTACCACCATCCTACCAATTCTGGGGGGCCATGGAGCCAGGCCGGCTCAGCTGGTGGTTGGCAAGCGGTACGCCCGCCGCGCCGAGAGTTCGAAAACCAGCGGGTGATCGGCGGCGGGCACCAGGCTGCGGGCAGCGGCATGCCAGGCGGGGTAATTGCCGGCCAGTTCGAGGACCGGCCAGTCGCTGCCCCACAGCACCCTGCCAGCGCCAAAACACGCAAGCAGATGGTGGGCATACGCTGCGAGCGCGTCCGCTGCTGCCCCTTGTGCTGCCTGGTTCCACAGCCCGGACAACTTGCAAACCACCTGCGGTGCAGCCGCCAGGCGGGCCATGCCGGCAGCCCATTCGCCCCATTGCCCTGCCGCGATGTCGGGCTTGGCGCCGTGGTCCACCACAATGCGCAAGTCCGGGTAACGCGCCGCCAGCACCGTTATGCGGGGCAGGTGCACAGGTGTGATCAGCGCGTCAAAAGTCAGCTCGCAGTCCAGCATGGCTTCGAACGCTGGTTGCAGGGCTGGCTGCAGGATCCAGTCCGGGTCGGTCAGGTCCTGCAGCATGGGTCGCAGGCCGCGCAGCAGCGGGTCCTGGGAGAGGCTGCGGATACGTTGCCCGGCATCCAGGGCGAGCATGTCGACCCAGCCGACCACACCGAGCACATCGGGGGCAGCCTGTGCGTGTTCGAGAAGGAAATGGGTCTCGGCTTCCGTCGGAGCGGCCTGCACCAGGATTCCAGCGGTCACCGCACTGTGTGCCCGCGCCTGGCGCCAGTCGTCCAGGGACACGTTGCGGTAGATCGGGCCCTGGGCCGCAGTGAGCCAGCCGTAGTCACCGCGCGCCAGTTGCCAAATGTGAAAGTGCGCGTCGATCACGGCGCATAACCCGGTGTCGGTGCGCAGGCATCGAGCAGACCCCGCGCGCGCAGCGCCTCCCAGAACCCGGCGCCGATGGGATGCCCCAGCATCGCCACTGCGTCGCGCCAGTGCGCCACTGTCTGCGCACCCACCATCACGATCTCGATGGACGGATGGGCCAGCGGGAACTGCAATGCCGCGGCCCGCAGCGGCACGCCGAACTCCTCGCAGACGGTTTCGATCCCGGCGACCTTGTCGACCCAGTCCTGCGACGCGGCCGCGTAGTTGAACAACGGCGCCGAGCGGCCGCGAACACCGGTGGCCAGGATGCCCGAGTTGAAGACGCCACCGAGGGCGATACGCACGCTGCGGCCCACACACACGGGCAGCAGTGCTGGCAATGCCGTTTGGTCGATCAGGCTGTAGCGCCCAGCCAGCAGCAGGCAATCCAGGTCCGCATGCGCCAGCACGTCCAGGCACACCTGAACATCGTTCACGCCCAGACCGATGTGGCGCAGCAAGCCTTCGCCACGCAGCCGCTCCAGCTCGGGCAGTGTTTCGCCCAACAGCTGGCGCAGTATTTGCGGATAGGCCGCGCCGTGCACGCCGGCGTCGCAGTCGTGCACGTACACCGCATCCAGGCGCGCCAGGCCCAGGCGCTGCAGGCTGTCGTGCACGCTGCGTCGCACACCGGCCGCGGAATAGTCCCAGTGCTGGGTAAATGGCAACACGTTGATGTAGCCATGCTGGTCGCGGGCAGCCGCCGCGTCGGGGCGCAACACCCGACCAACCTTGCTGGACAGCGCGAAGGCGTCGCGCCCCAGGTTCCTGACGGCCCGTCCGATGCGGTGCTCGCTCAAGCCGTGGCCGTAGTGCGGGGCAGTATCGATGCTGCGGCATCCGTCGGCCAAAGCCGCGCAGAGCACTGCCTGCGCGTCGTCATCGGAAATGGCCGCGAACAGGTTGCCCAGTGGCGCTCCGCCAAGCCCCAGGCCAAGGCCGGTACGCAGTGGTGGAAACACCATCTTGGGCCGGCTCAGACTGCGGCCAGGGCCTGCTCCAGGTCTTCCATCAGGTCGTCGATATGCTCGATGCCCACCGAGAGACGGACCATGTCCTCCTTGACGCCGGCCTTTGCCAGTTCGGCGGCGTTCAGTTGCCGGTGCGTGGTGGATGCGGGATGGCACGCCAGCGACTTGGCGTCGCCGATGTTGACCAGCCGCGTGAAGAGCTTGAGTGCGTCCTGGAAGCGTGCTCCTGCGGCCAGGCTGTCCGACGACTGGATGCCGAAACTGATGATGCCGGAGGCGCGCCCGCCCATCTGTCTTTTCACCAGCGCATGGTCCGGGTGGTCGGGCACGCCGGCGTAGTTGACCCATCCGACCTTGGCATGCGCCTGCAGGTAGCCGGCGACACGCACGGCGTTGTCGCAGATGCGGTCCATGCGCAAGGCCAGGGTCTCGATGCCCTGCAGGATCTGGAACGCGTTCATGGGGCTCAACGCCGCACCCATGTTGCGCAGGGGCACGACCCGCGCGCGACCGATGTAGGCTGCGGCACCCAATGCCTCGGTGTACACCACTCCGTGGTAACTCACGTCCGGCTCATTCAGGCGCTTGAAACGCGTCTTGTGCTGGGCCCAGGGGAACTTGCCGGAGTCGACGATGGCCCCGCCGATGGTGGTGCCGTGGCCGCCCAGGTATTTGGTGAGCGAATGCACGACGATGTCGGCGCCGTGTTCGAACGGGCGGCACAGGTAGGGGCTGGGCACCGTGTTGTCGACTATCAGCGGCACGCCATGTGCATGCGCCACCGCTGCCAGCGCAGCCAGGTCCGTCACATTGCCCAGCGGGTTGCCGACCGACTCACAGAACACTGCCTTGGTCCGCTCGTCCATCAAGCTTGCAAAGGACGCCGGATCCCGTGGGTCGGCAAACCGCACCTCGATACCCATCAATGGAAACGTGTGGGCGAACAGGTTGTACGTCCCGCCATACAGGGTGGACGCCGACACGATGTTGTCACCCGTCTCGGCAATGGTCTGGATTGCGTAGGCAATTGCCGACATGCCGCTGGCCACCGCAAGCGCGCCGATGCCGCCCTCGAGCGCCGCTACGCGGGCCTCGAGGACGGCGTTGGTCGGGTTCATGATGCGGCTGTAGATGTTGCCCGGGACCTTCAGATCGAACAAGTCGGCGCCATGCTGCGTGTTGTCGAAGGCATAGGCCACCGTCTGGTAGATCGGCACCGCAACGGCTTTTGTGGTGGGGTCGGGCGTGTAGCCGCCGTGTACGGCGATGGTCTCGATGCGCATGGGTTGTACCTCCAATAAAAATCGCATCTTAGAGCACACTTGAGCGCAACATCAGGCGTTAGACTGGCCGGGACGCACAGCACGCGGTCTTTGGGATCCACCGCCACATCACTTGATCCACGCAAGTAATCTGTCCATGGCTGAGTTCTCCCCGCTTTCAACGATCCGGCGACTGGCCGCCGGAGAGACCGATCCGGCACGACCGTCCCTGTTGGGTCGTTTCGAGTTGCGTCGGATCCTGGGGCAGGGCGCGCAGTCGGTCGTCTGGCTGGCCTTCGACCCGCGACTGGAACGCGAGGTCGCCATCAAGCTCATGAAGGTCGGTGAAGGCGCGAACGTCACCGCCATTCCCCAATGGCTGCAGGAGGCGCGCCATGTCAGCCGCCTGTCCCACCCCCACATCGTTCCGGTGTTCGAGGCCGACGTGCAGGACCTGCACCCCTACCTGGTGTTCGAGTACGTTCCGGGCCAGACCCTGGCCGACGTGCTTGCTGCCAGGGGAGCCATGCCGGCGGTCGAGGCCGCCGACCTGATGGTGAACGTGCTCGATGCTCTCGTGGCTGCCCATGCTGCGGGTGTGATCCACCGCGACGTGAAGCCCTCCAACGTGCTGGTCGATGAATCGGGCCGGGCCCGCGTGATGGACTTTGGAATTGCGACGCCGGTTCAGGACAAGCACCCGGACGCCGATCGGCCAGCCTACACCGGCACACCAGGTTACATGGCGCCCGAAGTCGCGCAAGGCCAGGCCGCCACCGCGGCCGTGGACGTCTTTTCCGCCGGCCTGGTGCTGGCCGAGATGCTGGCCGGCCAGCCCCTGGTGGCGGAGCGCGACCCCTACCGTGCGATCTACCGTGTATTGCATGAACCGCTCACACTGCCAGACAAGCTCGGGCCGGACGTCGACGACACGTTGCGGGCCATTGTGCTGCGCGCCATTGCCCGCGACCCGTTGCAGCGCCATCCTGGCGCGCAGGCGTTCCGGGACGCGCTGGTGGCCTGGTCGGCCAAGGCCTCAGGGGCTGGCGGCCACCAGAACACCGAAAGTGGCCGGGCGCAGGTCAACAGCACGCTGGCTTTCCTGTTGCAGCGCATGCGACATACGTCAGATTTCCCCGCCATGTCGGATTCGGTGGCCCGCATCCAGGGAGTTGCCAACTCCGACACCGAAAGCCTGAGCAGCCTCACCAACGAGATCCTGAAGGACGTGGCGCTGACCAACAAGCTGCTGCGCCTGGTGAACAGCGCCCACTATGCGCGCGCTGGTGGCAGCATCCGCACGGTGTCGCGGGCGGTGAGCCTGGTTGGCTTCAATGGCATTCGAAACATGGCACTGGGACTGGTGTTGCTGGAGCACATGCAGGACAAGTCGCATGCCGGTGTCTTGAAGGATGAGTTCGTGCGCTGCCTGATGGCGGGCTCCATTGCCGACGCGCTGTGCACGCTGGCCGGCGAAAGCGAAGAGGCCTTCATCGGGGCCATGTTCCAGAACCTGGGACGGCTGCTGGCCGAGTTCTATTTTCCGGATGAAGCGCGCAAGGTACGCGCAATGGTCAACGCGACGCGGCAGCCGGTCAGTGAACCTCGGGCCGCCACCCAGGTGCTCGGGATCGATTTCGAGACGCTGGGGGTCGGCGTGGCCAAGGTCTGGGGTTTGCCGGACAGCATCCAGCGCTGCATGCGCAAACCAGGTGGCAACCCGCCCAACAAGGCGCCCACCGATGCGCGCGAACGCCTGCACTGGATTTCGGCAGCAGCCAACGATATTGCAGACCATATCTTGCAGGGTGGTGCTACGGACGTCGAAGCCCGTGTCACACAGACGGCCCAGCATTACGCCAGTTCGCTGGGCTTCACGGAAGACGAAATGTCGGCCCGTACGCTGTCGGGGCGAAAGAAGCTCGCAGAGCTGGCCCGGGCCATGCAGTTGCAGGTCTTGCCCGGCTCCGGCGCCGCCAAGCTCCTGAAGCTTCCACGGCACGCCGCGCGCTCGGCGGAAGCTGGCGATTCGCTGTATCCCCCGGGCCTGCATGCAACCCACGACGAAACCGCCACGGACGAACCGGCGCTGCAACGCGATGCGCATTTCGTGGCGCAGACCCTGACGGCCGGTATCCAGGATGTGGCCAATGCCATGGTCGAGGACTTCAAGCTCAGCGATGTGCTGAGAATGATCCTGGAGACGATGTTCCGCGCGATGGCATGCGAGCGCATCGTGTTCTGCATGCGCGACCCCAAGACCGACACCCTGACCGGCCGTTTTGGCCTCGGTCAGGATGTGGGCGCTGTCGTTCGGGCATTCCAGGTGCCGCTCAAGGCCGCACACCCAGACCTGTTTTCTGTCGTCTGCAACCGTGGCGCCGACACCATGATCAGCGATGCGACCGAACCGCGTATCGCCGGCAGTCTTCCGCCCTGGTACCGCAAGTCAGTCAACGCCACCACCTTCCTCTTGCTGCCGCTGCACATGAAGGGCAAGCCGGTCGGGTTGATCTATGCCGATGTGGGTGCAAAGGTGGGCTTGAAGCTCGACGAGAAGGGTTTGTCGTTGTTGCGCACGCTGCGCAACCAGGCGGTGATGGCCTTCAAGCAGGCTGGCTGAAGGTTTTCAGCGTGCGGCGTAGGCCTCGCCCAGTGGCCGGGTGCCGTTGAGGCCGCCGTATCCCAGGCAACCATGCCCTGGTGGGGCGCACCGAACCAGCGGTCGTCGCGCGGCTCACCGGCACGCTGCCAGCGCACGTCGCAGGACAGGCGCACCCGGCCCCCGCCCATGTGGTTGTCGCAGGAACCGTGCAGGGTGAACATGTCGAACAGGGGCACATCGCCCAGCGGGCTCGCGCGACCCTGCACCATGGTGCGCAGCCAGAGAAAGTCAAACGGCTCGGTCGGGTGTTCGAGCAGCGCCCGAGACAGCTCGGCCAATGCCGGCCCGCCGGCTGGTTCCGGTGGCGACCGCCGCATCGATGGGCTCGGCGCGCAACAGCACGTAACCGTCCCGCTGCATCAGCGCAGGCAATTCGTCGCGGGCCTGGCGCCAATCGGCGCTCTCGTGCAGGCGGCCCAGGCAGTCCGAAGGGACCGGACGACCAGCGACGAATGCGCCATCAAGCATGGGCTCTCGCCACAGCCATGGCGCGGTAAGGGTTGTCCCGGGTTGACATGGGTTTCATGGTAGAACTAACATGTCAGTACGTCAATAACTTTTTCGACTCCTGGCCCCCCTCCCGTCTGGCTGACTGTCCCCATGCTCAAAGGCATCTCCCCACTGCTGTCCCCCGACCTGTTGCACGTGCTCGCCAGCATGGGCCATGGGGACGAAATCGCCCTGGTCGATGCCAATTTTCCGGCCGCAACCCATGCCCGGCGGCTCGTCTGTCTGCCGGGTTGCCCTGCGCCCGACGTGTTGCACGCTGTCTTGACACTGCTGCCGCTGGACGACTTTGTTCCCCAGGCCGCGCTGACGATGCAGGTTGTGGGCGACCCCTCGGCCCGTCCCCCCGTGGTGGCCGAATTCGATGTCGTGCTGCAGGCCCATGGCTGCGCGCCATCGGCGGCGCTGGAGCGTTTTGCCTTCTACGAGCGCGCCGCAACCGCGTTCGCGATCGTCGCCACGGGTGAAACCCGCATTTACGGCAACATCCTGCTCAAAAAAGGGGTGGTGCGGTCATGAGCCCGCCGGGGCGCCTGCCTGCCGTTCCACCGGCGCAGCTTGTCAGTCAGCGGGCGCGCGCCTACCAGGGATTCACGCAACAGATCCTGAGCGGCGGAATCCGCAGCGGGCAGTTCATATCGCAGCGCGAACTGATGGCCCTTCTTGACATGCCTCTGGGGGCCGTGCGGGAAATGATCCCGCGGCTGGAGGCCGGGGGCTTGATCAAGACCGTGCCACAGCGTGGATTGCAGATTGCGCATGTAGATCTCAAACTGATCCGCAATGCGTTCCAGGTGCGCGCGATGATCGAGCGCGAGGCGATCCTGCATTTCGTCCACAGCGCGAGTGCCAGTGAACTCGATGCGATCGAAGCCGCCCATCGCGAGATCCTGCGCCGCGCAACCGCCGCCGATACCGACCCGCGCCTGCTCGACGACGCGCAGGCGCTCGACTGGGGCCTGCACGACCGGATGGTCGATGCCCTGGGCAACGACATCGTGTCCGAAATGTACCGGGTCAACAGTCTGCGCGTGCGCCTGATCAAGCTCGAGCACAGCGTGATCACGCCGGCGCGTCTGATTCCCGCCATGCAGGAGCACCTGCAGTTCATCAGCGCGCTCCAGGCGCGCGACGTGGCCCGTGCCAGCACACTGCTCGAGGCCCATCTTCACAGCGCCCGCGACCGCGTGCTGACCGCCCCGCTGGAACAGGTTCGAGCGGAATCGACACACCACCCTTCGCAGGCCGTCACGGCCTCCGGACCAACCAGAAAAAGGAAACAAATTGCACCATGACATCCACGGGCTCTGGCCCGCTTTGCTGATTCCGCTCACCTCGGACGGCGCGGTAGACACTGCACGCGCCCTGAACCACGCCCGGCGCATGCTGGACGCCGGCTGCGACGGGGTCACCCTGTTCGGAACCACGGGTGAAGGCCCGGCTTTCACCACGTCCGAGCGCCAGGCGCTGCTGGCGGCGATGCTCGCCGGTGGCGTGCGGCCGGACCAGGTCGTCGTCACTATCAGCGCCTGCGCATTGCCTGACGCCATCGGGCTGGGCCGCCATGCCTCCAGCCTCGGCTGCCACCGGCAGATGTTCATGCCGCCGTTTTACTTTCGTGCCCCGCGCGATGCCGGCATCATGGCCGCCGTCACGCAAGTGGTGCGGGGCATCGCGGACCCCAGCCTCAAGCTGTTGCTCTACCACATCCCTGGCCTCAGCAGCGTATCGTTCAGCCACGCAAGCATCGCTGCGCTGGCCCAACTCCATCCTGGCCAGGTGATTGGCGTCAAGGACAGCAGCGCTGACCTGGAGCATGGCCTTGCCCTGGTCCGCGCGTTTCCTTCGCTGGCCATCCTGGTTGGTGCGGAGCAGCATATCGCCGCCACGATGCTCGCGGGCGGATCGGGCTCGATCAATGGCCTGGCCAACATCTCGCCCCGCTTGATGCGGCGCATCGTGGATGCACCGTCCCAGGTTGCGCCTGCCGACGCCACGCTGGTGCGTGACTTGCTCGCCCTGCTCAGCATTCGCCCCGACATGCCCTTTGTCTGCGTCTACAAGGCCATGCTGGCCGAGCAGACCGGCGACGACGCGTGGCTCAACGTGCGCGCGCCCTTGGCACTGCTGGATAACACCGAGGCGCAAACTGTCCGGGCAGGGTATCGTGCCATTGGTCCGGCGCTTGCCAACATCTGATTCACCCATTTTTTGAGGAGACACCACCATGACCCACTCCACCAGTACCCTTCGTCGCCGCACCCTGCTGGGTGCGGTAGCCGCCCTCGGCGCCACGGCACTGCCGTCCCTGGCCCAGTCCAAGGTCGCGCTGCGCATCTCCACGCCGGCTGTACCGGACGACTGGCACGGCAAGATGTGGACCGTGTTCAAGGAGTCGCTCGACAAGAGCGCGCCCGGCGAATTCGACGTGCAGATCAACCTCAATGGTTCCTTGTTCAAGCAGGGCACCGAGCCTGCGGCCATGGCGCGCGGCAACCTGGAGCTGGCGGCGATCTCGGCCCAGGACATCGCCAAGATCCTGCCCGAGTACTCGATCTTCACGGCCGGCTACCTTGTCCGCGACCCGGACCACCAGCAGAAGGTGTTCAATGGCCCGATCGGCGCCGAAATGTACAAGGCCGTGGCCGAAAAGATGGAGGTGCAGATCCTGGGCATCGGTTACCTGGGCAGCCGGCAGGTCAATTTGCGCGAGGTCCGCAACGTCAAGACACCGGCCGACCTCAAGGGCGTCAAGCTGCGCATGCCGGGCTCCAAGGAATGGTTGTTCCTGGGCGAGGCGCTCGGCGCCACCCCCACACCACTGGCCTTCGGCGAGGTCTACCTGGGCCTGAAGACCGGCACTGTCGATGGCCAGGACAATCCCTTGCCCTCGGTGCGCGCAGCCAAGTTCTACGAAGTCACCAAGCAGATCGTGCTCACCAGCCACCTGACCGACGGCATCTTCATCGCGATCTCCAACAAAGCCTGGGCAGCGATGGGCGCGGCGCAGAAGCAAAAGGTGCAGGCGGCCACCCAGGCCGCGATCGCCTTCAACAATGACAACCGCATCAAGGAAGAGGCCCAACTGGTCGACTTCTTCAAGAAAGAAGGCCTGCAGGTCACCACCCCCGATGTCGAGTCGTTCCGCAAGACGGTGCAGGCCGCCTACCAGAATTCCGAGTACGCAAAGGTCTGGCCCAAGGGGCTGGTGGAGCGCATCAACGCGGTCAAGTAGCCGATGCGCTGGTTCAAGGGCGCCGCCAACGTCATTGGCGGCGCCCTCTTTCTGGCCCTGTTCGCGGTGTTCGTGCTGCAGGTGACGGCCCGGTTCGCCTTCAACAAGCCCATGGCCTGGACCGACGAGGCGGCCGTCATCCTGTACATCTGGGTCATCCTGTGGGCCGCCGCCTTCATCGTGCCGGAGCGGGAGCATGTGATGTTTGACCTGATCTGGAGCAGCGTCGGGCGCCGCGCGCGGCTGGCCATGCGCATCGCTGGCAACCTGCTGGTGGGTGGTCTCGCGGCGGTTGCCATCCCGGGCACCTGGGACTACGTACGTTTCATGGCGCGCGAAGGTACCCCGGTCTTGAACCTGCCCTTCATGTGGGTGTTCCTGCCCTTCGTCTTTCTGATGGTGGCACTCACGCTGCGCTGCGCCTGGGCAATCTGGCAGGCGGTGCATGGCATTGGCCTGGACGCGGAGTTGCACCTGTCATGAGCACAGGTATTCTTGTCCTGGTTGGCGTGATGGTTGCCGGGCTGTTGCTGCGCATGCCGATCGGATTCTCGATGCTGGCCTCTGGCGTCGCGTACCTCGTGGTGAAGCGCCAGGACATCGGCTTGGTCGCCGAGCAGGTCGGCAACGGCCTGTACAACAGCTACGTGCTGCTCGCGGTGCCACTGTTTGTGTTCGCCGCCAACATCATGAATGCCGGCACGGTCAGCGAGCGCATCTTCGACTTCTGCCGCATTCTGGTCGGGCGCATGCGCGGCGGGCTGGCGCAGGTGGACATCCTGGTCAGCGTGATCTTCTCCGGCATGAGCGGCAGTGCGATCGCCGACGCGGCCGGCCCCGGCCTGGTGACGATCCGCCAGATGCTCAAGAAGCCCGAATACACGCGCGGATTCGCCGGCGCCGTGGTGGTGGCGAGCGCCACGCTGGGGCCGATCATCCCGCCCTCGATCCCGATGGTGATCTACGCGCTGGTATCGGGTGCTTCGGTGGGAGCGCTCTTCCTGGGTGGCGTGGTGCCGGGTTTCCTGATGGCCGGCCTGATGATGTTCGTGGTGCATGTGATCGCGGTGCGGCGTGACATGCCACGAGACGACCCCGTGCCGCGTGGCGAATGGGCTGGCCTGATCTTTCGTGGCGCATTGCCTTTGTCCATGCCCATCGTGCTGCTGGGGGGCATCTACTCCGGCGTTTTCACACCCACCGAAGCGGCGGCAGTGGCGGCGCTGCATGCGCTGGTGCTGGCCGCTTTCGTGTTCCGTGCGCTGACCTGGCGCAGCTTCTGGGGAGTGGTGCTGGAGTCTGCGCGTGGCAGTGCGGTGATCACGATCATCCTGGCCGGCTCCTTCATGTTGAACTACGCGTTCACCGCCGAAGGCGTGCCCCAGGCCATGGCGCAATGGGTCGACGCCATGCACCTGGGGCGGGTGCCGTTCCTGTTGCTGGTCAACGTCATGTTCCTGGTGCTGGGCTGTTTTCTCGATGTGTCTGTGTTGCTGCTGGTGTTTGTGCCCATGTTGCTGCCGGCGGTCAAGTTGCTCGGCATCGACCTGGTGCATTTCGGGGTGCTGGTGGTGCTCAACATGATGATCGGCCTGATCCACCCGCCCTTTGGCATGTTGCTTTTCGTGACCAAGGCCCTCACGGGCATCCCGATCGGCGAGATGATGAAGGAGGGCTGGCCCTTCCTGGTCATGTTGTTGCTGCTGCTGCTGGCGATGACACTGTTTCCGCAGATCGTGTTGTGGCTGCCGCAGACCATGGGTTACGGCGTGCCCAAGTGAGTTCCGGCATGGCTCCGACGTCGTCTGGTGCCGATTTCATGCGCGGCATCGTGCCCAGCATGAACACGCCGTTTCTGGCGGATGGTTCGATCGATGTCGATGGCATCGTCCGTACGGCCGAGGTTGTGGTGCAGGCCGGGGTTGCTGGCATGCTGGTGCTGGCAGTGGCTGGCGAAACCGGCAGCCTGGACGCAGCGGAAAAGCGCCTGGTTGCCAGCACCTTCTTGCGCCAGGTGGCGGGCCGGGTGCCGGTGGTGATCGGTTGCAGCAGCGCGCAGCACGACGACCGTCTGGCCCTGGCGGCGATGGCCCGCGAACTCGGCGCCCCGGCCATGTTGTGCCAGGCACCCGAGGGCCTGCGCGGCGAAACTTTGGTGGCGCAGATGGCAGGGCTGGCGGCGGTCGGCCCGCCCATTCTGATCGTGCAGGACCTGGAGTTCGGTGGCCCCGGCCTGCCATTGGCCGACATCCTGCTGCTGCGTCAGCGTGTTCCCGCGTTCCGCGGTTTGAAGATCGAGACCGCCCTGCCCGGCCCCAAATACAGCGCCGTGCTGGAGGCTACTGGGGGCGGCCTGCATGTCAGTGGCGGCTGGGCCGCAGCCCAGATGATCGAGGCGCTGCACCGTGGCGTGCATGCCTTCATTCCCACGGCGATGGATGCGATCTACGTGGAAATCTTCCGTCGGTTCGCCGCCGGGGAGCTGGCTGCTGCGCGCGAACTGCATGCCCTTCTGACCCCGGTGCTGGCCTTTTCCAACCAGCATCTGGACGTGAGCATCCGCTTCTTCAAGCATCTGCGCATGCGGGAGGGCTTGTTCCAGACCGCCGTTTGCCGGCCCGGCGTGGCTGCGCTCGATGCCCACCAGATGCACGAACTCGAGGTGAACATCGGGCGCGTGCTGGACCTGCAACGCGCGCTCACTGGTGCAGCTTCGTTTTGCGAACCGGGTTGCTGAGCACCCGAGGCCGGCCGTGCGGCGCTCAAGCACTGACGCTGTAGAGCATCGCGGCGCGTTGCAGGCCGGGCGCGCGAATTTTCCCGGAAACATGATGCTGGTCAAAAGGCACAGCTGCTGGACCGGGCACGGGGGCCGGCATGGCTGCATTTACGTTGCCGTGCGCCGCCATGGAATGCGCGGGTCCTGAGTCGAAGGTCGAAGGGTTGCGCGCATCGACGGCGTGCGACCGGGAAGCAGCTTCACGGTGATTGCCGGTACCTTTTGCTGAACACCTGCGCGCCATGGCCGCGCAGTGCCACATCGCAGTAGTCGAGCAGCGTGGTCCAGTCTGTCGGCGCGTGGTCGTGGCCTCCAGGGCGGAAGGTGATGGCGATGCGTTCACCGGCACCCAGCAATTCGTACACCGCACGCGCCGCCTGATGGGTGTGCCAGCTGCCGCTCGGGTTGGCCCAATGGTCGTCCAGTGCTTCTGTGGTCAGCAACGCGCGCGGGGCCACCAGCGCCTTCAGGAAATGCTGGTCGAATGGCAGTGCGTGTTCCCGTCCAGCATAGGCAGCCAGGTGCGGGCCAAACCAGTGCGGAAAAGCCCGCGTGACATCGGCCAGTGTTTCCGCACCGGGGCCAGACACCCGCAAGCAGCCCGCGCCACCGGCCCCGGAATTGTTGGCGCTGGTCAGTGCAATCCGTTCATCGGTGGCACCTGCAAGCAAGGCGGCCTTGCCGCCACGCGAGTGGCCGACAACAGCGATCCGTGTCGGGTCGACCAGATCGAGCTGCCCCAGCGCGTCCACTGCCCGGTGGTAACCCCAGGCCCAGGCCGCCAAGGCCCCCACTGGCAGCCGCGTGCCCGGCATGTCGGGCGCAATCTCGACCCGGTTGAACTGCGCGAAGGCATAACCCCGGTGCAGTATGTCGGCGATGACGTCGTCGGTGGCGTGGTGCCAGCATGCATCCCCGTTGAGGACCACCGCATGGGGGCCATCGCCGGCAGGCGCGAACACGCGCAGCGTGAAGCTGTGTGCTCCGTCGGCCAGCACGCGGCAGGTCCACAACCGGGCGCTCTCCAGCCGGCGCACCGTGGCCGTGTGCAGTATTTCGCAGCTGGTCCGGGTTGGCACGGCTGGCCAGTCGCCGTAGGCCAGGGGCACGCTCAGCCGGTGGATTTCACGGCGGCGTGCGTCCCACTGTGACCGCTGTGTGACGGGTTTTCCGTCCAGGGCAACGAGCAGGTCAGGCAAGGCGGTTGCGGGTGAGGGTGAGGGTGAGGGTGAGGGTGTCATGCGTGGGCGGCGCGGGTCATTTACATGAATTGATCCGTACAAACCATAGTAGAAAAAACGCCGAATTGCCCTACCATCGCCGGAAAATCATCGCCACTCAAGGATCTGATCATGGTAACTCGTGTTTTTGGCACCGCCCTTTCCACCATTGCTGCGGCCGTTCTTGCCACCCCCCTTGGCGCCAGCGCGGCCGACATCCGCGTCATGTGTTACCAGGACGGCATCGAGTGCACTGTCACGGCCGACCTGGCAAAGAAATTCGAAGCAGCCAATCCCGGCACCAAGGTGATCCTGGACGTCGTGCCCTACAAGACCATCGTCGAGCAGCTGCCGGTTCAGCTGGCCGCGGGCCAGGGCCCGGACATCGCCCGGGTGACCGACCTCGGCGGCCTGTCCAAGTACTACCTGGACATCAGCGCCCACGTGAAGGACCGCGCCTACTGGGAAAGCAATTTTGGCAGCACCCTGCCCTGGCTGCGGCCCAGCGCCACCGACAAGGGCATCTACGGCTTCATGTCGCAGCTGACCATGACCGGCCCCTATGTCAACAAGACCCTGTTCGACCAGGCCAAGGTGCCGATGCCCGGTCCCAAGGCCACCTGGGATGAGTGGGTCGAGGCGGCACGCAAGGTGGCCAAGGCCACGCAGACGCCGGCCGCACTGGCCTGGGATCGTTCCGGTCACCGATTTGCTGGCCCGGCCATCAGTTACGGCGCCAAGATTTTTGACGCCAAGGGCGAGTTGGTGCTCGACGACGGCTATAAGGCAGCAGTGGCCAAGTTCGTCGGGTGGCACAAGGACGGCGCGATGCTCAAGGAGGTGTGGGGCGGCTCCGGTGGCTCCACCTATGCCGATTCGATCAACGAGTTCAAGAACGGCCGCGTGGCGATGGTGCTGTCGGGCTCCTGGCAGATCAACCGCCTGCAAAAGGACATCGGCACCGCCTTTGACTGGGTCGCCGTGCCCAATCCCTGTGGCCCGGTGGCGTGCACCGGCATCCCCGGTGGTGCGGCCTGGGTGGCCCTGAAGACCAGCAAGTCCCCGAAGGAAGTGGGCATGTTCCTGGACTTCATGGCCCAGGAGGCAAACTACGCCGAATTCACCGCCAAGACCGAGAACATCCCGGCGCACGCCGGCCTTGCCAAGAAGGGCGTCAACTACACCACGGCGACTCCTGCCGCACGCGCCGCCCTGGGCACCTTCAGCGGTGGCGTGGCCAATCTTGCCCCGGCGGCGTACCAGTTCCAGGGCTACAAATTCAACCGGGCCATGATGCTGCCTACGGTCGCGCGCGTCACGCAGGCCATCGTGGGCGAGATGAGCACGGACGAAGCCATGACCAAGATCGCTGCCGACATGGCCGATGCGGTGAAGCAGGCGCAGAAGTAAACAAGCGAGTCCCTTGCAGCTGCTGGCGCGCCTCCTCGGGTTGTTCTTCAACCTGTTCGAGCCGTTGTTCCGGCTCGGGCAGCGCGTGCTGGGCGTGTCGCGCATCGGCTGGATGTTCGTGGCGCCGAACCTGGTGGTGTTCGGCCTGTTCACGTTCCTGCCGATTGTGATCAACTTCGTCTACGCTGCCACCGGGGGTGTGAAGCTGATGCCGCTGGAGCGGCCGTTCACTGGCGCCGAGAACTTCGGCATCCTGTTCGAATGCCGCGACTATTTCGACATCCAGACATGCCGCAAGGATGTGTTCTGGCGCGCCATCTTCAATACCGTCAAGTTCAGCCTGGTCCAGGTGGTGCTGATGGTGCTGCTCTCGCTGGTGACGGCGCTGGTGCTCAACCGCAAGATCATCGGGCGGGGCTTCTGGCGCGGCGTGTTCTTCTACCCTGTACTGCTGTCTCCAGTGGTGGTGGCGCTGATCTGGAAATGGCTGCTGCAAAGCCAGGGCGTCTTCAATGCCGCGCTGGTGGCTGTCGGGTCCGCCCCGGTCGACTGGCTCACCGATGCCAGTTGGGCGTTCTTCTGGACCGTCTTCGTGTCGATCTGGGCGCACATGGGTTTCTACACGCTGATCCTGCTCGCCGGGCTGCAGGCGATCCCTAAAGACATGTACGAGGCCGCCGAGATGGACGCTGCCTCGCACTGGCGCACGCTGCGGCGGATCACGCTGCCGCTGCTGATGCCCAACCTGATCGTGGTGCTGGTGCTGGCCATGATCCGTGCGGTGCAGATCTTCGACGAGGTTTTCGTGCTGACCGGCGGCGGGCCTGGTTCGGCAACCACCTTCATCGTGCAGTTCATCTACCAAACCGGTTTTGCGGAGCAGATCCATCTGTATGGGCTGGCTGCCGCGGCCTCTCTGGTTTTGGCGCTCGGGTTGATGCTGCTGACCTTCGTGCAATTGCGGCTGACCCGCGCCAGCGACGCCGGGCAGAGGGCCCGTTGAGATGAAACCGGGCGACTTGCAATTCGCCTTCCCGCCGCCAGCGGCTGCTTTCGGCCCATTGCGGTCATTCGTTGCCTGGTCTGCGTTGGCGTTGGCGTTGGCATGGGCATGGGCTTTGGCGTTGGCGTTGGCGTTGGCGTTGGCGCGCGTCGCGGCAGGCGCAGCCCGGCGGGGGCTCAACCTGGAGCGGTCGGGCGCTGAACGCGCCGACTGCCCTGTGGTGCTCGCCCGAGGGTCGGGCCGCAGAACTCACTGCGTTCACTT
>CAMAWD010000036.1 GCA_945861785.1 Rhodoferax sp. OV413 | reverse complement strand
CGCTTGCGCGAATGTCCCCCGCCGTACGCCTGCGGCTCCCGGCTCCTCCTTTATTTCGCGCAAACGCCCGCCCCAACCTCGCCGGCAACAAGCGTGGCGGGTATTCGACGGTCGAATTGCGGGAACGCCCGCAGGAGCAGGTCGGTGGGCGCTCAGCGCAGCGGCATAAAGGAGGAGTTGTCGGCCCTAGGCCGACACGGGGGACAGCCGCGGAGCTGAGCGCCCACCGGCCTGCTTCCACCAACCCACTGGCGACTGACCCTCGGCCGCCACCTGTCGACCGCCTCCCGCCCGACCCCCGCCCAAGAACGCGAGCAGACAAGTCGGCGTTGGCCACAAGTGGCACCGGCACCGACCCCGACAGCGCCAATCAACGACTGATCACCTGACAGAAACACCCAACCAACAAAGACACCATGAGCCACTTCCCCTTTGAAACACAACGCGCGCTTTTCCCCATTCTGTCTCGCAAGACGCAACTTTCCAGCTGTTCGCAAAGCGCCCTGGCGACACCCGTGTCGGATGCGATCACGCGGTACATGGCCTCGTGGAGCGAGAAGGGCATGGACTGGGGTGGCTGGGCCGTTGTTCTGGACCAGGCCAAGGCCGAGTTCGCACGCCTGATCGGTGCCGATGCGGCCGACATCGCCGTGATGTCCTGCGTGTCGGACCTCGCCTCGTCGGTCGGGAACTGCCTGAGTTTCGATGCGCAGCGCGACGGCATCGTGCTGGGCGAGATCGACTTCCCCTCGCTCGGCCATGTCTGGCTCGCGCAAAAGGCGCGTGGTGCTTCGGTGCAGTTCGTGCAATCTGATGCTGGCGGCGAGATCGCACTGGACGACTATGCCCGCGTGATCAATGACCGCACCCGGCTGGTTTCCGTGTCGCAGGTGTCGTACTCCAACGGATTCAAGCAGGACATCGCAGCCATCGCGCAGCTGGCGCGCGCCCACGGCGCGTTGCTCTTCGTCGATGCTTACCAGTCGGCCGGCGCGATGCAGATCGACGTGGTGCGTGATGGCATCGACATGCTGGTATGCGGCGCGCAGAAGTACCTGCTGGGTTGCCCGGGTATTGCTTTCATGTATGTTCGCCGTGATCTGGCGGAGCAACTCAAACCGGTCAACACCGGCTGGTTCGGCCGTGTCAACCCGTTTGCGTTCGACATCCGCACGCTCGACTACGCCCAGGGCGCGCGGCGTTTCGATACCGGCACACCGCCCTATATCAATGGGGCTGCCGCCTGTGCCGGCATGGCGATCCTCAACACACTGGACATGGCCCAGGTCGAGGCGCATATCGAGCACCTCTCCACCGTGACCTTGCGCGAGGCAGCGCGGCACGGGCTGCCGATCACCAGCCCGCTCGATCCGCGGCGCAAGGGGTCCAACACCGCCATCCGGGTGAACGACTCGGCGAGTGTCGAGCGGCGCATGGCGGACGCCGGCTTCATCGTGTCGGCGCGCGGCGCGGTGATCCGGATCGCGCCGCATTTCTACAACACCGAGCAGGACGTGGCGGGGGCGGTCGCAGCGTTGGCGCGTATTGTCTGACGGCTGGGCTTGGGGCGTCGTGTCCACGGTGCGCTTGCCAAATCAGCCAGCGCTGCTACAGTGACTTGCGCGGTGACTTTCGGTTTCGCTTTCGTCAATCCAAAGGGGGTACAGGCATATGGATCTCGGGCTCAAGGGTAAACATGCGCTCATCACGGGTGGCAGCAAAGGCATCGGGCGCGCTGTTGCGCAGACGTTCGCCGACGAGGGGGCAAACGTCGCGATATGCGCACGCAACGCGGGCGACGTGACCGCGGCCGTCGCGGATTTGAATGCCCGAGGTGTCAAAGCCTGTGGTCGCGCGTTCGACGTGGCCGACAGCGCGGCCTTGAAGGACTGGGTTGCTGCAAGCGCTGCTGAACTCGGTGGCATCGACGTGCTGGTGTGCAACGTCAGCGCGTTGGCGGTTGGCGACTCGGAAGAAACCTGGGACAAGACATTTCGCACCGACATGATGCACACAGTCAATGCGGTTGCAGCGGCAGTGCCATTTCTTGAGAAGTCCTCTTGTGCCTCGATCGTCCTGATCTCCAGCGTTTCGGGTTTTGAGGTTGATTTCGCGGCAGGTTCTTATGGCGCGATCAAGGCCGCGCTGATCCATTACGCAAAGGGGCTGAGTCGGCAACTCGTGGCCAAAGGCATCCGCGTGAACTGCGTCTCACCGGGCAACACCTATTTTGACGGCGGCATCTGGCAAACCATCGAAAAGAACGTCCCGGACTTGTTCGCTTCGACGCTCAAGGTGAACCCGACCGGAAAATTCGGCACACCGCAGGAGGTTGCCAACGGGGTGGTCTTCCTCAGCAGCCCCGTGGCGAGCCGCATTTCCGGCGCCAACCTGGTCATCGACGGCGCATTGACGGTCGCGGTTTAGGAGGTGACGCCATGCACAGTCACAACCACACCGGTGCCCATGGGCACCAGCACACGATCCACCGCGCGCACATCCACCATGGCTGGGACAACTCGTTTGCGCCGCGCCTGAGAATCGCGCCGGGCGAGTCGATCGAGTTTGAAACGGTCGACGCGTCCTCGGGCCAGTTGAACCGCACTTCCACGGCGGCCGATCTGGCCAAACTTGATCTGGCGCGCGTCAATCCGGTCACCGGGCCGGTCTATATCGAAGGTGCCCAACCAGGCGACGCGCTCAAGGTCACGGTCCTGTCGTTCAAACCTTCAGGCTGGGGATGGACCGGCAACATCCCGGGGTTTGGCCTGTTGACCGACCAGTTTCCGGATGCGCACCTGCACCACTGGAATTACGACCCCATCGGTGCGACCTCGGTGATGTACGGGCCAGGCGGGCGCGTGCCCTTGCGTCCCATGTGCGGCACGATCGGCGTTGCGCCTGCTGCGAGCGGCCTGCACAGCATCATCCCGCCGCGCAACGTCGGCGGCAACATGGACATCCGCGATATCGCCGAGGGGGTGGAGCTCTATTTGCCGGTCGAAGTGGAGGGTGCCATTTTCTCGGTTGGCGACACCCACGCCGTGCAGGGTGATGGGGAGGTCTGCGGCACGGCGATCGAGAGTCCGATCGACGTGGCGCTGAAATTCGAGCTGATCAAAGGCGCCCACCTGCGCTCGCCCCGCTTCACCACGCCGGGCCCAACGACGAATCATTTCGACACCAAGGGCTACGAGGTCACCACCGGCATCGGTCCGGACCTGATGGCCAACGCGCGCGCAGCGGTGTCCGAAATGGTCGAACTGCTCAGTCGACGTTTTGGTTATTCGCCGATCGACGCCTACATGCTGTGCAGCGTTTGTGCCGACCTGCGCATCAGCTCCATCGTGGACATGCCGAACTGGGTGGTGTCGATGTATTTCCCCCGTGTGGTGCTGGAGTAGGCGAATCGGCTGACCTTTTGCCGCGCTCGGCACCAAGCGCGGCGCAGCGTGACTTGCCGTAGTGGCCCGTGCACCGATAGTGGTGCGCGGTGCTTCGGGCCCCGCCCGCCGGCAAATCCCCGCATATTCACTCAGGTATTCATTGACAGGGCCTTGGCCCCGTCAAATAATGGCTCATTGATGAATCAGTGTTTCATTAGTTGAACATTTACCACCACTAGCCAGTTGCAAAGGCACCGTCCGAACATGCTGCTCCATGGTTTGCCCGCACCCAGGCCCGATGGCACCATCGGCATGCCGGCAGTTGCGCCGGAGGTGTGGCCATGAACCGGTTCGTGCCCCCGCCCGGCGTGCCGGCGATCGAATTCATCGGCGTCGAGAAACGCTTCGCGGCGCGGGGCAAGTCGAGCGAGGTGCTGGCCGCCCGCGATGTCAACTTTTCGATCAGCCCCGGCGAGGTGGTGTCCATCATCGGGCCGTCGGGCTGCGGCAAGAGCACCTTGCTCAACATGGGCGCCGGCCTGGCCAAACCCAGCGCCGGCATCGTCAAGGTGGCGGGTGAGATGGTGGTGGGGCCAAACGAACATGTGTCCTTCATGCTGCAAAAAGACCTGCTGATGCCCTGGCGCACGATTGCGCAGAACATCGAATTCGGCCTTGAGCTGCGTGGCGTCAAGGCCGCAGCACGGCACGAGGTGTCGGCCCGGCTGCTGGAGCAGTGCCACCTGCACGGCTTCGGCAAACACTACCCGAACCAACTCTCCGGCGGCATGCGCCAGCGCGCCGCACTGGCCCGCACACTGGCGGTCGATCCACTGGTGCTGCTGATGGACGAGCCGTTTTCGGCGCTCGACGCGCAAACCAAGATGATCCTGCAGCAGGACCTGGCCCGCACCGTCGCCGACGAAGGCAAGACCGTGCTCTTCATCACCCATGACCTGGCCGAGGCGGTGGCGCTGTCGGACCGCATCCTGGTGATGAGCGAGCGACCGGGCACCATCATCGAGCAGATCCGCGTCGACATCCCGGGCCGCGACAACCCGATGCAGCGGCGCAAACACGCGCTGGTCGGCCCGCTGGTCGGCCAGCTGATGGACCTGCTCAAGCTCGACGCGAACACCGAAGTCCACTGAACCACAAACCACCCAAAACCCAGCACCCGCCAACCCACCGCCCGCCAACCCCGCATCCCCACCTGGAGCCACCATGAAATTCACCGCTTCCCTTTCCATCACCCGCCGCGCCTGCCTGGCGCTGTGCACCGCCGCCACCGCTGTGATGTTGCCCATGGCCGCCCGGGCCCAGGCGCTGCAGGAAATCACCTACCTGTTGCCGGCGCCGGCGATCCTGCCGGCGTTTGCCCCCTGGATGCTGGCGCAGGCCAAGGGGTATTACAAGGCCGAAGGGCTGGACGTCAAGTTCGTGGCCGCACGCGGCGGTGTGGACGTGGCCAAGCAGGTGGGTGCCGGCAACGCGGTCATCGGCGGCGCCATCGGCGACACGCCGATCATCGCGCGCGCCCAGGGTATTCCGATCAAGGCGGTGGCGGTGCTGGGCTCCGGTTCGCTGACCCAACTGGTGAGCCACAAGGACGAACGCATCGAAAGCCCGCGCGAACTCAGGGGCAAGACTGTCACCGTGACAGCCTACACCGACACCACCTACTACGCGCTGCTGGGCATGCTCTCCAAGGTCGGCCTGACCAAGAACGACGTCAACATCCAGGCCGCAGGCCCGGCCGGCGTCTGGCAGCAGTTCGCCGCCAAGAAGGCCAGCGCGATGGCAGGTGTGCCGGACTGGACGGTGTCGGCGATGGATGCCGGCGCGCAGGTTGACATCCTGGCAGCGGATGTGTACTTCAAGAGCATGGCCCAGGCCATCCTGGCATCCGACGAGACGATCCAGAAAAACCCGCAACTGATCCAGAAGCTGGTGCGCGCAACCCTCAAAGGCATGAAAGACATCATGGCCAATCCGAAAGAGGCGGCCAAGGCCTACGTGGCCCACGTGCCAGTGCACAAAGGCAAGGAGGAGATGATCGAAAAGACCATGGTTCTGTACAACAAGTATGTCTACGCCAACCAGAAGACGCCAGGCCAGATGGATGAAGCCCGCCTGGGTGAGTTGCAGAAGTTCTATGTCTCGAATGGCGTGGTGCCGGTGGCCGCCCCGCTCAAGGATCTGTACACGAACCAGTTCGTGGCGGCCAAATAAGAGGGAGCCCGCGCGATGTCCGACAACTCGTCGTCCCTGGTGACCGCGGCCTGGAGCTTCGCGGTTCTGGTCGCGTTCCTGCTGGTGTGGCAGTTCGGCCCGGGCTGGCTCGGGGTGCCCGAATTCGTGCTGCCGCCGCTGAGCAAGGTGCTTGGCGAGGGTGCCCGCATCTGGGACGCCGAGCGTCTTTTGTGGCACTCGGGTATCACCGCGTTGTCGGTGGCGGTCGGGTTCATCCTCGGCTCGCTGCTCGGTGCCCTGATCGGTTATGCGCTGGGTGTGTCCCCGAGGGTCGAGGCGGTGTTGTCGCCCTACCTGCTGGCGCTGCAGATTGCGCCCAAGGTGGCGTTCGCACCGCTGTTCGTGATGTGGCTCGGGTACACCGTGTACCCCAAGATCCTGGTGGCGATCCTGATCGTGTTCTTCCCGGTGCTGATCAACGTGCTCTCGGCCATGCGCACCATGGACCACGACATGATCAATCTGGCGCGTTCGTTCTCTGCCACCCGCATGCAGATTTTCAGCATGGTCGAATACCCCACGACCTTGCCGGCGCTGTTTTCCGGGCTGCGCATCGCCAGCACGCTGGCGGTGATCGGCGTCGTCGTGGGGGAACTGGTGGGTGGCAACCAGGGGCTGGGTTACATGCTGGTGTTTTTCGAGGGCCAGGGCAACACCGCCGCGTCCTTCGTGGTGATCGCCGCGCTGACTGTCATCGGCATCGTGGCTTATTACGCGGTGGTGCTGGCAGAACGCAAGGTGCTGCACTACCTGCCGAGCGCGCAGCGGCGCGTGGGCTGAGGCCCGGTCCAGGCACCCCTATGGACATTCCTGTAAACAGCGAGATCAGCCTGCACGGCCGCAGGGTGCTGGTCACCGGCGCGGCACGCGGCCTGGGCGAGGCGTTTGCCCGCGCCCTGGTCGGCGCCGGCGCACAGGTGGTGATCGGCGATGTACTGCATGAACGCGGAAAGGCGCTGGCACTCGCGCTGGGCGCCATGGCCCACTACGTGCCGATGGACCTGTCGGACCGCGCCTCGATTTCCGCCGGTGTCGACGCCGCAGCGTATGCGATGGGTGGCCTGGACGGACTGGTCAACAACGCGGCCATCACCAACTCCGGCGGCAAGACCATGGACCTGCTCGACGCCGACACCTGGGACCGTGTGATGAACGTCAATGTGCGCGGCACCTGGCTGGCCACCGTCGCAGCGCAGCCGCACCTCGCGGCATCGGGCAGCGGGCGCGTGGTGAACGTGGCGTCCGACACCGCCCTGTGGGGTGCCCCGCGGCTGATGGCCTACATCGCCAGCAAGGGCGCGGTGATCGCCATGACCCGCGGCATGGCGCGCGAAATGGGCCCGCAAGGCACTACCGTCAACGCCATCGCGCCAGGATTGGTGCTGGGCGAGTCGACCGAATACGTGCCCGAGGAACGGCACCAGTACTACCTGCAGGGCCGGGCGATCCCGCGCCCCCAGGTTCCCGAAGACGTCACCGCCGCTGCGCTGTTCCTGTTGACACGCGCCAGTGGTTTCATCACAGGACAACTGCTGCCGGTCAACGGTGGTTTTGTCATGCACTAACAAGGAGAAACAGCCATGAACCACACCGCCGCCGCCAACCAGCCCGTCTTCAACCCGCGCGGTCTGCTCGACGCCAACATCACGCCCGAGGCCGACATCCAGAAAAGCATGCTGCAGGGCGAGGGCCAGACCTTTGCCCAGTGGCTGGAGAGCCGGGTGGCGCGTTACGCCACCCGCCGCTACGACTGGGACGCGCTCAAGTTCCAGGCCGATTACGACCCCAAGTACCGCCGCGCGCAGATGCGTTACATGGGAACCGGCGGCACCGGCGTGGCGAGCGACAGCAACACCGTGCCGGCGGCCCACTTCACGTTCTCCACCATGGTGATACCGGCCGGGCACATTGGCCCATCGCACATCCACTACGACGTGGAGGAGGTGTTTTTCGTGATGCGCGGCGCCATGCTGCTGGTCTGCGAAAAAGATGGGCAGCGCTGGGAGTCGGTCCTGAAGGAGCGCGACCTGGTCTCGGTGCCACCTGGCGTGTACCGCGAGGAGCGCAACATCGGCGACGAAGACGCGCTGATGTGCGTGATGCTGGGTTCACCCAAACCGATCACGCCGGTGTACCCGCCGGACAGCCCGCTGTCGAAGATCAAGCGGGTCTGACAGCCTGTGCCGTGCCCGACCCTGTTGCCAGACGCTGCCGTGCCGCTGAACGAACAACTCGCGCAGTTTGCGCTGGAGCGCGCCCTGACGCCGCACGGCGAGGTGCAGTTTCGCAGCGCCCGCACGCCGGGTCGTGACGTTCCGGTCACGCATGTGTTGCTGCATGGCATCGGTTCGGCATCGGCCAGTTGGCTGGCGCAACTGGTGCAGGCCAGCGCGCACACCATGCCCGCATGCCATGTGCTGGCCTGGGACGCGCCCGGCTACGGTGGCAGCGATCGGCTGCCGATGGACACGCCGAGCGCACTGGACTATGCACAACGGTTCTGGGCCTGGCTCGATGCGGTCGATGCCAACACCCAGGGCCCGCTGACCCTGGTCGGCCATTCGCTGGGGGCATTGATGGCGGCGCGCGCCGCGCTGCTGGCGCCCGCGCGCATTGCAGGTTTGGTGTTGCTGGCGCCGGCACAAGGGTATGGCCGCGCCGCAGAGGCCGTGCGCGAACAAAAGCTTTCGGATCGCCTGGCGAATCTGGCGCAGCTCGGCCCTGCCGGCATGGCCAGGAAACGCGCCAGTGCGATGCTCTCGTCCAGCGCCAGCAGCGCGCAACTGGCTTTTGTCGAGCAGGTGATGGCCGGCATCGATCCACATGGCTACACCCAGGCGGCGCGGATGCTGGCCGCAGGCGACTTGCCGGCCGATCTGCGCCTGCTCCGCTGCCCGGTCACCATCGCCAGTGGCAGTGCCGATACGGTCACACCCGACGGTGCTTGTCGGGCGCTGGCCCACGCGGTGAATGCGCCGTATGTCTCGCTGGGTGCGGTCGGCCACAGCTGCCCGCTGGAAGCCGGCGCGCAGGTCAATGCCCTGATCGGCTTGGGTGGAATTGCGCCATGATGGATGACACGTCCAACGACCGCTACCAGGTGCCCGCACTGCAGCGCGGCATGCAGTTGCTGGGGCAGTTCACGCGGGATGAACGCGAATTGACAGGCGCCGAACTGTCGCGCCGCCTGGGCGTGCCGCGGGCCTCGGTGTTCCGCCTGTTGCAGACACTGGAGCAGATGGGATTTGTCGAACGCGTTGGCGACAGTGCCAACTACAAGTTGGGGGTCGCGGTGTTGCGACTCGGTTTCGAGTACCTGGCGTCGATGGAGCTGACCGAACACGGCCGCCCGATCCTGGATGCCCTGAGCGCCGCCACCGGTTTGTCGGCGCACCTTGCGGTGCGCGACGGCCGCGAGGTGGTGGTGGTGGCAAAGTCCACCGGGCGCTCGGTGCAGTTCAATTCGATCCAGGTCGGCGCCCGGTTGCCAGCGCATGCCACGGTGCTCGGGCGCGTGCTGCTCGGGGGCCAGACGCTGGACCAGTTGCACGCCCTGTATGAAGGCGTCGCGCTCGTGGCGTCTTCTGCGCACACACCCACAACCGTGCTTGCCCTCAAGCAGCTGATCGACACCGACGCTGAGCGCGGATTCGGCATCAGCCAGGGTGGGTACGACGCTGGAATTTCAACCATTGCCGCCCCGGTGTTCGACGAGCACCACAAGATCACGGCGGTTGTCAACGTCACGGTATCCGCCAATCGCATCGACCCAAGCCTGGTCGATGCGCTGGTGGCGCAGGTAAGGCAGGCTGCCGATCGGTTGTCCGAACGCCTGAACCATCTGCCGCGGACCGCAGTGCGGCCCAACCCAACTTTGAAGAAGCAGTCCGCATGACCCCAAGTTCCCTGCGTATCACGGTCGGCGAACTCGCCGTGCGTTTCCTCGAGCAATGTGGCACGCGTGCCGCGTTCGGGGTCATATCGATCCACAACATGCCGATCCTGGATGCGTTCAACACGCGACAGGTGATTCGTTTCGTGTCCGCGCGCGGCGAGGCCGGCGCCTGCAACATGGCCGACGCTTATGCGCGGGTCACCGGGGGCCTGGGGGTGTGTGTCACCAGCACCGGAACCGGTTCCGGCAACGCGGCCGGGGCGATGGTCGAGGCGTTGACTGCCGGCACGCCGATGCTGCACCTGACCGGCCAGATCGAGTCGCCCTACCTGGACCGCGACCTGGGTTACATCCACGAGCACCCGGCGCAACTGGCCATGCTCAAGGCGGTGGGCAAGGACGCCTTTCGCATCCGCAACCCCGAGACCGCGCTGGCCACGCTGCGCGAGGCGGTGCGCATTGCGCAGACGCCGCCCTGCGGGCCGGTGAGCATCGAGATCCCGATCGACGTGCAGAAGATGCTGCTCGACCTGCCGGCCGACTTGTCGCCGTTGCCGGCGGCACGCGCGCAGCCAAGTCCCCAGGCGCTCGATGCGCTGGCCGAACGCCTGCTCCAGGCCAGGCGGCCGCTGTTGTGGCTGGGGGGCGGCGCGCGCGGCGCGGCGGCAGCGGCACAGCGGCTGGTTGCGATGGGCTGGGCCGTGGTGACGTCGGTGCAAGGGCGGGGCATCGTGCCGGAAGACCACCCCCAGACGCTGGGTTCGTACAACCTGCAAAAACCAGCCGAAGACTTCTATGCCAGCGTCGACGCGATGCTGACGGTGGGCTCGCGCCTGCGCAGCAACGAGACGCTGAGCTACAGGCTGCGCCTGCCGGCCACGCGTTACCGCATCGACGCCAACGCGCTGGCCGAAAACCGGGGCTACGACAGCGCATGTTTCGTGCATGGCGACGCCGAACTCACGCTCAGCGCGCTGGCCGACCGGCTCGAAGGCCGTATGCGGATCGACCCGCAGCTGGTGGCGGACGTGCAGCGGGCACGCGCCGCGGCCAGTGCCATGGTGGACGCCGGGCTCGGCGCCTATGTGGCGCTCAAGGATGCCGTGGCGGACGTCGCCGGGCAGGACATCTGGTGGGTGCGTGACATCACGCTGTCCAACAGCATGTGGGGCAACCGCGCCCCGGTGCTCAACCACCCGCGCGCAGGTGTGCATGCGCTGGGCGGCGGCATTGGCCAGGGCCTGGCGATGGCCATCGGCACGTCAATTGCCAACACCACCCACCAGCTCGGCCGCAAGACGGTGGCACTGGCTGGCGACGGTGGGTTCATGCTCAACGTGGGTGAACTCGCCTGCGCGGTGCAGGAGAACGCCAACCTGGTCGTGCTGCTGATGAACGACAGCCGTTATGGCGTGATCAAGAACATCCAGGACGACATCTACGGTGGGCGCCATTGTTACGTCGAGCTGCACACCCCGGACTTCGCCCAGTTCTGCGCCAGCCTGAAGGCGACCCACATGCGTCTGGTTGCGCCGGAACAGGCACGCCACGTGCTGGCGCAGGCGCTTGCCGCCAGCGGCCCGGTGGTTGTCGAAGTGGACATGGCGGCCTGGGGCCAGTTTGCCGCCAAGTTCGCCGGCCCGATTCTCAAGAAGGACTAGGAGGTTTCCATGCGCAAGCTCACGCTGGTCGGTTATGGTGCCATCGGGCGCACGCTGTACACGCGCCTGCAAGGCCATACGCGCCTGCTGGTCGACACGATTGTCGTGTCGCCGCGCAGCGTGGTGGCGGTCCAGGCCAAGGTTGGCGCTGGCACCCGGGTCTGCAGCGCGGTGCCCGAGGACACCTACCTGCTGCTGGAATGCGCCGGCCATGAGGCCCTGCTGACACATGTGTTGCCGGCCCTGGAGCGCGGTGTGGAATGTGCGGTGTTGTCGGTCGGCGCATTGTCGGAGCCGGGCTTGCCGGAGCTTTTGGCAGACGCGGCACACCGGGGCGGTGCGCAGTTGCATCTGCTGCCCGGTGCGATCGGTGGTGTTGACGCGATCGCTGCGGCAAAACAGGCCGGCCTGGAGTCGGTCACCTACACCGGGCGCAAGCCGCCGCAGGGATGGCGTGGCACACCGGCGCAGGACCTTGTCAATCTCGACACGCTCGTGGCACCGTTCGTGATCCTGGAGGGAAGCGCCCGCGAGGCCGCCCGCCTGTACCCCAAGAACGCCAACGTGGCAGCCACCGTGTCGCTGGCTGGCCTGGGCCTGGACGCCACCCATGTGCGGCTGATCGCCGACCCCACGGTGAGCGACAACATCCATGAGATCGACGTGCGCGGTGCATTTGGCGAGATGCAGATCACCATGCGCGGCAAACCCCTGGCCGACAACCCCAAGACCTCGGCGCTGACGGTGTTGTCGGCGCTGCGCTTTTTGGAAAACCGCGTGGCTGCGGTAACGATTTGAGTGAAGACATGAACCGCCGGGCCGTTCCCAAGGTGCATGACACCGCAGCGCAGTGCGCGGAGGTTTACGAATGACTGAAAAAATCCAGACCCTGATTGCCGGCCACTGGCGCGATGCCAGCGGCCCCGCGTACAGCACCGAATACCCGCACGACGCCAGCACGGTGGCGACGCTGCACGCCGCGAATGCCGCTGATGTGGACGAAGCGGTGCAGGCCGCCGAGGTGGCGCGCCTGAAACCCGACTGGGCCGGCCTGAAACCGCATGAGCGCGCCGCCATCCTGCACCGCATTGCGGCCGGCATCCGCGCCCGCGGCGAAGAGCTGGCGCAACTGCAACGCCTGGACAACGGCAAACCGATCAACGAAACACGTGCGCTGGTGGCGAGCGCGGCGGGCACCTTTCAGTATTTCGCCGCCGCCTGCGAAACCTTCGAAGGTGCAGTGACGCCACAACGTGGCGACTATCTGTCGCTGAGCCTGCACGAGCCGCTGGGCGTGGTGGGTGCGATCACACCCTGGAACTCGCCGATCGCCAGCGAGGCGCAAAAACTGGCGCCGGCGCTGGCGGCGGGTTGTGCGGTGGTGTTCAAACCGGCCGAGATCACGCCGCGCATGGCGATAGAGTTGGGCCGTATCGCCGAAGCGGCGGGTGTGCCCCGGGGCATCCTCAGCGTGTTGCCGGGCAAGGGTTCGGTGGTGGGCGACGCGCTGGTGCGCCACCCGCTGGTCAAACGCATTGCGTTCACCGGGGGCACTTCGGTGGGAATTGGTATTGCCAGATTGGCAGCCGAGAAGTTCATGCCGGTGTCGCTGGAGCTCGGTGGCAAGTCACCCACCATCGTGTGTGCCGACGCCGACCTGGACCATGCGGTGGCCGGGGTGCTGTTTGGCATCTTCAGCTCCACCGGCGAGTCCTGCATTGCGGGATCGCGCGCCTTCGTACATGCCAGCGTGTACGGGGATTTCAAGCGCCGTCTTCTTGCTTGTGCGCAAGCCTTGCGCGTGGGAGACCCGTCGCTGGAGTCGACCCAGATGGGGCCACTGGTGAGCGGCAGCCACCGCGCGGGCATCGAGAACTATGTACAGATCGGGCTCGACGAAGGCGGCAAACTGCTGACCGGTGGTGGGCGCCCGTCGGGTGGCGTGAACGGCATCAACGACCAGGGTTATTACTACCAGCCGACGGTGTTTGAAGGCCTTGGCAATACGGCGCGTATGTGCCGCGAAGAGATCTTTGGCCCGGTGCTGGCATTGCTGCCCTGGAGCGACGAGGCCGATCTGCTGGCCCAATGCAACGACAACGTCTACGGGCTGGCCAGCGGCATCTGGACGCGCGACTACAAGACCGCGCTGCGTATCGGCCGTGCGCTGAACACCGGCACCGTCTGGATCAACACCTACAAGGTGTTTTCCATCGCCACACCGTTTGGCGGCACCAAACAGAGTGGCGTTGGGCGTGAAAAGGGCCGTGCGTCGATTGCCGAATACATGGCGCAGAAGAGTTATTACTGGGGCACCAACGAGGCGCCGATGCCCTGGGCGGGCATCCTGTGATGCGCATCTTTTTGTTGCCTGCGATCACCTGAGGACCGCACCATGGATCTGGGCATTGCCGGAAAAAAAGCGCTGGTTTGCGGTGCCAGCGCAGGCTTGGGTTACGCCTGCGCGCAGGCGCTGGTGCAGGACGGTGTGCACGTTGTCATCGTCGCGCGCACCGAAGGCCCGTTGGTCGACGCTGCCGCCCGGCTGGCGGCTTTGGGTTGCGGGCGGGTGGACTGGGTGGCAGCCGATGTGACTAGCACCGAAGGACGTGCGCGCATCTTCGCATCCCACCAGGACTTCGACATCCTCATCACCAACGCGGCAGGGCCGGCGCCGGGTGACTTTCGCCAGTGGGACCGTGCCACCTGGCACCGCGCGATCGACGACAACATGCTGACACCGATCGAACTGATCAAGGCAACCGTGGACGGCATGATGGCGCGAGGTTTCGGGCGCATCATCAACATCACCTCGAGCGCGGTGAAATCACCGGTCGACGGCCTGGGCCTGTCCACCGGCGCGCGCAGCGGCCTGACCGGTTTTGTGGCCGGCCTGGCGCGCAGCACCGTGGCGCGTGGCGTGACGATCAACAACCTGCTGCCCGGCACCTTCGACACCGCGCGGCTGGCGGGCAACTTTGCCGCGCAGGCCAAACGCGAAGGCAGCACGCCCGAGCAGGTGCGCGCCAACCGGTTGGCCAAACACCCGGCACACCGCTTCGGCCGCGCCGACGAACTCGGCCACACCTGCGCCTACCTGTGCAGCGTGCATGCGGGTTACATCAATGGGCAGAACATCCTGCTCGATGGTGGGTCGTTCAGCGGCGTTTTTTGAGCCCGGGGCCAACACCGTTCCCGCCGGGCTGGTGCATTCGGCAAACGCATGGCGAGCCGGCAGCCGACTGAAGCGGGCGTTTTGGCGCATGGCTGCCTGCCGCCACCTCGGTCACGGTCATTGCGGATGGAATGCGCCTCGGGCGTGTGGGGCGCTGTACCTCGTCAAGCCACGGCAACTTTAAAACTTCACCCAATACAGGTAGGCCTCTTCGGTGCGCAAGCGATAGTGCTTGTACCGTAGAACCTCCCGTAGCTGATCCAGCAAGCGGGACTACAAGGGACGTTGCGCAACTTTTCGCTGTCGCGATCAACCCCTCGTGCCCAGCTTATTTCGTCGTCTAGCTTGGGAATGCCAAGACAGGCGCTCGGCTACATTACGTCAGGCGGCGCGATGGCAGCGTTTTCGCTCTGCGAACGGTATAAAACTGAACTACCAACCACAAGGAAAAAAATGTCCAAAGTCTACTGGGTCAGCACGTATCGCGCAGTGAAGGATGCCGAAAAGCTTGCCGCCTACGCGAAGCTCGCGGGACCCGCACTCACGGCAGCTGGTGGTCGATTTTTGGCGCGGGGTGAGCCGTCAAGAACCTACGAACTCGGGTTGAAGGAGCGTACGGTTCTAATTGAGTTCGACAGCGTCGAACAGGCGGCGGCCGCCTATGACAGTACCGCCTACCAAGCAGCTTTGGCCGCGCTCGGTGATGGAGCGGATCGAGACATTCGAATCATTGAAGGCGTTTGAGCGCTGCCAAGCCTGGACTCCTGTTCGACAATGGCCAAGAACAAAGCACAGGGCACGCCGAGCGCAGCGCCGCCTGACCCCCTCGCTCAAGCTGAGCCCCAACGGCGGGCCACGCGGGCCCGGCCGGCGGTACGCGGTACATTTTCGCCAACCGGGCCCGCGCGTCCCACCGTCGTCGCCCGCTTAGCTCGAACGTTAGACACCACGAATACTGCGCTCTCGACAATTGTGCGCCTTAGGCGTATAGTCGCTCAATGTTCACCGTCGTCGAAACCTCCCTGTTCCAGAAGCAGTGGCCCGTGTACTGGACCGAAGACGAGCGTGGTGAGTTCGCGGCATACATAGCCGCTGAGCCTGAAGCGGGCGTCGTAGTCAAGGAGTCCGGAGGAATTCGGAAAGTACGCTGGAAGCGCCAAGGTACGGGTAAGTCCAGCGGGGTTCGAGTGATCTTCTTCGCCCGCACCGAAGCAGAGGAATTAGTTCTCTTAACCCTCTACGCCAAGTCAGAAACCGACAACCTGAAGGGGCCAGTCCTCAAGGAGATTCGCCGTGCACTCGAAGAGTAAACCCCTGAGCAGGAAGCAGCTTGCCGACTATGAGGCCACACGAGATCTGGCCGCAGACCTGCTGCAGTCGATCAAGGAGATGAAGGCCGGCAAGACCCATGTCGTTCATTCGCCAGCTACGGAAGCTCGCGAGAAGACAGGTCTGTCTCAGAGTCAGTTCGCGGCATTGTTGGGCGTGTCGGTGCGCACGCTGCAAGGCTGGGAACAGGGCCGCAAGCAGCCAAGCGGTGCCGCTCGCACTTTGCTCACCATCGCGCGCACGAACCCCAAGGCGCTTCTGGCGGTTGCAGCAAAGTAGTCAACCAAAACGTGGTGTCCAACCCCTCGAACCCCTCGCTCAAACGGAGCGCCAACGGCAAGCCACCAGGCCCGGCCTGGCGGTACGCGGTACATTTTCGCCAGCCCGGGCCTGGCGTCCTGCCGTCGGCGCCGCTCAGCTCAAACGTTATGTCGCGTCAAGCCATAGTCGTTCTTGAATTGTGAATATTGGTAGCTACAATAAAACGTGCGCTTCATCTTTGATCCTGACAAAGACAAACTGAATTTGGCCAATCATGGCCTGTCTCTTTCGTTCTGTGAAAAGTTGGCCTGGGATGAAGCGTATGTTTGGGTTGACCCACGTTATCCGTATGACGAGTTGCGAATGATTGGACTGGTTCCAGAGGGCAACACGTTGTATTACGTGGCGTTTGTAGACCGTGGTGGCGTACGCAGAACCATCAGCCTGCGCCTTGCCGAGCGACGAGAGGTGAAAAAATATGTCGAAAGCATCCAGTAAGCGGGTCATCCTGATGCCATCAGTCAAGGACAACGCAAGAATTGTTGCGGCGGCCAAAGCAGACGCTGATGCGAAGCCTATGACGAAGGCTCAGCTAGATGCATTGGTACCGATTCGCACTGTGCGCGGCAGGCCAAAATCCGAGAACAAAAAGTTGTTGCTTTCTGTGCGCTACAGCGTAGAGGTCGTGGAGTACTTTCGTTCCACTGGCGAAGGCTGGCAGGCGCGCATGGACAGTGTGCTCCGCCAATACGTCAACAAGCATCTACCTCGAAGCAATGCGACATAACCAGTTGCTCGTCGCGGACACGCAGCAGCAGGTTGCCGCTTCGCGGCACTTGCTGCGTGCCGGACAGCGCCAACGTTATGCTTCCGAATACGCCTCGCGCAGGCCGAGGTGCTTTGCAAAGGGTGCGAATTCGCGGTCAGAGTGCAAGAGTGTCAGGCCATCCTCGATGCACCGCGTCGCGATCAACGTGTCGATGGTCTTGCGGACCGTGATACCCTTTGCTCGAAGGACGCGATAGTTCTCCGAAGCCTTCAACGCCAAGTCGTACCTGCAAAGATCGAGACGAGTGAAGGTGCCGAACACCTTCTTCACCAACCTGAACTCCTTGTCATCTCGAACGCCTTGCAATACCTCAGCCGCAACCAAGTCTCCGACAGCAATCCGCGTCCGTCCAAACAAGGAATCCAGCAGCGCGACCTGCGGAGTGTCGGCGGAGCGAAAGTAGTCGACCCACACGCTGGAGTCGACCAAGATCACCTGTCAGTCCTCATCGCATTCAAATCACCTTCCCAGGTAATCTTCCCGCGCAACTCACGAGCCTTCTCTTGCGCACGAAGGTCAAGCAGAGTCCGTAGCCCAAGCTCAACCGCTTCCTTCTTGGTCTTCGCTCCGGTGGCACGCAGTGCATCCTTCATGAGTTTTTCGTCTATCTCAATATTTGTGCGCATGATGTGTACCTCAGTAAGCTCGGGTACACATGCTAGCAGGGTCGCCGCCACACGGTAGCCCAACCCCTCGCTCAAGCGGAGCGCCAACGGCAGGCCACCAGGCCCGGTCTGGCGGTACGCGGTACATTTTCGCCGGCCCAGCCCGGGCCTGGCGTCCTGCCGTCTGGTTGGCGACAATTACCTTGGCCGGTCGTGTCAGGATAGTTGACGCCAACTACCCAGGCCTTCGCACGTATCAACACCAGCGCACAGGCGACTGGCAACCGCGTCAGTTTCGTCGATGGCGCGATTGCGGCCATCGCAATGGCCAACGGCTACATGCTGGCTACGCGAAATACCCGAGACTTCAGGGGCGCCGATGTAACGACAATCGACCCCTGGATCCCTAGAAACTGACGGGAGAAGTGGCATGGCAGGTTTGCACATCGGTATCGTGGGCGCGGGTGTCGGGGGCCTCACCGCCGCCATCGCGCTGCAGCGCCAGGGGCACCGCATCAGCGTGTACGAGCAGGCCGGCAAGTTCGCACGTGTTGGCGCCGACATCAACCTCACGCCCAACGCGGTGCGGGCGCTCGACGGGCTTGGGCTGGGCGTGGGCGAGGCGGTGCGCCGCACCGGTGCGCGGCCGACGTTTCGCATCAGCCGCGACTGGGACACCAGCGCCGAGACCTCGCGTTTGGGCATGGGCGACGTGGCCGAGCAGCAATACGGTGCGCCGCAGATCACGATCCACCGTGCCGACGTGCTGGCCGCACTGACCAATACGTTTCCGGCGGAGCAGGTGCAGTTTGGCAAACGCATGACCGGCCTGCGCACCACCGGGTACGGTGTCACGCTGGACTTCGAAGACGGCACCAGCGTGGCGCACGACGTGGTCATCGGTGCCGACGGTATCCACTCGCGCGTGCGCACCGCGCTGTTCGGCGAAGAGCGCCCTCGTTTCACCGGCGTAGTGTCGTTCCGCGCCGTGGTGCCCACCGAGCGGGTGCAGGATGTGCCCGAGATCGGCGCGTTCACCAAGTGGTGGGGGCCGAACCCGCAAAGCCAGATCGTCACCTTCCCGCTCAACCAGGGCAAGGACACCTTTGTTTTTGCCACCACCGGGCAGGACACCTGGCTCGAAGAATCATGGACCAGCCCGGGCGACGTGAACGAGTTGCGCGGCTTCTACCGCGATTTCCATGCCGATGCACGCAAGCTGCTCGACGCCTGCGACACGGTGCTCAAGAGCGCCCTGTACGAGCGCGATCCGCTGCCGGTGTGGTCCAAGGGCAACGTCACGCTGCTGGGCGACGCCTGCCATCCGATGTTGCCGTTCATGGCGCAAGGCGCCTGCCAGGCGATCGAGGACGCGGTGGTACTGGGGCGTTGCCTGGGGCCGGTGACCGATGTTTTGAAGGTCGCCGACGTGCTGCAGACCTATGCCCATGCGCGCCAGGAGCGCACCGCCAAGATCCAGATCGGCTCACGCGGCAACCAGTGGATGAAGACGCAGGGCAATGCGGATTGGGTGTATGGGTACGATGCGTGGACGGTGCCGCTGGATGCTGGTTGAGCGGGAAATGGCATTCGGGGTCGTGACTCTTGGGGGTGGTGTTCAAGGCCTGACTGATGACGAGGCCAAAGCCAAGGGCCCGAGCTTCTTGTTTGACGACCTGCGCCAACGCGAGAAGGACGGCAAGGTCGCCTTCAACCCAATGGTATTGCGAACGGGTGTGGAGGCGTCTGCCGACCCGATGATTGCAGCCCGGGCTGCCCCGTATGCGATAGGACTGGGCCGCCGCTTGACGGAAGGTGCCAAACAGCAATAACGGCTTGCAGGTGCTGCACCCATTCGATGCAGCGGCTCACATGTCCAGCACCAGTCGGTCACTCTTGCACCCCGACACACACACCATCATCACCTTGTTGGCCGCGTGTTCAGCAGCGCTGAGCACCGAGTCGCGGTGGTCCGGCGTGCCTTCGAGCACTGCGGTTTCGCAGGAGCCGCAGATACCTTCCTCGCAACTGGTGGCTGGATCGGCGCCGCAGGCGCGCAAGGCTTCGAGCAAGGTCTGCGCGGGAGTGACCGTGATGACCTTGCCCATGCGCTTGAGCTCCACCGTGTACGACTGCCTGGCATCCGTGGCGGCCGCCACCTCGACCGCTGTAAAGCGTTCGAGGTGCGCGTTGGTGTAACCGAGCTCCGCGCAGAGCTTCTCGAAGCTGTCGAGCATCACCCCCGGGCCGCAGGCGTAGTAGTGGGTGCCGTGTTGTGCCGGCCGGGCCGCCAGCAGCGCCTTCAGGTCCGGCGGGCCGCCCTGTTCAGTGTCGAAATGCCACAACACGGGCGCCCCGAGTGCTTCGACTTCTGCCACAAAGGCGGCGCTCTTGCGCGAACGGGCAAACACCAGCAACTCGAACGGTCGCCCGAGTTGCTGCAGGCGCCGGCCCATGCACAACAGTGGCGTGATGCCGATCCCCCCGGCCACCAGCACGGTATGCGCAGCGTCTTCGTGCAACTTGAAATTGTTGCGCGGCGCACTGATGGTCAGCCGCATGCCGATGCGCAGGTTCTCGTGCAGCCAGCGCGAGCCGCCGCGGCTGGCGCGGTCTTTCAGCACGGCCACCAGGTAGCGGCCAGGATCACCGGGCGGGTTGACCAGCGAATAACGGCGCAGCAAGCCGTTGGGCAGTTGCAGGTCGATGTGCGAGCCGGCATCGAACGGTGGGAAAGCCACGCCGTCGACCGGTCGCAGCTCGATACTGGTGATGTCTTCGGCCTCGAAACGCAAGGCATGGACGTAGGCGTTGAGCGTGGTGGTCATGTCAGGTATTTTGCGCCGTCTTTTCCAGCTGCTGATTGGCCAGGGCCTTCCAGCGGCGGCGGATACGCACCACACCCATGTCGTGCTGGTAGAGAAACTCGCGCTGGTTGGCGTCGGGCTCCATCGCCTCGACCGCCACACGGTCCTGCTCGAGCACCTTCCAGTGGCGCTCTTCCAGGCGGTTCTTGTACAGGAAGCGCCAGGTGTCGCGCTGCCAGTCGCTCACCTTGCGGCAGCGCCAGAAGAACACGCCGGTGACGTTCTCGGCGATCGGCACACAACTGCCGATGATGGCAAAACTGCCGCCCGGGCCCCCGGTCTTGGGATAGGGGATTTCGAGCCGCATCAGGTGGATGCCGGTCTCGATCCACTCTGACCAGTCGAAGTTCACGTCGCGTTGGCCCTTTTTCTCGAAGAAGAATCCGTTGTCGGTGTCGCGGATCTGAAATTCGGCCCTGGCGTCGCCTTCTGACATGGTGTGGGACTGCTTGTGCAGGTAGGTACCGTGCATAGGGTCCATCACGTTCTCGATCACGTAGCGGTAATCGCAACCCCATTCCACGTAACACAGGAACGAACTCCACCCGGATGCGACCAGTTCGGGGGGCAGCTCGAGCGGCGGCGCGGTGTCGATGTTCTTGCTGCTGTTGTACAGGAACACCGCGCCATTGCTCTCGGCCACATGAAAACTGAGCGTGGTGCGTGAACCTTCGAGCTTGCAGCCAGGGCTCGCCGGCACCCGCGTCACGGTGCCATCGCAACGCACCTCGACCCCGTGGTAGGCGCAGGCCAGGCGGTCTCCCAGGATGACGCCCATCGAGAGCGGCGCGCCGCGGTGCGGGCAGTGGTCTTCAAGAGCGTGTACGACGCCGGACTGGTCGCGCCACAGGGCGATCTTGTGGCCCAGGCGGCGCAGTGAAATCGGACTGTCCTTGACAAAACTCGACGGGCAGACCGGGTACCACAGGTCCAGCAGGCCGACCTTGAGCGCGGCGTCCACCGGGTCGGCCTGAAAATTCATGACGGATGGGTTCACAACTGTCTCCTTGGTGGTGGGTTCAGGCGCCCAGGCGGGCTATTTCATGCCGGTATCTGGCGCTGGTCCAGGGCTCGCCGTTGGGTGCCGACGGCCCGGCGCTGTTGAGGTAACCCACCACGCCTTCCAGGTCGTGGATGCCCTGGGCGAATGCCCGTTCGATCGAGTCTCCCAGCAGGCTTTCATAACTGGTGGGCGAGGTGCTGCGATTCTGGTGAACTTCGTTGTACAGGGCCTTGGGGTGCATGGTGTGCCTTTCGTTTCAATGGACAGTCGGGGAGCGGGGCCGCAGTGGCAGGCGGCGTCGGAATGTCTTGGTGGCCTATTTTCTGTCGGTGATGAAACCGCCCTTGGGTGCCTCGGCATCCTTCTGGCGGCGGGTATTGCCATCGATGCCGCCCTTGATGGCCCATTCCGCGAACATGGTCGGGCCTGGGGTGAAACTGCGCGGCTGCCATTCGGCGGTGAGCTGGTCCTCGTCGGTGTAGTACTCGACCAGGGCCCCGGCCGGGCTCGGGCAGTACCAGAAGATCGCCGACGAGATCGGGTGCCGTCCCGGGCCGAGTTCGGTGTCCCAGCCGCAGCGCGACATGTGCATGCCGCCGCCGAACACCTCATGCACGTCGCGTACGGTGAAGGCCACGTGGTTCAGGCCGGCCTTGGGCGAGGGCAATTGCAGCAGGAACAGGTCGTGGTGCCCACCGTCAGGCGCGCAGCGCATGAAGGTTCCGCGGCCCGGGTACCTGTCGGACACCTCGAAGCCGAATTGCTGAACGTAAAACCCGGACGTGGCCGCCAGGTCGGTGACGAAAAAAACCACGTGCCCGACCTCGATCGGCGTTGCGCGCTCGTAAGCCGGGCTGGGCTGGTTCACGCGCGGGCGATCGCCCCAGGTGTTGGTTTGCGCGCATTTCAGGGCCAGCGGGCGTTTGCCTGACACCTGCAGCCGCACTGCCAGCCCGTTGGGGTCGGTGCAGCCGATACGCTCGCCGCTGTCGATGAAGCCGGGTTGCGTGCGCAAGCGCTCGCGGTACAGGTCCAGGTCGGCCACGGTTTCCACACCCCACACCACTTCGCGCACCGTGGGGTCTGCCTCGATGCCCGCCGGCAAGCCTGGCGTTTCGGAGTGTGCCACCACGACCTGGCAGCCATTGAGGGTTTCGAACACCAGTGCCTGGGCGTCTTCGGACACCAGGCGCAGGCCCCAGTCGAGGAAGAACTTGCGGCAGGCCGGCAGGTCGCTGGCGCCGAATGTAATGGCATCAATGCCGGACACGCTCATGGGTTTTCCTTTGGTGGGTTCGTTTTCGTTGCGGTTCAGCGCTCTACCTTGGACAGCGGGTGGGTCGGTAGACACCCACCGGCCAAAAAATCAGGTCTCGCGGTTGAGTTCGGCGACAAGTTTGACACGACCGCGCAGGACAAAGAAGACTTCTTCGGCGTCCGTGTGGCCCTGGTGGTCAGGCGGCTGCGCATCCATTGGTCGAGGTTCATCCCCGGGGGGCATCGGCAGGGTTTGGTTTCGGCGTCAACACGCATGGGTGGTTCCAACCAGGTTATTTGTTTCATATATAAGACAATGTTTCTTATACTAACCAAGTTGAGTTTATAAATGCCCGTGAACGTTCATTCAATAAGGGTAAACCCTAAATACAAGGGGAATCCGATGACGGGGATCAACCGACGCCACAAGCTCGGCGAGTCGAGCCTAAACTGGTGTCATGAGCAGCGCAAAAATCATTCCCCCTGGGGTCAGCCCTGAAGCCGCCGAATTGCTGGAGCGTGCCTACGCACTTGACAGCGACGAAATGTCCCGTGCGCTTTACCGCGATTGGGCGCAAACCTACGACGAAACCATGCTGCAGGGGCTGCACTACCAGTCGCCACAGACGGTGGCCCGCCTGCTGGCGGCGCATTTGCCTGATCGCCAGGCTGCGGTGCTGGACATCGGTTGCGGCACCGGACTGCTGGGGCAGGGGCTGGCCGAACACGGCTTTGGCACTATCGACGGGCTCGATGTGTCGCCTGAAATGATGCAGGTGGCCGAGCGCTGCGGGGTGTACCGCCGTTTCATCGAGGCTGACCTGAACCTGCCCCTCGCAATGCCGGACGCCAGTTACGACGGTGCGAGTTGCTGCGGCACCTTCACCCATGGCCATGTTGGCGCGGGGTGCCTGGACGAGTTGTTCCGCGTGCTGCGGTCGGGTGCGCCATTTGCATTCACGGTCAAGCTCGAAGTATTCGATTCGTTGGGCTTCAAGGACAAGCTGGCAGCGCTGGTGCAGCAGGGCACCATTCGCATGCTGAGTTTTGCCCATGACCGGCACTACGCTACCTCCGACCAGCCGGACGGCGTGTTTTGCGTCTACGCGCGTTGTTGAAGCAACTCAGGGCTTGAGCCGGCGCGTGAGTTCCGCGCAGTGGTCCTTGGGCGGCAATCTGGCTGTGCTCCAGACCATGTCGGCCGTCGCCAGAGCCCGCGCGTCGGTTTCTCCGGCCACGGCCAGCAGGATCCGGGTGCGAAATGACGCTGCGAGATGGGTCGGGACACCCAGATCGCGCCGGACATGGCCACCACCAGCCACCAGCACCACGGTCTTTCCCGGCACACTGGCTGCCACCACGGTGTGTGCCATTGCGGCGTCGCGCGCGATCTGGATGCGGGTCATGGGGGCGATCTGGTTCTCGGGCAGCAGTTGGCAATGGCCGTCACGGATGCCCTCGCGTTGTTGCTCCAGTGCCGCAGGCGCCAGGTGTTTGTCCAGTGCGGTATCGGCCATGGCAGCGCGCATGGCCTCACGCGGCAGGTTGGCGCCCAGCACTGGCACACCATGGCGCACCGCAGCCATCACCACCGGGCCATATCTCTCCCAGCCCCAGCCTGATTCATCCCACTGCAAGGCGGCGCGCACCTCGGATTCACCGGCATCGCCGGCCAGCCCGCGCGTGGAGCGCCCTTGCGCCGCCATCTCCAGCGCCAGCGCAGCAAGCTGACCGCGCTGCGCCAGAGCCAGCACCACAGCGCGCTGCAGACGCTGGTGGTCGATCGCGTCATGTTGTTCACCCACCAGAAGGATGTCGGCCGGCAGGAGGGCGTCGAGACGCGGGCCGACGTCGGGCTGCACGAGCGCACAACCCAGCAAGAGGCCAAGCGTCCCTATAAGGGCGACCAGGACACGGGTCGCGGAACGGTCGATGTCCTCATGCCGGGGCAGTCGCCGCAGGGGCGCCGAAGGGCTCAGTGGACAAGGACCGGATTCTGCGCCAGCTCCGCATACCCTTCCAGCGTGTCCTCGACTTCTTCCTGCGTGGGTGTACGGACCTGCCAGGCGGCAATCTGCTGCTGGAACAGTTCGGCCCAGGAACCATCGAGGTACACCTCCTTGCCCACCCGCTTGTCGATGATCTCGAAGCCGTGCCGGGCCATCATGGGGACTGGCTTGGCGTCTGAGGGAGACGGCGCAGCCGACGCCGTCCCCGCTTCCGGCGCATTGGCCAGCATGTGGGTCACGGAAAAGGTATCGGAGTCGTAGAGGGTGTGCATGCTGCATTCTCCCTGAATGTGTATTCCCTCGCACTTGGCAACGGCAAGGCGCTTTTCAAGGCCTGCCTGTAGCGCGCCATTGCTGGTCGATGAAGTCGCCATTGGTCTGAGTGATCCGGATCCGGGCAGGCAGGTAGGACAGCGCCGGCGCAAGCCAGATCTCGACCTTCTGGTCGTACTCGCGGCGCGGTTGGCGCGTGAGCTTGAGTGTGTCGAGTGTTCCCCCGGGCAGGGACAGCTTTTCCTGGGCTTCGACGGTAAAAAGCCATGGCTCTGCAGTGCGTGTGCCGACCGCCTGCATGGTGATGCTGGAGCCAGGCGGATACCGGGCCGGTTCGCCGGCGACCATCGATGCGAGTTGCACGAACACGCTCAACTGGTCTTGCGCACCCGGCAACAGTTCGGCCTCGGGAGCGTTTGCACTGAAGGTCACGCGGCCCCGGGAGCGGTCGAAATGCGCCGCCTGCTCGGAGCGAAACCTGTCGGAAAACCGGTTCGGGGCCAAGCCATCGCCAGTGAGGCGCCCGGTGCTGCGCAAGACCCGCGAGCCGACAAGGAAAGCGCCGAGCTCCAAGCTCGCCTCATAGCTGCTGCCGTCATGCAGCCAGGCCATTTCGCCGCTGGCATAGTATTGCAGTTTGCCGCGCATCCCCTCGGCGTTGAACTTCAGCCGCACCGACCCGGGCACACTGTAGTTGCGCGCGACCAGGGCGACGTCCCTTGGCAGGCCGGGTGGCGTCGACGCTGCGGGCGGCGCTGCTGCGGGCGCTGGCGCTGGCGCAGGCGCCGGCTCGGGGCTGGCCTGCGCCACTGAGGCCGCCGGTTCAGGCGGGATGGCCGGTGGCGCGGCAGGTTCGACCACCGGTTCGGATGTCCGCGCCTGTTCGGTGGCCTGGGGCGTCTCTTGCGCGGATGGCGCCGACCCGCCTGCATTCTGGAGGGCGGGCGCAGGTTTCGGCGGCGGCCGGGCCGGGGCAGGCTTGCGCAGCGCGGGTGGCGCCTTTGCAGACCCGGCGGGTGCTGCGCCCTCGGTTTTGACCTGCAACGTGCGCGTGGTGAAGACACGCACCCCGACCGGTCCCCCGGATGCCAGTGACAAAGCGGTCTGCTGCACCACTACGCCGTGTACAACCAGCACCGCTGCGGTCAGCAGCGCGAGTATGCGCATCGGGATCGGTCCGGGTGCCGTCGTCATCTGAAATACACTGCTTCCATGAAACTCGCCACCTACAAAGACGGTTCGCGCGACGGCCAGTTGGTCGTCGTATCGCGGGACCTTTCCACGGCGCATTATGCGACCGGCATCGCGGACCGGCTGCAGCAGCTGCTCGACGACTGGAACTTCCTTTCGCCCCAATTGCAGGACCTGTCCGACACCCTCAACCACGGCAAGGCGCGCCATGCTTTTCCGTTCGATCCGCGCCAGTGCATGGCGCCACTGCCACGGGCCTACCAGTGGGCCGACGGCTCGGCCTATCTGAACCACGTCGAACTCGTGCGCGCCGCGCGCAACGCCACCGTGCCCGAGAGTTACTACACCGATCCCCTGATTTACCAGGGCGCGAGTGACGACATGCTTGGGCCCTGCGACGACGTGGTTTGCCCGTCGGAGGAGTGCGGGATCGATTTCGAGGCCGAACTGGTGGTGATCACCGGCGACGTGCCCATGGGGTCGACGCCAGAACGCGCGCTGGAGGGCATTCGGCTGGTGGCGCTGGCCAACGACGTCAGCCTGCGCAACCTGATCCCCGACGAGCTGGCCAAGGGTTTTGGTTTTGTGCAGAGCAAACCCGCCACCGCATTCAGCCCGGTGGCGGTCACGCTCGACGAGTTGGGCGCCGCATGGGACAAGGGGCGCCTGCACCTGACCCTGCAGTCGACCTGGAACGGGCGCAAGGTCGGCATGTGCGAAGCCGGGGCCGAGATGAGCTTCCACTTTGGCCAGTTGATCGCCCACCTGTGCAAGACGCGCAACGTGCGCGCCGGCTCCATCGTCGGCGCCGGCACCGTGAGCAACAAGGGGGTGGAGGTCAACGGGCGCATGGACTGGCCCAAGGGTTACAGCTGCATCGCCGAAAAGCGGGCCATCGAGACCATTCAGGATGGCAAGCCAGCAACCGACTATATGAAGTTCGGTGACACCATCCGCATCGAGGTCAAGGGCCGGGACGGCCAGTCGGTGTTCGGGGCCATCGACCAGCAGATCGCCGCACCGGTGCAGCCCGCGCGGCGCGGCACCCGGGGCTGAAGCCGCGCAGGCTCAGGCGTGCGGCAATTGCTGGATGAACTGCTTGAGGCCGCGCAGCAACATCTCCACCGCGACCGCCACGAGAATCAGGCCCATCAGCCGTTCCACGGCCACCACGAAACGCTCGCCCAGCACCTTCTGGATGCGTTCTGCCAGCACCAGCACCACGGCGCACACCAGCATGGTCACAGTGAGCGCAGCAATCCATTCCATGCGGCGCTCGGGCGCCTCAGACACCAGCAGCATCACGGTGGCCAGGGCCGAAGGGCCAGCCAGGGCCGGCACTGCCAGCGGAACGATCAGCGGTTCGCCGACGATCTCGGTGGTATGCGCCACCGGCGGCGGGAACACCATGCGCAGCGCAATCAGGAACAGGATCACGCCCCCGGCGATCTGCAGCGACAGCCCGCTGAGGTTCATGATCCGCAAAAACCCGTCACCCACGAACATGAAGGTCAGCAACAGCGCAAAGGCAATCAGCACCTCGCGCACGATCACCAGGGTGCGTCGCTCGGGAGCAACGTTGCGCAAGGCATTGGCGAAGATCGGAATGCTGCCGAACGGGTCGGTGATCAGCAGCAGCAGCACTGTGGCGGACGCGAAGGTGTAGGTCATGGTCTGGGCAGACGGGCGCAGCGCTGTCCGGGGTCGGGCAGCATGGCAGGGCGTATTATGGGTTCGGCCCAATGCCACGGGCTACTGCGTCGTCCGTGCCATCGCGCGTGCGCGGCTCTGCGCGGCGGCCGGCGCCGACCTGATTCAATGTAGCGCTCAAACGAGTCGGCCACCTGAAGACACATCGTCAGCACGGAGCGTGAATGTGGCAGGTTCGGCGACGCGATCTCGCCCGACGTGGGAACCGACTCGATGTCTTCGAACTCCGACCGAACTGCAGGAACATCCACGGGACGTCGACAGGCTTTTTCATGCTGTTCATGGATTGAAGTTTTCGGGGGGAGCGCGGTGGTGCCAGTCGGTGACACTCTGGTAGGCATGCCCGAGTTGCAGCAGCTGGTCTTCCCGGAACGGGCGGCCGATCAGCTGGAAACCCACCGGCATGCCGTCGTCGAGAAAGCCACCGGGCAAGGCCAGAGCGGGCAGCCCGAGGTAGTTGATGGGCCGCAGGAACCTTGTCAGGTCGCCCAGCAGCGGGTCCAGGGCAGGTCCGTCCTGGATGTCGGTGGCCAGGATGTCGGGCGTGGGCACCGGCACCACCGGCGCGTGCAACACGTCGACCCTGGAAAAAACCGCTTCGGTGAACGCGGCCAGGGCTGGTCCCCGGTACCTCAATGCATCCAGGTACTGCGGCGCGGAAATGGCATACCCACGCTCAACCCGTATGCGGACCTGGCGGGCGTACAGGTCCCCTTGGCTGCGCAGCATCGCTGCGTGCTGCGCGGCCGCTTCTGCGGCGGTGACGAGGATGCCTGCCGTGTTCGCTGCCGCCATGTCGCCCGGGTCCACCGGCACCAGGACGCATCCGAGCCCGCGCAGCACATCCAGGCTGGCCTGCATGCGCAGGTCGATCGCGGCGTCCACGCCCTGCGTGAAATAGCGGGTCGGGACCCCCACCCGCAGGCCCCTCACGGAGTCGCCTATATGCCGCAGGTAGTCGGGCACGGCGGCGCGACTGGTGGTGGGGTCCCTGGGGTCGTGTCCGGCAATCGCCTGCAACACCATCGCGCAGTCGTAGGCGCTGCGCGCCAGGGGACCTACCGTGTCGAGCGAGAACGACAGCGGCATGGCGGCTGCGCGGCTCACCCGCCCATAACTTGTCTTCAGGCCGGTGATGCCGTTCATCGATGCTGGCAGGCGGATGGATGCGCCCGTGTCCGAACCCAGGGCGGCAAAACAGGCGCGGGCCGCCACAGCGGCAGCCGGGCCGCTGGAGGATCCTCCCGTGATGCGTGCCGGATTCCACGGGTTTCGGCAGTGGCCGATGGACCAGTTGTGCCCGGTCGGGCCGAACGCGAATTCAGCCATGTGCAGCACCCCGAACTGCACCGCACCGGCCGCGTCGAGCTGGCGCAGCACCGTCGCGGTGGACTGCGGCAGCGGTTGGCGGACCCTGGCACCACAGCTGTTCGCAATACCTGCGCGGTGGAACATGTCCTTGTGCGCCATGGGGATGCCTTCGAGGGCACTGCGTGCCGTACCGGTGGCGCGGGTGTGGTCACTGTCCGATGCGAGCGACCGCGCAGCTTGCGCGTCAATGCGCACGAAGGCGTTCAGGGCCGGGTTGATCTGCCCGGCACGCAAGATCGCTGCGTCCACCAGTTCCAGCGCACTGATTTCCCGGCGGGCCAGCGCGGCGCTTGCCTGTGCCAGTGACATGCCGAGCGGCGATGTCATTGCGGTTGCCCGGCCATCAAGACACGTGTGAACCCGGACGGTTCGGTTTCAAATGCAATGGCCTCAAAGCTGGCGGATGAATCAAGCAGCAGGCGCGTCAACCCGAGTGCGATGGCATTGGCCTGCTCCAGCGGCGTGATTCCCGCCGTGTCCAAGGCTGCCTGCACCTGTGCAGCCGTCATCTGGTATGGCATGCCATCCCCCTGAGATCATGATCGGACAACTGTAGCAGGAGCGAATGGCCCGCTGCGGGCCTACATCCGGGATGGCACCCCGTCGCGCTCGAACTTCTCCTGGCACGCGATACAACGCATGGCTTGCGGGGTTGCCTGCAGGCGCGCCAACGCGATCTTCGAACCGCAGTCCATGCATTCGCCGTACACACCGGCCTCCAACCTTGCCAGTGCCGCGTCGATCTGGCTCAGTGCCGCAGACTCATGGTCGTCCAGCGCGAACTCCAGGTCGCGCTCGGTGACGCGTTGCGCCCGGGTGTCTTCGGCCTCACCGAAATGCTCGGCCGATGCCTGTGCGCGGCCAACCGCCCCACCACGCAATTGCACCAGATGCGCCAGCATGTCGCTGCGCTGGGCCATCAATTGTTGCTTGAAGCTGCTCAGTTGTTCCTTGTTCATTGCGGGCCTCGTTTCTTGAACCGATGCGGTCATGATGCGCCGCACGTCGCCTGTATGTCTTTGACTGGCGTCAATTTTCCAATCCTTGTCTGGTGCGTGACGCCACCGTGCCTGGCGCACCTGCGTTTGGCTGCGTGAGATAATTTTTCGCATGCACAGTCTGCGCAACGCCCGAACCCTCGCCCGCCTGGTGCTGGTGTGGTTTGCGCTTGCCGTCGGTGCGGCGGTGGCGTCTCCGCTGATCAAGCCGCAGTCGGTTGCGCTGGTATGTTCCGGCGCCGGTATGTTGAAGCTCCTTGCCGCCGGCGACGATGCCGGTGCTGCCCTGCCAGATGCCGGTTTGCTGGATTGCCCGCTGTGCTTGCACACCAGCGCGCCGCCGCCGGCTGCGACCCTTGCCGCGGGCGTGTTGTCGGCTACGGCCGGCTCCATGCTGGCTCCGGTCGTGCAGTCCTTTGCTGTCCGCCGTGCCGGACCTGTCCCCGGGCGCGGCCCACCCGAACACTCCTGAAATCCGGCTTCGTCGTGTCGGGCGCCCCGGCATGCGAGGCCCGGCCCGCATTGCGTTTCCTGCGTGCTTCATGGCACGTCATCGTTGCAATGCGCCTGCCTTGCTGGAACTGCGCGGGCCCGGTCCTGAAGCGCATCCGCCTTGCGCCATAGGCGCCCGGTCAAGCCGGCGCACCATCCATCCACCCTGTGTCAATCTGCCCCAAAAGACAACCATGAACTTCTGCCAACTTTCCCTTTCCTTCGCCCTGGCCGCGACCCTGGCCGCACCCGCATTCGCGCAATCCATCAACGTCAAGGACGCTTGGGCGCGTGCATCCGTCCCCGGACAAATGGGCACCGGCGCCTTCATGAAAATCACCGCCAAGGAGGGCTCCCGGCTGGTGGGTGCGTCCAGCCCGGTGGCCGGTGTGACCGAAGTCCACGAGATGAAGATGGACGGCAACGTGATGAAAATGCGGGCCGTCGAGGGCGGCCTGGAACTGCCTGCCGGCAAGACCGTGGAACTCAAGCCCGGCGGGTTCCACGTGATGCTGATGGACCTCAAGGCCGCCTTGCCCAAGGACAGCACCATTCCCCTGACCCTGGTCTTCAAGGATGCCAAGGGGGTGGAGAGCAAGCTGGAACTGAAGGTGCCGGTGGCCACTGCTCCAATGCACAGCCACTGAGCGCGGTTGCGCTTTGGTCGCCAATGCCTCCACATTGCGGTAAGCTGTCACAGTCCGATCCCGGGCACGCAACTTGGAGGCAACATGAGCGATTCAGCCAGCAGTGGTTTCGGCAAATTCGTGCCGGGGTTCGATTTTCTGCAAAACCTGGCCAAGGGGGCGCAGCAGAACATTCCGCAGCTGCCCAACCTGGCAAATTGGGTGGCCCCTTCGCTGAACCCCGAAGAACTTGAAAAGCGCATCGATGAACTGAAGGCGGTGCATTTCTGGCTGGAGCAGAATTCGCGCGCACTGGGGGCGACCATCCAGGCACTCGAAGTCCAGAAGATGACGCTCGCCACGCTCAAGGGCATGAACTTCAACCTCGGCGACGTGGCCAACGCGTTCAAGCTCAAGGCGGCGGATTCCGTGGCCCAGGGGGTACAACGTGTCACCGACACGGCCGAGAGTGCGGCCAAGACGCTGTCCAGCGCGGCGTCCTCCGTGGGCAACGCGGCCAAGGCGGCGGCGGGCAAGCCGGCTGATTCCAAGAGCTCCAGGGCGGCCAAGGCCGGCAACCCCGCCCCAGGCATTTCCGCCCTGGTGGACCCGCTCCAGTTGTGGGGCGCGCTGACCCAGCAGTTCCAGCAGATCGCCGCCAGCGCCATGAAAAGCGCCAGCCGCAACACAGCCGTCGACGCCACCAGGAACCTGGCTGCCGGCCTGGCCAAGGAGGCCGTCACGGCCACCCGGGGTATGGCCGCAAAAGGCGCGCCACGCAAGACTGCGCCACGCAAGACTGCCCGCAAGTCCGCGTCTGGCAGCCGCTGAGCAGGTGCCCAGTGTTCAGTCCGAGCCATGTCACCGGGGTGTGTCGATGAAGATGTTTCCTTATGGCCATGCCACCCATCCGCAATGGACGATGGCCGCCGGCCTGGTGCTGGCGCAGTTGCGCGCCCAGATGGCCCTGCATGGTTATGCCAGTTCGCCGACGCTGGCGCTGCTCTACATCACCGACCACTATGCGGGCGCTGCCCAGGAGATCCTTGACCACCTGGGCGCCGAGTTGCCAGGCATCACCGACTGGTCGGGCACAGTCGGCGTGGGCGTGGCGTCCAACAACGTCGAATATTTCAATGAGCCGGCCATGGCGGTCATGTTGTGCGAACTTCCCAGCGACCAGTACCGCGTGTTTTCGGGCGTGTCGCCGCTCAGTCTGGGCTTCGAGGCGCACACCGCGCTGGTGCATGCGGACGGCAACACGCCGGACCTCGCCGGCCTGATCGAGGAGATGGCCGCACGCACGGCCACGGGTTATCTGTTTGGCGGCCTGTCAGCCAGCCGTGCGCGCACGGTGCAGTTCGCCGCCAGCGGCGACGGCAATATCCGTGGTCACGGTGCGGCGCGTGGTGTCTTCAGCGGCGGCCTCAGCGGCGTGGCGTTCGGCCCCGGCGTGCACCTGGTGTCGCGCGTCACGCAGGGCTGCCAGCCGGTGTCGAAGGCGCGCAATGTCACCGCCGCCGAGAAGAACCTGGTGACGATGCTCGATGGTGAGCCCGCGCTCGATGTGCTGTTGCGTGACCTTGGTGTCTCGCTGGAACAGCCCCAGCGCGCGCTCGAAAAGATCCGCAACACCTTGGTGGGCCTGGTGCGTTCGGGCGATGCAGACGGTGGCAATGCGGTCGGGCGGGCCGGCAATTTCGGCAGCGACGTGATCGTGCGCCACATCGTGGGCCTGGATCCTGGCCGGCGCGGCATTGCGGTGTCCGACCAGTTGCATGCCGGCATGCAACTGGCGTTTTGCCAGCGCGACAAGCAGGCCGCGCGGGCCGACCTGGTTCGCGTGTGCGCCGAAATCCGCGAGGAACTCGAGCCCATGGAACTGACCATGGAAACCGCCTCGGCCCTGGTGGCGTCTCAGGCGGACGCCGCGCCGCACCCCGCACGCCGTATTGCCGGCGCAGTCTATGTGAGCTGCTCCGGCCGCGGTGGCCCGCATTTTGGCGGCCCGAGCGCCGAAATGCAGATCGTGCGCCGTGCCCTGGGCGACGTGCCGCTGGTCGGGTTCTTCGCCGGCGGCGAAATCGCCCGCCACCACCTCTATGGCTACACCGGTGTGTTGACCGTGTTTGCCCAGGCGGACTGAGCACGTGGCGGAAAAAGTCGTCGTCCGCAACCTGTACAAGGTCTTCGGCCCGCAGCCCGCGCAGGCGATGGACCTGCTGCACCAGGGGCAGAGCAAAGAGCAGATCTTCGAGAAGACCGGCATGGTGGTCGGCGTCAAGGACGCCAACTTCACCGTCGACGAAGGCGAAATCTTCGTGCTGATGGGTTTGTCGGGTTCCGGCAAGTCCACCCTGATCCGGCTGCTCAATCGCCTTGTCGAGCCAACCCACGGGCAGGTTTTGGTGGGTGGCCATGACGTGGCGGCCATGGGCCGCAAGGCGCTGGTGGCGCTGCGCCGCAAGGACATGGCGATGGTGTTCCAGTCGTTCGCGCTGTTGCCCCACCGCACGGTGCTGGACAACACCGCATTCGGGCTGGAGGTTGCCGGCGTCGGGCGCGCGCAGCGCGAACGCCGCGCGTTGGCGGTGCTCGATCAGGTGGGCCTCAAGGCTTTTGCAGGCAAGAAGCCGGCCGAGTTGTCGGGCGGCATGCAGCAGCGCGTGGGGCTGGCGCGGGCGCTGGCGGTGGACCCCTCACTGATGCTGATGGACGAAGCCTTCTCCGCCCTCGACCCGCTCAAACGCACCGAGATGCAGGCGCTGTTGCTGCAGTTGCAGAAAGACCACCGGCGCACGATCGTGTTTGTATCGCACGACCTCGACGAGGCCTTTCGCATCGGCAACCGCATCGCCATCATGGAAGGCGGGCGTATCGTGCAGATCGGCACCCCGGACGAAATCCTGCGCAACCCCAGCGACGCTTATGTGCGCGCCTTCTTCAAGGGCGTGGATGTCCGCAAGTACCTGGTCGCCCGTGACCTGGCCAGCGCGGACGCGTTGTCGGTGGTGCAGCCCACGCTCGATGGCCGCTCCGACCTGGTGCGAACCAGCGCACAGTTGCAGCACGGCGAGGCGCTGCAGGCGGTGGTGGTGGAGGCGGGTGGACGCCTGCTGGGCACCGTCACCCAGGATTCGCTGCACCGCGCGATGGCGTCTGGCGCCACCTCGCTGCTCGGGGCATTGTTGACGGATGGTGCGGTGGCGGCGGGCGATCTGGGCTTGCACGCGCTGGTGGCGCACGTGGTGAAGACTCCGCTCGCGGTGCCGGTGGTCGACGCTGCGGGCAACTACCTGGGCGTTGTGACCCAGGCCCAACTGCTGCAGCGGCTTGCGGCGAACCAGGCCGACGATGTCTGAATTCCTTCCCTTGGGTGTGTGGGTGGACCGTGGCGTGAAGCTGCTGATCGAGAACGACGCAGGCAGCCTGCAGCAATTTGGCGCCAGCATCGAAGGCTTCACGGAGGCGATGGAACTGGCCCTGCTGGCGCTGCCGGTGTGGCTGGTTGCCGCCGTGTTCGTGTTGACCGGCCTGTGGCGCGTGGGCTGGAAGTTCGCGCTGTTCTGCATCGCATGTTGTGTGGTCATAGCCGGCACCGGCTTCTGGCCCCAGACCATGGTGACACTGGCGCTGATCATGGCGGCCACCATCCTGAGCCTGCTGGTCGGGCTGCCCCTGGGACTGTGGGTGGCCAAGAGCGACCGTGTGGCTGCCATCGTGCGGCCCACGCTGGATTTCATGCAGACCATGCCGGCCTTTGTGTACCTGATTCCGGCGGCCATGCTGTTTGGCCTTGGTCGCGTGCCAGGTGTGTTGGCCACCGTGATCTTCGCCATGCCGCCGGTGGTGCGCCTGACCAGCCTGGGTATCCGGCAGGTCAACAAGGAACAGGTGGAGGCCGGAATCACCTTCGGCTGCACGCCGTGGCAGGTGTTGCTGAAGGTGGAGATTCCGGGCGCGCTGCCGTCCATCATGGCCGGCATCAACCAGACCATCATGATGGCGCTGTCGATGGTGATCATTGCATCGATGGTGGGGGCTGGCGGCCTGGGCAACGACGTGCTGGCCAGCATCCAGCGCCTGGACATCGGCCTGGGTTTCGAATCGGGCCTGGCGGTGGTGCTGCTGGCAATCATGCTGGACCGCATCACCGAAACCTTTGGCTCCCAGGCGCCGCGCCGCAGCTGGCGTGAGCGCATGGGCCTGAGTCGCGCACGCGCCAAACGCAATTAGCCCATGCTTTTTCCATGACCGGACACCCCACCACACAGGCCGGCACGGCGCCGCAGACGCACCGGTATGTGTTCCTGACCCTGCCAAACTACACGATGATCGCGCTGGCCAGCGCAGTGGACGCCCTGCGCATGGCCAACCGTGTCACCCGCTGCGAGGCCTACAGCTGGTGCCTGGCAACGCTCGATGGCAAACCCGCTACTGCCAGCAACGGCCTGTCGATGGCGCCCACCCTGGCGCTCGATGCCACGGGCCCGGCCGATATCGTGTTCGTGGTGGGCGGTATTCAGGTCGAGAAGGCGGTCACACCCGCCCTGCTCGCCGCGCTGCGCCGGTTGGCCCAGAAGCGGGTCGCGCTGGGCGCCTTGTGCACCGGCGGGTATGCGCTGGCCAAGGCCGGTTTGCTCGACAAATACAAGGCGGTCATCCACTGGGAGAACATGTCCGCGCTGCGCGAGGAGTTTCCGCGGGTCGAGTTCTCGGACCAGCTGTTCGCCATCGACCGCGACCGCTACACCTGCACCGGCGGCGTGGCACCGCTGGACCTGATGCTGCACATCATCCAGGAGCACCTGGGGCGCGGCATCGCGCCACTGATCTCCGAGCAGTTCATCCTGGACCGCATCCGCAACGACCAGGACCGCCAGCACATCCCGCTGCAGGCGCGGGTGGGTCTGTACCATGAGAACCTCATCGAAGCCGCCGCCTTGATGGAGGCCAACATCGAGGAGCCGCTCTCGCTGGACGAGATCGCCGCGCTGGTGGGTGTGTCGCGGCGGCAGATCGAGCGCCTGTTCAAGCGGTATGTGGGGCAGGTGCCCACCAAGTACTACCTCGACATGCGCCTGCGCCGCTCACGCGAGTTGCTGCTGCAGACGGCGATGTCGATCATGGAGATTGCGGTGGCCTGCGGTTTCCAGTCGCCACCACACTTCTCCAAGTGTTACCGCAGCCTGTTCGGGCATACACCGAGCGCGGAGCGGCAGGGGAGCCGGATGCCGGCGCTGTCGGCGGGGGCGGCACCCGGTCACTGAGACGTGCGCCGCCTGCGGGTGCTCAGGCCCCCAGGCCAGGATGCTCGAAGCAGGCGAACCAGCCCAGGATGCGACCAGGGTCTCCCACAGCCTTCACCCTGCCATCACCCATCGCTTCGCGCAGCGTCGTCTTGCCCGCCAGGATGGCGGCCCAGGTCGGCAGGTCGAGTTCAATCGCGAGTTGGGCCCGTGTTCCGTCGGTGATGGCTGCAATGCCGTGGCGCAGGTGCAATCCGGTTTGTTCACCGCCGGGCGTGAAGCGCCAGGCCAGCTCTTCGTCGAGGTCGCCCGACCTGGCCGGGTCGAGGATCACGCGCAAGGTGTGCACGAAGACTTCCGGCGGGTTGGCCAGCACATCGGCCTGCGAGAACCGGTGGCGCCGGAAGCGGCGCAGGTCGAGTTTGCCCTCCAGGTCCAGCGCGCGCGTCAGGCACCAGTTGCGGATGTTCGCGGCGGTGGTGCGTTGCCCGATGGTGCGCAGCACCTGGGCAAGAAAGGCCCGGTCGTCTGCGTTGCCGGCATCGGCCCGGGAAAGCGGGTGTTCGTCGGCGCGGATCAGCCAGGTGCCCAGCTCCAGCGCCCAGCGCAGGTCGTTGTCGGCCAGCGCCTGCTGCGCCTGCGCCCGCACCGTCCCAGCACCGCCAAAACCGGCCACCAGGCGCTTTGCGCGTTCCACCGGCGGCAGCGGAAACAGCGCGGCCTCGTCGCCGTCGAACCAGCCGCGCAGGCCGTTGTGGATCTGGCGCACGTGGTGTTCCACCACGCCGTAATACTGGGTCGTCAGGTAGCTGCCGGCAAAGACGGCGGGCAGGTGGATCGATTCGCACAGCTCGCCCAGCGTCAACCCCTTGTTGATGCCACGCACGGTCTGGTCCCACAGGAACTGGATCGAATCCCGGTACAGGGTGACGGCGTCAGAGATGGCCGCGCGCCCGCTGATCGGGGGGCCGTGCGCACCGAGCAGGTATTCGGACTGCAGGCTGTGGATGTGGTCCAGCCCGGTGAGCAGGACCCGTGGGTCCCGGTATTCCTCGCCGCGGATCGGGAACACGTTGAACAGCGTGGGCCACACCATGTTGTTGATACACACACCCAGCTCCGGGAACCAGATCGTGATCGAGTCGTCGCAGTCCGACGGGGCGGGCGTCATCACGACCTTCAGCCCGGCAATGGTGGCTTGGGTCGGGCTGTCGAAGGTGTGGGTCGGCGGCATGAAACCGGCGGTGTAGGGGGCGTGGTCCGGCCGGCGGTAGGCCTGGCCGAGCCCGGTGCCGACCTGGCCGTCCGGGCCTTGTGCCGGCAGCAGGATGCCGAACTGGTGCGCCATACCGCGGGCCGCCGCGCCGCTGACCTCGGCACTCATGCGCGCGCGGTTGGCGACGATGCGGCTGTGCCCCCAGATCGGCAACGCGCCGCCGTCCGGCACACTGGCAAACGGCAACACGGCCCGGGTGCCTGACACGTAGTGGAAGTGCGTGTAGATCACCGCGACCACCGGCAGCGCGGTGTGTGCGCGTACCGCTGCCAACGCGTAGTGCATCTCTTCGACGCACTCCCCGGTGTCGATGGCGATGAGGCCCGCCGGGCCTTGCACAAAGGTCTGGTTCGACAGGCCATTGCCGACCAGGCACCAGACGCCCTGCCGGGGCGACCACAACCTGCGCTCGAAGCGCGTGTTGTGGGTGATGGCATCGTGGTGCGCGCGTTGGCCGTGCAGGTCCGTCGACGTGACCGACGGGTCGCAACTGAAGGCCGGTGGGTAGTCGCTGGGGGTGTCTGCAGTGGTCATGGCGGGCTGTGTGCTGGGTAAGAAAACGGGCTGCGGTCGGGACGCCGCTACCTGGTCCGGGCGACCTTACCGCACTGCCCGGAAAAACTCCCGCACTTCCGCGACAAAGAGTTCCGGTTGCTCGAACGCGGCAAAGTGCGCTTCTTCGTGCTGGTCGACATGGCGCCGAGGACATTTGCGAGCGTGACGCCATGACGGGCGAGCGTCACGCTGAGAAGGCCCTTCTTGAAACCACCCAAACCGGCATGTAAGTCCCGCGCGGGCTCAACCTTCTTTGCCAGCATCCAGCGCGCGCTCGAGAATCAGCCGGTCGAGCTTATCCTTGTCGCGCGAGGTCTGCTTGGTTTTTAGCAGACCTTCGAGGTTCAGTGTCCTTACCTGTACGCCTTCGAAGTCGATGGTTACCGCATACGGCAAGAGTGACTGGTATGTTTCTCCGCAGGCGTTGAACATCAGGTCAACGACAAAGGCGTCGGCAACGCGGATCGTCTCACCTTCCGGGAACCAGGCGGGATCCAGATCCTTCGCGACGCCCTCAGGCAACATCAACAGCGCGTGCCGTACCTTTTCTCCCTGCTCAAGGGTAGGCTGCACGACGATATCGATGTCCACCGTACCACGCTGGTAACCCAGCGCGTACAAGGCGTAACCACCAATCAGGAGATATTCAACACCGTTGTCGTGCAATGCGCCAAGCAGCAGCTTGAGGTCTTCAACACTGGCTGGTCGGGCGGTGCCCTGTGCTTCTTGAGTCATGCTCAGACGTTTGCATCGAATTTGCGTGCCCGGGCGTTGAGTCGAATTGCGAGGGTCAATGCTTCATCGGAGGCGCGGTTCATGTCTTCGTGCGATGCAAAACGGTAGATGCCATAGCGAATGCCCGTGGTCGGAACGGCAGCCAAGGCGAGGCCGGATTGCTGGTGTGCGCGCGCCGCGACCAATGCCCGTGCGCTGGGCAACAAGGCAGGGCCGGGAATCCTGGTACTTCCGACGATTCGCATGGTCCAAGTATGGCAGAGACCTCAACGCACAGTCCGAAAAAAATCCCGCACTTCCGCGACAAATAGTTCCGGTTGCTCGAACGCGGCAAAGTGCCCGCCCCGGGGCATTTCCTTCCAGTGCCGGATGTTGCTGAACCTGGGTGCCATCCAGCTGCGCACCGGGGTCACGATTTCCTTGGGGAACACCGCCACGCCGGTCGGCACATCGATCGTCGGGCCTTTCGCGCCCTTGCCGAAACTCTCCCAGTACAGGCGCGCCGACGAGGCCGCCGAGGCCGTCACCCAGTACAGCATCAGGTTGTCGAGCAGTTCATCGCGCGTGAAGATGTTCTCGGGGTGGCCGTCGCAGTCGGTCCAGGCCCAGAATTTTTCCAGGATCCAGGCGGCCTGGCCCGCCGGTGAGTCGGTCAGCCCGTAGGCCAGGGTTTGCGGGCGTGTCGCCTGCTGCATCGAATAACCCGAATCCCATTTGCGGTAGTGGTCCAGGCCTTTCAGCGCACGCTGTTCTTCGGCCGTGGGTTCACCCTCCACCTTGGGCGGCGTGTTCATGGCCAAAGTGACGTGGATGCCCGCGCAATGCTCCGGGTCGAGCGCACCGATGGTGGCGGTCACGGCCGAACCCCAGTCGCCGCCCTGTGCTCCGTACCGTGCATAACCGAGGCGACCCATCAGTGCCATGAAAGCGCGCGCAATACGCTCCACCCCCCAACCGGTGGTGGCGGGTTTGCCCGAGAACCCGAAGCCCGGCAACGAGGGACACACCACATGGAAAGCGTCGGCCGCGCTGCCGCCGAAACGTGTGGGGTCGGTGAGCGGCTCGATCACCTTGTGGAACTCCACCACCGAGCCGGGCCAGCCATGGGTGATGAGCAGCGGCATCGCGCCGGCGTGCGGCGAACGCACATGCAGGAAGTGCAGGTCAAGCCCGTCGAGCAGCGTGGTGAACTGCGCGAACCGGTTCAGCGCCGCCTCGCGTGCGCGCCAGTCGTAGCCTTGCGCCCAGTAGCGGCAGATGTCCTGGATCCATGCCAGCGGGGCGCCCTGGCTCCAGTCGCCCACCAATTCGGCCTCGGGCCAGCGGGTGTTGCGCAGGCGCGCCTGCAGGTCCACCAGCACGGCGTCTGCAACGGCGATGCGAAAAGGCCGGATGTCGGTGTTCATGGCTGGTTCCTCGTGGGTTTCGGGGCAGAATGTATTGTGATGCGTGACCCGTGGCATGCGGCGTCGCGCCGTGAAACGGGCCGTGGCAGGCAGACGGACAGTTGCTGCACCAAAGGCGCAGGCCCCCAGGGCGGCCGCACCCAACGTTGGCCGTAAACTGCGGAACCTCCGATCCCCGCACAAGCCTCCACCATGAACCACGTCCAACTCGGCCAGAGCGATCTGCGCGTCACCCCCATCTGCCTGGGCACCATGACCTTTGGTGAGCAGGTCGACGAGGCCACGTCCCACGCCATCCTCGGGCGCGCGCTGGAGCGCGGCATCAACTTCATCGACACCGCAGAGATGTATTCGGTGCCGACACGTGCAGAAACCTTCGGTGCCACCGAAACCATCATCGGCAACTGGTTTGCCGCGACGCCCGGCGCGCGCCAGAAACTGGTGCTGGCCACCAAGGTGGCGGGGCCGTCGCGCGGAATGCCGTGGGTGCGCGCGGGTGACGGCATGACGGCGGACGACATCACCGCGTCGTGCGAAGGCTCGCTCCGGCGGCTCAAGACGGATGTGATCGACCTCTACCAGATCCACTGGCCGGAGCGCCATGTGCCGTCGTTCGGCATGCTCGATTACGACCCCGCCAAGGAGCGGTCGCAGACGTCCATCCATACGCAACTCGAGGCGCTGGGCCGGTTGGTCCAGGCCGGCAAGGTGCGCTACATCGGGCTGTCGAACGAGACACCGTACGGCGTGCACGAGTTCGTGCGCCTGGCCGAACAGCACCAACTGCCGCGGGTGGCGTCGGTGCAAAACACCTACTGCCTGCTCAACCGCGCGGTCGACAACGGCCTGGATGAGACCATGCACCGGCTGGGTGTATCCCTGTTGGGTTATTCGCCGCTCGGCGTCGGCCTGCTGACCGGCAAGTACGATGCCAGCGGCACCGAAGGGCCTGGCGCCCCCTCGCAGGCGCGTATCACCCGGTACGCGTCTGTGCGAAAGCAGCGCTGGGGCCGCGCCGAATCGCTGGCAGCCGCGCGCCGCTACAACGCACTGGCGCGCGCCCACGGGCTGACGCCGGCACAGATGGCGCTGGCCTTCTGCTACACCAACTGGCGCGTCGCCAGCACCATCATCGGCGTGACTTCACCCGCGCACCTGGACGAGAACCTGGATGTCTGGGGCCGGTCACTGTCACCCGAAGTGCTGGCCGGCATCGACAAGATCCGGTGGGAGTTGCGCGACCCGGCGACCTGAGAGCGGGCCTGTGCCTGGATTTGGCCATGGTCGGGCAGCGCCGGTCGGAGCGGCCAACGGCGATACCGGCGTGTTACCGGAACACCACCGTGCGCCCGCCATTCAGGAACACCCGGTGCTCGATATGGAACCGCACCGCATTGGCCAATGCCCGGCATTCCGAATCGCGCCCCGCAGCGGCCAGTTTCTCGGGCGTGTAGGTGTGGTCCACGCGCTCGACGATCTGCTCGATGATCGGGCCCTCGTCGAGGTCGGCGGTCACGTAGTGGGCGGTGGCGCCGGTGAGTTTGACACCGCGCTCATGGGCCTGGTGGTAGGGCTTGGCACCCTTGAAGCCGGGCAGGAACGAGTGGTGGATGTTCATGGCCCTGCCGCGCAGCTGGCGGCACAGGTCGTTGGAGAGCACTTGCATGTAACGCGCCAGCACCACCAGGTCGGTGTTGGTCTTGGCGACGATCTCCAGCAGTTTGGCCTCCTGTTGCGGCTTGGTGTCGGCTGTGACGGGCAAGTGGATGTATTCGATGCCGTGGTTCTCGACCATCTGGCGCAGGTCCGGGTGGTTGGACACCACGGCCGCAATGTCCATCTTCAGCTCGCCGGTGCGGTGGCGGTACAGCAGGTCGTCCAGGCAATGGTCGAACTTGGACACCATGATCAGCACGCGCGGGCGTTTTTCTGCGTCGTAAATGGCCCATTCCATCTGCTCACGCCGCGCCACATCCTGGAATTGCTCGCGCAGGACGTCGATCGAGGGGGTCTCGCCCGGTTCGCCATAAAAGTTGATGCGCACAAAAAAGCGGCCGCTGATCACATCGTCGAACTGTTGCATCTCCGTGATGTAACACTGGCGCGAGGCCAGAAAGCCTGACACGGCAGCCACCGTGCCCAGCCGGCTGTCACAGGTCGCGTTGAGGATGTAGTGGGGTTTGCCTTCCAGATGTACGGACATGGTGTGGGACTTCCTGCTGAAAAGAAGAAATATGGCGCGGGCGCCGTGGGGGGCAGTGTAGGCACAGGCAGGTCCTTCGGTTGTCTGCATGCGACCGTCAGTGCAGTCGGAACGACTCGCCATGCGCTGGACTCATGGGCCTGATGCCCCCCGCGCATGTCGCCCGGCGACAACCCCAAGTCGCTAATCTGTCAGATGGCTCCGGGGTCGCCCCGTACCATTTCCGCAACGCCGTTGCCTGCATCCGCGACGCCTTCCCACCTGTGAGAGAACCCCGAGGACCTGCACCATGGCTGAAGAATTTGACGACGACCTGGACCTGAACACCCTGAACGACGAGGAGTTGACGGAACAGGTGCACGACGACCTGTACAACGGTCTGCGCGAGGAGGTTGTGGAGGCCACCAACATCCTGCTCGGGCGCGGCTGGTCGGCGGCCAAGGTGCTGGACGACGCGCTGGTCGAAGGCATGCGCATCGTCGGTGTCGACTTCCGTGACGGCATCCTGTTTGTGCCCGAGGTGCTGCTGGCCGCCAACGCGATGAAGGGTGGCATGGAGATCCTGCGGCCCCTGCTGGCCGAGACCGGTGTCGAACCCATCGGCAAGATGGTGATCGGTACCGTGAAGGGCGACATCCACGACATCGGCAAGAACCTGGTCGGCATGATGATGGAAGGCGCCGGTTTCGAGGTCATCGACCTGGGCATCAACAACCCGGTGGACAAATACCTCGCGGCGCTCGAAGAGCACAAGCCCGACATCCTGGGCCTGTCCGCGCTGCTGACCACCACCATGCCCTACATGAAGGTGGTCATCGACACCCTGAAGGAAAAAGGCCTGCGCGACGACTACATCGTGCTGGTTGGCGGTGCACCGCTGAACGAGGAGTTCGGCCGGGCGGTTGGCGCCGATGCCTATTGCCGCGACGCCGGCATCGCCGTGGAAACCGCCAAGACGCTGATCGCCGCGCGGCGCGCCGCGCGTTAAGCCCAGGGAGCTGGCCGTGGGCGAGCGTGCGACCACCCTGGTGATTGCCTGCGGGGCCCTGGCGCACGAGATCGTCGCCTTGCAGCGGCTCAACGGCTGGTCGCACCTGGAGGTGACCTGCCTGCCCGCGGAGTTGCACAACCGGCCCGAAAAAATCCCGGCTGCGGTGCGCGACAAGATCCGCCAGCACAAGGCGCGGCATGCCTCGATCTTCGTGGCGTATGCCGATTGCGGCACCGGTGGCCTGCTCGATGTGGTGCTGCGAGAAGAGGGCGTGGAGCGTATTCCCGGCGCGCATTGTTACGAATTTTTTGCCGGCAGCGCGGTTTTTGCGGAGTTGGCCGATGCCGAACCCGGCACCTTTTACCTGACCGATTTCCTGGCCTGGCACTTCGAGCGCCTGATCATGCAGGGCCTGGGCATCGACAAACACCCCGAGTTGCTGCCAGTGTATTTCGGCAACTACCGCCGGCTGGTCTACCTGTCGCAACTGGAGTCACCCGAGCGGCTGGCCGATGCACGCGCAGCGGCTGCGCGGCTGGGGCTTGCGTTCGAACACCGCGTGACCGGTTACGGAGATCTGGAACACAGCTTGCGCCGTGCAAGCGAAGGAGTGGTATTTTGGCAAAACTGATTGTGATTTCCTGGCGCGATGTGCCAGCCCAGGTGCTGGTGAAAAAGGGCCGCGAAACCGCCAAGGTGCAGCTCTCCCACCGTTTCCAGGAGGCGGTCGACCGCGCCGCGATGCGCGCCGGCAAGTCCGGCTCCGACGCCTACCTGGCGGACTGGAAACGCGCCGAGCCGATCGCCTGCGGCGACGACATCCAGGCCGAAGCGGCGGCCGAGGCAGCACGCATCGAGGCGAAGTACTCCGATGACGACTTGCTGCGCCTGATCCGCGCGCACGGCCTGGAAGTGCCCACCGGCCGCGCCGTGCCGCCGGTGGACGCTGGGGGCACCTGATGTACGCGGTGCGCCGCTGGTCGGTGCGGCACGCCCGGGGCATGGAGATCTTCTACGCCGCAGTGGAACGGCTGTTCGTGGCCCTGCATCCGGTGTGGAGCCGCATCGGTTACGGGCGCCTCGAAAAGCCGGTGGCCCTGGCCGAGAAGGTGTTCAAGGGTTTCATGTTCGACTGCCAGATGTGCGGCCAGTGCGCGCTCAGTTCCACCGGCATGTCGTGCCCGATGAACTGCCCCAAGAACCTGCGCAACGGCCCCTGCGGCGGTGTGCGTGCCAACGGCAACTGCGAGGTCAACCCCGACATGCGCTGCGTCTGGGTCGAGGCCTTTGAGGGCAGCCAGCGCATGGTGGAGGGCAAGCAGTTGATCAAGGTGGTTCAGTTTGCGGTCGACCGTCGGCTGCAGGGCCGCTCCACCTTGCTCAAGATCGCCCGGGACAAATCCGCTGGCGCGCCTGCAGCTGCGGGCGCGGGGGTGAAACCGTGAAATTCGAAGACGAACCGGTGCCCGGGTACCCGCTGCCCATCCTGCCGGGCCATACCTCGCCCGGGCGCCTGGAGCGCTTGTTGCGCAAGGGCGTTTTCTCCGTCACCTCCGAACTCGACCCTCCCGACTCGGCCGACCCGGACGACGTCTACCGCCGGGCGCGTGTGTTCGACGGTTACGTGGACGCGATCAACGCCACCGACGGCAGCGGGGCCAACTGCCACATGTCGAGCCTGGCGGTTTGCGCGCTGCTCACCAAGGTCGGTTATGCACCAGTGATGCAAATATCTTGTCGTGACAAGAACCGCATCGCGATCCAGGGCGACATCCTGGGTGGCGCGGCCATGGGTGTGTGCAACATCCTGTGCCTGACCGGTGACGGTGTGCAGTCCGGCGACCACCCCCAGGCCAAGCCGGTGTTCGACCTCGACTGCATGTCGCTGCTGGACATCGGGCGCACGCTGCGCGACGAGCACAAGTTCCAGAGCGGGCGCAAGATCACGTTTGCACCGCGGGTTTTCCTGGGCGCCGCGGCCAACCCGTTCGGCCTGCCGTTCGAGTGGCGCGCCGAACGCCTGGCCAAGAAGGTGCAGGCCGGCGCCCAGTTCGTGCAGACGCAATACTGTTACGACGTACCACGTCTGCGTGAGTTCATGAAAAAGGTGGAAGACCTGGGCCTGCTGGGCAAGGTCTTCATCCTGGTCGGTGTCGGGCCGTTGCGTTCGGCCAAGGCCGGCGAGTGGATGCGCTCCAACGTGCCCGGCATCCACATCCCTGACAGCGTCATCCAGCGTGTGGCCGGCGCCGAAAAGCAGGCGTTCGAAGGCCGCCAGGTGTGTATCGACCTGATCCAGGAAATCCGCGAGATCAAGGGCGTGTCGGGCATCCACGTGATGGCTTACCGCCAGGAAGAAAGTGTCGCCGAGATCATCCAGAAATCGGGTGTGCTCGGCGGTCGTACACCCTGGTACCCGGGGCGCGACAAAGAATCCCAACCCATCAAGGAAACAGCGTGACGGACACCATCATCAGCTCAGCCACCCGCGAAGTCGTGATCGGCTTCGACCGCCCGTTCGTCATCATCGGCGAACGCATCAATCCCACCGGGCGCAAGATCATGGCCGCCGAAATGCTGGCTGGCGACTACAGCCGCGTGATTGCCGATGCACTGGCGCAGGTAGAGGCCGGCGCCCACATGCTGGACGTGAACGCCGGCATCCCGCTGGCCGATGAGCCGGGCATGCTCGCCAGGGCGATACAGCTGGTGCAGGATGTGACCGACGTGCCCTTGTCCATCGACTCCTCCATCGTCGCGGCCCTCGAAGCCGGCCTGGCGGTCTACAAGGGCAAGCCGCTGGTCAATTCCGTCACCGGCGAGGAAGACCGCCTCGAGACCGTACTCCCGCTGGTCAAGAAATACGGCGCCGCCGTAGTGGCAATCTCCAATGACGAGACCGGCATCTCGCAAGACCCGAATGTGCGTTTTGCAGTGGCCAAGAAAATCGTCGAACGCGCCGCCGACTACGGCATTCCGGCCTGCGACATCGTGGTCGACCCGCTGGTCATGCCGATCGGCGCCATCAACCTGGCTGGTGTGCAGGTGATGGCCCTGGTGCACCGCCTGCGCACCGAGCTCAAGGTCAACACCACCTGCGGCGCATCGAACGTGAGTTTCGGCCTGCCCGAACGCAACGGCATCAACGCCGGTTTCCTGACCATGGCGATCGCCTCGGGCATGACCTCGGCCATCACCAACCCGCTGCACGAGGAGGTGGTGCGCGCCTGCATGGCGGCCGACGTGATGATGGGGCACGACCCTGATTGCGCACGCTGGATTCGCAAGTTCCGCGCCGATCCGGCGATGGGCGCGGATGGCGAAATGGGCCGTGGCCGGCGCGAGGTCGGCCGGCGCCGGCGGGTCTGACCATGGTGGGCGCAAAGGAAGCACTGGTCGTATTCACCCCATCGGGCCGCAGAGGCCGCTTTCCGGTGGGAACACCGGTCCTGCAGGCGGCGCGGTCGCTGGGTGTGGACATCGATTCGGTCTGTGGCGGGCGAGGCATCTGCGGCCGCTGCCAGGTGACGGTGGCGGTTGGCGAATTCGCCAAACACGGCGTCAAGTCCCGTGCCGAAAACCTGACGCCTTTCGGCGCGGTCGAAGAGGAATATTGCAAGACCCAGCCAATGGATGCCGGTCGCCGGTTGTCCTGCTCCACGCAGGTGCTGGGCGATGTGGTGATCGATGTGCCATCGGGCAGCCAGGTGCACCGCCAGGTGGTGCGCAAGGCCGCCGAGGCGCACGACATCGAGCTCGACCCGGTGATCCGCCTGCATTTTGTCGAAGTGCAGGAGCCCGACATGCACGATCCGTCCGGCGACCTGCGCCGGCTGGAAGATGCCCTGGAATTCGAGTGGCGGCTGACCAACCTGGCCTGCGATGTGCGGGTGCTGCAGCACCTTCAGCAAGCGCTGCGCGAAGGCGGCTGGAAAGTCACCGTGGCGGTGCATGGCGAGAGCCAGATCATTGCCGTGTGGCCGGGTTTCCGGGAACACGCCTACGGCATCGCCATCGATGTGGGCTCCACCACCATCGCCGCGCACCTGTGCAATCTGGCCACCGGCGACGTGGTGGCGGCCGCCGGCATCATGAACCCGCAGATCCGGTTTGGCGAAGACCTGATGAGCCGGGTGTCCTACGTGATGATGAACCCCGGCGGCGAGAAGGAGATGACCGACGCGGTGCGCGGCGCCATCAATGAACTCGCCACCGATGTGGCGCAGCAGGTTGGCATTCCGGCCACCGACATCCTCGAGGCCACCTTTGTCGGCAATCCCATCATGCACCACCTGCTGTTGGGCATCAACCCGATCGAGCTGGGCGGTGCGCCGTTTGCACTCGCCACCGACCGCGCCATCACCTTGTGGGCGGTGGAGATCGACTTTCATATCCACCGCAATGCCCGTATCTACGTGTTGCCGTGTATTGCTGGCCATGTGGGCGCCGACACTGCCGGGGTGGTTCTTGCCGAGCGGCCGGATCTGAGCGAAGAGGTGACCCTGCTGGTCGACGTGGGCACCAACGCCGAGATCGTGCTGGGCAACAACAAGCGCCTGCTGGCCTGCTCCAGCCCCACCGGCCCCGCATTCGAAGGTGCGCAGATCAGCTGCGGGCAACGCGCGGCGCCGGGGGCCATCGAGCGCGTGCGCGTCGATGTCGCCACGCTGGAGCCGCGTTTCAAGGTGATTGGTTGCGACCTGTGGTCCGACGACCCGGCCTTCGCGGCGGCGACTGCGGCCACCGGTGTGACGGGCATCTGCGGCTCCGGCATCATCGAAATCCTGGCGGAGTTGTACCTTGCCGGCGTGATCCGCCATGACGGCGTCATCAAAGGCGAACTGGCCGCGCGCAACCCGCGCATCCAGAGCGACGGCCGCACCTTTTCCTATGAGATCTGCAAGGCCGGTGTCGGCACTTCGTCGATCAAGGTCACGCAGAACGATGTGCGCGCCATCCAGCTGGGCAAGGCGGCGCTGTATGCCGGCGTGCGGCTGCTGATGGAGCGCATGGGCATCGAGAAGGTCGACCGCATCCGCCTGGCCGGCGCCTTCGGCAGCCACATCGACGTGAAATATGCGATGGTGCTGGGCATGATCCCGGACTGCGCGCTCGACCATGTGAGTTCGGCGGGCAATGCCGCCGGCACTGGCGCGCGTATTGCGTTGCTCGACCAGCGCTCGCGCCGCGAGATCGAGCAACTGGTGCGCCGGGTCGAGAAGATCGAAACAGCGGTCGAGCCACGGTTCCAGGAGTTCTTCGTCGAGGCCATGGCCATTCCGCACCTGACCGCGCCGTTCCAGCGCCTGCGTGAGGCGGTGACGCTGCCGGAGCGCACCGTGATCCACAACGAATCGAGCGCCCGGAGCCGGCGGGCCGCCAGGCGCGACCCCAAGGCCGATATCGCCCCCTAAAATCGCCGTTCCACTCCGAGGATCCCCAATGAAACTCAAGACCTTGGCCGTTGTTGCCTCTGCCCTCTTGTCCGTCGGACTGCGGGTCAGCGCGGCTGAAGACGCCAGTTGCAAGACCGTGCGTTTTGCCGACGTGGGCTGGAGTGATATCGCCGCCACCACCGGGCTGGCCTCGGTGGTGCTCGAAGGGTTGGGCTACAAGTCGACGGTCACGATCGCATCGATACCGATCGCGTTCGCCGGCCTCAAGAACAAGCAGATCGACGTGTTCCTGGGCTACTGGAACCCGTCCATGACCCCGGTGATCGAGCCTTTCGTCAAGGCGAATCAGATCAAGGTGCTCGACCAACCCAACCTGGTGGGCGCCAAATACACGCTGGCCGTGCCCGACTACCTGTACGACAAGGGGCTGAAGACCTTCGCCGACATCGCCAGGTTCGAGAAGGACCTGGGCGGCAAGATCCACGGCATCGAACCCGGCAACGACGGCAACGCGCTGATCGCCGGCATGATCAAGGACAACAAGTTCGGCCTGAAAGCCTTCAAGATGGTGGAGTCGTCCGAGGCCGGCATGCTGGTTGAGGCCCAACGCGCCATCCGCGCCAAAAAGGCGATCGTGTTCCTGGGCTGGGAGCCGCACCCGATGAACGTGCAGATGAAGATGCGTTACCTGGCCGGTGGCGACGACGTGTTCGGTCCCAACCTGGGTGAGGCCAAGGTCTACACCGCGGTGCCGCCGTCCTACGAGGCAAAGTGCCCCAACGTGACAGCCTTCCTGAAGAACCTGCAGTTCACCACCGACATGGAAAACCAGGTCATGGGCCCGATCCTCGAAAAGGCCAAGCCCAACGTGGCGGCGCGCAACTTCCTCAAGAAGAACCCCGGTGTGCTGGAAGCCTGGCTCAAAGGCGTCAAGACCTTCGACGGCAAGGATGGCCTGGCCGAGGTCCAGGCGGCGCTCAAGCGCTGAGGGTTTGCGGGGCGCCCCGAGCCGGCCGGTGGCATCGTGTGCCAGCGTCGACGGCGTCAGCCCGGTGGTTTGTGGGTCGATCGCCTTGCCCCGCATGGTGGCAGGCAGGTGAACTCGATGGAGAGACAGAGTCTGATGGGTGAAATCGGCATTTCCGGATTTGTGGACGGACAGGCGTGGGTCGGTGGCGGCGAGGCGTTCGACAACATCAGCCCTGCCACCGGTGCGCTGATCGGCCTTGTGCATGACGCCGACAGCGCCGATGTCGACGCGGAGTTGGCCGCGCTCGAAGTCGCCTGCGGCTGCCGTTGACCATGGCCAAGGCCGAGTTCGACTACATCATCGTCGGCGCCGGTTCGGCCGGCAGCGTGATGGCCAATCGCCTGAGCGAAGACCCCGGCGTGCGCGTGTTGCTGCTCGAAGCCGGCGGCATGGACCACAACCTGTTCATCCACATGCCCTCGGGTTTTGCCTACCCGATGGCCAATCCGCGCTACACCTGGATGTACGAGAGCGAACCCGAACCCTTCATGGACGGGCGGCGCATCCATTGCCCGCGCGGCAAGGTCATCGGTGGCTCGTCGTCGATCAACGGCATGGTCTATGTCCGCGGCCATGCACTCGATTACGACGGCTGGGCGCAGAAGTACGAACTCGGCGACTGGTCCTACGCCCGCTGCCTGCCGTACTTTCGCAAGTCCGAGACCCGTGCCAAGGGGGGGGACGCCTACCGCGGCGATTCCGGGCCGTTGCAGGTGAGCACAGGTGCTTGCAACAACCCGCTGTACAACGCATTCATCGAGGCCGGTGTCGAGGCCGGTTACGCGCGCACGGAGGACATGAACGGTTACCGCCAGGAGGGTTTCGGCCCGATGGACATGACAGTGCACAAGGGCCGGCGCTGGAGCACTGCCATGGCCTACCTGCGTCCGGCGCTCCAGCGGCCGAACCTCACGCTGCAGACCGGCGCACTCGCCACACGCATCCTGTTCGACGGGCCGCCGGACGCGCCGCGCGCCACGGGCGTGGAAGTGGCGCAGGGTGGTGCGCTGAAGCAACTGCGCGCGGCACGCGAAGTCATTCTGTGTGGCGGCGCGATCAACTCGCCGCAGTTGCTGCAGTTGTCGGGCATCGGCAACCCGGAGCGGCTGCAGCCGCTGGGCATCCCGATGGTGGCCGCGCTGAAGGGCGTCGGCGAGAACCTGCAGGACCACCTCGAGACCTACGTGCAGTTCGCCTGCAAGGAGCCGATCACACTGTATTCGGCAGTCAACCCGCTGGTCAAGGCAAAGATCGGGCTGGAGTGGCTGCTGTTCCAGAGCGGGCTGGGCGCCACCAACCATTTCGAGTCGGGCGGTTTCATCCGCAGCGAGGCGGGTGTGGCCCACCCCGACCTGCAGTACCACTTTCTGCCGATGGCGGTGCGGTACGACGGCAATGCCCCCGCCACCGGCCACGGCTTCCAGGCCCATGTGGGCCCGATGCGGCCTACCAGCCGCGGCCATGTGCGCTTGCGCAGCGCCAAGGCCACCGACGCCCCGGAGATCCTTTTCAACTACATGGGCACCGGGCAGGACCGCAAGGAGATGCGCGCGGCAATCCGGCTCACGCGTGAAGTGTTCGCGCAAAAAGCCTTCGACCGCTACCGTGGCGCGGAGCTCTCGCCCGGCCCGGCGGTGCAGACCGATGCCGAGATCGACGCCCACATCCGTGCCAGTGCCGAGACCGCCTACCACCCGTCCTGCTCCTGCCGCATGGGCATGGACGACATGGCGGTGGTGGATGGCGCGGGCCGCGTGCATGGCGTGCAGAACCTGCGCGTGGTGGATGCGTCCATCATGCCCGAGGTGGTGAGTGGCAACCTCAATGTGCCCACCATCATGATGGCCGAGAAACTGGCCGACGTGGTCCGGGGCCGCGGGCCCTTGCCGGTGTCTGACGCGCCGGTGTTCATGCATCCCCACTACCAGACGCTGCAGCGTTGAACGGCCGTCCTGTGAACACCAACACCATGACTTCTCCTACTGCGCCGCAGGATGCGCCGGCCTTGCGCCATTGGCCGGTCGACGCCGCACAGCGCCTCGACGCACTCATCGCCGCCAATTCGCACCAGGGCGCGTTCGCCGTGTTCGACGCCGACAACACCAGTTACCACCACGACCTGGTGGGTTCATTGCTGCCCTTCATGGAGGCGCGCGGCGTGTTGACCCGAGACACCATGCACCCGTCGCTGAAGATCATCCCGTTTCGCGACACCGCGGGGCAGCGCGAGAGCCTGCACAGCTACTACTTCCGGCTCGGCGAGATCGACGACCAGATCGGTTACCCGTGGGCCTCGCAGATCTTCGCCGGCTTCACGCTGCGCGAACTCAAGGGGCACCTGGACGCCATGCTGGCGGCCGGCGGCAAAATCCCCGCGCAGTGTTACGTCGACGACCAGACGGTGCAGATCGAGGTCGAGCCTCCGCGCCTGCAGCGCGGCCAGCAGGAACTCTACAACCGGCTCATGCACCACGGCATCGAGGTGTTTGTGGTCAGCGCCGCAGCCGAGGAACTGGTGCGCATGGTGCTGGCCGACCCGCAATACGGCTACAACGTGAAGCCGCAGAACGTGATCGGCGTGTCGCTGCTGCTGCGCGATCGCCGCACCGGCGATGTGACGACGGCGCGCAAGCTGATCACGCAGGGCAGGTACGAACCTGGCGCGCTGCTCGACTTTGAGCTCACCCACACCCTGTGGGCGCCGATGCCCTGGTACGAGGGCAAACAGGCAGCCATTCATACCTACATCCACGCCTGGAAGAGGCCGGTGCTGGTGGCGGGCGACACGCCAGACAGCGATGGCCCGATGTTTTTCCGCGGTCCCGACGTCGACCAGGGTTCGCTGCGCCTGTTCGTGGCGCGCAAGCCCGACTACCATGACCGCATCCGCGCCATGCAAACCCACCATGCCGCTTCACAATTGGAGCACGGCCACCCTGTCACCGCCGACCGCAACTGGGTCGTCGTGACGCCAGATCAAATTGCCTGAGAACCTTTTTTTCATGACCGCAGCCACCAACCGATTCACCCACCTTCTCACCACCCGTCCCTGGCTGCTCGCCGACGGCGCAACCGGCAGCAACCTGTTCGACGCCGGCCTGATGTCCGGCGACGCGCCCGAGTTGTGGAACACCGAACAACCCGCCAAGATCACCGCCTTGCACCAGAGTTTCGTGGATGCCGGTGCCGACATCCTGCTGACCAACAGCTTTGGCGGTACGCGTTACCGACTCAAGCTGCACCATGCCGAGGCGCGCGTGCAGGAGCTCAATACGACCGCCGCACGGCTGGCCCGTGCCGTTGCCGATGCCAGTGGCCGGGAAGTGGCGGTGGCTGGCAGCATGGGGCCGACCGGCGAAATCATGGAGCCGATCGGCCCCCTGGGCATCGCGCAGGCCACCGAGGCCTTTGCAGAACAGGCCAGGGCGCTCGCCGAAGGTGGCGCCGACGTGTTGTGGATCGAGACCATGTCCTCGGTGGAGGAGGTGCAGGCGGCCGTGGCCGGCGCCGCCAGCACCGGTCTGCCGATCGTCTGCACACTGAGTTTTGATACCAACGGCCGCACCATGATGGGCATCTCGCCGAGCGACTTCGCGGCGCTCGAAAAGACGCTCGTGCCGCGCTTGGCCGCCTGCGGCACCAACTGCGGCGTGGGCGCCTCCGAGGTGGTGGCCTGTATCCACAACCTGGCGGCGGCGGCCGGCCCTGACGTCGTTTTGGTGGCCAAGGGCAACTGCGGTATTCCGCAGTATGTGGATGGGGCTATCGTCTACAACGGCACGCCCGCGCTGATGGGGGTGTATGCGCGCATGGCCTTGGATGCCGGTGCACGCATCATTGGTGGCTGTTGCGGCACGTCGCCGAAACACCTGCGTGCCATGCGTGATGCGCTGGAGGCCCACACGCCCGCGCCGAGCCCCGCGCTGGAAGACATCGTGTCGTCACTTGGCGAGGTCTCCACCGGCGCGCGGGCGCAGTGGGGTGGTGAACAAAGCCGCCTCGGCGGCGCCGCGCCGGGCGCCAACCTCAAGCGTGGCCGCGGACGGCGTGCTGGTGCCAGTGACAACTGATCTGCCTGTGCGCCCAGTGCGCACCACTGAGCTTGTCGGATGAGCGCCCGTGCCAAGGGCCTGTGGCTGGTACTTGGGGCGACTTTTTTCTGGAGCCTGAGCGGCGTCTTCGTGCGCTGGTTGCCCAGCACCGATCCCTGGACCTTCAACGCATGGCGCGGGCTGGGCATGTGCCTGTCGCTGTTGGTCTGGACCGTGCTGCATTACGGCCGGGGCACGGTGGCGCTGTTCCGCCAGGCCAACCCGATGGCGGTGCTGATCGCTGCCGGGTTTTTTGCCGTTGGTTCCTCGGCCTACATCCTGGCATTGAAACTTGCCAGCGTGGCGGCCGTGTCCTGTCTGGGCGCGACGTCCGGCCTGTTCGCGGCGGTGCTGGCACGCGTGTGGCTAGGTGAACGCACGCGGTTGGTGTTCTACCTGGCCACCGTTGTCGCGCTGTTCGGCGTGGGGGTGATCGCCTTCAGCGAGCGAAACGCCTCGGTCAGCGGGTTTGCTGGTTCTATGGTGGCGCTGGTCATGGCCATCTGTTTTGCCGGGCAGAGTGTGGCGTTGCGCCGTTACAGCGCCCAGGGCATGGAGCCGGCGATGATCGTCGGCGGTTTGAGCATCTTCGTGCTGGTGTCGCTGTTCGGCACGCTGGCGCCGGTTGCCACCACGACCATCGCCGTGTTGTTCCTGATGGGCGCCATCCAGCTGGCCCTGCCGATGGTGCTGTACATGCGCGGCGCACGCCATGTGCCGGTGACCCAGATGGTGCTGATCACGATGTCCGACGCATTCCTGAACCCGCTGTGGGTGTGGATGGCGCACGGAGAGTTGCCAGCAGCGGGTGTGTTCTGGGGCGGGGCGCTGATTCTGGGGGCGATCGGGGCGACGACGCTGCACGGCCGGTCAGCCGCCGCTACCGCGCCTTGAGGTCCGAGGGGTCACAGGGTCCGAGCACACACACAGGGTCCGAGGGGTCAGGTCTTGTTTTGCCATATTGCAACGCAAGACCTGACCCCGCGGACGGTGTTGGCCCTTTGCGGTCGTTCGTTGCCTGGTCTGGGTTGGCGTTGGCGTTGGCGCGCGTCGCGGCAGGCGCAGCCCAGCGGAGGCTCATACTGGAACGGTCGGGCGCTGAACGCGCCGACTGCCCTGTGGTGCTCGCCCGAGGGTCGGGCCGCAGAACTCACTGCGCGCCCTGCAGGCGCTTCGTTCGGACAACCGCGGCCAGAATGATGACGAAGTGCGCTGCGCGCACCGACCCTCGGGCTGC